>NZ_JARCHA010000019.1:0-98541 GCF_048957895.1 Paraburkholderia sp. A1RI_3L
CGGGTGCTTCGGGCGCTTCGGGTGCTTCGGGCGCTTCGGGCACTCCGGGCGCTCCGAGCCATTCGGGCACTTCGACCGCCCAGCACCGGCGCGCCTGACGCCGCACGTGGTCTGCGCTACGACGCCTCTTCGCCCTTTCGAATCACGCTGAGCTGGCCGTTACGTTCCAGGATCGCGGCCTCCACGCGCGCGAGGTCGCGTGCGCCGAGCGACTGCCGCACGCTCTCGTAGATATCGGTTTCCGTGATGAGCGCCGCGCCCATCTGCTTCTCGTCGAAGCGCCCCTGGTGGAACACCTCGCGCTCGATGCCTACCACCAACCGCTCCAACGCACGCGAATGCACGCACAGCCAGGCCAGCACGCGATGCAGCACCACGATCACGAGCGACGCCACCGCGGTGGGCACGAACGGCGACGCGCCCACCACGGCGCGGCTCAGAATGGCGCCCAGCAGAATGCCCACCACGTAATCGAACGGCGAGCGCTGGCCGAACGAGCGACGGCCCGAAATGCGCACGAGCACGAGCGCCAGCACGAACACGACGAGCGAGCGCATGCCCATCTGCAACGCGTCGAGATTCCGGCCCTCGCCGAACAACGCCACGAGCGTATTCATATGCCGCCTCCCTTTGCCTCATTCGAATGGGGTTGCATGCGTGCTGAGCCGACACGCTACGCGGGATGCGATACAGGGCGTGCGGTGTGTGCGACGCGCCGTATCGCCTCGATGAGCTGATCCGCTGGCACGGGCTTGGTGAGGTGCGCCGCGAAGCCGGCAGCGACGGCGTTGTCGTTCGGCGTGCCATTCGGCGGCGCATTCTGCGAGCCATTCGGCGTGCCGTTCTGCGTGCCATTCGATGCGCCATTCCGTGTGCCGTTCGACACCATGCCACTCGACCCCATGCCATTCGATGCCGCGCCATGCCCCGCCGTACCCTGCGTACGCGCCGCCATCCCGGCACCGGGAAGCGGCACGGTCGGCTCCACCGCGCCGTCTTCGGTGAGCGTATAGCCCGTTAGCGCGATGGCTGGCAGGCGAGCACCGGCGCGCAGTCCGCGCCGCGCTTCGAGTTCGCGCACGCGGCGCAGCACGTCGAAGCCGTCTTCCCGTTCGAGCACGATGTCGCAGACCAGCACGTCGGGCCATGCGTCCATGTCCTCGCCTTCGAGCATCGCGAGCGTATCGTCGCCGCCCTGCGCGGTCTGCACGCGCGCGCCCATCGAGGAAAGCATGGCCTCCAGTGCGTCGCGCGTCTCTTCCTGGTCGTCGATGGCGAGTACCGCAATACCCTCCAGGGGCTGGGCGTCGAAATGCCGGGCCGATCCCGAAGGCACGGATGGTGCCGCCGCCGTGCTCGGAACGCCCGGCACGGCTGTCGAAACTGACGAAGCCGATGAAGCAGACGAAGCCGGCACACCGCCCTGCACAACCGAAGCGACCGAAGCCGCCGAACCAACCGAGGTAGCCGACACCGACGAAACCACTGGCACATCCACCACCGGCCGCAACGGCAACGTGACCACGTAGGCCAGCCGCGTCTGCACCGGCATCACCGTAAACCCGCCGCCCGCCGAGACGATGGTGGCTTCCAGCTTCCGCGCGCGCTCCTGCGAAAGCTCCGCGGGCCGATCGCCCGCACCCACCACCGTAAGCCACGCCTCGTTGCCGAAGTGGTCCGCGCGCAGTTGCACCCGGCCGCCGCGCGGCGCGTGAGTCAGCTCGTTGCGGCACAGTTCGGCCACCACGCCCGCCAGCTTGTCGCGCTCGCCGGTAATGAAAAGGCCCGGCTCCGCCACGAGCGTCGTGAAGTCGGCGCGCTGGCGTGCGGCGTCGGTGCGCACCATCGCCGCCACGTGGGCCACCAGTTCGTCCAGTTCCACGGGCTGCGCCACGAGCCTGCGTTGCGCGCGCTCCAGTTCATCCTGTTGCTGTTGCAGCGACCACATCTTCATGTACACGCCTTCGCGCGCGAGCAGTGCCTCGTGCGTGCCCTGCTCCACGATATGACCGTGCTCCATCACGAGAATGGTGTCCGCATCCACCACGGTGGAAAGGCGGTGCGCAATCGTGATGGACGTGCGCCCCTGCGCGAGGCGCTGCAATTCCAGCTGGATGGCGCGTTCGGAGCGCGTGTCGAGCGCCGAGGTGGCCTCGTCGAACACGATGATGCGCGGGTCTTTCAGAATGGCGCGCGCAATGGCAATGCGCTGGCGCTCGCCGCCCGAAAGCCGCACGCCGCGCTCGCCCACCTGGGTGTCGTAGTGATCGGGCAGCCGTTCGATGAAGCCGTCCAGCTGCGCGGCACGCGCGGCGCGCACCACGTCCGCGCGCGTGGCGCCGGGCCGGCCGTAGGCGATGTTGTAGGCAATCGTGTCGTTGAAGAGCACCGTGTCCTGCGGCACGATGCCAATCGCTTCACGCAGGCTGGTCTGCGTGACGTAGCGCAGATCCTGGCCGTCAATACGCACCGTGCCCGACGTAGGCTGATACAGCCGGAACAGCAGCTTCACGAGCGTGGACTTGCCCGAGCCGCTGCCGCCCACCACCGCCATCGACGTTCCGGCCCGCACGCGGAGATCGATGCCGTGCAGCACCTGGCGCTGCGCGTCGTAGCCGAAGTCCACGTGGTCGTAGGCGATCTCGCCCGCGTGTATGGCAAGCGGCTGCGCGCCCGGTTCGTCCAGGTCTTCGCCCACGCGCCCTTGCGCCGCGAGAATGCCGAACATGCGCTCCACGTTGACCATCGCGTCGTTGGTCTCGCGAAACACGAAGCCCAGCGAATTGAGCGGCAGACACACCTGGATGATGTACGCGTTCACGAGCACGAGGTCGCCCACGCTCATGCGCCCCACCATCACGTACTGCACGGCGAGCAGCATCACAGAAGCCACGCCGAACGCAATCACCGCACTCTGCCCGATGTGCAGCGTGGAAAGCGCGCGCTGGTTCGCCATGCGCGCCGTAATCCAGTGGCCCAGAATGCCCGAGAGCCGCCGCGTCTCCAGCGCTTCCGTAGCGAAGTATTTGACCGTGTCGTAGTTGAGCATGCTGTCCACGAAACGGCTGTCTGTCTGCGCCTCCAGCCGGTTGACGGCACGCTGATGCACGAGCCGCCGCCGCGTGAAAATCACCGTATAGATCGCGTAGACCACGAACGTCATACCGATGATGGCCGTGAACGTCGCGGCATAGCTCGCCATCATGATCGCGATCACAGAGCCGATTTCGATCAGCGTGGGCACGATCGTGAAGATGGCGATGCCGAGCAGATAGCCGATGCCGTCCGTGCCCTTCTGCACGTCGCGCACCACGGCGCCCGTCTCGCGCGTGGCATGAAAGCGTGCGCCCAACCGATGCAGATGCGCGAAGGTGCGCTCCGTGAACGACGCCACCGTGCGCTGCGTCACCACGCTGAACACCACGTCGCGCACTTCGTTCAGCGCGCCGCTCACGAAACGCAAAATCGCGTACGCCAGCACGAGAAAGACGGGAAAAAGCGCAAGCGGCGACGGGTGACTGACCTCGTCCACGATGCGCTTGAGCACGAGCGGCACGCCCACCGCGGCGAGCTTCGCCGCGACCATGAGCGCGACGGAAACCAGCGTGACGTTGCGGTACTGCCAGATGGCGCGCCCCAGGTCCACGAAGATGCGGCGGCGCAGGTCGCGCTCCTGCGAGGGCGTGCGCTGTGCCGCCGCGGCGAGCCCCGGGGTGGGGCCCGGCTGAGGAGGGGTGCGCGTACTGTCGCTCGCCATGCCGTCGTCCCGCGCCGGCGTCAGCTGTCGCCGTTATCCTTGTGCCCCGGCAGCACCGAGGCCAGCACCTGCTTCGCCGTGCCTGCAATCACGCTGGCCTCGCGCGGGTCGCCCTTCAGCAGCGTGTGCGCGAAGTGGCGCGCCTGTTCCAGCGTGACGTGCGGCGGCAGCGGCGGCACCTCGGGGTCGCTCTTCACTTCGAGCACCACGGGCCGGTTCGACGCGAGCGCCTCTTCCCATGCGGGCGCGATCTGGTCGGGCTCCGAAACGTAAATGCCTTTCAGCCCGATCAGCTCCGCGAAGCGGTGATACGGCACGTTCGGCACCTGCTGCGAAGCGTCGAACTTCGGGTCACCTTCCATCACGCGCTGCTCCCACGTGACCTGGTTGAGGTCTTCGTTGTTGAGCACCATGCAGATCCAGCGCGGGTCGGCCCACTGCTGCCAGTACTTCGCCACCGTGATGAGTTCGGCCATGTTGTTCATCTGCATGGCGCCGTCGCCCACCAGCGCGATGACGGGCCGCGACGGATGCGCGAACTTCGCCGCAATCGCGTAGGGCACGGCGGCGCCCATCGACGCGAGGCCGCCCGAAAGCGAGCACATCATGCCGCGGCGAATCTTGAGGTCGCGCGCGTACCAGTTTGCACAGGAACCCGAATCGCTCGTGATGATGGCCTGATCGGGCAGGCGCGGCGAAAGCTCGGTGAAGGCGCGCTGCGGGTTCACGCCGCGGCCCGACTTCGCGGGTTCCAGCGCGCGCTTGTGCAGCGTCTTCCACCACGAGTCGGTCCAGCGTTCGATGCGCTTGCGCCACGTCGTGTCTTCGCGCTCGTGCAAGAGCGGCAGCAGCGCGCGCAGCGTTTCGGCCGTGTCGCCCACCAGGTTGACCTCCATCGGGTAACGCAGGCTCAGCATGTCGGCCTTGATGTCGATCTGCACGCCGCGCGCCTGACCTTCTTTCGGCAAGAACTCGGAGTACGGGAAGCCCGAACCCACCATCAGCAGCGTGTCGCAGTCGGTCATCATGTCGTAGCTCGGCAACGTGCCGAGCAGGCCGATGGGGCCCGTCACCCACGGCAACTCGTCCGGCAACACGGCCTTGCCCAGCAGCGCCTTCGCCACGCCCGCGCCCAGGCGGTCCGCCACGGCGATCACTTCGTCCGTGGCGCCCAATGCGCCTGCGCCCACCAGCATCGCGACTTTCTTACCGGCATTGAGCACATCCGCCGCACGTTGCAGGTCGTCTTGTTGCGGCACGACCTTGGGCCGCGAATAGCCCACGCCCGAATGTACCGTTCCGTGCTTGCGGCCCGGCGGCTCGTACGGCAATTCCTGCAGATCGTTCGGCAGCACGAGCGCGGTCACGCGCCGCTCGGCCACCGCGATGCGCACCGCGCGGTCCACGAGGTGTCGCACCTGGCCCGGCACCGTGGCGAGTTGCACGTAGGAGCCCGCCACGTCCTTGAACATCGACACCAGATCCAGCTCCTGCTGATAGTGCCCGCCCAGCGAGGCGCGCGCCTGTTGCCCGGTAAGGGCGAGCACGGGCATGTGGTCCATGCGCGCGTCGTAGAGACCGGTGATGAGGTGCGCGGCGCCCGGCCCAGACGTGGCGATGCATACGCCCAGTTCGCCGGTAAATTTCGCGTGCGCGCAGGCCATGAATGCGGCCATTTCTTCGTGTCGCGCCTGAATGAATTCGATCTTCCCGCCCGCGCGATTCAACGCGCCGAACACGCCGTTGATGCCGTCGCCGGGATACCCGTAGATGCGGCGCACGCCCCAGTGATAAAGCCGGTCGACGATGAAGTCACCCACAGTAGCAGCCATGAAACGCCTCCTTTGCCTGACCCAAGCGGCGGGGCAAGAAGCGCTCCCGGTCCTCGCGCGGCATGGCGGGCGCACGGCGGACGCGCGTGTTTTCGCGGTCGGACAAAACCGGTACACCGCCCGCTCCTTATTTACACGCGGCGTGTAAGAAGCTCAGCGGCGCAACTCGCGCGGTGGAGAGACACGGTGCAAACCGGCGATGGCCTGCGTAGTACTTCGCAGTGACATGCAGGCGTACCGCGTTCACGCCTTCCTCCATGCAGCGATGGGCACACGCCGTGCTGAATCCCTATCCATACACGGCCGTCGATTTCCAAACGCGCGGCGCCGAGCCAAACGTCCCAACGTCCAAGGGTTCGATAAGGCCCGGCCCGCGCGCTCAAAGCCGGTCCCGTTCGAACACAAGAGAGCCATCCGCGAAGGAGATTCGATGAAAGTCGCCCTCATCAGTGAACACGCTTCTCCGCTCGCCGTAGCCGGCGGTGTCGATAGCGGCGGTCAGAACATCTACGTCGCGCACGTGGCCCGCCAGCTTCACAAGGCCGGCCACCAGGTCGACGTGTTCACGCGCCGCGACCGTGCCCTGCTGCCGCTCGTCTCGAATATGGACGGCGTGCGCGTCGTACACGTGCCGGCCGGGCCGCCCATGCAGTTGCCGAAGGAAGAACTGCTGCCGTGGATGGGCGAATTCGCCGATTTCCTCACAGGTTTCTGCCGCGGCGAGAGCCGGCCTTACGACGTGCTGCACGCGAATTTCTTCATGTCAGGCCTCGCCGCGCTGAAGACAAAGGCCGCGCTCGGCATACCGCTCGTCATGACGTTCCATGCGCTGGGCCGCGTGCGCCGCCTGCATCAAGGCGCGGACGACGGCTTTCCCGACGAGCGCTTCGCCATTGAAGACGAACTCGTGCGCGAGGCGGACACGATCATCGCCGAATGCCCGCAGGACGAGGCCGACCTGATCGACCTCTACGGCGCGGACCCGCAACGCATCGACGTGATTCCGTGCGGCTTCGACACCGCGGAACTGCGGCCCGTATCGCGCCGTGCCGCGCGCGAAGCGCTGGGCTGGCCGCAGGACCGCTTCACGGTGCTGCAACTGGGACGGCTCGTGCCGCGCAAGGGCATCGAAAACGTGGTGCGCGGCATGGGCGTGCTGCGCCAGCGTTATGAATCGGACGCGCACCTCTACGTAGTGGGCGGCAACGCGGATGCGCCCAACGAAATCGCGACGCCGGAAATCGCGCGGCTGCGCGGCATTGCGCACCAATGCGGCGTGGAAGACTGCACGACCTTTGTGGGCCGGCGCGGACGCGCGCAACTGCGCTACTTCTATAGCGCCGCGGATGTCTTCGTCACCACGCCGTGGTACGAGCCGTTCGGCATTACGCCCGTGGAGGCGATGGCCTGCGGCACGCCGGTGATCGGTGCGGACGTGGGCGGCATCCGCTCCACCGTGCTCGACGGCGAAACCGGCTTCCTCGTACCGCCACGCGACCCCGACGCGCTCGCGGCACGTATCCATACGCTCGTGCGCAACCCGGCGCTCGCGCGGCGCATGGGCGAAGCCGGCATGGCGCGCGCCAAGGCGCAATTCACCTGGCGCGGCGTGAGCGACGCGCTGCTGCGCGTGTACCGCCGCGTGGCCGAACTGCCCGGCGAAGCCGAGCACGTCGGGGCGTCGCGCAAAACGGCCACTCGGGCGATGGCCCAGGCTATGACCCAGGCTGCCAGCGGAGGCTCATTCGCGTGAACGGACTCGATACGCGCCACGCGGCGGTGTTTCTCGACAAGGACGGCACGCTGCTGGAAGACGTGCCGTACAACGTCGATCCGTCGCACATGCGCTTTACCAGCGGCACGCGCGAAGCACTCGCGCTGCTCGCCGCGCACGGCTTCAAGCTGATCGTCGTCAGCAACCAGCCCGGCGTGGCGCACGGCATGTTTGCCCTCACGGCGCTGCGCGGCGTGCAGATGCAGCTGGCCCGCATGTTCGGCACCTGCGGCGCCGAACTCACGGCCGCGTACTGGTGCCCGCATCATCCCGACGGCATCGTCGCGCGCTACACGCGCCACTGCCGTTGCCGCAAGCCCGCGCCGGGCATGCTGCTGCGTGCCGCGCGCGAGCACGCCATCGACCTTGCCTCGAGCTGGTTCGTGGGCGACATCCTGGACGACGTGGAGGCCGGCAATCGCGCGGGGTGCCGTTCCATCCTGCTCGACAACGGCCACGAAACCGAGTGGCGGCCCGGCCCTCATCGCGTGCCGCATGCCCGCACCCGCGACCTCTACGGCGCCGCACTCACCATCGTGGAAGCACGCGCCCGCCAGGAACGCGTGGCGCCGCTTGCAGACGTAGCGGACCGCGGGCTGAGCCTGGGGAGCGTGGGATGAACCGCGCGAAGACGTTCACGTTTTCCGTGCTGCCCACCGCGCCGCACGCCTTCGCGCCCGCAACACGGCCGGCTGCCGTCTGGGGGCCGGAGGTGCGGCGCATTCTGTGTGTGCGGCTCGACAACCTGGGCGACGTGCTCATGACCACCCCGGCCATGCGCGCGTTGCGCGAGGCCGAGCCGGGGCGGCAGCTCACGCTGCTGGCGTCGTCGGCAGGCGCGCAGATGGCGCCGTATCTGCCCGACGTGGACGAAGTGATCCGCTACGACGCGCCCTGGGTGAGCGGCCAGGCCGAGCCCGCCGTGCAGACGGACCTGCAGATGCGCCGCGCGCTGGAAGCCGGCCGCTTCGACGCCGCCGTGATCTTCACCGTCTATAGCCAGAACCCGTTGCCGGCCGCGCTGATGTGCTACCTCGCGGGCATTCCGCGGCGGCTCGCCTGGTGCCGTGAAAACCCCTACCACCTGCTTACGGATTGGGCCCTGGAGAAAGAGCCCCAGCAGCACGTGCGCCACGAAGTGGAGCGGCAACTCGCGCTGGTCGAGCACGTGGGCGCAACGGCCGCCACCACCGCCACCGACACGCGCATGCGCTTCGCCGTAGCGGACGAAGACCGTCACGCGCTCGACGCCCTGCTCGCCACGCACGGCGTGCGTGCCGGCACGCCGTGCGTCGTGCTGCATGCGGGCGCGAGCAGCGCCTCGCGTCGGTATCCCCCGGAGCGTTTCGGCGAAGTGGCCTCGCACATCGCGGCGCAACTGCGCTGCCCTGTTCTGCTCACGGGCGGCGTGGAAGAACGCGAGACGGTGCAGCGCGTGGCGAGCGCCACGCGCGCAAGCGTGCGCCGCTATCTCTGCGATCTCTCGGGCCTGCTCACGCTCGGCCAGCTTGCGGCGCTGCTGGAACGCGCCGCCGTGCTGGTCTCGAACAACACGGGGCCTGTGCATATCGCCGCGGCACTCGGCACGCCGGTGGTGGATCTCTACGCGCTCACGAATCCGCAGCACACGCCATGGCAAACGCCGAGCCGCGTGCTGTTCCATGACGTGGCGTGCCGCTGGTGTTATCGCAGCGTCTGCCCCGAGGGACACCATGCGTGCCTGCTCGGCGTGCCCGCCGCCGAAGTGGCCGAAGCGGCGTTGCAGCTCGCGGCGCCGCGTCTCTCCCCTCCGTCGCCGCCGTCCCCTCCGTCGCTGGCTTCGGCTTCGCGCCCCGCGCCGCGCGACACCACCGGGCCGCTGCCCGTCAAAGCCACCCGCTGGCCCGGCGAAGCCGCCGTGCTGGCCCGGTTCCCGAAAACCTCCTGAACGTCCGGACTCGCGCCATGTACACACTCGGAATCAATGCCGTCTATCACGACAGCGCCGCTGCGTTGCTGCGCGACGGCGTCGTGCTCGCCGCCGCCGAGGACGAGCGCTTCACCCACGTGAAGCATGCCAAGCGCCCGGTGCCTTTCTCGACGTGGCAATTGCCCTACGACGCCATCGACTTCTGCCTCAAGGAAGCCGGCATCACGCTCGCCGACGTCGATCACGTGGCGTACTCGTACGACCCGTCGCTCTTTCCCGGCATGCCGAAGCAAGAGGCGCTCACCATCGAGCTGCCGTTTCACCCCACGAAGCGCAAGCTCACGAACCCGTCGGAGTCCCCGTGGGACCCGCTGTTTCTGAGCTACATCGTGAACGCGAAGGCGCAATTGCTCGACGGCGCGCCGCATCACCTCATGAAGCGCTTCAAGGGCGTGGACCGCGAGAACGGCTTCCAGTGGCACTTCGTAGAGCACCACCTCGCGCACGAGGCAAGCGCATTCCTCGCCGCGCCGTTCGAAGACTCCGCCGTGCTCACCATGGACGGCCGCGGCGAAGGCGTCACCACGAGTCTCGGCAAATTCGTGGACGGCGAATACACGCGTCTGCGGCAGGTGGAGTTGCCTCACTCGCTGGGGCTGCTCTATGAAGCGGTCACGAGTTGGCTCGGCTTCCTGCACTCGTCGGACGAGTACAAGGTGATGGCGCTCGCCGCTTACGGAAAGCCCGCCTATGTGGCCTATTTCCGCGGCATGGTGCGTTACCGCAGCGACGGCACGTACACCGTGGACGCGCCGCGCCTCGTCGACCGCTTCGGCCCAGCGCGCGAGCGCGGCGGCCCGCTCGAGCAACGCCACTTCGACATTGCGTGCTCGTTGCAGCGCGTGCTCGAAGAGACCGTGTTGCAGCTTGCGAACTGGCTGCATCAGCAGACCGGTTTGCCGAATCTCTGCATGGCGGGCGGCGTGGCGCTCAACTGCGTGATGAATTCGAAGGTGCGCGACCAGGGTCCGTTCAAGGAAGTCTGGGTGCAGCCCGCGGCGGGCGACGCCGGCACGGCGCTAGGTGCGGCGCTCTGGACCGACTGGCGCGAGCGTGGGGCACAGGCGAGCGTGGGCAACGCGGGCAGCGAACGCCGCCACTGGCGCATGGATCACGCGTACCTGGGGCCGGCCTGGCCCGACGACGAGATCGAACAGTTTCTGCGCTGGAGCAAGCTGCCGTTTCGCCGCCTCGATGACATCGCGGGTGAAACCGCCGCACTACTCGCGGACGGCAACGTGATCGGCTGGTATCAGGGCCGCACGGAATTCGGGCCGCGTGCGCTGGGCGCACGCTCCATTCTGGCTTCGCCGCTCGACCCCGGCATGCAGGCCAAACTCAACGAGATCAAAGACCGCGAAGATTTCCGCCCCGTGGCGCCCGTCGTGATGGAAGAGCACGCGGCGGACTGGTTCGTGGGCGCGCGCGTGGCGCCGTTCATGCTGTTCGTGTTCGACATCCGGCCCGACCGCGCCGACCGCATTCCCGCCGTGCGCCACGTGGACGGCACGGCCCGCGTGCAGACCATCAACCACCGCCAGCATCCGCTCTACTACGACCTGCTCGACGCGTTCCGTCAGCGCACCGGCGTGCCGGTGCTCGTCAACACGTCGTTCAACACGCGCGGCGAGCCGATGGTGAATTCGCCGCGCGATGCGGTCGAATCGTTCTGGACGTCGCCGCTGGATGCGCTTGTGATCGGTCCGTTCCTTGTTACCAAGAACGGAGGCCAACGATGACGCCGCCCGCACGCGGCGGCGTCGCGCCGGTTCAGTTGCGAGCGGTGGAGGCCGAGGTTCAGCCCGAGGTTCAGCCCGGCGTTCGTGCCAAAGCTGGAGCCACAGCCGAGACGGCGCCCACGGCAACGTCGCATGACGCGGCCGGGACGCTTGCAGCCGAGATGCTTGCAGCCCCAACGCCCGCCGCCACCGCAGAACCCCTGCGCCCCGCCGAGCAGGCCATGCCCGCGCGGCCCGACCTCTCGGTGGTCGTGCCCACCTACAGGCGCGCGGCGTTGCTCGAAAACTGCCTCCACGCGCTCGTGGCGCAAGACTACGATCCCACGCGCTACGAGGTCATCGTCTGCGACGATGGGCCGGACGACGACACGCGCGCGCTCGTCGAACGCACCGCCGACGCGGCACGTGCACGCGGCCTCGTGGTGCGCTACGTGCCGGTCACGCGAACCCAGGGCCCGGCGGGCGCCCGCAACGCGGGCTGGCGCGCGGCGCACGCCCCGCTCATCGCCTTCACCGACGACGACACCGTGCCCGACCCGCACTGGCTTTCGGCGGGCCGCGAAGCCATGTCGGCGAGCGGCGCGGCGGCTGCCTGCGGCGACATCGTGGTGCCGCTGCCCACGCGCCCCACCGACTACGAAGCGGACGCAGCCGGCCTCACCGTGGCCGAGTTCGCCACGGCCAACGCGTTCGTTACGCGTGCGTTCCTTCATCAAGCCGGCGGCTTCGACGAACGTTTCACGCAGGCCTGGCGCGAAGACTCGGACCTGCAGTTTTCGATCATGCGCGCGGGCGGTCGCGTGGAGCATGCGCGCGGCGCCGTGGTCGTGCATCCCGTGCGGCCCGCGCCCTGGGGCGTGAGCATCGCGCAGCAGCGCAAGGCGCAGTTCGAAGCGCTGCTGTACAGCAAGCATCCGCAGCTATACCGGCAGCGCATTCGCCGCTGGCCGCCGCTGCATTACTACGCGATTGCCGCGGGCGCATGGCTCGCCCTGGCGGGCGCGCTGGCAGGCGTCGTGGAATTGGCGGCTTGCGGCGCCGCCGTGTGGTTCGCGTTCACGCTCGCGTTCTTCGTGCGTCGGATGAACGGCACGAGCCACCGCTGGCGCCACATCGTTGAAATGGCGTGGACGTCCGTGCTCATTCCGTTCCTCTCCCTCTATTGGCGCTTGTATGGCGCGTTCAGGTACCGCGTATGGTTTCTCTGACTCCGCCTGGCTCTCATCGCTCCAGCGCGCAAGCCTCCAGAACGCTCGCGCTGCGTGCTGTTGCACCGCGCCGCGTGGTGGTGTTTCGCGCGCTGCAACTGGGCGACATGCTGTGCGCCGTGCCCGCGCTGCGCGCCATGCGGCGCGCGTGGCCTTCTGCGCAGATCACGCTGATCGGCCTGCCGTGGGCGCGCGCGTTTGCCTCGCGCTACGCGGAACTCGTCGATGAATTCGTGCCGTTTCCGGGCGCGCCCGGGTTCGTCGAACAGGAGCAGACCAGCACCGCGCTGCCCGTCTTCTACGCGCAGATGCGCGCGCGCCACTTCGATCTGGCCATCCAGTTGCACGGCAGCGGCAGCCGCTCGAACGGCGTCGTGTTCAATCTGGGCGCTGCCGTGTGCGCGGGCTTCGTGCCGCCCGAAGAAACGCATCAGCTGGCCGGCTGCTTCATTCCGTGGCCCGAGCAGTTGCCGGAGCCGCTGCGTTATCTCGCGCTCATGCACGCGCTCGGCCTGCCCGCCGACGACGCCGCGCTCTCCATTCCCGTGACGCACGCCGACCGCGACGAATACGCGGCGCTGGCCGCAAGCTGCCACATCGAGCCCGAGCGGCTCGTGCTGATTCATCCCGGCGCACAGTTGCCGTCACGGCGCTGGCCCGCCGTACGCTTCGCCGCGGTGGCCGATGCGCTGGCCGACGCCGGCTGCCAGGTGGCCATCACGGGCAGCGAAGCCGAATTGCCGCTCACGGGCGCCGTGCTCGGCGCGATGACGGCACCCGCGCTGCATCTGGCGGGCAAAACGTCGCTCGGTGGTCTCGCTGTGCTGGTGTCGCGCGCGCGACTCGTGGTGTGCAACGACACGGGCATCTCGCACGTGGCCGCGGCGATGAAGACCGCGAGCGTGGTCGTGGCGTCGGGCAGCGATACGCGGCGCTGGGCGCCGCTCGACAGCGAACGCCATCGCGTGCTCGCGGACTGGCCTGCCTGCCGGCCCTGCATGTATCGCGACTGCCCGTACGGTCATCCGTGTGCGCTCAATGTTTCGGTGGAGAACGTGGTGGATGCGGCGCGCGAGCAGCTTGCGCGAGCGGCACAGGCGCTGGCGCTGGCGGGCGACGCATGGCCCGACGCCGCTGACGCGCAGGATGCGGGCGACGATGCAGCGAACGCAGCGACTCCCGCCACCTGCGCCCCGGCATGCGATGCATCCACGCCGGCGACCGAGCGGCTGCACGCGGGCTCGCTGCGCGCAACGTCCACCGCGCTCGTTTCAGCGGCGTCGCCCGCCCCCACGAAGGAAGCCCGCCATGTCCGATAACAGCGTTCACCGCGCCGAAAGAAGGCTGCGCGTGCTGACTTGGCACGTGCACGGCAACTACCTCTACTACCTCACGCAGGCGCCGCACGACTTCTATCTCGTGACGAAGCCGGGCAACCCGCCCGGCTACGCGGGCCGCGTGGGCGTGCTGCCCTGGGGGCCGAACGTGCACGAGGTGCCGGCCGGCGAAGTGGCGGCCCATCGCTTCGACGTGGTGCTCTACCAGCATCGGCTGCACTGGCAAAACGATCGGCACGCGCTGCTTTCGGGCGAGCAGCAGGCGCTGCCGCGCATCTATCTGGAACACGATCCGCCGCAGACGAATCCGTTCCAGCAGCCGCATTGGGTGGACGATCCGGGCACGCTGCTCGTGCACGTCACGCACTTCAACCGGCTCATGTGGGACAGCGGCAGAACGCCCGCGCGCGTGATCGAGCACGGCGTTGTGGTGCCGCCGCACGTGCGCTACAGCGGCGAGCGGGCGCGCGGCATCGTGGTGGTGAACCACCTCGCGAAGCGCGGGCGGCGCCTCGGCGCAGACGTGTACGCCGCGTTGCGCGAGGAGGTGCCGCTCGACCTGGTGGGCATGCAGTCCGACGAACTGGGCGGCCTGGGCGAGATCGGCAACCTCGATCTGGCGGCCACCATTGCGCCCTATCGCTTCTTCTTCAACCCCATTCGATGGACGAGCCTGGGCCTTTCCGTCGTGGAGGCCATGACGATCGGCATGCCCGTGATCGGCCTTGCCACCACGGAACTTGCGAGCGTGATTCGCAACGGGGAGAACGGCTTCGTGCACACCGACCCCGCGCAGCTCGTGCAGGCCATGCGCGTGCTGCTGCACGACCCGGCCGAAGCGAAGCGGCTGGGCGACGGCGCGCGTCACACGGCGCTGGAGCGCTTTTCCATTGAACGCTTCGCGCGCGACTGGGACGAGGCGCTGCGCGCCGTGGCGGCGTAGAAGCGGCTCGCTTTAGCGAGAGAAGGCACACACGCGGCGCATGCCGCGAGCAAGGAGCATGTCGATGAAAGATCCGCTGCGCAAACGCATTCTGGTCACGGGCGGGGCCGGGTTTCTCGGCTCGCATTTGTGCGAAAAGCTTGTGACGCAAGGCCACGACGTGCTCTGCGTCGACAACTTCTACACGGGCACGCGCGAAAACGTGGCGCATCTGCTGGACTGCCCGAATTTCGAATTGATGCGCCACGACATCACGTTCCCGCTCTACGTGGAGGTGGACGAGATCTACAACCTGGCGTGCCCGGCCTCGCCGGTGCATTACCAGCACGACCCGGTGCAGACCACCAAGACCAGCGTGCACGGCTCCATCAACATGCTGGGGCTCGCCAAGCGCGTGAAGGCGAAGATTTTTCAGGCCTCCACGAGCGAGGTGTACGGCGACGCACGCGTGCATCCGCAGACGGAAGACTACTGGGGCCACGTGAATCCCATCGGACCGCGCTCGTGCTACGACGAAGGCAAGCGCTGCGCGGAGACGCTCTTTTTCGACTATCACCGCCAGCACGGGCTCTCCATTCGCGTGGCGCGCATCTTCAACACGTACGGGCCGCGCATGCATCCCGCGGATGGCCGCGTGGTCTCGAACTTCATGATGCAGGCGCTGGCCGGCGTTCCGCTCACGGTGTACGGCGACGGATCGCAGACGCGCTCGCTCTGCTACGTGGACGACATGGTGGACGCGTTCATCCGGTTCATGAATGCACCCGACGACCTGTGCGGCCCGGTGAACCTCGGTAATCCCGAAGAGATCACGATGCTGCTGCTGGCCAGACGCGTGATCGCGGCGACAGGGTCCACGTCGAAGATCGTCTACCGTCCGCTGCCGGCCGACGACCCGTGGCATCGGCAACCCGACATCTCGCTTGCTGCTGCGAAGCTCGGCTGGCAGCCATCGACGTCGCTCGAAGACGGCCTGGGTGCGACGGCGCGCTATTTCCGGGCGTGCATCGAAGCGGCACGGGAGATGGGGTCGCACGTGGTTTAAGCGATGGGGCTGGACGTTACTTATGAATCGCCGCCCGCACGGAACGTACGTCGTGCGGCGTTACGGGCGGTGCGTCGTTACCCCACGCGGTGCGCACGAACGTGAGCACGCGGGCCATCTCCGTGCTCGTGAGGTGTCCGGCGAACGACGGCATGCGGTGCGGCTGCGGACCCTCTTGCGTGTCCGGGCTGCGTCCGCCTTCCACGAGCAGCCGCACGAGCGACGTCACCTGCGGCGACAACACGACCGGGTTGCCCGCAAGCCGCGGATACTTGTTCGCCACGCCCATGCCGTCCGCCTGGTGGCAGCGCGCGCAGTACGACTGATAGAGGCCTGCGCCGGGCCGCTCGATCTCGCCCGTCTTCAGTGCGCGCACCGACTGCTGCGCGGCGATCGACTGCGGGCTGTAGCGGCCATAAGACTGCCGTGCGGGCAGGCTCTTCAGATACGCGGCAATCGCGTCGAGGTCTTCGTCGTCGAGGTACTGCGTGCTGTCTTCCACCACCTGCACCATGCTGCCGAAGGGCGATAGCCCACCGCCGTGGCCTGCTTTCAGAAACGCCGCGATCTGCCCGCGGCTCACGCGGCCCAGCCCGGAGCCCGGGTCGCCCGTGAGGTTCGGCGCGAACCAGTGGTCGTTGGTGCCACCCGTGAGGTACAGCGGATCGCCTTCGTTGTAGCCGCGTTCCTCGTAAGCCGGTCCGCGCGGCGTGTGGCACGCGCCGCAGTGACCGAGCGTCTGCACGAGATACGCGCCACGGTTCACGAGCGCATCGCGTTGCGGTTGCGGCGCGAAGCGCGAACGCGGCGCAAAGGCCCACGACCACAAACCGAGCGCCCAGCGTTGATTGAACGGAAACGGCAGGCGCGTTGCGGGCGCGGGTAGGGAAACGGGCTGCACGCCGTGCATGAAGTAGGCGTAGAGCGCGTGCATGTCCTCATCGTTGATGCCCGAGAACGAGGGGAACGGCATGGCGGGATAGAGCCGCTTGCCGCGCGGCGCCACGCCTTCGCGCACGGCGCGGGCGAAGTCGTCGTAGGTGTAGCGGCCAATGCCCGCGTTCGGGTCCGGCGTGATGTTGGACGAGTAGATCGTGCCGAACGGCGAGGCCATGCCGAGGCCGCCTGCGAACGGGATGGGCTGCGCGGGCGCGTGGCCGTGCTGTGCGGGCGCTTTGCCCGGCGGCGCGGTGTGGCAGCCGGCGCAGTCCGCGGCTTTGGCGAGATAGGCACCGCGGGCGATCAGTCTGGTGTTGGCGTCGTCGGCTGGCGTGGACGCTGGGAGAGATGCGGTGGCGGGTGCAGCGGTTGAAGCGGCTGAAGCGGTTGAAATGGCTGTCGGGACTGCGGATGCATGAGTTGAAGTGTTCTGCGCGGCATCGGCATGGGGCGCTACGGTCGTCGTGAATCCGATCGCCACAACCGCAGCCGCCCGCGCCATCGCACTGCCGCTGTGGCGCAGTGCATCCACGGTCACGCACGGCAATCCGGCACCCTTCGACGAGCACCCACCGCGCGAACGCTGCCGCACGCCGCATGTGCCGTCCACGCCCGCACGGCGCCGCGTGCCCTCGCCGGGGTTGCCGGGGTTGTGATTACGCGCTCGCTCTACCACGTCCTGCATGGCGCAACCACCACAACGGCAACGTCTGTCGCTATCAGCGCGAACAGGAACAGCGTGCTCGACAGCGCGCCCACGCGTGCAAGGAACCAGTCGCGCTCGGCCCAACGCGGCGGCATGACGCGGCCCGCGTCGCTGCCGCTCGTCGGTGTCGACGGCGCTGTCGCATATCGCACGGCGTCGTTGTTGCGCCGCCAGTTTCGCCACGCCACGAAGGTGCCCACTGCGCCGAGGACGAAACACACCACGCTCAGCACCACGACCGCGGCCGACGCCCACCGCATCGACGACGCCACGCCCAGCCCGCCCGTGTAGGGATCGCAGCCCTGCGCCGCGAGCGCCTCGGAAATGCAGGTCTGTCCCACCCACGCCAGTGGCGCTGCGAAGATGCCGACCAGCCACGCGAGCAGGCCGGTGCCGCGCTGTTCACGCGGTGCGCCGCGGCGAGGCTCGTGCCGTTCGCCGCCTGTCATGCCGCTGCCCTGCGCCTGCGTCTGCGCAGCCCCAGGTCTCGCCTTGCCGTTCTGCCGCGGCGGAAACAGGCTGGAGCCGTAAGAACCGGTCTTGTCCGACATCACCGTCCCTCCTCCGTGGATGCACCGGCCGCCGCGTGCGGCGCGTCAATGCGTAAATGAAATGCTTGTGGACCGTTCATGTCGCCCCCCTGAACAGATATGGCGTGAGATAGATCGTGCTGAAGATGAAGAGCCACACGGCATCCACGAAGTGCCAATACAGCGAACCGATAGTGAGCGGCGCGCAACGCGCGTCGTCGAAATAGCCGCGCGCGGTCCACAGCAGCAGGAATGCCAGCACCACGATGCCCACCACCACGTGTGCCATATGAAAGCCCGTGAGCGTGAAATAGAGCGAGCCGTAAAGGTGCGTGGTGAGTCCGTACGGATGGTCGTGCCACTCCTTCAACTGAATGCCCGTGAAGACGAGACCCAGCACCACCGCCACGCCGAGCAGCACGCTGCCCGTTCGCGGACGTCGGCGCCGCACGCAGCGCTCGGCGAACCACACCACGCCGCTGCTCGCGAGCAGGATGACCGTGTTCAGGCTGCCGAGGCCGAGCTTCGGCAACCCCTCGGGCGGCCACGGTCCTTTGTCCAGCACCGCGAGATAGAGATACGAAAAGATCAGATAGCCGAAGAGCGACGCCTCGGTCACGATCATCGTGAGGCAGCCCCACCAGCCGCTCGCGCGCGTGCCGGCACTGCCCACGGGCAACGTGAGCGGCACGGGAGGCTCGGGCGCGTGCGTGTGCGCGTCTTGCAGCGTGTCGCTCATATCGCGCTCCCGCCGCTGCCTGCGCCCATGACGCGATACGGCTCGCGCTGCACGAGTTGCCGGCGCGGCCACAGCCACACGACGATGGAGACCGCACAGCCCAGCGCCATCAGCCCCGTGAACACCCACGCGCGGAACCCCATGCCCGCGAATACGAGCGCGACGAACACGCCTAACGCAAACGGCGCGTACGAGTCTTCGGGCATCTTAAGGATCACGTCGGGCTGGGCGTCGAGCGCTGTCGTGCCCAGCGCCTCGCGTCCCTCGGAGAGCACGTAGCCGGTTTCGAGTTGCGAGCGTGCGTGACGCGTGTCCGGTTCGTCCATGCGGCTTTCCCACAGCGGATGCCGGCTCGCCACGAAGGGCAGCACCGCGAAGTTGTACGGCGGCGGCGGCGAGGTCACGCTCCATTCGAGCGTGGGCGCGTCCCAGGGGTTGTTGCCCGCGCGCTGGCCGTGACGCAGGCTCACGAATACGTCGATGAGAAAAAGCAGCACGCCCGCTGCGAACAGGAACGCGCCCAGCGACGTGATGAGGTTCACGGTGTTCCAGCCCATGTCCGGCGCGTAGGTATAGATGCGCCGGGGCATGCCAAGCAGCCCCGCCAGATGCATCGGGAAGAACGCGATGTTGAAGCCCGCGAAGAGCGTCCAGAAACCCCAGCGCCCCAGCCGCTCGCTCATCATGCGGCCCGTGAATTTCGGAAACCAGAAATAGAGGCCGCCGATCACCGGAAACACGTTGATGCCCAGCAGCACGTAGTGCAGATGCGCAACCACGAAGTAGGTGTCCGTGAGTTGCCAGTCGAGCGGCACGGCCGCGGTGAGCACGCCCGATACGCCGCCCACCACGAACAGGAACACGAAGCCCGCGAAATACAGGAACGGCACGCGAAACACCGGGCGGCCGGTCCAGAGGGTCGCGATCCATGCGAAGGTCGCCACCGCGCTCGGAATGGAGATCACCATGCTCGCCGTGCCGAAGAACGACAGCGCGAGCGGCGCGATGCCCGTGGCGAACATGTGGTGAATCCACACGACGAAGCCGATCACCATCGTGATGACGGTGGAAAGCGCGACCGGCGTGTAGCCCACGAGCGGGCGGCGACAGAACACGGGCAGCGCGTCCGAGACGATGCCCATGGCGGGCAGCACCACCACATAAACCCAGGGATGCGCGAACACCCAGAACAGGTGTTGCCACAAGAGCGCGTGGCCGCCGTTCAACACGTCGAAGAAGTGCGTGCCGATGCGGCGGTCCATCCAGAGCATGAAGAACGCGAGGCTCACCGACGGCACCGCGAGCAGATTGCCCGCCGACGCCGTCAACGTGCCCCACACGAGCACCGGTATGCGGTTGAGCGACATGCCGTGCGCGCGCATTCGCATGAGCGTGACCACGAAGTTCGCGGCGCCCACCGTCGTGGAGATGCCGAGCAGCACCATGCCAAGCGCGTAGACGTCGATGTTCGGGCCGCTTGCGTATTCGAGCCCGGAGAGCGGCACGTAGTTGAACCAGCCGGCGTCCGGAGCCTGGCCCAACGGGAAGCTCGAATAGAGGAAGAGGCCCGCGAAGAGATACAGCCAGTAGGAGAGCGCGTTGAGCCGCGGAAACGCCATGTCGCGCGCGCCCAGTACGAGCGGCCACAGGTAGTTGGAGAAACCGGAGAGCACGGGCGACGCGTAGAGAAAGATCATCGTCACGCCATGCATCGTGAAAAGCTGGTTGTATTGCTCCGGCGTGAGCACGTGCATGTTGGGCTGCGCCAGTTGAACGCGCATGACGAGCGCCTCCACGCCGCCCAGCAGCAGGAACACGAACGCCGTCACGATGTAACGCAGACCGATGGTCTTGTGATCGACGGTGGAAAGCCAGCCGCGCCAGCCGGGCCGCGTTTCCCAGAGTTCAAGCAGACGCTTCTCGCCTGCGCTGCCCGCCTCGATGCGTCCGCGCAGCAGCGGACGCTCGAGCACGGGCGCCGACGTGGCGGCGAACACCGTGGCGCGAGACGCGTGATCGGGCGGGTTGGGCATCGTGTTGCGGCTCCTTCGGGGTGCTTCGGTTTGTGCTTCGGTTTGTGTTTCGTGTTGCTTCGGTTTTGCGTCAGTTGGGTGCCGGGTTACCTGCGTCGTTCGTCATTGCAGCGTGGCGAGATACGCCGAGAGCGCCTCGGCCTCCTGCGCATTGAGCGCGATGGAAGGCATGAGCCCATCCGGCTTGATGCGCTGCGCGTGGCGTATCCAGTCCAGTTGATGCTCGGGCGTGTTGCTCAACGCACCCGCGGCGATGAGCCGCCGCGACCCGAGGTGCGTCAGGTCCGGCGCCTGCGCGCCCGCTGAGGGCGTACCGCGCACCGTATGGCAGCCGGCACAGCGAGCCTCGAAGAGGCGCGCGCCCGCGCGGGCCGCCGTGCTCGTTGCCGCGGCGTGCGGCGCGGCTTGTGCGGACCACCAGGCGTCGAACGCCGCGCGATCTTCGGCCACCACTTCGAACGCCATGTGCGCGTGCTGCGCGCCGCAGAACTGCGAGCACTGGCCGCGATAAACGCCGGGCGCATCGGCTTCGATCCACTGCTCGTTGAGACGGCCCGGAATCGTTTGGGTCTTGCCTGCGAGTTGCGGCACCCAGAACGCGTGGATCACGTCGGCGCTGCGTAGCTCGATCTTCACGGGCTCGCCCACCGGTATGTGGATTTCGTTCGCCGTCGCGAAGTCGCGCGCCGGGTGGGCGGGATCGCGGTAGTCGACCTTCCACCACCAGTCGTAGGCGGTGACCGAGACGGTGAGCGCGGGCGGGCGCGACGGCGCGGCCACGGAATCGAGCGTCACGAGCATGTAGACGAGCGCGCCGAACAGCGCCACAGCCGAGATGCCGGTGCCGATGTAGATCCATTGCATGCCGCCCGCGTCGGGTGGCAAGCGGTTGTTCGCGGCGGGCGCGCGGCGTTTTGCAACGCCGACGACGAGCAGCGCGGCCACAATGACCATCACCGCGGTGACGAGCGCCGCCAGCGCCCAGCCGAGGTACATCGTCGGTCGCGCCGCCGGGCCTGCCGCGTGCAGAAAATAGTTGAGCGGGGCCGCTCGCGCATCGCGTGCGGCCGTCATGCACAGTGCGCTGATTGCGGCGGCAGCAGCGGGCGTTGTGGCCGCCGCAGCCGTTGCGAGCGTCGCCGGCAGTCTGCGTGGCTTGCGACGCACGAGGCGCACCGCTGCGAAGCCACGCACGAAAGCGATGCAGCGCAGCCGCTGCGCACCGCCGTCGCATGCCCCTGCCGTGTTGCCCGTTTGCTTCACTCGCTCCTTCATGCCGCAGCGCCCTCAAGCTTGCACCTCGCTTGCTGCGTTCGGCTCGACGGGGCAGCGCGCATCGCGGCGTGCCGCCGCGTGCCGCCTCTTCATTGCAGCAATTCCCGATGGCGGAGCAAGATTCGGCCCACGGTTGTTGTGCGGCGCGAAGACGAACCGAAGTTCCGCGCGACTCCAGAATTCCCTGTGGCTTGCCGCGCCAACCGGTCGATTTTTCTCGCACTTTTTCTCGCACTTGCCCGGCGAGGCGCACGGAAGGATTTGCAAACGGGCAGTACGCGTTACGCGGCCTGCCCGCCTGCGCTTGCCCGGGCTGTCACGGCTCCAGCTTCACCTTGATCCAGCCGGGCTCGCGCACGTCGAAGGCGCGATAGGCGTCGATGGCCTTCAGTATCGGCTCGCGCTGCGTGAGCACGCTCACGGGATCGATGCTGCCGTTGCGCACCAGTTCCACGAGATGCGGCGTCACCGTACGATGGTTGCAGTTGCCCATGCGCACCGTGAGATTGCGGTTCATCGCCTCGCCGACAGGAAAGAAGCGGTCCGAAGGCGGATACACGCCGATGATGGCCACCGTACCCGCCTTCGCCACAGACGACACCGCCCACACCAGCACCTGCGACGGTCCGCTGCCCGGCTGCCATTGGCGCTTCTCGCCTTCCTCACCGTTCTCACGCCGGGCGGACGCACGCTGCGGCGCGATCTCGTGCACTTCCTCGTCGAACTCCAGCGCACGGTCGCGTTGCGCTTCGGCCGCGGGCCCCTTCTGCGCGCGTTCGGCATCCACGCCTACCGCGTCGATCACGCGGTCCACGCCGATGCCGCCCGTCAGTTCGCGAATCATCTCCACGGGGTTCTCGTTGTCGAAGTTGATCACTTCCGCGCCTTGCGCCCGCGCCATGTCGAGCCGCGATTCGATGCGGTCCACCGCGATCACGCGGCCCGCGCCCATCAGCCTCGCGCTCGCAATCGCGAACTGGCCTACAGGGCCCGCGCCGAATACCGCGACCGTATCGCCGGGACGCACGCCCGCCAGTTCCGCGCCGAAGTAGCCGGTGGGGAAGATGTCGGACATGAGAATGGCGCGGTCGTCGTCGATGTCGTCGGGCAGGCGGATCAGGCTCGCGTGCGCGAGCGGCGTGCGCGCGTATTGCGCCTGCAGCCCCTGGAACGGACCCGTGGTTTTCGGGCCGCCGAAAAACGCGGTGCCCGCGAGGCGTCCGTTCGGATTCGCGTTGTCGCACTGCGCCGTGTAGCCCGAGCGGCAGTACGAGCAATAGCCGCACGAGATGGTGGACGGAATCAGCACGCGGTCACCCCTGCGCAGGTTGCGCGCGCCGCTGCCCACTTCCTCCACGATGCCTACGCCCTCGTGGCCGAGGATCGTGCCCGGCTGCATGCCGCTGAAAGTGCCGCGCACCATGTGCAAGTCCGTGCCGCAGATGGCGCTCGACGTGAGCCGCACGATGGCGTCCGTGGGCTGCTGCATGCCGGGGTCCGGCACGGTATCCAGCCGGATGTCGCCTATGCCGTGAAATACCACTGCTTTCATGATCGTTCCTCCTCGTGAGTGCGGGGTGGTTCATGTTTCGGGTGCAGGTTTCGTGGTGAGGCGAGCAAGCGCGGCTCCTGAAAGCATTGCAATGGGAAGGCGGTTTTGTACCGGCATGGGTGCGCTTCTGTGGCCGCATCAGTCGTCTCTTCGGTGGCCCCTTCAATGGCGGCCTCGGTGCGCGCGAGGTCCTCGTGCAAGGCACGCCCGTTGCTGGATAACGGGTGAGTCCGTCAACTCGACACAAGGAGGCAAGCATGTCCCAACACCCGGCTCAATCGCAGGATCATCGCCATCCCGGACGGCCCAGCCCGATCGCGGTACAGAAAGCGCTTGGCGGCGTCGACTACCCCACCACGCGCGAGAAGCTCGTCGAGACGGCCCGGCACCACGGCGCAGGGCAGGACGTGATGGACCTGATCAGCCGTCTGCCGGATCGCAACTACGACAGCCCGGCGTCGGTATCGAAAGAGATTGCGCGGCTGCATTGAAGCCGCCGCCCAGCGAGTACGAAGGCACGAGGTCCAGTGCGGTGCGGCATGGCAGCAGCACAGGCACGGACCCGCAACGTAAGGAGGACATCATGAGCACACTCAATCCACGCGGAACCCACGACGGACCGGGCGCACGCATTGTCGGCAAGGGCAGCGAAACGGCGGAAGGCCCGGGCCCGGAAGTCATGGCCGCCGACACGCTGGAAGGCAACAAGGTCATTAGTTCGGATGGCGAAGATGTGGGCAAGGTGAAGGACATCATGCTGGACGTGCGCAACGGGCGCATTGCCTATGCGGTGATGTCGAGTGGGGGTTTTCTCGGCATCGGCGACAAGCTGCTCGCCATTCCGTGGAACGCGTTGACGCTCGACACGGACAGCAAGTGCTTCCAGCTCGCCATGCCCGCAGAGCGCGTGAAGAACGCGCCTGGCTTCGACAAGGACCACTGGCCTTCCATGGCTGACCGCAGCTGGGCGAGCTCGGTACATCAGTTCTACGGTCGCGAACCGTACTGGAGCGGTTATGGCGGCTACGGAGGTGTAGGCTCGGACGCCCTCGGCACGGGCGATCTCGGACCGGGTTCGTCGGACGCACCGGAAGCAGGCGGGGTGAAGCTGTAACCGGTGGCGGGCGCCGGCCGGGCTGCGCACGTGGGGTCGTGTGCAGCCGACCGGCGCTTTTTTACGTGCGTGCGGCCCGCGCCGCGCGCTTACCCCGCATATGCACGAAACAGTCTGGTTTCTGATTGTGGGCGGCGTGCTCGTGTTCATGGGCATCGCGACGTCCACGCTCAAACGTCTGCCTGTCAGCGCGGCGATGGTCTACCTGCTGATCGGCTTTCTGCTCGGCCCACCCGGCATCAATCTGCTGCAACTCGATATCGTGCGCGACGCGCATGTGCTGCGCGTGCTCACGGAGATCGCGTTGCTCGTGTCGCTGTTCGCTATCGGCCTGAGATTGCGCGTGCCGTTCAACAGCGCCATGTGGGTCCTGCCGTTGCGGCTCGGGCTGATCGCGATGATCGTCACGGTGCCGCTGCTCGCGTGGTTCGGCGTACAGGTGCTGAACCTGGCATGGGGACCGGCGCTGCTGCTGGGCGCCATGCTGGCCCCCACCGACCCCGTGCTCGCGCACGACGTGCAAGTGCACAACCCAGGCGACCTGGACCGCGTGCGCTTCTCGCTCTCGGGCGAAGGCGGCGTGAACGACGGCGTCGCGCTGCCGTTTGCACTGGCCGCTCTCGCGCTGTGCGAAGCCGGCGGCGTGCAGCGGCATGCGCTGCCTTCCATGCCGTTGCTGGTGGGCGAAGCGTTGTGGGGCGTGGCCGGCGCGGTACTGATAGGCGGTGTGCTGGCGTGGGCGACCATGCATACGGTGGCGTGGCTGCGCACGCGCTACGCCAAAGCGCTGGGCCTGGAAGGCTTCTTCGCGCTGGGGCTGATCGAACTCGCTTACGGCGCCGCGCAGCTTGCGCATACGTATGGCTTCATCGCCGTGTTCGCGGCAGGCGTGACCATGCGGCGCGTCGAGCACCGTGCCAGCGGCGAGCGGCCGCCGCGCGAAGTGATCGGCGCAGTGGATTCGGACGACGTGGATGCCACGGCATCGGACCCGCAGAAAGCGCATGCGTACATGGCCGAATCGGTGCTGGGCTTCACGATCGAAATGGAGCGCATCGCGGAAGTCTTCGTGATGACGGTGGTGGGCAACGTGGTGGCCAACCTGCGCGAGCCGCTCTTCACGTGGCCGTGCCTCGCCGTGGTGGCGGCGCTGTTTTTCGTGGTGCGACCGCTCGCGGTCACGCTCTCGCTCGCAGGCGCCAAGGCCACGCCCGCGCAACGCCGCTTGATGGGCTGGTTCGGCATACGCGGCGTGGGGTCGTTCTATTACCTTGCGTATTCGCTGGAGCAAGGGCCGGTCAAAACCATTCTGCCGCTCGTGCCGTTCGTGATCGCCACCATCGTGGCTTCGGTGATCGTGCACGGCATATCGGCGACGCCGTTGATGAACTGGTATCGACGGTTGCGGCATGCGTCGCGTTGACGTGCCCGCAAGCGCCTGAATGGCGCGTGGCGGGCGCTTGCGTCACTTTTTCAAAGGCGCTGCAAAGATTCTCAGGACCGGGACGCACGTCATGGCGCAGGCACGCCATCCTGCATGCCGTTGCCGTCACCGGGCGGTGCTGTGGCGCATTCCAGCACGCGCAGCAGAAGGCCCGGCGTAAGGGGCTTCGCGCAATGCGCGTCGAAGCCGGCAGCGCGGGCGCGGAAGCGATCTTCGCTCGATGCGAACGCACTGAAGGCGATCAGCAGCATGTGCCCCGTTTCAGGGTGCGCCCGCAGCCGGCGCGCGAGTTCCAGGCCGTCGAGGCCCGGCATCGCGATGTCCAGCACGACGGCGAACGGCTGCCAGTTCGCTGCGATATCGCAGACGCTCAAGGGGTCCGTCACGGCGCGGCATTCGAAGCCGTCCGCATCGAGCAGCATTTGCAGCGCGTCTGCCGCCTCGCGGTAGTCGTCCACGACGAGCACGCGGCGATGGCTCGCCATGGCCGGACGAAACGCCCGCCACAGAACGACGTCCTCGCCTGCGGCTCTGGCGTGCCCTGGCTGCCGGGTATCCCTCGTGTCTCCTGCCTCTCTTGCCTCTCTTGCCCCGGGGTCGTTCACCTTGGGTCTCCTGCCGGACGGCGTCCGGTTGCTTGTGCGGCAGGCGGCACCGCGCGCCGCTCCGATCGCGTCGGCCTGGTTGCGCAAGCGGCGCGCCCGCGCGAAGAGAGGGCCCGTGCGGTACGACGCTTGCTGTTGCTCATATCGAAGCGCCGCGCGGCGGCTGCGTGTCTGCGGCTCGCCTGCCGTTTTCGACACGCTGCCGTGCCGGCCGTCCGATCACCTCTCTCGACTCTTAACGCTTACCGCAGGAGGACTCATGAAGCGTCACCTCGCTCTCGCCGCCGTCGCCGCTATATGCGCTGCCCCCGTGCTGCTCGACGCCACGCCGGCCTGGTCGCAGACCACCCAGGCGGCATCCACCACGGCCGCCAATCCGCTGCCCGAACCAGACCAGCGCTTCGTGCAGGCGGCCACCCTGTCCAGTTCGACTGAAATCGACGCAGCCAAGCTCGCTTCGGACCAAAGCCAGAACAAGGACGTGAAGTCGTTCGCACGCCACATGCGCCTCGACCATACGAAGCTCACCGTGCAGCTGAAGATGGCGGCACCGCATGGCGTGCAGGTTCCGAAGGACAACAGCGATACGTCCATTCTCGACAGCCTGAAACCGCTGAAGGGCGCGGAGTTCGACAAGGCATACGTGGAGAAGGTGGGCCTGGAAGGACACAAGCAAACCATTGCGGCCTTCAAGGACGAAATCGCGAACGGCCAGAACGCGGACCTGAAGCGCGCGGCACAAAAGGCGCTGCCGACCATCGAGCGACACTACAAGATGGCGCAGGATCTCGCGCAGAAGCTGGGCGTTTCGACGGCGTCGGCACAATGAGCCGCAAACGGCCGCAGGCCGGTTCGCGAACGAGGGGCGTTTGTGCCGTGGATGCGCTCATAGGTCGCGGCGGCGGGGGCAACCTCGCGAGCGGTACGAGCGGCTTGGGCCGCCTGGCCAGGCCCTGAAACATGGCCTCCGGCAACGATGGACCCAAGCCCGCGCAACGTGCTGCGCGCAGCGGCGTGCAAGTGGATCGCGAGCAGCAGCCCGATACGCTCGACGCATGCCGCCGCTGCGCGCTCTGGCACGACGCCACGCAGCCCGTGCCGGGCGCCGGGCCCGCTCACGCGCCCATCATGCTGGTGGGCGAGCAGCCCGGCGACAAGGAAGACCAGCAGGGCATGCCCTTCGTGGGCCCGGCCGGCGCGCTGCTGGACGACGCGCTACAGGCGGCCGGCGTGGCGCGCGACGCCGTCTATGTCACCAACGCAGTGAAGCATTTCAAATGGGAACTGCGCGGCAAGCGGCGCATGCACAAGACGCCGGCGCAGCGCGAAGTGGAGGCGTGTCACTACTGGCTGGAAAGAGAACTCGCCGACGTGAAGCCGGCCGTGCTGGTGGCGCTTGGCGCAACGGCCCTCTCCGCGCTGATGCAGAACGCACACATGCGGCTGCAGGATGCGTTCGGCCGCGTGATGGAACACGACGGGAAGCTCGTGATCGCGACGTGGCACCCGTCGTATGCCCTGCGCGCGCCAGACCCGGCGACTCGCAAGCGCGCATTCGACGACATCGTGGAAGCGCTGGCGAAGGCGGGCAAGCTGGCGGCACAGGCGAAGTACCAGGGCAAGGGCGGCCGATGAAGGGGGCGCCTTCGGTGCGCTACATACGGTTTGCACGCGTGTCCGGCGCAAGGCATCCAGGTCCGAAAATCCGGAATCCCGAAAACTCTCACCTCTAGCGTCCGGGCGACCCGGTTTGAACACGGCTCAGGCCCGCCGCGCAAGGCTGTGCGGCGCTCACCTCCTGGAACGGCTCACCGGTCCCGAAAACCTTCACCTTTGCCGCCAACAGGGCTTCGGCGTCACCCACGAAATTTACGGGGGAAAGAACGCGTAAGGCTGTACCGATTCGCCGCTCTTTTCGGCTGACGGTGCGCCGCGCGGCGGGCCTACTCTGCTGAAGCGCGGCTTTGCCCGTTCACCCGCAATGCGGGCATCCACGCGCTTTCGCAACACGCCTCATGGAGATGTCATGCGCCGACTCGTCATTGTTCTGACGTTCGCGGGCCTCACGCAGCTGCAAGCCTGTGCGAGCACCGTGGGCAACCTCGCGCTGGGCGCGGGCATTGGGGCAGTCGCCGCGGTTTCGGCCATGGTGTGCGCCATCGGTTGCCATTGACCTGGCTGTCGACGCACAAAGAGAACGGGTGCCGGCCGAACGGCCACACCCGTTTCGATCACGCTTCAGGACGCCATCGCGTTCGCTCCGGCGTCACGACGCCCTGAACGATGACGCGCTTCGGAAGCGCACGCGTCTGCATGCCGCCGCCTGTGGCGCACGCTGATCGACGCAATTCGCACAGGGCGAAGCCAGGAAGCGCGGCACACACAGCGCGCCTCCCGAAAACGCTCACCTTTGGTTCTCTCTCAGGTTCTTCTCGCCGTGCTGGGTGACGCCATGGCGGTGTGTGCGTGCTCTTCGGTTCCTTCGTTCAGGGCGCGGTCGGTACGGTCAGCGTGGTCCGTGCGACGCAGCGTGTGCGGCAGGCCGTACAGCACGATGCCCGCGCAGACAAGGCTCATTGCGCCGATCACATAGAGCGCCGGTGTGGTGCTGCCGGTGAGATCGCGCACGCGGCCCACCATCACCGGACTCACGATGCCGCCCAACTGCCCCAGCGTGTTGATGAGCGCAATGCCGCCTGCGGCGCCCGCGCCCGTCACGAGCCTGGGCGGCAAGGCCCAGAACGCGGGAATGGAAGCGATCACACCCGCGCCCAGCACAGCAAGCGCCGCGACGAGCAACGCAGTCTGGTGATCGAAGAAGCCCGCCGCGAAAAATCCCACCGCCGACATGGCAAGCAACGCCGCCACGAACTTGTGGCGTTCGCCGCTCACGTCCGAAAGACGCCCCACGATCACCATGCACGCCGCGCCGCAAATGTACGGCACCGCCGTCAGCAGACCGATGAGCGTGGGGTTGTGCGTGCCCGCGCTGCGAATCAGATGCGGCGCCCAGAAGTTGAGCCCATACGACGCCACCTGAATCAGGAAATAGACGACGGCCAGCGTGAGAAAGCCCGGCGTGCGGATAGCCCCCAGCAGCGAATGACCGCCGCTGCCGGGCTGCCGCTGCTGCGCAATGGCCTCGGCGAGTTGTGTCTTTTCGGCGGGCGAGAGCCAGCTTGCATCATCGATACGATCCTTCAGCACGCGCAGCACGAGAAGGCCCAGCGCGATGCAAGGCAAGCCACCCAGCAGAAAGAGCCAATGCCAGCCGCGTACGTTGAGCACACCGTCCATGTGACCCAGCACGAGCCCCGATAGCGGCGCGCCCACCAGTCCCGAAAACGCGGAAGCGAGAAACAGCAGCGAGGTGATGCGCCCGCGATGGCTTGCCGGAAACCACAGCGTCAGGTAATACAGCACGCCGGGCGCGAAGCCCGCTTCCATGGCGCCGATAACGAACCGCAAACCGTAGAACTGCCACTCGTTGCTCACGAACACCATGGCCGCCGTCGCAAGCCCCCACGAAATCATGATGCGGGCAATCCATCGGCGCGCGCCCACCTTGTAGAGCAGCATGTTGCTCGGCACCTCGAAGAGCACGTAGCCGATCACGAAGAGACTTGCGCCGAGCCCATACGCGGTGTCGGACAAAGCGAGGTCCGTCTGCAGCTGGAACTTCGCAAAGCTGATGTTGATGCGGTCGAAGAATGCGAACAGGTAGCAGAGCATGATGAGCGGCATCAGCCGCCATGCCGCCTTTCTGACGATGTCTGCTATGGCTTTTGCGTGGTGGTCGACGCTGTGCGCGGCAACCGGGCTGGAATGATTCATGGTGTCTCCTTGCCGTACCCCGCGATGCGGGGCGGCTATGCGTGTCGTTATCGGAAAGCGTGTGATGCGTCGTGGTCTCCCGCTGCGGCCTTCTTCAAGCGGGCACGGCGTGTGGAACGGGATGCAGGTCGCAGTTGCGGCCGGCCTTTGCGACCTGGCCCGGCACGTCATGCCCGAGCAGCGCAGGCAAGGTGCGAGACAGGGCGATCAGCTTCGGAAGATCGATGCCGGTTGGAATGCCCATCTGCTCGCACATGTTCACGAGGTCTTCGGTGCAGATGTTGCCCGACGCACCCGGTGCAAACGGACAACCGCCCAGGCCGCCGAGCGCGGCATCGAAGCGGCGCGCGCCCGCCTCGTAGGCCGCGAGCACATTGGCGAGACCCAACCCGCGCGTGTTGTGGAAGTGCAGCGTCAGCGCGTGGGGAGGCAACCGGTCGAGCGCGCGTCGCACCATGCGCGCGACCTGGCGCGGGTTCGCCATGCCGGTGGTGTCGGCCAGCGTCACGCCTTCGATGCCCATCTCGCGATACGCATCGACAATCGCGAACACGCGCGCTTCGTCTATCGAACCCTCGAACGGACAGCCGAAAGCCGTGGCCACGGTCGCGTTCAGACGCACGCCGGAGCGCTTTGCGAGCGCCACGATGTCGCCGAATGCTTCGAGCGACGCTTCGCAGCTCATGCGCATGTTGGCGCGGTTGTGCGTCTGGCTTGCGGACATGACGAGATTGAGTTCGTCGGCGCCTGATGCCAGCGCACGTTCGGCGCCCTTGAGGTTCGGCACCAGCGCCACGAAAATCACGCCGCTATGCCGCCGGATGCCCTGAAACACGGCCTCGCCGTCACGCAGTGTCGGCACGGCCTTGGGCGATACGAACGAGCCCGCCTCGATGCGCGTGAAGCCTGCGGTGGAAAGCGCGTCGATGAGCGCAATCTTGTCGGCTGTTTCAACCCATGTGGGCTCGATCTGCAGACCGTCGCGCGGTGCGACTTCCTGCACGATCAGCGTGTCGTATTGCGCGCTTTCGTGGGCGTTCATTGCACGGCTCCTTCGCGGCGCAGCCGCTCGATGTCTTCCTGCGCGAAACCGAGGCCCGCCAGCACGCTCTGGGTGTGCTCGCCAAGCGACGGTCCGCTCCAGCGCACTTCGCCCGGCGTGTCGGAGAGCTTCGGCACGATGCCGGGCATTCTCACCGTGGCGCCGCCCGGCAGCGTCGTGTCCAGCAACATGCCGCGCGCCTGATAGTGCGGATCGCTAACAATATCGGCCACGGAATAGATGCGGCCCGCCGGTACCTCGGCGCGTTCCAGCACGGCGAGCACGTCGGCAATCGAGTGATGCGAAGTCCACGCGACGATCGCGGCATCCAGTTCGGCGCTGCGTGCCACGCGTCCGTCGTTGCGGGCGAGTGCGGGGTCGTCGGCGAGATCGGGTCGACCGATGGCGCTCATCAGCCGCTTGAAGATGGGATCGCTGTTGCCGGCGATCACGACGAATGCGCCGTCTTCGGTGCGATACGTGTTCGACGGTGCGATGCCGGGCAGTGCGCCGCCGCTGCGCTCGCGCACGTGCCCGAGCAGATCGTATTCGGGCACGAGGCTTTCCATCAGATTGAACACGCTTTCCACAAGCGACACGTCCACCACCTGACCGTCGCCCTGCCCTGTCTTCACGCGCAGCACCGACATCAGGGCGCCGATCACGCCATGCAACGACGCGAGCGAATCGCCCAGGCTCACGCCCGCGCGGGCCGGTGCGCCGTCCGCGTCGCCGGTGGTGTAGCGGATGCCGCCCATCGCCTCGCCGATGGCGCCGAATCCAGGACGGTCGCGGTAGGGGCCTGTCTGACCGTAGCCCGAGATGCGCACCATGGTGAGCCGCGGGTTGAGCGCGTGCAGCACGTCCCAGCCGAGCCCGAGCTTTTCGAGCGCGCCAGGACGCAGGTTTTCCACAAGGATGTCCGCTTCGGCAAGCAGGCGCTTGACCACCTCGACGCCGTCGTCGGACTTCAGGTTCACGCAGATCGACTTCTTGTTGCGTGACTGCAGGTACCACCAGAGCGAGGTGCCCTCGTGCAGCTTGCGCCACTTGCGCAGCGGGTCGCCGCCATCCGGGGCTTCTATCTTGACGACCTCCGCGCCGAATTCGGCGAAGAGGCGCGCGGCGAACGGTGCCGCGATGAGCGTGCCGATTTCGACCACGCGTATGCCGTGCAACGGACCGGCCATGTTGCTGTCTCCCGTGTTTCATCGATGTTGGGAGAGAGACTAGAAGCGCGGCGCGGGTGTGTCCAACCGCAATTCGGCAACGGGCTTTCGCGTTTGACGAACGCTCAGTGAACGCTCAGTGGGCGTTCGGACCTGCGTTGGCCTCCACGGTGCGCAGATGGTCGTACAGCGCGCGGGCCACGGGCGAAAGCCCCGCTTCGTCGCGCACCACGAGAACGAGTTCGCGCTTTGCCCATTCGTCGCTGAGCATGACGGCCGCGAGACCCAGCGGCCGGCCCATGATGCCGTACACGTTCGCCGGCAACACGCCCACGCCCATGCCGGCCTGCACCATCCGGCAGACTGCATCGAAGCCCGGCACGTGAATGCGCAGCTTCAGCGGCTTGCCGCACGCACGCGCCGCGGCATGCGTGCGCGCGTTGATGGAACTCGCGGAATGCAGGCCGACGTGGTCGCTGTCGAGCGTATCGGCGAATGCAATGCGTTCCAGTCCCGCAAGCGGATGGTCTTGCCGCATCACCACGCAAAGTTCGTCGTGGCGGTAGTGCGTGGTGTGAAGTCCGCGCGCATCGGTCTCGCCCGCGCAAATGCCGAGATCGACCAGACTGTCGGCCACTGCTTCTACAACGCCGGCACTGGGGCGCTCCTCCAGATCGATCTTGACCTGCTCGTTGAGCGCCAGAAAGGCGCGCAGATCTTCGGGAAGGAATTCGACGATGGCGGAGAGGTTGGCCATCATCCGCACGTAGCCGCGCACGCCGCTCGCATAGCCGGCCAGTTCGATGCCGATGTTCTCGATGCCTCTCATGACGAGACGCGCGTGGTGCAGCAGCGTCTCGCCGGCGGGCGTGAGCGTCATGCCGCGCGCGGTGCGCTGGAACAGCGTCGAGCCGACCGCCTGTTCCAGTTCGAGCAGCCGCTTGCTGGCGGCGGAGACCGCGATGGCTTCGCGGTCCGCTGCACGTGTGAGGGTGCCTTCCTCATACACGGCAATGAAGAGTTGCAGCGTGGTGAGGTCGAGCCGCTTCAACAGGTTCTTGGGCGTCATGGCGGTACGGATGCGCAACGCGCTTCGGTTCGGACGATGACGCGCATTGTGCACCGGGATGCCGGCGCGGGTGGATGGAGTGGCGCGGTGGTGCGCGTTCAGAACTGCACTCAGGCTCGCGCGCACATCGCAATGAGGCCCGATTCGCGGGTCCCGAAAAGCCTCACCATTCAATGGGATTCAGGACGTGCAGGCGCGCGTGAATGGTATGGGAGAGAGTACGTTAACCCCTGAATTTCCAGGGGTTTTCATTGCGGCATGCCGTTGAGGTGAACGCATTTCAGGGCGCGCACCGCACGCTCCCGAAAACTCTCACCTCTTGCCGAACCGGCGCAGGACACGCGCCGTTGTCGGCCTCAATGCCCCAACGACTCCACTTCGCGCGGAGCCGCTTCGATGGCATGCGGCCGCGCCATCTGTTTGATCAGCAATGCTGCACATGCCAGCAGGCCGGCCGCTGCGATGGTGGCGAACACCCCGGCGAACGTGAAGTGCCGGCGCGTGAGTTCGGCCACGAGGAACGAGCCCGCAATGCCGCCGAAGCGGCCCACGCCCAGCATCCAGGCCACGCCGGTGCCGCGTCCTTCGGTGGGATAGAAGGCGGCGGCGAGCGCGGGCATAGACGATTGCGCCGTGTTCATCAGCACGCCGGCTACGAACACGACCAGCACGAGCAGCCCGATATTGCCCACGGCCTGGCCGATGCAATACACGCTCACAGCCGTGAGCGCGTAACAGGCGGCAACCATCCGGTTCGGATTGAAGCGGTCCATCAACACGCCGAGCAGCACCGCGCCCACCCCGCCCAGCGGGAATAGCGCGGAAATGAGCGTCGCGCTCCTGGGCGTGAGGCCGGCGTCCTTGAGCAGGATCGGCATCCAGTTGATCGACGCGTAGAAGATGACGAGGCCCATGAAGTAGGCGAGCCACAGCATCACGGACCCAAGCAGGTACGAGCGCGAGAGCACGACGCCCAGACCCTTGCCGCCCGTTTGTGGCGCCGCTTCGGTCATCACGAACGACGAGGCGTGCAGCGCATCCGGCGAAATGCGGGCCAGCGCTGCCCGAATGCGTTCGGCAGGACGCCGGTTCGCCACCATGAAGCGCACCGACTCCGGCATCTTGAGCATGAGCGCAACCGCGAGCAGCAGCGGCGCTACGCCGCCCAGCACAAGCACACTGCGCCAGCCGAATTGCGGAATCATCCATGCGGCGAGAAAGCCGCCCAGCGCGGCGCCAAGCGGGAAGCCGCAAAACATCAGGTTGATGACGGTGGCACGCCGACGATCGGGACAAAACTCGCCCATCATCGTGACCGCATTCGGCATGGCCGCCCCCAGGCCGACGCCGGTGATGAAGCGCAGCACCGTGAGTTGTCCGATGCCGGACGAAAACGCCGAGGCAAGACAGACGAGGCCGAATACGCAAACCGAACCGAGCAGCAGCGCCCGGCGCCCCAGGCGGTCCGACAGCGGACCCGAAACGAGCGCGCCGCACGCGAGGCCGAACAGCGCGGCGCTCAGCACGGGCGCGAGGTCCGGTTTGGTCAGGTGCCACTCGGTGAGCAGCGCGGGTGCAATAAAGCCGATGGCCGCGGTGTCGAAACCGTCCAGCAGGACGATCACGAAACACATGAGGAAGATGAGCCACTGAAACCGGCCGAACGGCTGCTCGTTGATGAAGGTCTGTACGTTGACGACCGAGGTGCGATTCATCGCGTGTCTCCCGCTATAGTCGGCGCGGCGGGGCTGCCGCGTCCTTTTTGTGACTTCGCATCAAGCTCCGCGTTGCGCGGATTTGATCAGCGTCAAAGTCTCGCATCGGCCGCGGTCTGGAGCAACGGGAAAGCCCGGATAGGGCCTATCCGGAAAAGCGATAGTGCGTGCGCGGTGGTATGGACGCACAAATTAGATGCGACTTTAACCGCCATATTTCTCGGGGCTCTCGCCGCCTCGTGGGCCCGATCTCTGGGAACTCGAGTGCCGACTTTTGCAAGTTTTCCCGGCCAATGAGGCAAAGGAACGCACGCAAAGTATCGACTTTAGTTACCTGGCGGCGCAAAGCGGCGTGGTTCATATTAGGGCCGCATCGCGGCTGCGGCGGCGACGCATCGGGGTAGTTCCGACGCACAGCAACTATTGTCTGCACGTCTCTTCACACTTGAGGCTCGGCGTCAGTGTTCGTTGTCATGCGATTCGAAATGGCTCCCGCTGCACCCGTACCAAAATATAACGTCAGTCCGTTTTCGGTACACGCCTCTTCCGTGAGTAGCGAGAGCGGCCCAGATCTTGCCGGCGATGGATCAGTTCGGTTTCATTCCAGATTTGGTGTGCGCTGCTCCCTCCACACACGGTGCACCTGCACACGACTCAATATGGTCGGGTTCTCAGCTGCAAAGAATAACTTGCCGACCGTATCGAAGCCTTTGCGAACAGCACTGCCAAGGCACTCGATGACTTGCTTATCCAGGCTCGGTTGCGCTTCAAAAGGAGCTATCTCAATCACGATTTGCGCGACAAGACCGGTTATGAACGAAATGCCTCTGGGAACAATGCTGCTGGCCAGCTCGCGCGCACGAGGGCAAGTCCGCTTGGTGAATGCAGCAGCGTTTGGTTCACCACCCAGAACCTCTTCAATCATATTGAATGGCTCCCCCTTCACCCAAGCTAGCAACCCCAAGAGAATGTGCTGCAACTCCACCTTGCCTACTTCGGCATCCTTCTTTTTTCCGCACGCCGAAAGTATGCTTCCGGCGATGTCTTGAAGCAGGGTAGCTCGTGCATCGTCATCCTCAATCAGCCAGCCGATAACCCAAGTGAGCCAGTCCTCAATGCTTTCAGGTAGCGTGCCGATTTCATTGCTAATCCTGTCTCGCAGCGAGACCAACACCGGAACGGACAGCCCACTCCGCGTGGCAAGGATCGCGATAGTTTCTTCGACTTCGCCAACTGACTGATCGGCAACGGCCTTCTTAAGGGCAGCGACCTTATGGTCAAAATCCTTTTCCGCCGAACGATTCGATGCACTATATGCGCCGAACGATTTCCGCAAATCAAACAGTTGCGAAGGCTCTTCCGCACCGTCAGCGTCACGAAGTGCAGACATCCGATTGATCACGTACCGCACGTCCGGATCATTGACGGCACCTACCGTAAGTCGGTCGAGCACAAACTCCAGCGGGTCCGTAACCGTTACACAATGATCATCCTCGGGAAGCACCGCTTTGAGCTTTTCGATTACGTCTGCGTCAAGAGGTTCATTGGGAGTGAAGCTGATGATAGGCTCGGGGATCATCAAAACCAAACCGTTTGCCAAATGGCCCGCCCGCCCCGCACGTGCCGCAGCATTGAGAATTTCATGAGCCTTGAGATCTTCCCGACCTCCGTTCACCAAATCAGCTCTTTTGTCCCCAGCAAGTACTGCGAGTTGAGCCGGAAGATTTAAACCCTGCGCGAGCGTCGGCGTCGCAACGATCACCCTCGCTCCATTGGGCCGTTTGAACATTCGTTCTGCGACATCTCGCTCAAGTCTCAACATCGCGGAGTTGTGCGGGACCGCCGCAGAGGGGCCTGACAAAAATGAATGCCGTTGCCCACCCAGTTCGACTTCAAGCGCTTCCCAACGACTCCTTTCAACTTCCGTGAATTCGACCGACAGGTCAAGCGATGCTGATATCTCCTGGGCCACTCTCACCGCGTCCAGCTTCGCATTGACGAACACAATTGTCTTCAGTCCGTTGCCCGCTGCCGCGGCAGCCAGCCGTGTAGCTACGGCGTTGGCATTGGGTGTCAGGCGTATCGAACCGGAACTCCTTAACGTCCCGGCAAGCCGTACCGAGTTTTTGAGCAACGGAGTAATTGAACACAGCGCCGCGCCCTCCGTCAGCCAGTTATGCTGTAGGCCCCATATCGCCGAAGGAACGGCGACCAGTTCGCTGGCCGCTGTAACCCGAATGCTCTTTGCACGACTTTTTTTTCGCGATTCTCCCGCCTCTGCACCTGTTCCGCGTTGGCAATTGACTCGGCCAGTTCACTTTCGTTGTAGATGATAACGCCTCTGGCCTGACGGCTTGGCTTCCACACCAGATCGACCGCAACGCTCGTTCTTCCCGTGAGTTGCCTGAGCCAGCGGGCGAGTTCTTCACCGTTGTTCAGCATGGCGGACAACAACAGGAGGTCAGCGCTGGGCACAATATGGCAGAAGCCGAGGATACACAACATCCCATCGAGCGCCCGCCGCAATTTCCCTTGCGCATTAAGAAGGTGGCACTCGTCGAACACGAGAAGTCCGACCTCTTCAAAAGCCTCAGGGGCAAAGGACAACATGGTGAGGCACCGTTCAGGTGTCATCACCTCGATGTCCTGAAATATCGCTTCCTCCATGAACAAGAGATCGAAATCACTGGACACGTTCGAGCCGAAGAGTTCGCTCGGGAACATTTCCTGCAGGTCTTCTGTCAGTTGATCAACCAGCGCGTGTGTTGGCGCGAGAAAGACGACTTTCTTCTTTTGAGCCAAAACGCCTGCAATCTTCAGTGAAGATACAGTGGTCTTTCCTGCTCCGGTCGGCAGTACGACTACAGACGACACCCCAGTTTCGTGGAAGCCCTTTTCAATTGCTGTCCGATGGTTGGGCCAGAGATACGGGAATTTTTCCGCCCGGAAACGGAGCCAGTTCATCCATATCACCGGATCAGCGCCAGTTGGAGGTGGAACAAGAAGGAGACTGGACTTAAGCAAGCTATCGGATGCCGCGAGCAGCAGCGACGCGAGATGGTGAGGACCGGAATAAGCCGGCACCGCTTTTCGATTCGCGAGAGTCCCCCTGCCGTGTCCGGCAGTCGCAAGAACAAGAACCCGTCTGAACGCATCCTGCGAACCGCCAAAGCGGCCCGCTACGCCAGGCGCCTCCATCTGGAGAAGCTGAGCCGCGAGCAGTTCTATCCCGGCTACGAGGGTCTCAAGAAGGGCGGCCAAAGCCCGTTCTTCGATAGTCAGTTGCTGAGCGTTTGCCTTGCGCCATCGTTCTGCTCTCCCCATGATCGACGCAAGCTGACCCTTAGAAAGATCAACAATGTTCTCCGTTAAAATCGTCGCTTCGTATAGCTGCGCATCGCTTTCAATACGGACCGCCATGGCAGCTTCGTTGGCGTCTGCATATTGCTCAGCTATAAGAAAGAGGACTGTCGCCGCGACAGCGGGATCAACATGATCGCGATCAATATTCGCACGCCCCTCGTCCTGCGGGGAGACAGCGAGCTCTTTACGGGCAACGATCTGTTGGGCCGTCGCCGCCACGAAAGCTGATGGCAAACGGGCCTCTCGACGCTCATCCAGAGAAGCAATCAGCTCGTAGGTATCTGCGATTCGATCAAGACTCCATTGACCAGTTATATCGTCGGTGTCGGACTCCCCGGCACCGCGCAGTCTCGCGGCGGCTAGTTCGGTGTAGTGTTTTGTTAGCAACGCGGGCAGATCGTCGGAATCAAGTCCGGGTACTTCCGGGGCACTACGCAAAAGCTCTGCGGTCACCGCATCAAACATCATCGTCCTCAGTAAGTCCGTCGAGGTAGTTGACTGCCATAAGGGCAAGCTTGTCAAACCAGTCCCGAAGCTTGGGGGGAACCACGAAACACGCGCCGAGTCGCTGGTCCTTTGTCAGCCCTTCGAGTTCAACGTATTTCGCAAATAGTTCTCTTCTCTCTTTATCGGTATCGTGTGTGTCAGTGACAGCAAGTGCGGCACGATAGCGCCTGATAGACCGCTCTGTAACAGCAGCAGACATGCGCGCCGCATTGCTATTGCCGATTCCAGCGGTACGCAGCAGAACCGACGCGGTAGATATGATTTCGGCGTTCCTTCTGTTTTCGTGTCTGTCCTTGAATGCGGGAATGACCTTGTAGTCGAATATGTGGTTTGGATTGTCACTGCACTTGTCCTCAAAGACTGTCGACCGCTCGATTTTGGACCTGTCAATAGAGAGTTCCAACATCAAGCCATCGACCCCTTGCGAGGTCGAACTAACGTGAGGATCCTTGAGGAACGCGTGTTCCCCATGAGACTGGCGCGCAGCAATCCATGAAATGACTTCAAATATGAAACCATCTCGCTGCCATCTGGGATACCCGATTCTGGGCTCCTGCTTTTTTTCTTGGACGGTGAGCGTTATTTTCGCTTCGGCCACCAGATCTGCCTGTGTGAACGCCGGTGTGGGTTGCACTAGCTCGGCAAGAATTTCCGCAGCGTGCGACGCCTGCCCCATCGCCACGATACCCACCATGGCTGCAAGAGTTCCTTCGTCGTTTGCTATCCATCTCTCACCGACGCTCGTTTTATCTATTATGCAAGGTGTAATGGTAAGCGGTAACTTCCCCTTTCCCACTGACGCAATATCTATCTCGATCTCCCCCGCCGCACTGATGCGTTTCATGTTATCAATCCGATCTTGAATTTATTTTCGACGGCTTAACGCCATTTCTAGCCGCATCGAACTGCGGCTCACAGGTATATCAATGCGACGGGCCCTTGCTTTCTCGCTTCCGTCAAAACGTTCCGCGTCTCGCCTCCGACCGAGCGACCGCTCAATGATCCGTGACCCGCCCCGGACGTTGGTTATTGCTGCGAGGAAACCGCACAACGTTCCCGGCCGAAATTTCAACGTCTTCCGCTTGGTTCGAAAGCAGTTCTCTGAGAAGCGAGGGTTGGACGCGCATTTGATGCGCGATGTCTGCCTGTGAGATGCCGAATGACTCTTGCAAAACCTGAACGCTATCCACAACCAGCTCGGGCTGCTCGGGCTCGATCTGCGCGTCCTCCACCTCAACTCTCGCTTCGCCGTGACGGGTCAAGCCGATCACTCCGCTCTTGTATTGCTCGTCGGAGAAGACTCCCAATTGCCTCCCCCGGTAAAGCGTGGCGGCCTTCGAGACTCCCCACCTCTTTTTGATCTCGGACAAGGCTGCCCAACTCAAGCGGCTTCCTCGCAGCGCAGCGCGGCACTCGGGCGCAAAATACCGACTGGGCATGAGAAAAGCACTCGCAAAACGGTTTGCCTGGGATTCCGTCATTTTGTCGCCCGTCTGCACACCGCTATGCAAGAAGAAGTGTCCCACTTCATGCGCTATGCCAAAACGCGTTCGACAAGCCGAACGGCCCTCAGGATTCACGCCAATAACCGGCCTGCGGGTGGCGAACGAGATCGCATCAATCTCGGACGCCAATCCGTTTAGCGGAACCACGACCGCTCCCGCATTTTCCGCCACGCGGGTCATATTCTGGATCGGACCCAGCCCGAGCTCCCAATGAGCGCGAGCCTGTTCAGCCGCGCGCTCAATCGTCTCAGCCGACGAACCGTCACCCTCGTCAAAGTTGTATTGCGGCAAATCAAGATACTCTTCAAGCGCATTGACCATCCGCTTCAAAAGTTCTCCCTTCGCTCGGGCCACTTGCCGCAGCGCGACTTTCGTCGTGAGCTGCTTGCGAAAATGGCATTGCTCGTCGGCGATGGGCATCGGGTCCGGCTCCGTGAAAAACTCGGGGAGGACTTTCAGCTCGGAGCAGACGGCTTCAACGAGCGCAGGCGTCGGCGCATCAACGCCCGCCTCGATGCGGCTAAGAAACTGCTTCGAGCGGTCAATCCGCTCGCCCAGCTCTTGCAGGGACAAGCCGTGGAATAGACGCGCCGTGCGCAGGTTGGACCCAATGAACATCATGACGTGACAGCTGCGCCTTCGTCGCCCGCGTCGGGGCGTTTGGGCGCGACGCGCGGCTTGCCCATCTCCCTCGGCGGCGGAGTGTCGGCGGCGACGGCATGCAATGCGCGGGCGGTGTCGGACACCCACTTGCATTTGACGACACGAGCAGAGTCTTCGCCCAGGAACACGACGCGCGGGTCGTCCGCCTCCGCGTAGCCGCCATCGAGCACAAAGCAGAACTTGCAGGGAACGCCACTCTCGACCGCCCCGAAAAAATCTTGCTGGAACGGCGTGGCGTCGAGAACCGCCGGCTTGGTGGGATTGGCCGGATCATCTGCAGCGAAACGGCAAGGAATGCCGCCGATCGTGAAGACCAGGTCGTTCCCGCCGTGACGCAGCTCCAGCCAGTCGTGTTCGCCCGACAACGCCACCGATTTGAGCCGGTTGCGCTGGCGACCGAAGCGCGTGCAGCCCCGCGTGTAACCGTCGTCGAAATCGCTTTGCAGCGCCGTGGCAGTCGAGAAGTGCTCCGCGATGAGAATGGATGCAATGACGGACAAACGATCGGCGCTCAGCGCCGGATGAAACACTTCGGGAAGAGGAAGGGACATGTAGGCGCCGTTTCGTGAATGTGCAAATCGGAAATAACGTCAACCGGATTTTTGTGCAAATTTTCGAAAACGTCAACAAAAATTTGGAGCGCAAACATCCGCTATCGGACTTCGCGCCGTCGGCCAGTTCGCCACCAGCAACACGCCCGACGGTAGTGGCACTTTCATAGTACGGTTTGCTAGCGACAGCATGTGCGATCGCTACGAGTACCACGTCAGATAAGGTATGGGTTTTGTGCGAAGACAATGCGGCGTCAGGCGATCAAACCTACAGTCCGAATTTTTGAATTCCGTCAATAAATTGCAAATAATCAAATACACTGTTTGCCAGCTCGGAACGACCAATTGACCGCAAATACCATTGGCGGCGACCTTGCCACTGCCGCGTGCCTCTTGTATGGGCGTGGAGATGAGCTTGCGTTATTGAGCGACTCTGCATGGTGACCATCGTGTGTTGGGATTGCCGTTGTCAAATGGGACATCACGTCAAGCGACCAGACGCGCCTACAGCACTGGCCGAACCTCATAGAAACTCTCGCGCATACCGGCGCATCCATAGGTACAGCGCCTCCCTGACACGTCCCGCAGCCCTCACCGAGCCAAATTCCCGAACGGCATAACCCCATTGCGCAATCCGGTTTGCTCTGGTCTCGGGTGACGGCGACGGTCCGTCGTCGCTAGCCGGCCCTGTGCAAAGCTTTCTTGCCGTCCCCTGAGCGATGTGAAAGCGTGTGGCTATAGCCTTATACGTCCATCCATCACTACGTAGTCGCGCAACGTCATCCGTTAGAAAAGCGAACCGTGTCGGCTTCACGTGCTGGGGAATACCTTCAAGAACGCCGGAATACTTGAATGAAAGGCCGCAACTGCATTTGGCAATGTAACCTTCCTCAACGCGCGTTCTCAGATTGACCGAGTGCTCAGATCCGGGGCGTGCATGCGGGCAGACCGGCCATGCCTCGTGGCAAGTGCTCCTCTGCAGACTTGACAGGAACTCCGCAAGTAGAACGGTTTTGTGCGCATGCCCCATCGGCAGTGTGCCGCGAAGGGCGGATGCAACCCAGTTCGAAGAGCATTTAGGGAATGCATCGATGTGTATCAGGAAGGATTTCCCGAAATGTTTTACCAAAGCATGGGTCAGGTCAGCTGTACGAATTCGATCCGGTCCATGTGCGAATCCCGCTGCGCGCGCGCTTTCCCTGAAGTGACTCGCCAGACGCTCAGGGAGAACCGAGACCGCGTTGTGAAGCAGGTATTGTGACATTTGCGAGACGCGCATACATGCATCGGCTTGACCAGATGTCAGGCTCAACTCGACCGGTTGGGCCAAGCTGCCGTTTGAATTAGGAATAACCAAGTAATGATGCCGCGACCGATCTGGACTTACCTCGACAAGCCACTGTTTATGCTTGCTGCACATCAGAACACCGGGCAGCAAATGCTGGCGTCTCCAGTAACCAGGGCGTCCCGCCTGACAGTCATCCGCCAGACATTCCGGACAATAGCGCAACCGTACCCCGACCATGAGCGCCTGTCCGACCCGATTGTCTCCTGTGCCCTCGCGCATCTGTTTGAGAAGCCTTTCGGCGATTTCATTGGTCAGCAACGCCGCGAAGTAAGGATAGACAGTCAGACGGTCAGCTATCTCGGCGGCGCTCCACGGCCACACGTGCCTGCATTGCGCTGCAAGGTAATCGAGGTTGTGCGGGCCCCCCGGAGATAAATGGCTGGCAGAGCCAAAAATCGATCGTAAGGCCGCGGAATAATGGCTGACCCGCACGCTCCGGAAGTAGCGGGCAATAACGCTGTACAGCGCCTCGTCTTCGTACGGAGGATCAAGATCAACTGCCATGCCCTCTCCGTCAAGCAGATGACGTATTCGACAGATGCGTGCCCGGGTATTTTCCGGCCATTGATCTGCGCCGCTCTGCGTATCAGCGCTTTACGCTCGCAGCTCGCGTGAGCCGATGCTCCTTCAGTACCTCGGGAGAATAACGTCGCACTGCCTTCCATAGCCCAGGCTCGGCGACCGCCGCCAGCCTGACGGCGCCGTATTTCTTCACGACCCGACACCATCGCGCGCGAAGCTGCGCGGCCGAATCTGTCCGGTACGGCAACGCATCGCTCACCTGGCGCCTGACCATCCTTCGGGCTGTGGTTTCCGACAGCTGAAGGTCGCGCGCGATATGGGCAACAGATCGCCCCGCGCGGAACAGGGCGTTCGCGCGTTCAGCATAACCTTGTCCATAGACCGTGACCTCCGCACCGACGGGATCTCCGCCGTCCACCGCGCGATACGCAAACGAGTGGCCGCACCGGCAATGTGCATAGTACCTGCCGTTGTGCGCTTCACGAGCCTCGACCTTATGGCATGAGCCATGGGCCGCGAGAGCGTTCGGACAGAATGGCCAGCCGTCAGCAGACATCTGGCTCGCCAGGCTCCCGCAGAAAACTGCCAGCAGGACATTGGGCAACGCACAGCAAGCACGCTGTCGCCCGGCGAGTCGCGCGACCACCCAGTTCTGCCTGGTGGCTGGGCAGAGATCGACCATCTCCAGATAGCGATTACCGTAAAACGCAATGAATGCCTCGAGAATCTTCCCGATTGAAAGCGCATCCCGTCCATGGGCAAACCCGGCATTGTGGAGTACTTTCCAACATGACTGGCGCAACTGCTCACCGTCGACCATGACCCTGGACTCCAGCAAATACTGTGCAGCCAGCGCAACCTGGCTGAGATTGCCTATTTGCCCTCGCGTCGCTGTGGGCGAAGTGATCTGACCATGCGCCAGTGCTTCCTGAACGGAAGGCCAAGGCGTCTGTGAACTGGAAGCATATTCCAGACTGCGGAGCCACGCGCCATGTCTCGGGCACACAATGACACCCGGCAATTGATGGGCGCGCCTGAAATGTAATGGGATACCGTCGCTCCTGTCCTCGTCAACACAGGCATCGCAGATCCGGACGACTCGCGGCTGGTGGATCAGCTTGGGCATGAACGTGGCCAATACACGCGACTGCCGTAGGATGAGCTTGTCAAGCATCGTCTTCGACTGGGCATGCGTGACAAACGCGGCGTAAAAGGGGAATAGTGTGTGCCGCTCTGCGATGTGTTCGGGCGAAATGCCCCATGTCAGGGCTGTATTCTCGGCTACACGAGAAAGGTTGTAGGCAAGAGCCGGCGAAAAATGCGCCCGATATCCGAACAGATGCGCAAGAAAGCACGGCCAGTTACGCACGCCAAGTTCGGCCGCATAGCGCGACACCATCCCGAACAGTGGCTCATCGGACTCGGGAGGAAAAAGATCGGTAGCCATGGTTCATCGCAGGATTTCCTGCACGCTTACTCCAGTTTTCCGATTCTCAATCCGCCAGCACTAACCTAAATACGAGCACGACGCGTAGACCAAAGGGGTCAGGCCGCCTTCGGAGGTGCGGACGAAGAGCGGGACTTCTCGACCCTCTGGAGCACCTCAAGTACCACCCCATACGACGTCAGCGCCGGCATATCGTGAAGAACCTGGTTGACCCACAGATCGGCGTCGCTCTGGGTGAAGGCGAGCGCGAGAAGAGCAGAAACCGCAGATGCAAAGGTCTGCTGGTGGACCCGGTCATGGAAGTCCTTCTCACCGGTGCTGCTCGACCGGCTCACCGCACGCCGATGCGCTTGGGCAGCCTCACCGCTTAGCACGTCGACATAACGGCCCAGCTCAGTGGAGTCCTGCTTGCGCAAAGCCTTGACGATCCCGGATAGCGGTGCAAGCAACTCGTCCTGTACCTGCGCCAGCAGCTTTGGCGTGATCTGTTCGTCACCCGTCTCAATCGCCATGTACTGCGCGAGCCTGGGTAGCAGTTTGATCAGGGCCGGCAATCCGGCACTGAGGCCGAGAATGACGGCTCTTACGCGCCTGAGATCTCGGACTGGCTTTTTCAGGAAATTCAGCACCAGGACTCTGTCGACGAACCTCTCATAGATCTCTCCGTTGCTGAACGGTTCCAGTATCTCGTAGCCGTCATTTGACACGCGTCTGGCCAGACGCAACCGGGTTTCGATGATCATCTCGATTTCCGGTGTGCCCATGACCATCATGCAGCAGCATCGGCTATTCAGCAGATTCACCACCGTATCCAGCAACTCGGTGTTGGCTGCCGCTCTCAGGAGATTCTGGAATTCGTCAATGACGAGCACGCCGGTGAAGTGCTTCATCAAGACGTAAACAACTTTCGCGGTGTAGTCGCCAGTGTTCGCGTTCGCTTTCATCTCCTTCAGATAGTGAGTGTCGAGATGATCATCAACCCATCCCAGTATATCTTTGAGAAATGTCTTGACACTGCCATTCGCTGGGCACGTGACGTAGATCCAGACCAGTTGCCTGAACCAGCACTCCGGGTTCCGCACATCCTTGTGACGGATGACAGGTGGGAATAGGCTCAGCACCAGCTTCATCGCAGTGGACTTGCCAGTCCCCGACATCCCGATCAGCGCACGGCAAGCGGCGTGCCCCTCCACCAGATCGGCAATGACTCCTGGTTCTCCAGCTTGAACCTTTCTGTAGGCATCTTCCATGCTTTTGTGATAGTCAATTCTCGGGTTGTACCGCTCATAGTGATTTCGCAAAGCGGTGTGCAGCCATTCGAGCAGGGTGATGTGCACAGGAAGGGTGATCAGCAAACGATCGATGCGGCTGATAGACATGAGGCGACGCTCTTTAGACCAGGTACCGCATGTCTCGGGGCAGGAAAGAGCGAAGTGCCGCTCAAGGCCATCAAGCGTTGCATCAAGGTTCGTGAAAGGCGGCAGCGCAAGGATAAGGGGGTTTTCGGCGTACTCGGGTAATTCGAGGGCGCCGTCGTGATACTCTGCATCTACATACCGCCGAGTGAGCGCAAAAATGGGGTCGTTGAAAATCTCCTGAGATGCATGTCTCCGGCCACGCGCGGCAACGGTACGTCCCGCTTCCGGCGAGCGGTGGTCATTGTGACGTTTCATTGGAAACTCCTTCGTCATTTGCGTCGGTGTCCTGCAGGACTCCACGCCGCGCGCCCAAAAGTTTGAGGGCCGCGGTTTCCCGCTTTGCCCTGAGTGAGCCGCTTCGTTCCTGCTGCGGCTGGGCGGAAGCGGGACTGTCAGTGGGGGTGGAGTTATGAGCCCTCGAAGGACCACTTTGCGATGGCGTACGCGCGTCCACCATCCGGTTCAGCGCGTTTTCCTGATTCCGCGCGTCGCTCATGCCCGTTGAGGTCGGATGCGGCTTGCCCGCGTCCTTGAGCGCGGCGCGCGTCCGTTTTTTTGCGATTTCCGTGTCGACGCGGGCGTCGTTCATCTGCCTGATCCGCCCTGCCTGCTGCATGAAGCGTTCCTCGCGGTTGTTCTCGTGCAGCTGATCCGCATACTGTTGGTGCTCTGCCCATGAGACGCCGTGCAGCGAGACCCCGGTATCCACCGCCGGGCAGAAGATGGGGAAGCCATTCAGTTCGACCCATATCCCGCCGACCTCATCGGGGTCGCTCTGGACAGGCACATGCCTGTCCTTGCCGCCAAGACGGCCCAGATAGGCGTCTTCCGTTTCCTTCGACGCATAGAAGCGGCCATGGACCTTGACGCCACGTTCGGTAAGCAGCCCTGTATCTCCGTGCCAGGTTGCCAGCTGAATGTCCCTGACGGAATGCTCATGGAGCGCCCCGGAAAGGTTCTCGATTCCCCATCGCCAACGGTTCAGCGGCGTGTTCGCCTCTCGCGCGAACACCAGTTCAGGGTGGGCAAAGTCACCGGAGAGCGGAGTCCTGTGATAGACATGAATGGCGCGCAGGACGTGCGTCATGAACTCGCTCAATGTGTAGATCGCGTCCCACGGATAGCGCCGCGGTCGTCCATGCTCATGCCAGTCGCACTCGACCACTCCGACGAGCTGACGTTGCCAGATCAGCGGCACACTTCCCCAGCGCCGCTCGGCAACCGCGCGCCACGTCGGAGTATACGGACGGCAATTACTTATCGATATGCCCAGCCTCGCAAGGCGCTGCCGGGGTTCCGCAGCCATGAACTCACTTCCGCGGTCTGCACCAATTGACGCGGACAGGAAATGGCATGGCCAGTCCTCGAATGTGATGAGAAAGCCGTAACGCGCACACAAATCGTGTTTCGACATAACCGCCGCTTCGATCACCGACGCGGCGGCGGCGTAGCTTGGACGCTCAAAGCTCACGCGTACTGCGACGATCATCTGGCTGAACCAGTCAATGAGGAAATAGATCGTCGGTCGCCCCACCACCACGGTCCGGTCCAGGCGTGAGAGCAGGTAGATATCAGCTACCGTCGCGTCGAGCAGAAACCTGTCGCCCGGCCCCTTCGTCCGCCTGTCAGCGCGCCCGTGCAGCAGCAATGGTCCTGGATATCCATGCCGGCGGGCGACCATCAGTGCGCGAGCATCCGGCTCTGACTGACAGAAGTACGCGACCTGTCTGGGCGTAATGATGCCGACCTCCCCCAGTTCTAGTTCTTTCAGGTGGCCCTGCTCATCTCTCACTTCGTGTTCTGTACGAGTCAGCCCGTTGAGTGCATCGCAGACATTCTCGTAGGTTGGGCGCGATCTCCTCCTGCGCCTTGAGCGTCTTGTCTGCCCGTGACGTTTCGTCTGTGCCAGCTCATGTGCCACCCGTCGCGCAATCGCGTCGGCCTTCTCGTCTTCACTCTTCCCGGTTCCCATTCGGGCGCCGAGCGCTTCAAGCCACCGGGCTTCGCTTTCGGTCAGCAGCAGATCCACGGCCTGCCACAGCAGACAGGTCAGTTGCTTGCCAGGGAGCATGTATTGTCGCTCCGGGTGCAGACGCTGCGATTTTGACCGGCGGCCTGGCCGGCATGTGTAGTTACGCCTGATGTGCTTCCCGCCCGGCTCGCTACGATAGGCGCCACCGTTTCGTGGTCGTCCGCAGTTGGGAAGATCGCTGCGCACTGCCCGCTCCGTCATGCCACGCTGGAAGAATCTGAGCAGGTCTCTACGGATGGTTTTTACCTGGACGCTCTCGCGTTCCGCCGCCTCACGGATAAGCCGGCCGCGCGTCGCGCGGTCAAGCAGTGGTCGGATCGCCGATGGATCGAACGTGCTTCCGGGCTGGACGAGGGGACGGATTCGCTTCCAGACTTCCGACGATTTGCTGTCGTGCCCGACGAGCGCGCTGCGCGTCCTCTTCTCGTCAGCGAACGGGTCCTCCAGAACCGGAAGCATCCGCTCTGCGCCGCGATAACAATCTTGGGTGAAGACCCGCAGATCCGCTGTCCTGTATCCGGAAAATCGGAGGTGCCTTCCCGTGATGGGGCAAAGCTCGGTGCGCTCGGTGTCGGAGTACACCACCCGGTAAACGAGCCCGGAGTCCGCCGCGCGCCAGAGACTGCGTACGGCAAATGGAATCCTGCATTGAATCCGCACCGGCACATCGCGCTCCGCGAAAGAATCAGTCCAGCGTGCGCGCCGCGGTTACCGTGAAGGCAGCGGGTGGCAGACAAAAGAGGTCGGGCGCGGACAGGTCCACCACCAGTGCCTGCATGGCGAGCAGTTGCCGGAGCGCACAGATCGCTGCGCCCGCGGGCAGCGATCCCCGTCGGCTGGCCGAGCGGCACGCCTCGCGAAGGGTCACGTGATCGTGGTGAACCAGTTCGTCGAGCAGCACCCGCTGAGCCTGTTGCTGCACATCGGTCAGCCCCGATCGCGTGATCTGCTCGGCCGAAGGAAAGAGCCAGCAAAGATTGGCTGCGAGGGGGGCGTTGACCCCATCACGGCGACATACGGAAAATTCGGTGCCGCACTCCCTCCAGTAAAGCTCAAGCAGCCTGCACTCGTTCTCGAGGGCTGGCGTCGATGCGCCATCTGAATGACGCGTCAGAATGGCTTCTTCCCATACTGCACCCTCTTCCTGCAGGGTCACGACCAGGTCGGTCAGCAGCACTTCCGGGTTGCTCGTCCCACCTGGATGATGCAAACCATGACGGAGAGCAATCGCCCTCGTATGCGACGTGACCGACGGGACGTGTTCACGGATATCGATGACATGAGGACGGAAATACTGCTCCATGAACACGGCGAGCTCGGTGTCGGACCGCAGCTCAACAGTCCTGTTGCCAAACTTTGCGCATGCGAAACGGTGGATCAGCCCGGAGCGTGGCAGCTCCAGTCCCCTGAGGGGGGACAGGTAACGATCGCCATGCACCATCCCCTCATTCTGTCGCGTCAGCAGACGACGGCGCGTGGAACGCGAAAGACCAATCACGATGTTCGTACTCCAAATCAATGACGATGCATCGGGCCTGTCGTTATGCCGTGCAATGGGGGCAAGCCGCGCCGAGGTTTCACAAAGCACAGGGCATTGCTCGACCCCACACCGCCGCCGGGAACGGCGGCACGCCAATGTCATGGAACGCGGCCTGTTCTCCGGCTAAGACAGCTGGACGCTGCCCTCACCCCACGGTCTGCGCCACTGGCAAATGACGAGCATCACACCGTGGGCGAAGGCCCACCGCTCGACCACGGCAAGCATGTCCGGCTGAAAGTCCATGACCAGTGCATGAGGCATTCCCTTCCGCCTGGAAAGGCGCTCAAGGCATGCTACCGCACTATGCTGCCTATCCGGATCCAGATCTGCGGACGTTAGAAACCGCTGGGTGTGCCAATCCCGTACGGTAACGCGACATGTATTCACAACGGCAGATAGTCCGGTTGTCCATCTGACATTGATCTGCCAGGTTTCATGGTCAGGACGCGTCCAGAGCCCCTGCTCCGCCGAGACCGAGCGGCGGCTCCCAAAGGGACGCGCGCTGTCGTCAGGATGTGGCCACGGAATGGGCTGCATGAGCGGGTTGTCGACCAGACCGGTTCGCGACGACGAGGGCGGAGCGCGGGACACATCCCGGCCACCGTCCAGCAGTTTGGTTCGCCGCTTCCCGACACCCGACAGCGGTGCCGCCACACCGTGGAACCTCTGCTCCGGCCACCTCAGTGAGGGCAGCAAGGCGTCGTTAGTCTGCGAACTACCCAGACTGCGCCGGATCTGCTCGAACGCGAGCGAGGCGTCGTTCACGTGCTTGTTCCTCCCTTCATGCTTGTCAAGCTTGTCATGCTTGCGGGGCCTGGCATTCTTGTGCCGTCCGTGATGCTTGCTCGCTTTGGCAATACCTCCGTTTGGCTTCATGAGCCCTCCTGTCTGGTGAAAGATGCGACGCCGGATGCGGGCGCGCTGGCAAACACCAGCGATGCATCGGCGTCCGTCAAAAGGAACTGCCAGACACACGCCGGCTCTGGTCCCCAAGGAGGCGGTGTAATCCTCATCCCGCACCGCATCCCCGTCTGAATTCTCGTAAGTACTCCATATTGTCAGCCGTGGATATCTCGAGGCACGTTGTGCCTGGGGCGGAGTACCTGACCGCTTTTTGAGCTAACTTTAGTTCATGCCGCTTCCGGGTCAAAGCTGGCCGTCAGGGAATCGCCTCCCTGTGCCGACCGCGATCGGACGGTAACTATCAGACGGTGACTAACAGGGACTTATAATTTTCTATGGCAAATCTCGGCACCAAACAAGGAGAGCCGGTCACCACCCAGCACGCTTATCCCCTCACAGCACGTTGTGCCACGACGATACCCTGCATTCCTAATCATCCTCATTTCGATACTGGCAGAATCGCGCGAGTCATCAGTCAACTACTCTAATGCTCAGACCATTCCGGGCGGTGGGGGTTTAAATTTCCTTATATGACTTCTTTATCTATCGGGCCGCACAGCGACCAGTGGCCGGCAGGCCACTCCACCCGGAGGCAGGTGTGACGGCAAGCCGCGTGCGCGGAGGCGCACTGCGAGGCCTCGATTCGCACGATAACAAAACTTATCCATTGCACGATTTTCTTTCCCTGACGTTTTTCCCTTGAATACCGCAAAGTGCGCCATGAAATCGGGAAATCCCGTCAACCCGGCGATTTCCCGCCATAATGAAAAAATGGGACGCACACCACTGAATACCCTCGAGACAGTCCGCGCCGTCGTCCGGCAGATGCTGGACGGGGCCGGGGTGGCTGCGCCCGTCACGCCAGCACTCTTCCGCCGGATCGTGACCACCCGGCGTATTCGCGAGGAACTCGGGGGCGGGGATCCAGCCTGGATTGGGCGGCAGGTCCGCGCGGTCGAGGCCGAAGTGATCAGCGAGTCCACGGCACGCTACACGGTGAGCGGCCTCCCCGCGCCGGTTGCCGACTCGATGCGCGGGCTGTGGTTGATGGCGCTGGAAGCCGCGCGTGGCCAATTTGCCGACGCACAGGCGAGCGCAACCGAAGCAGTGGCCCGCGCAGCGACCGAACGCGATAACGCCAACGCCCTGACGGCCATGCTGCGCGCCGAGCTCCAGGACTGGCAAAAACAGGCGCGCGAGCTCGACGTGCGGATCGGCCAACGGGAGGCGGAACTGGCTGAGACGCGCGGACGCATCTCCGAGGAGTCAGAAAGGGCACGCCTTGCCGAAGCCAGGCTCGCCGAATCGCTCCGTGCCAGCGAGGCCGCCCGGCAAAAGTACGACGAGGAACTGGCCACTGTCAGACGGGAATATGCGGGTCTTTCCCGCCAGCTGTTCATTGCGACCGACCAGCTTCGCCAGTCGCTGGCCGACAGACAGGCTGCCGTGCAGCCGGAACTGGAATCGTTACGCCGACAACTGGCCCAGGTCACCGCGAAATACGAGAAGCTGGCACGCGCTGGCGCAGGGGTCGCCACGCTCAACCCTGGCGGCAGCCCGTCCGTCGGCACGCAGGACCCTCCTGCCGGCTAACCCGGCAGCCTGCCAGATGGATGACGCGCCATGCTACGCCCCTCGGACTACCTCGACGTTTCGGTGGACCCGCCGCAACTGCTGCCTTGCGACATTGAAGGCGCCATCGCGTATCTGTCCTCCGTATTGAAACTGCCCGTCTACGAGACATGGACGCCCGCAAGGCTTCTCCAGCAGTACGGCTCCATGCCGGCGGCCAAAGTCGCCCAGCCAGAAGTCTTCGCGCTGCTGCTGGCCGGCGGCATGGCGGTCCGGTTCTGGGACCTGGGTCAGAGCCGCACGCTGGGCGCGGAGCATGCACCCACTGCCGAAGCTGTCGTCGGGCGGCTGCTGCGCACACTCAGGGTCCGCTTTCGTCCGGCGCATCCCCCAGCTCGCAGGGAGCCCGGCCCGAAGCAGGCTGGAGCGGCCACCATCCGCCCCGACCTGCATCCGCCGCGACGACCGGTTGGCGACGAACCCTGGCTCTCGGGCACCGGCCGGTTTTACAACAGCGATCCGGCGACCAACACGCTCGCCGTTTCCGGCGACGGCGCAGCGGTCCAGCGATTCCTGCAGGAGCGTGCCGGTGGCTCGCCCCACACCCTCCGTGCCTACACGTCGGAAATACGTGCGCTGATCCGCTGGTGCGAAGCGCATGGCGTGGCCGGCCCGCTGTCTGCGCTGGCGCGCCATACCCTGCTCGATTACCGGGACGCACGCCGCAAGCGGGGCGAAGCACCAACGGAACACGAGGGAACCGAACGCAGCGAAGCGGGCCAGCAACGCGCGATGGCGGTGCTGCGGAGTCTTTATGGTTTTCTGTCGTCCACGGGCTATCTGACGTCGAACCCGTGCGCCAGGCTGGGCGATACCGCTGCCGCCCGGGCAGGATTCCGCCCCGAACGTATCCTCCCGGCGGCTGCGGTCGACGCCATCGACCGCTGGTTAAGTGAACGGATAGGCGGCACCGGTCGCCGGCCCGACATCGCGCGTCGCGCTGCGATCCTGGCGACCTACCGCTTTACCGGCGTCCGGCTGGATGAACTGGCGAGTCGGGATGGCTATCCGCGTCTGAGCGCGGACCCTGGCGGCTGGACGCTGACGGTCATGGGTAAAGGGCGGAAGCAGCGCGCCATTCCACTACCCGACATCTGCACGATATTCCTGAAACAGTATCGTGTCGCATGCGGACTCACGCCAACGCCGTCGCCGGGCGAGGTCGCGGCCCTGATCCGGGGAAAGCGCGGCGCCGGTCTGGGTGCATCGGGGCTCTACCGGGAGGTCAAGGCCGCATTCCGGGAGACGGCCTCCGCGATGCCCGCGACCGACGCGGCTGCGCGTCTGGTACTCGAAAGCGCCTCACCTCACTGGCTCAGGCATCTTGTGGGCAAAACACTGGTGATCGATAAAAGGGTCCCGCTGCCGATGGCGGCCGCACTGCTCGGCCACGGGTCCGTGGTGACCACCGCAGGCTATTCCCGGACCGACCTCTCCGAACTGCGTCAAATCATGCAGGGCAGCTTCACGCGGTCGTCCCCAGACGAGGCGTCGCACCCAGACGCGCCGTTCACACGTTCACGAGAATGAGGTTACGGCCGGCCGCCTTTCACGGTGAAAACCAGGGACGTGGTTTTGTTAAACCGTGGATTTTCCGCGATGTCGCGATGGTGGAGGAGAGAGCAACTCGCCGACATCTTTGCCCAGTGCATGGGCCAGTGCGGAAAGGACCAGCAGTGAAGGGTTGCCAAGCGAGCGCTCGATCTGGCTGACGTAGGTGCGGTCCAGGTCAGCTTGAAAGCTCAAGCCCTCCTGGGAAAGCGCGTGCTCACGCCGGAACGCCTTGATGTTGGTCGCGAGATGCTGTCGTAGCGTCTCATAGTCGCGTTGCTTCATATAGCGAAGCGTGACTATGTCGAGACTCTTGGTCCACGGGATATAATCTACAAACTGAATTTACGTGAGCTTAAGATGCTGTTGACCCATGCCCAGTGGGCCGAATCCAATCCGGCGAAACAGAGACTCTCCGCCCCCCACCGCTCGTGGCGGTGCGTTGGCCTTTCCGCAGAATCACCGATTTTTTTCGTCGACCTTCTCTGGGGAACCGACCATCCGGATCAGGCCATTCGAAGCACGCTGGTATCATCGCCCGAAGAACTCATCGAAATCGTGACGGACGTCGATTCCAGCCGCTGCCGCGTGTTTCATCTGGGGCTTGCTAATGGCCGTCCAGACGGGCAACCTACGCTAACGGAAGTCAAGGCGCTAAGAAGCCACCGGCAACCTGACAGCCCGGTGAAGTGGTACGTCTATGTCGATGCGCAAGGCTGCCAGCACGCGTGCTTTTCCTGGTCGCCCGACGCGGATGAGACGTCGGTGTGGGAAGATGAACTGGTATTTAACACGCGTGCGTTGTGATGCAAGGCGATTTCAGTGATCCAACGCCGTCATTACCTGCGGCGTCCGATCCGCACCAGGCAGCGATCAAATTTCGCAATGAACTACTGGCGATGGGTTGGCCCGATGGCAAGCGCGTAGCGGAGATGGCTGGCATCTCGCCTGACAAGAATTCGGCTCGATATGCAGCGCGCCTCCGTGCGAGTGGCGCACTGCTAGGCATATGGGATGTCCCACATCGCACGTTCCGGCACCCCGATTTCCAGTTTGACGCGCATGGCAAAGTGCTGCCGGAGGTGGCGCAGTTACTGAAGGCATTGCCCGGCGGCGATGATGACCGCAGTGGTTGGCGACGTGCGTTCTGGATGTACTCGCCGCATCCGGGGCTTGACGCAGAAAACCCGGCTCATGTATTCAAGTTTGATGCTCAGCGGGTTATCGACGTGGCCAAACGGGAATTTGATAGGGACCGCAATGCCCACTGGTAAGGGCGACGTCAATCTGGTTTAGCGTGGTATTTTGATACCCGGCGACTACTGCCATGTGTTCCCGCTCGTATATTCTCAAACTATCAATATTCTTCAATAAAGAGCGCGACTAGGGTGCCGCGACGGTTTTCATTGCATCTTCCACGAGCGAGGCACGCCAGCCACCGCGCGTGGGAACGCGTACGGATAAAGCTCGTTTAGGGGCGACAGGCACTGGTGCGTTCAGTACACAAGCCTGCCGCCGGAACGATGCAGTATGAGGCAGATGACCATATGTCACGATTTGCCGCCACCTACGCTGAGCACAAACAGTTGTTTAGTCGACTAGAAGACGTGTGAGCGGGACAACAGTAGCGGTGACCCCTCACTTGGCAGGGAACGTGGCGTCATGATCAGTTCGCAAGGTACTGATCGCTTTACTAAATAGATTTAGACAACGCGCTCCGGCTTTGCGGCAACCGTCTTGTCCAAGCCTTTCATCGATTCGTAGATCGACGTCCAACAATTGAACGCGACGTCTGCGGCCAGCTTGCGCCGCTCGACGTCAGTAATGTCTTTGAGGTTCGCGCTTTCCAGAGTTGCATCAACCACATCCGTCATTCCGATCATCCGGTTCTTTTCGCGGCTGCGCGCCGCTGGTATCTGGACGAGCAAGAAAGTCAACGTGATCAGCGCCCCGACAATCAGTGCGGCGCCGCTGAACTGCGGGCCGAAACGTTGCCATGGCGAGAGCTTCGCTAGCTGGATTTCCTGGTAGTGGGACCCATCCCAGGCGCGCCATCCGAATCCGGGCGCACCAGCCGAAACGGTAAGGACAGGGGCTACTTTTCCGGCAAAGTAAAGCTGGAAGGAGTGATTGCCCATGCCGGTATCTGTTCGAAGTACCGTCGGCACTTTGAAGGAGAACGCGAGGGTATGATCATGTACGACAGGTTTGATATTTTGCTCGACAGGAAAGTCCTCGATCCCGCCATCTCTCGCGCGCGCACCGACAAATACAGGAAGCGAGCCATCCGCGTTGTGAACCGTGATCGCAATCTGCGTCTCCGGCGCGTCACGATCTGTGTAGTTGTAGAGCTCAACGTCCGTACCGACAATCTGCTCAATCTTCGTATTCGTCTGGGTGTTGAGATAGGTGAACTGGACGTTAGGCACCGGCGACTGCGATCCCCAGGAGAACTGCGGGATTTGCTGGACGTCTATCTGGCGTGTCTGATTTTGCGTCTTGTCGGTGTCGGCCGCTGTGTACATTGCGCCCAATGTAGCGACGACTCCGCCGAAGATTGTTCCCGCAACGAATTTCACGAGGGACGAAAGTTTTGCTTGGACCATATTTCCGATTTGCGTTGAAATAACCGCCCTGATGCAGGCGGACACTGCCGGGTAGCCGTACCTTTATAGATATCGGCCAACAGGCCCCTATTTGTAGGGAGAATTGAAAATATTCTGTCTCACCCATCTCGCCACGGCCCCAACTTCATTGAACCTCCGCGCTGCGCCTCTCGTCGCGTAGTTCGCAATAAATCTGTCGTCGTTGCGACAATAATTGTGGCACTACGCGCCAGATAACCGCCCAGAGCCGAAGAGCATGACTGGCGTCGGCTAAAGGCTGCGACTTGAACGAGGCAACGAGGGAACGCCAGCCTGCGGCCGGTGGCGAACTTCCGGTGGCGGCCAACATGAGACCGTCCAACAAACCCCGAAGGATCGGCGACAATCACGTCGAGCCAAGCATATTCCGCGCGACCATGTCCAGTGACCAAAGAAACGTTTGCCAGCGATTCGGTGCAGAATACATGCCGCCCGAGGTGAGCCAGAAGGTGGGGATCGCGCTTGGATCCCTTGAAAATGTGCCGCTTCATGCGGCTCGGCTATCCCCGGAAAACGGTACGTGCGGTTGGTATATTTACGGCGGCGAGCACTCAACGGACGCTGACTTTTATCAGCCGCTTCATGTCGTCCACTTGCTCGAGCGCTGTCCGAACATTGTCCCTTACTTGGCACTACCGCCGGGATGGCGTGTATTGCTTGCGCCGGACTATGAGGATGTCTGGTTCGATGGTGAACTGCTAAAGGCCGTCACAGATAGGTAGAGGAAAATGCGCGTTATCGTTGCACTGCTTGCGTTCCTGGCCAGCAGCCTTGCCTAGGCCGGCTACGACGTTCACATCACCCGGAAGGCTTTCTGGGCGGATACGTCGGGCGCCAGGATCACACTCGATCAGTGGAAGGCGTTCGTCCAGTCCGACCCGCAAGTGGCGAGCGATCCTGCGAACGGACCAACGGATTTTCTCGTAACGGTCAGAGGCACGACTTTTCCGCTTTGGTACAACGCGGAGCTCGGCGAGCTCTATACAAAGGACCCAACGGACGAAGCTGTTCACAAACTTGAAGATATCGCTCGGGCGATACGAGCGAAGGTTCAGGGCGATGACGGTGAACTGTACCCTGCTAAACCTTGAACTCCGGTACATACGTGTCGCTTGTGCACGCGTGTTCAACTACCTGAGTGCCCGCTTTCGCGTACCTTCGGTGACCGCTTCGGATTGCTTTATGCCTTGTGCGTGAGAGGCCGCACCCGCGACGATTTCGTCGCGCCTTGTCGTCGGGCGCGAGCCGGCCAAAACCGGCCACTCGACAGTAGCGGAAGGATCGTTGACACTTTCGGTTCTTGACGGTCACCTTTTCGCTAATTTGCGTTCTTCTCGTGATTTCACTTTCCGATCCGCGCGTTAGAGCCGCCAGACTCGTAGATACGGCTGAAGATTTCGTCGATCTCGGTGACTTCGGCGATCTTGTCCTAGTGGATCGCACCCGCAAGGTTGTATCTAACCAGAGCAGGCATTTCCTGAAGGTTAGGAAGGGCGTTGCTGCTCGCCTGGCTGCCGCGTCTGAGACGCTCTCGAATCGAGGATTGCGTTTGCTCGTCAAAGAGGGATACCGACCGCTTTCCCTTCAACGCGCATACTTTGATCGTCGCCTCGTGAAGCTGCGGGACGAATATCCGTCGGCGTCGGAAAATCGTTTGTTCGAGCTAGCAAGTCGCTACGCCGCTCCGCCGGAGGTCGCTGCACATCCTACCGGCGCGGCCGTGGATCTAACACTCGCGACCGTTGAAGGCGTCGAACTGGACATGGGAAGCGTTTTGAATGCAACCGATGAGGAATCTTCCGGTGCGTGCTACACCGAATGTCAGTTCATCAGCCGCCACGCACGAGATAACCGGCAGGTGTTGAAGGAGGCGATGCAAAGTGCCGGCTTCATCAATTATCCGTCGGAGTGGTGGCATTGGTCGTACGGGGATCGGTATTGGGCGGTGATTTGTGGAGCACAACATGCGCTTTACGGACCGGTTGAGGAAGACGATCTCTGAGGAGCCGTACGCATGAGCCATGCTGCACTGGCAGCGAACCCTGACATGCCTTTGTGGATGAGCGTCGCGCTCAATGAACGAGGCGTCAAGCGCTACCCTGCGGGAAAGACTAATCCCCGAATCTCCGAATACAACGACTGCACACAACTTGCCGGTTACGACGACAAAATCGCATGGTGCTCGTCGTTCATGAACTGGTGCATGAAACAATCGGGCATTCGCGGAACTGGCTCTGCTCTGGCCAGGTCGTGGCTGACATGGGGGCAATCGCTTACAGAGCCCCGTTTTGGATGCGTTGCAGTTCTCACTGCCGATGACGCAGTCGATTGGAAGGGACACGTTGGATTTTTTCTTCAACTCGACGCCCACAACGTCTACCTGTTCGGAGGCAACCAACTGGGAGAGGTCAGGGAACTAGCATATCCTCTTGATCGCGTACTCGGCTACCGCTGGCCGTAGAGCGACGGTCTTCTTCAACGAGGTGGCCTTGCCGTTATCGGCCGATAGTGTTGAAAAACTCGTGGAGCGCCATTTTCGGACCGCTCGCAAAAATTTCGGCCTCTCAGATCGGTCTACAAACCGCTCGCGTGCATCGGCTAAGGGTAAGACGACCCCTCAAAACCTCGCGAGATCGCCCATCACCGAGTTTTTCAACACTATCGGCCACAAACGGTCAGTCGGCAAGGCGGCGAGAATTGGCGACAATTTTCGTTCAACGTATCCTGTGGATTGATGTTTTGACATTCTGGGCCAACAACCCGATAAGCGAATGCAACCACACCTCAGATTGGTACTGTCAAGTTGTTCGGTGGCCGGACGAGCGGGCGATTGGATTGAATGGGAAATCAGTCGGCTTACGCCGCCATGCAGACGCACGAATCCCTTTCCCAAGCCGCGAAAGCCTGGCGCGTGCCTCGCGTTTGTGGTGGTAGCGGCAGCCCACGAACAGATTGGAAACCTGTCCATGGAGCGAGGCGAATCGTTGAAGCTGGCGCGCCGATTTGAAACGCCGCATCACTTTCTCATGCACCCGGGTCGGGTGAATTCCCTGCCCGGTTGTTCAGCCCCTTGTGCTGCCGATGCTCGACCTTCAGCCCCAGTTCGTTGTTTGCCGCCGTATAGCTGCGCAGCCTGTCCGTCACGATCACGCGTGGACGGCCGTGGCGCTTGAGCAGCTTGCGCATGAGCCGTTTGGCCGCCGCCTTGTCGCCATCGACTACCGCGCCGTGCTGATCGACAGCCCGCCACAGCCAGTGCTTCCTGCCGTTGATCGTCACGACCATCTCATCGAGGCGCCACCTGTCACCGCGACCCGGCGCCGCCGAATGGATCCGCTTGGCAATCGCCTGGCCGAACTCCGTCGCCCAGCACCGCACCGTTTCGTACGTGAGCTCGATGCCCTGTACAGCCAGCATCTCCTCGACCATGCGCGGGCTCAACGGAAAACGGTAGTACAGCCAGACCGCGTAGCTGGTGATCTCCGGCGCAAACCGATAGCCCTTGAACGAAACCGGCGCCTCGGCCGATGGCAGAATGGAGATGGAAGCCTTCTTCATGCCCCATTATATTCGCCGACTTCGACAAACAACCTGACAGTACCGATACCTGAGCCGGCTCGGCTCACGCGCCTCGGCATGCTATGAATAACACGAACGATCGGTACCTCATGGATCAACTGCCCCTGCACCCGGGTAATATCGATGTCTGGGTAACTATCATTGCGGACATGCCCGATGCGGTCCTCAGGGCTCAGTTCGATCAGAACTTGACCGAAGACGAACGCATGAAGCGCGGGAAATTCCACTTTGAGAAGGACCGGCGCCGCTACATTGTCACTCGCTTGCTCGCCCGCTATGTCCTGTCGCGCTATGTACCGATAAAGCCAGCCGATTGGCATTTCGAGGCGACGTCCTTCGGCCGCCCGGTTGTCGCCAATACCCACCCCGGGGTGGTAGGCATGACCTTCAACATCTCGCATTCGGATGACATCGTGGTACTCGGCGTGACGCGCGGCCGCGACATCGGCATCGATGTAGAAAACACGCGCCGTAACCCGTCGCTCGACGTCGCGGAGAGTTTCTTCTCTGCAAGCGAAGTGCTGCAACTGCGAGCGATGCCGCCGGACTTGCAGCCGCTGCGTTTCCTCGACTTTTGGACGCTGAAGGAAAGCTACATCAAAGCACGGGGCAAAGGGCTCTCGCTTCCGCTCGACCTGTTCGGTTTCGATTTGAGCGGCGACGGGCCGTTGCACGCGCATTTCGATGCGAGCTTCGATGACGCGCCGCGCAATTGGACGTTCTGGCAATGGCGCCCGTCCCCGCACAACATCGCGGCGCTTTGCGTCGGAAACCGGCCGGGTGTCGCGAGTCACATCACGGTCCGGCGTGTCCTGCCGTTCGTGTGCGAAGAAAATACGGTTTTCGATGTGTTGCGGAAGTCGGCTTGAAGCAAAGGGTAAGCGGGAAACCACCTGGAGTACGCGAGGCGAGCCGCCGTGCGTCAGTCCGTGGACGTGATGAGACGCCACGGCATCAGAGCCTCTCAATCGTCCCCGCTGTTTGCGAGCGGCAACGCCTTGAACAGCGCGACGAGATAGCCGTACGGTTCGACGCGGCTCGGCTTGCAGGTTTACGCCGTGCCCCGGACTATTCCGAACGGTTCTCATGGCAACCACCTGGCGGCGCGCAGTAGCGCGCAGACCAAATGTTGGTGTTCGCAAACGCCGCTAGCCGTTATTCACAGGGTTGCTAGGGGCTGTTTACATTCGACGAAATATCGATGAAATGTGTTTACATCTTGTCTTTTGCGCGAGCAGGACAAGATGACCCGGAACATCGTCGAACGATTTTTCGGTCGTATCAAACATTTTCGTCGTGTCGCCACTCGCTACGACAAGCTCGCAGGGAACTATCTCGCCTTCGCTTCGCTTGCCTGCGCCTTTGGACCGCTGGTGAGAATGTGAACAGGACCTAACAAGCTTGGATGGAGTGAATTTGTATTTATTTTTTAGTTATATTGAAACATCCGACCGCTGCATTCGCAAGTGGAATGCGAAAAATTTTGTAACTATTCAGCGGCTGTTGTAAACATTGGCTGAACCTGGCATAGTTTCGGGATGCCGAAGAAGCTCCCCGAGTTGCAGATTCCCGATCTGAAGTCGATGACGCACGAGCAGAAGGATGCTCTCATCATCGAACTGATTCCGTTGGTCAATGCACTTCTCAAGCGGGTGTGAACCGCCCCGGGTTTGTCGGAGACCGCCGAGTTTGGCGCTACGCCGCGCGAGCGGAGCGCACCAGATTCCGATTGTAGACTTCCTCTGCTTCAACAGGCGATACGTACCCGAGCGGGCCGAGCAACCGATGGTGGTTATACCAGTGAACCCATTCGAGCGTGGCGAGCTCGACGTCCTGGAGAGTACGCCATGAACGCCGATGTACGACTTCGGCCTTATACAGGCCGTTGATCGTTTCGGCCAGAGCATTGTCGTAGGAGTCGCCGACAGTTCCGACTGATGGTTCAACGCCATCTTCCACCAAACGTTCGGTGTACAGAATACTGAGATATTGCGACCCGTGATCGCTGTGATGGATGAGCCCGGGCGGTGGCTGGCGATCGTGTAACGCCTGATTCAACGCGTCCAGCACGAAGTCAGTCCTCATCGATGCCGACACGCGCCAACCAACAATACGGCGCGCAAGCACATCGGTCACGAAGGCCACATAGACGAAGCCCGACCATGTCCAGCAATACGTGAAATCCGCGACCCAAAGCGCGTTCGGCCGCTCGGCCCTGAACTGACGTTTGACCCGGTTCAGCGGGCACGGCACCGCATCGTCGCGCTGCGTCGTCTTGATCCGGCGTCCACGCCGCACACCTTCGAGGCCCATCGCCTTCATCAGGCGCGCAGCCGTGCAGCGCGCAACCTTCACGCGCTCGCGCAGTAACTGGCGCCAGACCTTGCGCACGCCATACACGCCAAAGTTCTCGTCCCAGACCGCCCGGATGAGGGCCTTCAGTTCAGCGTCGCGACGCGCTCTCGCTGGCCATTGCTCCGGATCGCTGCGCCGCCCGGCGTGCCGGTAATACGTCGACGGCGCGATCGGCAGCAGGCGGCAGATCGGCTCGATACCGTAGACGTCGCGATGCTCATCAATGAACGCGATCATGGCTTCGATCGGCGGTCGAGCTCCGCCTGCGCGAAATATGCGGAGGCCTTGCGCAGTATCTCGTTGGCCGTGCGCAGTTCACGATTCTCGCGCTCCAGTTCCTTCAGACGCGCCAGCTCCGAAGTTGTCGCGCCAGCTCGTTGGCCACGGTCGCGCTCAGCCTGAATGATCCAGTTGCGAAGCGTCTCGCGCGACATCCCCATTTTCGAGGCGATAGAGCGCAGCGCCGCACCCTGCGTTTCATATTCGTGCTGGTGCTCAAACACCATCCGGATCGCCCGCTCCCGAACTTCATCCGAATATCGCGTCCCGGTGGGCTTCCTTACCTTGCTTTCGTTTTCCATACTTCAAATCTCCTGTTACAGCCAAGATCCAAAGTCTCCTACATTTCCGGGGCGGTTCACTTTACTGTTGATCATCGGGTGCCCTTCACGAATAACCAGGCTGAGCGCGACATCCGCATGTCCAAGCTCAAGCAGAAAGTCTCGGGCTGTTTCCGCAGCCAGGACGACCTCGATGCCTTCTGCACGATCCGCTCCTATCTGGCCACTTTGCGTAAGCAGTCCAGACCACTCTTTGAAGCCTTGGCTCACGCGTTCGACGGCAACGTGCTCTCGCCTATGCCGACTGAATAGTTACAAAATTTTTATCAAATAAAGTTTGACGATGCGATTGTGTCGAGATACGTTTTCGCTTGTCGAAGAATAAATCGATACGACATGGGTCCCCGATGATAAAAGCGGAGTGCATGGCTATGTCGTCTATATTTCAAACCCATAAGCACACAGCGAGAGTGGTGGCTTATGACGTGAGTCAAAGAAATACGACTACATTGATTATGAACATAGCCTTTCTTTGGTGTTCTCGATTGCTCGCGGCACTGTCTGGCGTTTGGGGCTCTTTCCGGCGATGACTGCAGTGGTCGTGCTTTAGCGCGCAGCGCTCGGTCCAATTGCAGATTTTCAGCTCTTTTCAGCTGCACTAATCCGCTATCCCGTCTTTATATGGCGGGCGGTCAACTCTTCCGCGAGTTGACCGCCCGCCCGGGTGTGCCATTGTTTCTTACCATATCGCCAGTTCGATTCGATGAGACCGACCGATCTTCCTTTGCCGACGACAAACAATGGTGGCGCAATCCAGGGCGCCGGAAACTTTCCCGCCATCGTCGAAGCTATTGCTGCTGAGCTGGCTGATCTACTGGCAATACCGACCCCCGCCCGCGATCTAACGCTGCTTGAACTCGGCGGACACTCGCTTCAAGCGATGGCGCTTCGAGTGCGGCTGGAACAGCGATATGGCATACAAGTGCGGGTGGCTGACGTAGTACAACGCGGCTCTGCGGTACAGCTCGCGAAATGCGTGCTCGAGGCGCTCGAAGCCCAAACAGAGACAGCAACCTCAAAGGAGCCGCTCTCCGCACGGGGCAATGATGAGGCAAGCTTCCCCGCGAGCGAAGCCCAGCGGGCGATCTACCTAGCAACGCTGCGATCCCCAATCGCGACGCTGTACAACACACCTATCGCCGTCGAACTTTCGCGACGCGTGGAGCCGGGCCGGCTCGCCCGTGCGCTGCGTGCGCTTTCCGCACGCCACGACGCATTGCGGTTGCATTTTTGCATCCGCGACGATGTCGTATTTCAAGTGGTGAGCGCAGCGGGCCCCGTCCCATTCTCCGTACAAGCCGTCCCTGCGGAAGATCGGCTAGCCGCAATGGAGCGCTTCGCCGCGCCCTTCGATCTGGATTCCGGCCCACTATGGAGAGCCGCGCTCTTCGACGACGGCAGCGAGCATCCCACGCTGCTAATGGACTTCCATCACTTGGTCATGGACGGCGCCTCAGTCCCTACGCTGTTGCGCGATTTGCTGGCGCTTCTCGATGGCGAGGTGCTGCATCCAGCAAACAACTACCGAGCGGCAATCGAAGCAGATGCATCCCGGCGGGGCACCTCCGAATGGCGTGAAGCACAAGCCTACTGGCGCGAACGTGCGACAGCGGGGTGGCCCGCGCCCTCATTGCCGTCCATCCCTCTCGCGGAACATGCCTCGGAATCCGCCTCGTGCGGGGCGATCTTCCATATGCCAGTTGCCGCCTCCCTTATGCAAGTCGTCGAGCGGCTTGCGTCCGAGCAAGGGACGACCCTTCATTGCGTCTTTTTGACGGTCCTGCACGTACTGCTGGCCAAGCTGACGCGAGAACCAGAAGCAACCGTTGGCGTGCCGATGAGCGGTCGCATCAGCGCAGTCACGGACGACGTCGTGGGACTGTTCGTACGCACTCTACCCTCCAAACACCGAGCTGCCCCTGAGCGCGCTTTCCTCGACCTGTTGAGCGAAGTTCATGCGGAGCATCTAAAACGGTTGGAATATCAGTTCTACCCGCTGCGTGAATTGGATTCGCCCGATGCGGTGCCTGCTTTCGAAGTCGTCATGGCGACCCAGCGTTTCCGCGCCGACTGCGAACAGCTCGGGCATTGGAGACCGTTCCACTATCCTCACGCGCACTTTCCGTTGCTATTCGAATTGACGGAGTGCGAGGGTGATTTCACTCTAACGATCGAATACGACGAGATGCGGTTCGACCACGGCACGGTTGCCGACATGGCCGCGAGTTGCCTGCACCTTTGCGAGCAGGCCTGCGCTTCGCCAAACGCACCGATTGCCTCGCTTTCGATGTTGACCCGCGAGCGCGCGCTCGCATTCGCCACACGCTTCAATCCCCTGCCCGCCGTCCGGCCGTTGACCGAGAACATCGTGTTGCGATTTGCCGCCGTCGCACGCCGGCATGCCGATCGAGTCGCGCTGCTGGATGTTGACCGGACCGTGTCGTACGCTGAACTCGACGAGGTCACGGATCGGGTCGCGCAAGCCCTTCGCCTGCGCGGTCTTGCTCGCGGCGACAAGGTCGCGCTGCTCAGCGAGCGGCGGCTCGATTACGTCGTGGCGCAGCTTGCGATTCTGAAGTGCGGCGCCGCCTATGTGCCGCTTGATCCTGACCACCCCGCTGCGCGCCTATCGATGATGGCGACGCGTGCCGGCTGTCGCTTTGTATTAAGCCTTGAAGCTGTCGATCCTGGGTGGCCCGTTGAAACGTTGAGTTGGGCGCACCTGTTGGTGGATGCATCATCGGCATCGGGCATGCCGTCGATGCACGCGAACTCCAACGCGCGCGACGCCATCGACACCGACGATATTGCCTACGTGATGTTCACATCGGGTTCAACGGGTTTGCCCAAAGCCGTTGGCGTAACGCATAGAAATGTGCTTAGGCTGGTGGAGGACGGCAACGTTGTGCCGCTTCACGAAGACACTCGCCTCTTGTTGACGGGCTCCCCATCGTTCGATGCAACAACTTTCGAAGTCTGGGGCCCGTTGCTCGCAGGGGGCAGCGTCGCTCTGGTCGACAAGACCACGCTTCTCGACGCGTCCTTGCTGCGCGCCGCCATCGAACGTTTCCACATCTCCGCTCTATTTTTAACGTCCCCGCTCTTCGCACGTCTCGTGCAACAGATGCCGGATTTGCTCGCAGGCGTCGAATATCTTATTACCGGCGGCGATTTCGTTGCGTTGGACGCAGTCCAAGCGGTACAGCGCGCGACGCCCGAAACCACAGTGGTCAACGCCTACGGCCCGACAGAGAACACAACATACTCGACGTTGTACGCGGTTCCCCGGGGCATCGCCACGCCGATTCCCGTAGGGCGCCCCATCGCTCGCTCGACAGGCTATGTCCTTGACGAGGGGGGTAACCTGCTGCCGCCTTTCGCCGTCGGGGAATTGCACGTCGGCGGCGAGGGCGTCGCTTTCGGCTACCTCGGAGACCCCGCGACAACCTCGGCGAAATTCTACGAGCACCGCTGGCCCTTCGGTCGCAGCGAACGCCTGTACCGCACCGGCGACCTCGCTTACTGGGACAGAGAAGGAATCATTCACCTGCGCGGCCGCGTCGACGCGCAGGTCAAAGTTCGAGGTTATCGCGTCGAACCCGGGGAGGTGCGCGATGCAATACGCGCATGCGCCGGCGTTTCTGACGCGTACGTAGGTTATGTCCGTGACGGCTCTCTGGACGGACTAGCGGCATGGATCGTCGCCGACAAGGATGACTTCGATGCCGCAGCCGTGCTGGGTGTCCTGCGAAATCGTCTGCCGGACCATATGGTCCCGACGCTCATTGCCGAAGTCGACGCACTCCCTCTAAACGTCAACGGCAAAGTTGCGCGCGAGCACCTTACTGCTCCCCTTAGCCGCTGGAGCGCCATATCGGCGGCCCCTGCGGCCGAACTGCCGCTGACACCGTCACAGCGTGCGATCGCTTCGCTTTGGTGCGAGATTCTCGGCTGCGATAGCGTCGGACTCGACGATTCTTTCTTTGCGCTTGGCGGCGACTCATTCACCGTACAGACGTTGGCAAGCCGCCTCGCTGTTCTCATCGGCGAACGTCCTTCGATGGTCGCGCTGTTTCGGCAATCGACCGTCCGTGCGCAGGCAGCGGCGTTCGCATCTCGACTGGACGCACCGCGCTCAACTGCCGCGCCACATTCGCCGACGGAGCCGCCCGCTGAACCTGAGGCCCGATTTCTTGCCAGCGAAGCACAGGCCCGCCTCTTCGCACTAGATCGCGTCACGGAAGGGCGCGCCCCTTATCTAATTCCGGTGTTGCTTCGTGTCGATGGCTCGCTCGACGCGTCCCGTTTGCAGCTCGCGTGGTCCGCGGTATGCCGCCGCCACGCCTTTTTGCGCAGCCGCTTTTCGACGAGCGGCTACGAGACGTGGATCGATATCGCGCAGACTGGCGGGCCACTGCTGGCCGTGGAGGAAATCGATCACCAGTCACTCGATAACGCGCTGAGCGTCATGTTGCGTCCATGCTCACTAGAGCAAGGCGACGTCGCGCGAGCAACGTTGTTCCGCTCAGCGCATGGGCGCCACTGGCTCGCGTTGGTGTTCCACCATGTCGCGTTCGACGGCGCGGCGATCGAACTCATCCTCGCGGATATCGCTCGAGCCTATAGGAACGAGCCGCTGCGCCCGCCCGCGCTGTCCGTTTCCGAGTTGTGGGCAGCGCGCGAGTACCGCGGCGAAGCGCGCGAGTCGACGCGCCGCTGGTGGGTCGAACACTTGGCCGATGCCCCGCTCGAGGTCCAGCTTCCTGCAGACCACGTACGTCAAGCGGAGGCGACCTTCGCCGGAGAAACGATCTCGCGGCCACTGCAGAGCACGTTGCGTGAACGTGTCCGCCGCATGGCCGCCCAAATGCGGGTTACGCCGTACACCATCTATTTGGCCACGCTGCTTTTGCTGTTGCGCGCCTGGTCGCGGCAATCGGCGCTAACGGTCGGCATCGTCAGCAACGGTCGACAAGAGCCTGGCAGCGAAGATATCGCCGGAATGCAGGTGCACACGCTGCCTGTCCACTTCGAGGTGGATGATGCATCGGCCTTCCGCATGCTCGTGGCCCAAGTCCAGGACCGAGTCATTGATGCGATCGAGCACCAGCACGTTTCGCTAGCCGACTTGCTCGCTGCACTGGCCCAAGCCGGTGGCGGAAACCGGCCGCGTCTATTCAACGTGATGTTCTCGATGGTTGCATTCGACACGCTGCCAGCGCTTGGCGACGATATCTGTTTGCACCGCGAGGAATGGCGTTACCCCAGCGCAAAGTTCGATTTGACTTTCTTTGTGCACGAAGATGGCAACGCGTCGCGCCTGGCGCTCGAGTACGCGGTCGATCTGTTCGCCCACGATACCGCGGAACGCCTGCTCAGCCATTTGGAGAATCTACTGGCGCGAGTGACGGCCGACGACCCGGTCAAAAGCTTGTCGTTCATCACCGAGACCGAACGGCTCCACGTTCTCCATGCGTTGAACGATACGGCAACCCCATACGACCGAGCGGGACTCATTCATCGTCTGTTCGAACGGAGCGCCGACCGCAACGGGCAGGCCGTCGCGGTCATCCAGGGGGCGACGTCATTCACCTATGCCCAATTGGAGGATCGCGCCAATCGTCTCGCCTATCTGCTGGCGCAAGAAGGTGTTGGCCCCCGTGTCCCCGTGCTGATTATGATGGACCGAACCCCCGACATGATCGTCGCAGTGATGGGGGTGCTAAAAGCCGGTGGATATTACGTGCCGGTGGAACCCGAGTTGCCGACCGAGCGCGTACGGGCCATCGCCGTTCGGCTGAGCATCGAGCATCTGGTGACCAACGCGTCCGCGCTTGCGCTACGTGCCGGTCTTTGGGCAGACGGATTGCGCATGTCGTCGGCGATTTGCATCGACGCGGAACGCCCGATCTCAGCCATCGATCACGCGGCGCGCTGGTTGGGCCCGCGAGCGCTCGCGGCTTGTCCGGCCACGCGTGCACCCGCACCGACGACATGCGCGGAAGACACGGCGTACGTCATTTTCACTTCTGGATCCACCGGCGAGCCAAAGGGCGTCGAGGTCAGGCATCGCTCCGTGATTAATCTCATCGAATGGGTTAACGGCCGCTACCGTGTGAACGCCGGGGATCGTCTACTGTTCGTCACCTCGTTGAGCTTCGACTTGTCTGTCTATGACATTTTTGGAACGCTCGCGGCGGGTGCCGCGATACGCGTGGCCACACGCGAGGAGGCCCACGATCCGCACCGCGTGCTCGAGATCCTACGCCGCGAAAACATCACCTTCTGGGATTCGGCGCCGGCCGCCTTTGACCAGCTGTTGCAAGTCACATCAGACGAGCTGATCTCTTCTGACCTACGGCTGGTTTTTCTGAGCGGGGATTGGATCTCTGTCTCCCTGCCCGCGCGGCTCGTAAGCCGTTTTCCGGCTGCGCGACTGATCGCGCTCGGCGGGGCAACCGAGGCGACGATCTGGTCGAATTATTTCGAGGTTCCCGGTGACACGCGTCACTGGGTTAGCATTCCCTACGGTCGCCCGATCCAAAATGCGCGGTACTACGTGCTGGACCCGCAGGGCCACCCCTGCCCGGTTGGCTTGCCAGGCAGGCTGTTCATTGGAGGCGAATGCCTCGCCGCCGGATACGCAGGCGCGCCCGAGTTGACCGCTTCGCGTTTCATTCGCGATCCCTTCGTCGATCGACCTGATGCTGTTATGTATGACACCGGGGACATCGCTCGCTGGCGCGCGGACGGACAAATGCAATTCCTCGGTCGCGACGATCACCAGGTCAAGATTCGCGGCTATCGCATCGAACTTGGCGAGATAACGTACTGGCTTTTACGCCACCCCGCGGTTCGTGACGCGGTCGTGCTTCCGCAGCCGGATGCGGCAGGCACGCTAGCGCTGGTTGCGCACGTGATCGCGAACGCCACCGTCACACCCGAAGTGCTTGCGAACTACCTCGCCGCACGACTACCCGCCTACATGGTTCCAGCGTGGTTCTCGTTTGTTGACACGTTTCCGGTTACGTCCAATGGCAAGCTCGATCGCAGCGCGCTTCCCAGAATCACTGAACTCGCTTGCCGTACCAATGGCAACGCGGAGCCAACGGACGATGTTGAATGCGAAATCCAGCGACTGTGGTGTGAAGTACTTTGCTGCGATGAGGTGCCGGTCGATACGGCCTTCCAAATGGTCGGCGGCAACTCGGTAATGATCGTACGACTGCACGGGCTTTTGGACGCGCGTTGGCCAGGCCGTTTGAGCGTGCCCGATCTGTTTGCGCTCGCGACGGTACGCGCGCAAGCCGCTCGCATACGGGAGTGGCAAACCGCGGACTCGCGCGAGACAAATCGACATGCGCCTGGTCAGGAAACGCTCGAAACGCTGCTATCCCAGGTCCGCAACGGGGAACTCGACACCGACCAAGCGCTCCGGCTGTTGGGAGCGCCTCGATGACGTCCCACCGCGGCCTTATCGATGCGGTAGCTGACGATGACGTGCACCAGATGCAACGCGAGTTGCTCCAGTGCGTCACGAGTTCCGCACTCAAGCCGGCGACCGCGGCGCGCCTACTTCGCGCGTTAGCGCGTGCCGAAATGGCGGATGCTCCGATCGCGATTGTGGGGATGGCCGGACGCTGGCCAGGTGCCGCCGACGTCGACGCGTTGTGGCGTCTATCCGCGGACGCGTCAGTCCAGGTGCGTCCTTTCCCAGCGTCGCGTCGTCGCCGAATGGCGCCGTGGGTCGATGCCACCGCCACGCTTGCGCCGGGCTCATACCTCGACGAGATCGATGGCTTCGATCCAGCGCGGTTCGGATTATCGGCACGCGAAACTGAACTCATGGATCCGAGTCACCGTGCTTTCCTCGACATCGCGTGGCGCGCCTTCGAGGACGCCGGCCTCCAGCCACTGGCACTCGCGGGCCATTCAGTCGGCGTATTTGCTGGCTACTGCAACGGTTCAGATGACACGAGTTACGAAGATTTGATTCGCCGTCACCGGCCAGAACTCGCGTCGCTTGCGCTTACCGGCACGCTGCCGCCGTTGCTGTCCGGCAGGATCAGTCATTTGCTAAACCTGCGCGGCCCGAGCCTGGTTATCGACACAGCGTGTTCCTCTTCGCTCGTTGCAGTCCACTACGCTTGTCAAGCGCTGCGCCACGGCGACTGCGAACTCGCGCTCGCCGGGGGCGTCAAGCTGATCTTGTGGCCGCGCGCCGCGGCCCAAGACGCGATAGGCATCGAGTCTGCAGACGGCATGACACGAACATTCGCCGGCGGCAGTCCAGGTGCTGGCATCGGCGAAGGTGTCGCGGCAATCGTACTGAAGCCGCTTGCGGCCGCGTTGCGCGACGGCGATCGCATCCATGCCGTGATCGCGGGCAGCGCTTGCAATCATGACGGCTACACGGCAGGCCTCACCGTGCCGAGTGTTGATGCGCAGCGCGAAGTCATCGAGCGCGCGTGGCGGACCGCGGGTGTCAGTGCGTCCAACATCGACTGTATCGAGGCCCATGGCACGGGTACGCGGTTGGGAGATCCGATCGAGTTCGAGGCCCTTGCTCGGGCATTGAGCGGGGCCACGCAACGTTGTGCGGTCGGCTCGATCAAAAGTCTGTTTGGGCACCTGGACAGTGCAGCCGGAATCACGGGCTTGATTCGCGCTGCATTGATGGTTCGCCACGGTGAGCTGTTACCGTCGCTCAATTTCGGCACACCCAACGAGGGCATCGATTTTCTCGGTTCCGCACTCTACGTGAACGACCGGCTACGTCCATGGCCGCATGATAAAACGCGACACGCCGGGGTCAGCGCGTTCAGTATGAACGGGACCAACTGCCATGTCGTGCTGCGCCAAGCGCCGGCGGCTGCGCCGGACGCTGCCGCCCGTGAGCAGCGGCCGCTCGCCAACCGCGCCCGATATTGGTTCGCCGAGGCACCCGCTCAGCGGCCAAGCCCTCCGGCCAGTCCTCCCATTGCATCGCGGGACGGCGCGGACGTTGATGCCGCGATCGCTATCGTTTGGCGCGACGTGCTCGGGCGCGACATCGCGCCGGAGGACGATTTCTTTGCAGTCGGCGGCGATTCGTTGAAGGCCGTCGTCGTAGCCTCTCGGTTGTCGCAGGCACTTGGCCGCGCAATCGGAGCCGGGCAACTGTGGCGAACCCCTTCGATGGCGGGTCTGCGCAAGTGGCTACAGGCTCAAGCCGCCACCGCGGTCGAAGTCGTTCCGCGCGCGGGGCCACGCCATTGTTATCCGGTTGCCCCGGCGCAGGTGCCAGTCTTCTTGCATGCTGCGCTCCACCGCGACGTGCTTTACAACGTTCCGTTTGCGATGCGCTTGGAAGGTCCGCTCGACGCGGCACGGCTCGAAGCTGTGGTGACCGCCGTTTGCGCCGCCGATGCAGGCCTCGCGGTGCGCTTTTTCCAAAGCGCTGGACACGTCATGCAGCGCGCGAGCGAGCGGCCGGCGTGCTCGTTCGAGCACCTCGCTGCCGACGCGAACGATGCGGTTACGCCTGCTATTGCTGCCGCGGCGTCGCGCTTCATCCAACCGTTCGATGTCGAAACAGGTCCGCTCGCTCGCTTCGCGCTGCTACGGCTCGCGCCTGAGCAAAACGTCTTGCTCATGGATTTTCATCATCTAGTGATGGATGGTGTGTCCGTGAGCATCCTCTGGCGCCGAATCGAGCGGGCCTGGCGCGGCGAGGTTGCCGCATCGCCGGCCTTGCATGCGCTCGACTACGCTGTTTGGCGCGAACGCCGCGCGAACGAAGGTCGCTACGACGCTCATGCACAATTCTGGTGCCAACGACTGAAAAGCCTGCCCGATGGCCGTGTTCGTGCCATACGCGCGAGCAAACGCATCGACGCCCTACGCTATACGCTTACCCTTTCCTTCGAGGCATCCGCGGCGATCCACCGGTTCGCGGCGGAATCTGGCGCCGGCCTGTTCGCCACCCTGATTACAGCGTATGCGATCGGCGTGCGTCAACTGTGGGGCCAGCCCGCGTTCAATATCGGTACACCATTGGCTGGCCGCGTGCAGGCCGGTACCGAGAATGTGCTCGGCATGTTCGTGAACCTTTACCCGATCGGCATGCGTCTGCGCGATGAGGAACCGGTGCTCGCTCTCACGGGAGCCGCTGGGTCTCAACTGGCCGACATGTTCGAGTACCAGGACGCCCCGCTCGACGCGAGAAAAGCCGGCGATCCACAGGCGCAATTCAACGTCGTTTTCGCGCTTCAAAACATGTCACTCGGCGCCGCGGAACTGGGAAGCGGGGTATGTGCCCGCCCAATCCCTTTCTACGAACTGCCTTGGCAGGTCGCCAAATTCGATTTGTCGTTGTTCGCCATGACTGTCGACGAACGTCTGGTTCTGAGCTTCGAAGCACGTCGCGACGCCATCGAAGCGACGGACCTAGAACGCTTAGCTGCGACCGTGCGAGCGCTGCTCACCGTAATAACCGCCGATCGACAACTGTGCGTTGGTGGCTGCCTCGGGATAGTAGATACGACTGCCGATACAGCGCTCACCTTCGATTTCTGACGGCAGACGCCGCCCTCCGCGGCGCTGCTTGATATACGACCATGAATCATAACGACTCAGCGCAATCCTCCATTCTGCCGCCGCCGTCCTTCGCGAGCGATATACCCGATGCGCCCTTCGCCGTCCCGGCTGAACTCGCCGCCTGGATTGCCCGGGTCTCGCGCGGCGAGCGTCGGGCCGAACTCGCGTTATGGGCAACGCTCGTCTGCGTGAACTTTGCAAACTTTTCTTCTTTGCGCGCATTCCACGTTTTCGTAGCCGAAGGCGAGGCGATGGGGCTGCTCGCCTACGAGCACGATGAAGCACAGGGTTTCCAGGCAAGGGCCGTCGCTGTCGGCACAACGATCAATGCGGCGTTGCGCGGCAGAGCGATGCCTGCAGAGAACGTCCAAGTCGGATTATGTGTTGGTTGTTCCGAACCGCCGGATGCAATGAGCACGCTGCCTCTCGTACTGTGCATTGGACCGAAGGGAGGCGACGATCGGCTTTTTGTGTCGCTGGGCGGAACGCGTGCCGAAGCGTTACACGGCTGGACGGCATGGTATTGGGCCGGTCTCGTGCACCTCGCCTCGGCAACCGCCGCCGAGCCAACGCGCCCCCTACGCGCACTCGACCTACTGCCGCAGGACCAGCGGGCGCTCTTCGAAGCAATGAACCGCACAGGGCACGACTACCGCCCGACGGATGGCTTAGTCGAGCGATTTCTCGCGCACGCACAAGGTAGACCGGGCGATCTTGCTATCTGCGGCGTTGCGCGCGATTTTAGTTGGGCGGAATTGCGTGACTATGCCGCGCGGCTGGCTATGTGGCTGGAGGACGAATACCAAGTTCGTGGCCGAGTCGTCGCGGTCATCGCCGACCGTCATGAACTGTGCGTGCCGACTTTCCTCGCCATCGCGATGGCCGGCGCGACCTACCTGCCGCTGTCACCGGAATATCCGGTCGAGCGGCTCAGCTTTATTCTCGACGATGCGCGCGCGGTGCTTACGCTATCCATTGGCCAGGTACCGGACGGTTTGCGCGCCGCGTGTGTCGATGTCGAGTCCCTGCGACTGCCTTCGCAGCCACGCCCGCCCGCGCTCAAGCGCGATCCGGACGACCTGCTGTACATCATCTACACATCGGGTTCGACAGGTCAGCCGAAGGGCGTCTGCGTGCGCGATCGCAATGTGCTTCGCCTCGTTGACACGACCTCGTATGTCGACTGGCAAGCGAGCGATCGGATCGCATTCGCAGCCGCCCCCGCGTTCGACGCTGCCACCTTCGAAATCTGGGGTGCGTTGGCTCAGGGCCTCAGCCTCGTCGTGGTGCCCCAGGAAGTCTTCCTTGATCCGCTTCGATTGCGTAACCGGCTAGCCGCCACTCGGGTCACACTCGCCTTCGTCTCAACGGCACTGTTCAATTACCACGCGAGTCGCGATCCCAACACATTTTCCCCGCTGCGCGTGCTACTGACCGGTGGGGATACCTGCGCACCTGCGCTGCTGTGCCGAGTCATGGAAGCCAACCCAGCGCTGCACGTGCATCACGTATACGGCCCGACTGAAAACACAACTTTCTCGACCTGGCATCCCCTCGCGCTCCCCCTTGGCGAGCGTTTGCCTATCGGCCGGCCGATCTCCAACTCAACGGCGTGGGTCGTTGACGCCAATCTGCGCCCATTGCCGATCGGCGCACGAGGCGAGTTGCTTGTGGGGGGCGCAGGCATCGCAAGCGGCTATTTGAACCGGCCAGAACTCACGGCGGCTCGCTTTGTGACTGTCGAGGACGCCCTGGGCGATGACGCCTGCTGCACAGCGTATCTCACAGGGGATCTTGCTCGCTGGCTGCCCAACGGGACGATCGACTTCCTGGGGCGGCGCGACTATCAGGTCAAAGTACGGGGCTATCGTGTCGAACTCGACGAGGTCCGGGCGGCCCTGCTTAGCATTCCGGGCGTTGGCCAAGCCGAGGTCTTGCCGACTGAGCCCGTCGAGGGCGGCTATCAGTCGCTCGAAGCATACTTGTGTTGCGAGGGGCCCCTCGATCTTACTCAAGTACGTGAGCACTTAACGGCCCATCTCCCGCCGTACATGGTGCCGGCACGCATAGTCCCTCTCCTACAGTTTCCGATCACGCCAAACGGCAAGATCGACCGAGCATCGTTAGTACGCTCGGCGGCCGAGCACAGCTATCACGGCGGGGACAAGGCCGGCCCCCGTCATGAGGTCGATCGCAGCATCATCGGGTGCTGGCGCGAATTGCTGCATGTGGACGAAATCGGCATTCACGACCAGTGGGCCGCACTCGGCGGACACTCGATGCTTCTCCTCGAGTTGGCCAAACGCTTGCACCAGGTTCTCGGCGTTGAGTTTCTATTACGCGAACTCGTTTCACTCACCACGGTCGCAGCGCTGTCCGACGCGGTGCTCGCGCATCGTGCCGGCAGCGGCGCGCCGACACCGACACCGACGCAATCTGGATCTGCTGCCGGCGAAAGGCTCCCGGTCCTGCCAACACAGCGACAGATCTTCCTCTATCAGCAACGATCGCCCGCATCCGCAGCGTTCCACATCCCGCTGCTGATGCGGCTGGACGGTAATCTCGATGTCGAGCGACTGGCCGACGCGTGGTCCGCCACGCTCGACGCACACGCTGCCTTGCAGATGAGTTTCCATTCGGAGGGCGATGAGGTCGTTCAGCGGCGACATGATCGTTCGGAGGCCCCGCTAAGCGTTCGATACATCGCATCGGATACGCTTGACGGAGCGATTGCCGAGGAAGTCGCGCGGCCGTTCGACCTTACACGTCCCACGCCGGTGCGCCTCGTGCTCTTTCGCAGCGAGCACGCATCACAGCATTTGCTGCTTGTCTGCCACCATGTCGCCGTGGATGGTGTCTCCCTCCAGTGCCTCGTCAGCGAAGTCGCGAGTCGTTACCGTGCCGAATCGCCGCCATCCGACGCACTCGATTACGTCCAAGCGCTGCAGTGGTCGTACGAGCAAGCACGAGGTAGTGCCGAGGACGTCGCACGCCTTGCCGCCTCGCTCGAAGGCAGCGTCGGAGCGGTGCGCCTCTCGCTTGCGCCGGCTGTACGCGGGGATTCGAATCGCGCCGCGATGGCGCGACGCGCGATCGATCCCGCCTTGCAACAGAGCGTGTCGGCGACCTGTCGCGCACGCGGCTTCACGCCCACGGTCATGATGATGGGGGCGCTGTATCTGCTGCTCTGGCAGTACGGCGGCGAACCTGACCTTTGCCTCGGCTCCCCGGTGTCGGGTCGCGGGCGGCACGCGCACTCGCGTACGATCGGCATGTTCGCGGGGACCATCGTCCTGCGTCAGCGATTCGAGCCTGATACGCCCTTGAGCGCGTTTCTGCATGCAGTGGATGCGACGCTACGCGACGCTTTAGCCCACGAGTGTGCCGACTATGAGGCAGTCGCGCACGCGATGGGCCGCGCGAGCGAACGGTTGTTCAATGTGCTCTTCAGCATGCAGACGCTCGGCGAAATGTCGCCCGACTTCGGAAGCGGCGTGACGGCCAGCTACATGCCAGTGGACGTTCCAGCAGCCAAATACGACCTAGCCCTGCGCGTGCAAGAAACGGGGCCCGCCCTCGCTCTAGGCCTTGAGTACCGCTGCTCGCTAATGAACGCGGCGGAAGCCAGCCGGTTCCTGGAACGCTATGTCGAGTTGCTCGCCCGAATGACAGAGTCGCCAGATGCGGCTTTATGCCAACTCGAAGGTCTCACGCAGCGCGAGCAACAGTGTCTAGCCAAACTCCTCGCGCCGCAGTCCATGCCTGTCCGCGAGGATTTGCCTTCGATCCTTGCCCGCCACATGCGCGAGCACCCTGAGCGCGAGGTGCTGGCGGACAGCTCCTCTCGCTTGAACTGGGCAGAGCTAGCGCGCCGCAGTGAAGCGCTTGCTGCGAGGCTTGTCGCCGCTGGTGTTCACCGCGGCGACGTGGTCGGCCTCTACATGCGTAGAACGGTCGATACTGTTGTTGCAATGCTCGGCTGTTGGCGAATCGGTGCGGCCTACCTTTCGCTCGATATCGATTGGGATACATCCCGCATCGCCCGCCAAGCGGGGCTGGCTTCAATCAAGGCCATCGTCGTCGATAACGCGGAAAATCCGAGACCACCGACAGATGCGGAACTCATCGCGATGGCCGAGTTGGACACCGGCAGCGAGACTACCCTCCCCGCCTTCCTGCCACCTGCGGCGGACGACATTGCCTACGTCATCTTTACGTCCGGTTCGACTGGCCTGCCCAAAGGCGTGCCGATCACGCATGGCAATCTCGCGCACTACGCGCACGGCTTGCGTGCGTTTTGCGCGCTTGGCGCTGAAGTGCGTGGCGCAGTGCTGAGTTCACTGTCGTTCGATCTTGCCTATACATCGGTCTGGCCCGTGCTTCTTGCTGGCGGCTCAGTGCATATCGCCCCGCCGATCTCGCAAACGGGACCGCAGGCGATAGCGGATTTCATTGCCGAACATCGGGTCACGCTCGTCAAGGTGACGCCCTCTCTGCTCAACCTACTCGTCGAGCCATGGATCGACCGCCCCCCGACGTCCATGCGGATCTTGGTCACCGGCGGCGAGTTCCCGCGCGTGCACGACCTCCGCCGCATAGCTGAAGCGCTGCCGAATCTCCGAATGGTGAACCACTACGGTCCCACTGAGGCGACTGTCGGTTGCATTGCCACTGTTGTCGACCAAGCGATGCTGGAACGGGCAGTCCTGCCGATCGGGCGGCCAATCGACGGCATGCGTGCGCTCGTGTTGGATGCGCAGGGGCGCCCGTTGCCGCCTGGCCTTGTCGGCGAGCTATGCGTCGCTGGAGCTGGCGTCAGCCCCGGCTATTTACATGCCGATCCCGCTCAGCGTTCCCGATTCCGTCCCGCGCCAGCGACGATCAACGCACCGATGTATCGCACTGGCGACCTAGCGTACTGGGACGACGAAGATCGCATCGTGCTAGCAGGGCGCGCCGACCGCCAGGTCAAAATTCGCGGCTATCGAATCGAACTTGCCGAACTCGAGTGCAGCGCGGAGGCGCTTCCTGGTGTCCGTCGTGCGGCGGCGCTCGCCGTTCGCAACCCCGTCGAGGATCTCGAACTCGCGTTATTCGTTGCGACCGACGCCAGCCTCGACGATGTGCAGGCGGGTCTGACCGCGGCCGTTCCAGCTTTCTTGCAACCGACATACGTGTACTGCGTAGACGAAATACCGTTGAATTCCAACGGCAAGGTCGACGTTCAGGTACTGGCGCGCTTACACGCAGAACGCGGCGCAACGCCCCACACGCCTTCCACCGAACCCTTTGACGAGCCGGCATCGGTACGGCTACTGCGCGAGCTATGGGAGCGCCAAACCGGGCTCGAAGCGGTGTCGGCAGATGCACCACTGATCTCCGTTGGAGGAAGTTCGCTGCAAATTCTGCGTTTCTTCGGCGAACTGCGTCGCACACACGGCGACTTTGCGACGCTGCCGGAGGTGTTCGCGTCGACGCTGCGCTCGCTCGCTGTGCGGCTCGACGCGCGGTCAGCGTCGGCGATGCCGGTGTGCGCTGAATTTCTAGTGAACGCTCGGCCGGTTACGCGTTTCGCAAATACACAACGAGTTGGCTTGCCGTGCGTGCTGACGGCCCTGATTGCACAAGCGGTTTATGAGGATCACGACGGCGATGCTGTCACGCTGCGCGTACGCCACCAGGGCAGCGATCGAACAATCGCCCTCGACTTTTGCCGCTATGATGATTCTCGAGCGCTATTCAATGACATTGAAGCGCAGTGGACGTCCACGCGCGCCCCCGACTCGACGGCGGACCTGCGCTGGGTCGTCGCAATCGACGACGAGGCGCCGATCGCCGGTGTCGACAGCTCACTTGCGGTACAGATCACGCAGAACGGCTTGCACTGCCGGGCGTACGCCGCGCAGCCCGCTATCGCCTCTCAAATGGCAGCGCTCGCCGAACGCGTTCATCGGCTCCTTAACGACTTCCAGTAACCAAACGTTAAGCCGTAAATGACGGCTAGAAAGGACAATAAGTATGTTGGCATTGGTGTTTCCAGGACAAGGCGCGCAGCGCGTCGGTATGGGGCGTGACTTCTACGATCGTTATCCGGCCGCTCGCGAAATTTTTGATCGGGCAGACGCCACGCTCGACTGGCATGTGAGTTCGCTGTGTTTTGACGGACCGCCGGACACGCTGGCGCGGACGCGTCACACTCAGGCCGCCCTGTTTGTGACTGAAATCGCGATGCTAGAGGGATTGAAATCAGAATTTGCGCTCCCCGTGGCATTTGCAGCCGGCCATAGCCTAGGCGAATTCAGCGCCCTCGTTTCCGCTGGAGCGCTTTCGTTCGAGGCTGCACTGCGGCTAGTCGAGCGCCGCGCGACCCTCATGTCCGAGGCCAGCCAGCAAGGGCACGGGCTGCTTGCGGTGACCGAACTCTCCGTTGACGAGATCGAGGCCTGCGTCGACGAGCAGCGTGCGCACGGTGCGATTTTGGACGTCGCCTGCTTCAATGGCCCCGAGCAAGCCGTGCTAGCAGGTGATGTCGCGGCATTCACCGCGGTGGGACCGGTGCTGGAGGCGCACGGCGCGCGGATAGTCCAACTGAGCGTGGAGGGCGCATTCCACTCCCGCTGGATGGCTCCCTGCGTGGGCCCCTTTTCAGAAGCGCTCAACACGGTAAGTTGGCAATCGCTGAGTTACCCCGTCGTCGCGAATGCGACTGCAAAGCCCTACCCGCGCGATATGTCCACTTGCCCCCCGCTACTCGAGCGCCAACTTTGTTCGCCCGTGCGCTGGCTGCAAACCGTTCGCTTCCTCTGTATGCAAGGGGTTACCCATATTCTCGAAGTCGGACCCGCGCCAGTGCTTAGCCGGCTTGCCAGCTCGATCCTTCCCGCGCTCCGGAGCACTGCTGTTTGCAAGGCCACCGATGTCGACGGGCTCGGCGCATTCCTCGCGGAAGTGCCCGGCGAGCGACTGCGCTTGGCATTTATCGGCCGTGCTTTGGCGCATGCGGCAGCCACCCGGAACGAAGCAGGCGACGCGGCGCCCACAACCTTCGAACGCGAATGCCGCCAGCCTTATCAAGCCGTGATGCGACGCTATCAAGCAGGCAGCGAAGACCCCCGCGTCATCTCGCCGGACGACATGAAACTCGCGATCGAAATGTTGCGCGGCGTAATGGAACACAAGCGGGTCAACGCCGCCGAGCGCGCCGAACGCTGGCACGAGCTTGCTTGGTTAGATCGCCAAGGCCTCGTTGCTGCTGCCTGTGCCTGATTGGCGCCAGTGTTACAGGAAAATCTCATGTCCAAGAAAATGTTGTTCGGTGCGGCATCGTCCGCGGCTGCCCCTCTCACTGCGACCGAGGACCACAATATCGCAATCATCGGGCTCGCAGTCATGCTGCCCGGTGCAGAAGACGAAGCCTCTCTCGTCGCCATGCTCAGCGAAGGTCGTGACCGTATGCGCGACTTCCCGCGCCGGCGTGCCGACGATGTGGGGCGCTTCGTCGATTACTACGCAGGAAAGCGCGATGGCGCGCGCTTCTTCCGCGGTGCCTGGCTCGATCGGGTCGATCTGTTTGATCGCGAACAGTTCCGCATGACCGAAGCGGAGGCGAATCTATGCGACCCGCACCAGCGCCTCTTCCTCCAAGCCAGTTGGCAAGCGATCAACAACGCCGGCTATGGCGGCGACGCACTCAAAGGCAGCCGTACGGCAGTTGTCGCTTGCGGCGACAGCAAGAAGGGCATTAGCTATCTTCAGCTCGTCACCGAGCAGGCCTTCGACGTACTGCCGCTCTCGCTAACAGGCAATATCGCTTCGTTTACGCCGGGCCGACTGTCTTATCTGATGGACCTGCACGGGCCGGCCTCGGTCATCGACACGGGCTGTTGCTCATCGTTGGTGGGCGTCCACGCCGCATGCCAAGGCCTGGCACGAGGTGAGTACGACTATGCGGTGGTCGGCAGTAGCGAACTCAATTTCCTGCCGCTCGACACCGGGCTGCGTGTCGGCATCGAGTCGAGAGACGGGTTCAACCGGAGCTTTTCCGCTTCCGCCTCGGGCACTGGCTTTGGGGAAGGCGCGATTGCCCTAGTGCTCAAGCGCCATCGCGACGCACTACATGACGGCGATGCTATCCACGCCGTCATCCGGGGCAGTGCCGTCAATCACGGCGGCCACGCGATTGGCCTGACCGCACCGACTCCAGCGGCTCAAGCCGAAGTGATCGAGGCGGCGTGGCGCCAAGCCGGCATCCGTCCCGAGCAATTGGGCTACGTGGAGGCTCACGGCACCGCCACCGCCATTGGTGATCCTATCGAGTGGCAGGGCCTGAGCCTCGCGTTTCGGCGCCACAGCGCCGGGAATCAGAGAATCGCGGCTGGCAGCTTCAAAAGCTATATTGGTCATCTGATGAATTGCGCGGGCCTAGCCGGCCTCCTTCGCGCCGTCATGAGCGTAAAGCATGGCCGCCTGTTCCCGAGCCTGCATTTCACGGCACCGAACCCAGCAATCGATTTTACGGACTCCCCGTTTCATCTGAACGATCGCCTGCGCGACTGGCCCGCGAACACGCGCCGGTTGGCTAGCGTGAGCTCCTTCGGTATGAGCGGCACGAACTGTCATCTCGTGGTGGAAGCTGCGTCACCCGCAGCGGGCGCGGCAAGCACCCGGGGCGCTGCGTCAGCCGGGCAAACCATGCTCGCGTTGTCAGGCCGCACGCCTGAACTGCTGCAACGGCACGCGCGCGCCCTGCGCGATTGGCTCGCGGCTCACCCCGAAGTGGTACTCGCCGATGTCGCGGGCACGCTCGCGCACGGTCGCGAGCGCCATGCGCATCGGATCGCCTTGGTCGCAGCCGACGCTCAACATGCAAGTGCCGCGCTTGATTGCTATCTGGCCGGCATCGCGACACCGGATCTCGTGCACCGCACCGCACCCGGCGACAAGCTATCGAAGCTGCACGATGACGCTTACGCTTATGTGTGCGGAACCGACCTGCCGCCTAGACTAGCGGGAGCGCCTCGGTTTGCACGCGTCCATTTGCCCTCGCCGCCGCTAGCGCTCACGCGCCATTGGATCGACGGCTCGAGCCCGACACTCTTCGAGCGGTACGCTCAAAGAGTGTCATCGGGGCAAAACCTCGTCCAGTGGGCGCGCGACATGGAGCACTGGCTCGCACAGGCGAACAGCCCCGAAGCTGGCCACCGCCTCGCCGAATTGAGGGCATTGCTAGCTGCCGGTGAAGCGCTTGCTCCCGAAGCTGGCAGCGAGGTATCCGATGCGGCCCACATGCTCTCGATCGTCGCCACGACGTTAGCCCGTAGGCTTGGTGTCGATCGCATCGACCCTGACTGCACGTTGGCGGACCTCGGCGTCAACTCGATGGCGGCCATCCAAGTCGCGTCTTCGCTATCCAGATACGCGAACCTCGCAGTGACCGATGTGTACCGCTACCCTACCCCACGCGCGCTCGCGGAGGAAATGCTGCGTCGACGCGGCGCAACTGAGCCTAATGCCAAAGCAGTGCAGTTTACGCGTCACGTTGCGCGGATCGACGCATTACTGACGGACGAGACCCAGATTGCCGCCGCCCACGCACGTTACGTACAACGCCGGGGTGAATCACTGGCTGCGTTTCCCGCCAGCTCCGCCCCGGGGCCCCTCCAAGGCACGTTACTGTTGACTGGCGCGACTGGGTTCCTCGGCAATCATCTGCTCCAGCGCCTACTAGAGACCAGCACCGCGCGTCTTATCGTCCTCGTGCGCGCGGCATCGCGGGCTGACGGCATCGCTCGCCTGCAGGAAGTGCAACGCTTTTACCACGGCACCGAGCTTACCGAGGCGCAGTTGGCCGATCGAGTCGAGCTGCGCTGTGGCGACGCCACGCAGCCGCGTCTCGGCCTGTCCGACAGCGATTGGCTTGACCTGGCTAGACGGGTCGACCACGTTATCCACCTAGCCGCGCGGGTCCGCCACGCGGGCCACGAGGCACAGTTTCACAGCGACAATGTCGAGGCCGTCGAGCACGTGATTGCATTGTGCCGTCAAGGCCGAGCCAAGCGATTGCATTTCGCGTCTTCGATGGCGGTTGGCCATGGTCATATCGACGACGCAACGCAGGTCCGGCTATTCACGGAGTTCGACGATGAAACAGGAGGTCTCGTCGGGAACCCCTATAGCCGCAGTAAAATTGCGGCTGAACGTTTATTACGCACCGCGCGGGCCGAGGGCGTCGCCACGGCGATCTACCGGCTCGGCAACGTGATGTTCCGCGCATCAGACGGCCGTTTTCAGCGCAACGCCGAAGACAATAGCATCTACGCCATGCTGCATGCGTTCGCCACGCTTGGCATGTGGCCCGCATCACCTCGCCCGGAGATCGACTTCGGTTGCGTCGATGATATGACCTCGGCGTTTCTAGCATTAGTTGCGATGCCAGGGCTCGAGAACGGCACATTTCATCTGTATAACAACGAGCGCGTGAGCATCGACACGCTCGGCGGTGCACTGGCCAGTGCGGGCTACACGATGCGCCGCGTTCCGATGATCGAATTTTTACTGCAGCTCGAACGGTTGCGTGCCGCGGGACAGCATACGGCTCCCGTTTCCCGTCTGCTCTTTCATCTGGGCTATCTTCAATTCGATCCCTCGCAACCGCGCACGACTCTCTGGCGCCACGAGAATGGACTAACGAACGACCGCCTCGCGGCTGCCGGCTTTCGCTGGCGCGGTCTTGGTCCTATCGAACTGGGCACCATGGTCGATGCAGCACTCACTAGCGGCTTTCTGCCCGAACCGACCTCTCTAACGCGCCCGGTCGTGCCGGCCTGAGCAAGCATCGCCCCGATCCCCATCATGCAAATAGATCCGTTATTTAGCGCGGAGCATCACGCTGCAGTGGTGCGACCGTCCAATTCCTCCGAATCGAGCGCGGCCGCATTGCGCTCCTGGCTGCACGATGAACGCGATAGTGTCGAAGCATTGCTGCTTCGACACGGTGCGCTGCTATGCCGAGGTTTTGCGATCGACAGCCTCGAGACGTTTCGCGCCTGCGTTGGCGAATTCGGCAGCAGCACGGCCGGCGACTATACCGGCGGCAACTCGCCTCGCACTGCGCTTGGCGAGGGCATTTATACGTCGACCGAATACGCCGCCGAAGCCGAAATCAGCATTCACAACGAGATGTCCTACGCGAATGACTGGCCCCGCCTTCTATTTTTTTACTGTGAGCAACCCGCGGCGCACGGCGGTCAAACAACGCTCGTCGATGGGCGTGATCTGCTATCCAGTTTACCGCCGGAGCTAGTCGATCGGTTCGCGGCCCGACGTTTGCGTTACTTGCGCGCCTTCCACGCAACTGGCGCACTGGGCCGCTCGTGGCAAGACACGTACGGCACACACGACCGTATTGAAGTCGAGACGCGAATTCGAGCCGCCGGTTCGCAATTCACCTGGCGCGCAGATGGGTGCCTGCAGGTCAGCACCACTTGCGACGCCGTCAAGGTTCATCCCCGCACCGGCGAGCGCGTCTGGTTCAACCAAGCCGAGCAGTGGCACCCGTCGTCACTCGCGCCGAGCCTTCGCGAGCTACTCGCGGCAGCGCTCGGCGATGACGCGTTCCCTCACGATTGCCGCTTTGAGGACGGCGCTCCGATCGACGAGGAGGATCTCCGTCTGATTCGACACATACAGACAGATCTGCACTTATTGTTCGACTGGCATCGTAACGACCTCTTGATGATCGACAACATGCTCGTCATGCATGGCCGACAACCCTTCGTTGGCCCCCGGCGTGTCTTGGTCTCGATGGTGTGAATGCGCGATATACCAACCGCCCCTGATCGCACGATAGTCTGAATCCCTTGCCCTGTTTACTCACTCGGTACTCGCAATGTCCAGAATCCTTCCGGCGGCCCCCAGTGCGGGCAACCCTAGCAAAACGACGGCGCTTACGTTGGTTTGCTTCCCGCACGCAGGCGGCAACCCGGCAACCTACCACGCGTTGGCGAAGCATCTGCCCTCGGATGTGCACGTCGTGGCATACCAAGCACCCGCGCGCGGTTGCCGGTTCGGAGAGCCGCCGGCGGCATCGCTCACAGCGATGCTTGACGAACTCGAGGCGCCGCTAGTGTCGGCAACTGCCGCCCCTTGCATTTTTCTGGGGCACAGTTTCGGCGGCATGTTGGCGTTCGAAGCCGCACGCCGGCTCCACCAGCGAGGGCTACCGCTGCCGTGTCATCTCACGATATCCGGCAGTTTCCCGCCCGAAGCGGTCTCGGCGCGTCGTGAACAGTGGATTCAACAGGCATCGAGCAGCGACGGCGAGTTATTTGACTACATGGCGGAGCGCGGCGGGGTACCCGCCGATCTGATCGCCCATCGGGATGCCTTTCTGCCGCTGATGCCTTCCATGCGAGCCGAGTTCGCGATACTTCGTGACTACGTGCCAGTTGCGGCCCCCCCACTTCCGCTGCCACTGACGACGCTGTGCGGAGAGGATGACGACGTCGTTCCCGCGGACACAATGAGCGGTTGGTCAAGCTATGTCACCGGCGAGATCTCACATAGGATTTTGCCAGGCAGCCACTACTACTTCGATTCGCACGCGCAGGCCATCGCCGCATGTCTGACGCAAGTGGCGATGCGCTACCTGATCGTTCAGGCCTATTGACCCGATCAGTCCCGTCCGCAGCCACTTCACTTCTGACACCTTCAATACATCTATCGAGGACAGCCATGCATCGTGGCTTCAAGTCATTCCTGGCGGGGCGCGCACTAGGGCTCGTTGCGGATGAAATGTTCATTTTCGCGCTACCCGTCGCACTGTACGCCGCCACGGGCGAAATCCGCTGGTCGGGTCTATCGCTGGTCGGTCTGACGCTCACGCGGATCGTGTTCATGCCGCTCGTTGCTTCGCTGGCGGATCGATTTAGGCTGCGCCCTCAGTACATGAGCGTCGACCTGAGCCGCATCTTCGTCGCTGCGTTGATCTTTCTGCTCCCCCGCACGCCCGGCATCGTGATAGCGCTCGCGGGTATGCTTACGCTACTGAACGGTCACGCTTTCGTCGTTCTCGAAAAGACGGTAGCCGCGATCTCAACCGATGCCGACCGCGGCAGGCTGCAAGCGCGTCTGCAAATGTTGGAGCAGCTTGCTCGTGTGCTGGGCCCAGCATGCGCCGGCGTGGTGCTGCAATGGAGCGGGCTGCGCGGCATTGCGGCGGCGTCGATGGTCGCGTTCGCAATCAGTTGCACGCTCGTCACCCTGTGCTTTCGTCCCGAAGACCGTCCAAGCGAAAAGGGCCATCAGCGGCCGCATCGCGATGTGCTTCAAGCTGTAAAGATTATCGTAGGGCGCCCTCAATTAGCATGGCTGATCGGGGTATCGATGGCAAGCAATCTTGTCGAAGGCATCATTCTTGCGCTTGCGCCCATGATCTTCCTCACACAGTATCATCGCGGCGAAGGCGCGATAGGCGCCTTCTTCAGCGTGACAGCCGCCGTATCGATCGGTGTACTTTTGTTGTTGTCCAGCCGTAAGCAGGTGCATTTGTCGCACTGGATCGGCGTTATGCTGCTCTCTGGAATGGCCGCAATTGCACTGGTATTGCCTGTGGCCGGCGCTTTCCTCGCTTACTGCGCGCTCTACCTGACCTTCATCGTACTGCGGTCCGTATTTGTCATTCATATGCGAACCGAACGAGCGAGGATTATCAACGCCACTGATTTCGGCAAAGTCTTGGGGGTAATGATTGCTCTCCTGTCGCTCCCGCTGCCACTGTCCGGACTATTAGTCTCTGTAGGCGCGCCGCGAATCGGCGGGAACGGGGTCCTGTGGAGTGCGACGATAGCATCGGGTGCTTTTGCCATCGCCTTGCACATTTGGAGCCGGCGTGCCGCGCAGGGTACAAGGCATGCGTTAGCCGAGGACAACCATCCTGCCGCCGAATGAAACAGCATATACGGCGCGTGCATCGTGGCGATGCTTCGACACAACGTCGGCTAGCCGCGCAAAGCGCGCCGTAAAAACCATGTCTGCCAGTCCCAGCTGACGGCTACCGAGTTGTTTTGCAAAATGCGGCGTGGACACCCTGATGCGAGCATTACAATGTCGGGCTTCGGGCGGCCGCATCGGGCGCGGCCCGTTCTGGTCAATCGCGAAAGTGGCTTGCAGATCGCTCAAGCCGGGGACAACGTCCGTAATCGGCCGCAGGCCATGAAACAAGGCGAGCCCGTTCCGCTGCGGTGCCCATCGGCACAGTTGCTGATTTATGGCATGCGATCATTAGCTCCCCACCCCTAATCCAAGTCCCATGACCACGTTTCCAACCCTGTCAACTTCGCGGCTGTCATTGCGGGAGCTTTTGCCCAGCGACGCGCCATCGGTGTTTGCTGTCCATGGCGATGCCGAAGGCATGCGCTGGTTCGGTACCGATCCAATGACCGATATCGGGGAGGCCGAAAAACTGATTCAGGTATTCGCAGACTGGCGGCACAGTAACTCCGGCGTCCGCTGGGCCATCGAGAGGCTTACAGATGGTCTTTTCCTCGGGACGTGCGGTCTCTTCCGATGGAATCGAAGTTGGCGAAGCTGCGTCGTCGGCTATGAACTGGCCCCGTTTGCGCGTGGCAACGGATATATGAAGGAAGCGCTTTCTGCTGCGATCGATTACGGTTTTGAAACTATGCAGATAAACCGCGTCGAAGCCCAGGTTCACGCTCAAAACGCATCCTCGATACACACGCTGGAGACGCTGGGCTTCCTCCGTGAAGGATACCAGCGTCAGGCCGGGTACTGGCGTGGCTCGTATCACGATCTCCTACAGTTCTCATTGTTACGTGAAGAATTCCGGCGTGGCATCTAGCGAACCGCTCACTGGCCGCAAGTCCGACAGTGAGCGGCCGCTTTGGAGCAAATCGGATGACCGTAACGGGTCGAATTATGCCTTTTGCATGAGGGGCGGCGCCCGTGCGGATCGCCGCACTCGGGCATGGGGCGGTGGCCGGCCAGTTTCGGTCATTCGCCACCAGCTCTTGGATCGTTGACAATATGCGGGGGTACGCCGTTTGAAGCGAAATTACTTATGGCCCAGAGGTAACGAGGGCACCGTAGATCTGACCGTCGCTGGTCAATGAAATTCTCCAGATTGACGATCCGCGCTCGTACCGCACACTATATGTATCCCAACCCTGATTTCCGACCCCAAGGAACTGCAACGACTGCACGCCACCCATACGTGTCAATCCTGCATGCAATCGCGGAAGTTGGTCCCGTGTGGCCTCGGCCAATTCAGGGCTCATTTCTGAGTAGTTCGGATTACCGGATTCTAGGCCAGCAATCAGGCGCTTGAGCGCTGCATCGCTACCTGGGGTCGGCGTCTGGTTGCGCACCTTCGCTTCTGTCATCGCTTCTATTTTTTCTGCCGTGGACGCGTCGATTCGCGGCATTGTCCGATCTCGCCCACCTTGGTGCAAGACAAGCGCAGTTGTATGGCCTTGGGCGTTCAATACGAAAGAGATCGTCGCATCGATGATTTTTGCAAAGTACTCCGTATCGCTTTGCGGAAAATGCGGCACCGGCCCCTGTCCGGTCATTTGCATGACAAGATGATCGCCATCGCGTTTCACCGTCATAATGACGTATTCATTTGTGCGGTACGCGCCAACGTACTTATCCATTACGCTGGATTCGACATGCACTTGCTGGTGTTCTTTTGAAGGTTCGTTCATGGTAGGTGGCCTCAGTTGCGCCGCAAAAGCAATGAGCGCGGTTGACATGCATCCAAGAAGTGCAACGTTGAGAAGTCTCCGTTTAGCCGGCCTCGCTAGCATAATGCGCAGTCTTTTTTCGAGAAATGATCTCGATTCCGACATCCCAGCGACCGACCCGATGTATCTCGATTGCCTCTCTCCAACAGTAATTAGTGTTTCGCCGTATAGGACAACGTCCTGCCCGGCATCGAGGACGCGCGCATCGCAATCAACTTCGATCGCATATCTGAGGCGGCGCAGGTGCCACCAAAGCGGGGCATTCCACGGCATGAAAATTAGCAAGCAAAGCGCGATCGTTAACAATTGAGGATCGCGCGCGTCAATGTGTGATTTCTCATGAGAGATTGCGGCTTCCTGATGTCCGACTGGTGCGCGTGTCAACCATATCGGCACGACAATGCTAGGGCGGATTAATCCAACTACTGCAGGGCCGATGTTCTCTGAGATATAAACGGACTCGCCAGCGAGCGAGCCGCGGCCCCATTGACGCTTGCGCAAATGCAGGTGCACGCCACTCGCGAATATCAGAATCGCCATTACGAACGACATGGCCTGCCACCCGCGTTTAATCAGCGAATCTACGTTGACAAGCTCCGAGGAAGGTATTTCCTGACCTGGAATCCAGTTCGCCGGGGAAAGCTGTGATGCCGTCACCTCGCGCAATGCGACCACCTTTTGCGTGACTGATGGACTGACGAACTCAGGTATCTGGATAGATACCGATGCCATCGCGATCGGGATGACCAGAGAGGCGACGATTGCGGAAATCCAAAACCATCGAGTTGCCACACGTCGCTGCCGCGCGGCGCGCTCTGCGAGTAGCGCTGCGACGCCCAAGGCCAAGGAAACTGACATCGCATAGATTATCCATGTGACCATCAGGACTTTCCCCCGCCGGACGTATGCTCCAACAATTCGCGCATACGGCGAATCTGCTCAGGTGTGAGGTTGCGGTCGGACACAAGTTGCGCAAACAGTAATTCGGCCGATCCCTGAAATAGCTTGCTAGTCAAATGACGCAACGCGCTCTTACGCGCGGCCTGTTGCTGGACTTTGGCTACATATCGGTGCACACGACCCTCTTCAACGTGTGAGACGTAGCCTTTCGTCTCGAGCGTTCTCAGGATCGTCAGTACAGTCGTATAAGCAAGGTCATCGCTGAGGCCAGCGCGAACCTCAGACACAATAGAGGGACCCCGTGCCCATAGGATCTGCATGACGTCCGCCTCTCGGTCCGTTAACGTGATTTGCACGAGCCCCCCATCTACTAGTTATCTAGTAGATAACTCTAGCAGACGTATCCGCAATGTCAACTATAATTATAGTAATTAGGTCGGGTTGTTATGTTATGGATCAGGCCAAATGCCCACCCATTCTGTCCGAACACGGAAATTGGTTGCACCGATCGTCCGTTATCGAAGAAGACGAGAGAACGCATCGGGTCCGCGTGCTGCCGGTTGTGACACTGCGAAACGCAAGCGGTGCATGCCAATTGCATACGAATCCGACCGGCCATGAGAGGACAGCCAACGAGCAGAAATACTTTCGCGACAAATTTGATTCGAAGTACGCTTGCGGAATGACTCTTTATCGTCTCAGCCCCCTGATATGCTGCCGTCTGTTGACGAACTCCTCGCGCTTGACTCGCTCACGTTACGAGCCCACACAGAAGAGGCTGGCGACGCCTTCGACATAGACGAACACCGGGTGAATTTGCAAAAAGCCTTGAGAGTCAATGAAGTGTGCTCGGTGCGGCGGGAAGGCAGACTCGTAGCCTATGCGATGCTTCGACCTGACGTAGAAGCGTGCTGGTTCGTTGGCGCATTTGGTACGCATCCTTCGTACCGAACGTACGGCGTTATAAGCGAGCTGCTCGCAAAGATAGCTGCTCTTGCGAACGAACGAGGGATTGGTGAGTTCCGAAGCCATGTCTACAGGACCAACCGATTGTCTGTCGCTTTCCACCGCAAGCTTGGATTCCAGGTGACGCGTGAGAACGACAAGGGCTTCGAGTTCTTCATTACAGTGGATGAATTAATCGCGAAGCCAGCTGCTCGACGCGCTGCTGCCACCGCATCCCGGCCCGAGTAGTTCGCAGTTACTAGTCGTACGCTTGATGGTCGCAAGAAGGGGCGCACTCGCGCGCCCGAGCGGCCGCTTTCGGGACGGTTGATTGAGCGTTCAGGGTCGGCTTACCCCGCTGGCATTGGGCAGCGGTCGGCCAAAAGCGGTCCTCCGACTTCGACGGCCAGATCGTTCACAATCGGCATCGCACATTGCCGCCTGAATCGCTATGACCCTGTACACACCCACGCTACGTCGAATCGACCGTCGATCATCGGATGACATAGAACGTCTGCAAGCTGTGCTCGAAGGCGCGCCGGGTTATAGCCTTGCAGTGGAAGGCAAGCTGCCCGCGCCGAACGCCGCGATCGAGTTACTTGATGCGCTGCCGCCCGGCAAAAGCCACTCGGACAAGTTCGTCTTTGAAATCTCCCACGATGTCGAGGCGGTTGGGTGTATCGAGATGGTGCGGGGCTATCCTGAGGTCGATATCGCTTTCATCGGCTTGTTGTTGTTCCGGGAAAGCTCGCAGGGACGGGGCTTGGGTCCGCAGGTTCTACGCCTCGCCGAAGCGATCGGGATGGGGTGGCAATGTCGCGCATTACGCATTGCCGTCATCGACACAAATTCGAGAGCGTTAGAATTCTGGAAACGCGAAGGCTTCATTGAGTTGCTTCGCAAGCCTGCGATGGATTTCGACGGGCAGGCAATCGTAATGGAGCGCGCTCTAGCGGCCGCAATACCTGCCTAAGGCAGATCTTGCCCCAACAGGTTGCATACGTCGCCTCTGTTTGTCGTCAACATCACTCTGCGGCGAATTCAACCGGTCACTCGGCAAGACAACGAGAATTGGAGACAATTTAGTTCGGCGTATCCTTAGCGATCGATTTCCGACACCCTTGGCCACGATTCCGATAGCAAAATCCGATGCAAGCACATCTTAGAATCGCCAGACCTGTCAGCGACCTTTCGCGGGCAGAAAGCATGTATTGCGCAGCACTCGGCCTCGTTGTCCTGGCAAATTTCCAAGACCACCAGGGGTTCGACGGAGTGATGCTGGGACGTCCCGGCATGGATTATCACTTCGAGTTCACACAGTGCTGCGAACATCCGGTAATGCCAACACCAACGCGTGAGGATCTGCTGGTGTTTTACGTCCCGGATCACGTTGAGTGGAAGTCCACTTGCGAGCGCGTCGCCGAAAGCGGATTTGTTCGCGTGACGTCGCTTAATCCTTATTGGGACGTGTCAGGCAGAACATTTGAGGATCACGACGGCTACCGCATCGTTTTGCAAAACTCGGCGTGGCCCTCATGACGCGTACGTAATGTCATTAGGCGTAAGCCTGATCGCTTTGCAGCAACTCGTATGGTCGCGCGAAAGGCAACCCTGGCCACGAAGAGAGGTTCCGGCGTATCAATCGTACGTCCACTGAGGGGAACGTTTATGCCCATTGCATGGGTCTCAAGCTCCAATCGCTCGATGGCGCCTGGCCGGACGCTGTCGTGAGCGGACTATATTGGCGTCTGATACATTCGGTTCGTATCCATTGGGGGACTCGTCATGAAGCTTCGGACCGTGTATTTGAAGGTGAATGAGATGGAGACATCCACTTCGTTTTGGGCGAGACTCCTCGGATATGAACCGCTTAAGCGGTCCGGGAAGTGGACTGAGTTCATGATCGGCACTAACCGGCTGGGCCTGTTGCTAAACGACTTCGGAGACGAGATAAAGGGTAGCGGTTCAGTCCCTGTCTTTGAGTTCGAAGAAAATGCGCTTCACGAATTTTTGAAGCGAGCAATAGAAAACGGAGCTTCGGTCGTGATGGACGGATTAAAAATCGAGTCGATGAAAAGCATCGTACTGAGCAGCCCCGACGGACACGAATTCGAGCTTTGCACGTGCCGTAACTAAACTCGCGGCCCTGCTGCTTCTCGCATTTCCTTACGAACGACTGCCTCGCGTCGGCGACAGGTCGTTTCACGAGTCACGTGGAATGGCACTTCCGGTTCGGTCTATGCCTTTTGCCTTGGATGCATGCCCAAGGAAGATCGCTACGCTCGATCGTGGTGCGCTGGTCTGCCATGAAGGGCCAGTCGACTTACCCCCGTGAATTGCCGAAAGTCGCTGCCCGAAGCGTCACCAGCCGTAAACCGGCCGCGTGTGGCGTCCGCCGGTAAAACGTTGGCCGCTGGAGACGAGCAACTGCACGGCGAGAAAAATGGTGAGGTAGCATCATCGAACTCAACAGGGGAAGACGGTGATCCGGCAAATCAAGGCTCGCGTAAGCTCGATCGGCGCCCCTCTTGCGAGTCTGCTTCTCAGCGATCTGATGAGGATCGTGGCAGAAATGGTTGGCTACGCGCGCGTGCAATGTTGAAAGGCGCTGCTCGGCTGCGGATTCAACCGTAAGCGACCAGCCAACCCGTCTTGACGAGCGAGTCTAGGCGGCAGTCGAGAGAGGTTGCCAACGATGCGGCAGTAGCGCGTCGATGTCGTTGGCCTTGTGGGTCGGCAAGCGTGTGAGGACGTCCTTCAGATAGGCGAGCGGATCGAGCCCGTTCAGTTGCGCCGATCGAATCAAGCTCATGATGGCGGCCGCGCGCTGACCCGCACGCAGTGATCCGGCGAACAACCAATTGGACCGGCCGACTGCCCACGGTCGGATCTGGTTTTCGACCCAGTTGTTGTCGATCGGCACATTGCCGTCATCGAGATAGCGCGTGAGTGCTTCCCATCGTTTCAGGCTGTAGTCCAGCGCCTTCGCAATCGCCGAGCCGTCCGCAACGAGTTTGCGCTGCGCCATCAACCATTCATAGAGGGCGTCGCACACCGGCTTGGCCCGACGCTGTCGAAGCCGCTGCCGTTCGTCGACATCCAGTGCTGCGGCCTCGCGTTCGATGTCGTAGAGCGCGGTAAAGAACGGCAGGGCCTGCCCCGCAACATGGCTGCTGTGGTTGGCATGCAATTCAAAGAACTTGCGTCGAGCATGGGCCGCGCATCCGATCTCGGTGATGCCGTGCTGGAACGAGGCCTTGTACCCGCTGTAGTCGTCGCATACCAGTTTGCCGTGCCAGCCCGTCAGGAACGTGCGAGCGTGCGCACCGGCGCGGCTCTCGGCGAAGTCGTAGACCACCGCGCGCAGTTCGCTGAACTGAGTCGACGTATACGCCCACAGGTATGCCCGGTGCGTTTTGCCCTTGCCGGGACTGAGCATTTGCACCGGCGTCTCGTCGGCGTGCAACACCGCCTGTTGCCGGATGGCCTGGCCGAGCGTGTCGACCAACGGCTGCAACTGCACGCCACACCGGCCCACCCAGGCACCCAGCGTGGATCTCGGGATGGCCAGTCCCGCACGACCAAAGATCTGTTCCTGGCGATACAGGGGCAGGTGGTCGCCGTACTTGGCGACCAGCACCTGCGCGAGCAACCCGGCGGTGGGCATGCCCTTGTCGATCACATGCGGTGGAACCGGCGCTTGGATCAGCGTCTCGCACGCTTTGCACACCCACTTGCCGCGGATGTGCCGTTCCACCGTAAACACGCCCGGCGTGTAGTCCAGCTTCTCGCTCACGTCCTCGCCGATCCGTATGCGTTCGCAACCGCACTGGCATGTTGTGCTGTCCGGTTCGTGATGGACGTCGGTGCGTGGCAGTTGCGGCGGCAGTGGTGCCCGTTTCGGCTGCTCGCGTTGCCGTTCAGCTCGCGTAGGCTCGAGTTGCTCAAGCTCCATCTCGATGGCAACCAAGTCGCCATCGATCGCCTCGTCGAGCAGGTTCATCTGCTCGCTGTTGAGCTGTTCGCTACGCCGGCCGAACTGCTGGCGCTTGAGGATCGAGATCTCATGGGTAAGCTGGTCGATGCGGGTCTGCTTGTAGCGGAGTTCCCGATCTCGTTCACTGGCTTCCCGCTCCTTCTCGTGGATCGCCTGGTCCTTCGACTGGACCTCTGCAATCAGTTGCGCAGTCAGGGCGCGCAACTGTTCCGGGGTGAGTGCGTCGAGGTCAGCGGGATTCATGCAGGCCAGTCTGCCAGAACGCTGTAGGCGGTGGAAGCTAAACTGTTTACGCCTCCGTCGGACTCAGACGACACGGATCACGCCACTCTCGCCAATGCGTTGCCACGGCAGGCCCAGCACCAGGCCGGCCAGTTGTTCGTGCGTCAGTCCATGCTGCTACGGTTCGCTGCCGGCGTGCGGCCAGGCAAATTGCCCCTGATTCAGACGTCGTGCTGCCAACCAAATGCCGATCCCGTCGTGGATCAGGACCTTCATGCGGTTGGCGCGGCGATTGGCGAACAGATAAGCATGGTGCGGGTGCGCGGCACCGAATACCTTGACCACGCGCGCCAAGGCCGTGTCGAAACCGGCACGCATGTCCAGCGGATCGGTCGCCAGCCAGATCTCGTCGACGCGGATCACCGCATCCACTCGCGCAGCCAGGCGGCACACTGGGCGGCTTCGGACACCGGCCAACTGACCGTGATCGACTGATCGCCCCGGCGCACCTCGATGCGGATCTCTGCCGAGTGCGGACTCGGCGCTCCCAATGGCACCGACACAAAGGCTGGCAGCGACGGTGGCGTGGCCGGTGGACGACCCAGCGGTCTCTTGGGAAGTCGCCCCTCCGCCTGATCGATCCAGCGCCGCAGCAGATTCGCGTTGAGCCGGTGTTCCAGCGCGACCGCAGCAACCGATACGCCGATTCCCTGGCACGCAGCTACCACCTGCGCCTTGAACTCCTCGCTGTACCGTTGCCGGCGACGACGCTCGGGGAGTGCTTCCGATTCGATAGTGTTCACGTGTCCGCTTATTCGTTAGGTGGACACGATACTCCCAAGAGCTTTACCCCAACTCAAGACGGGTTGCCCGGCCGCGTACACAACTTCGGCGCATCGGCATGGAATACTCCAGAGCAGGCTCCGCCTACCGACAAAGCCAAATATCAATGACAGCCAGTTTTCATCTCATAGCGATACACGCCGAAGCCGAAATGCGATCGCTTACCCGGCGTTACGTAGCAGATTGCGCCGTAACGGCGCTCGCCCTTGAACCAACCCAGTCTTGGTTCTTGGTCAAAACAAAAACAGATGCGGAGCGCGATCTGCTTGCAGGAAACGAGGCGCTCCTGAAGGAATTCAAGGCTGTGTTTCGGGCGCGTGAGTGCACTGATGAAATCGTTCAGGGTCTCACATTCACGTTCCAGTCACAGGAGACGGTGGAGCGAGACTACGCGGGCAATTGGCATTGGGCGTTGAAGTAGTCAACATCCCGAATGTCCGTTATCGGACGCATCAGCTGACCGCTTCGGGTCGCTTGATGCCTTTTGCATCGAGTGCATGGCAGAGACGATCGTCGCGCTTGGTCGTCGGACTCTGGTCGGCCGATAGTGTCGAAAAACTCGGTGATGGGCGATCTCGCGATGTTTTGAGGGGTCGTCTTACCCTTAGCCGATGCACGCAAGCGGTTTGTAGACCGATCTGAGAGGCCGAAATTCTTGCGAGCGGTCCGAAAACGGCGCTCCACGAGTTTTTCAACACTATCGGCCAGTTTCTGCCGATCAATGGAGTCACAGGGCGGATGCTCGAACGGCTGCTTCACGCCGGTGGCAGTCGGCGGTCCATCCGCAGTCACCTTGGATCTCGGCACTGAGCTGGCTCAGCCTGAGGAGGCTGGGGTGCGCGCCACGGAATCTTCAGACGGGCGACGCTCGGGTAAGGAGGAGCGCCGCCTCGACGCCGCCTTCCAGAATTTGCTCCGCGCGTGCAACGTCTGGCACGGCGCGCGCGAATTGAAGAGTTCCCACCATGAGAGCGAAGATGGCTGTCGCCCGACGACCGGCTGCAGCGGAATCGGCATCTGGGAGCAATGCGGCTAACGTCGAAACGAAGCTTTGCAGCCCATCCTCATAGGTTTGCCGTGTTGGCACAGATTGCCGAGCGATTTCCGGAAGCAAGGCCGCTGATGGACATCCGCATGCTGGGTCTTCGCGATGCGCCTGATTGAGATAGCTTCGAATTACTCCCTCGAGGTCAACACCTGCCTGAACTTTCTCTTCGAGGTTCTGTTGCCGCTCCGCTAGCGCGCTCCCAACCGCCTCTCGGACAAGCGCCTCCTTGGACTCAAAGTGGAGATAAAACGCGCCGTTGGTTAGGCCGGCCTCTCCCATGATCCCACTGATGCCCGCTGCCGAGACCCCTTCCCGACGGAAGCATTTCGAGGCGACCTCAAGGATATGCTGCCGAGTCACAGCTTTGTGACCTTTTTCGAAACGCATTTTCTCTCCACTAGTGTCCCGCAGCTGTCAGTTTGCAGCCGCCTCCAACAAGGTTTGGAGGTCGCGATCAAGCTGCTGAGCCACGGGATTGACCTCGTCGCTGCCGAACTGGCCGAAAACGGAGGCTGGTCGATCATATTCGAACCCGACACCACCATCGCCATCCTCGCGCAGCAGCACACGGATGGGTGCATAGAGTCCCGCCGACAGTTGATGGCGGGTCATCTTCGATGCGGTGAGCGGATTGCCGATATCGTACTGGATGGATCGGCGCGTCAGCCCAGCAATAGCCAGCAGCGCCCCGTG
>NZ_JARCHA010000020.1:0-76351 GCF_048957895.1 Paraburkholderia sp. A1RI_3L
CGGCGCTTCCCTCCTGAACCACGCCTCGACCAGTCCCCACTGGCAGCCCCAAAACCTCCCGCATCTCCAGTCCCAGCAGAACATTTGCACTACTTCGCAGCACACCAGCGAGACCATTAAGCGCATTTTGCCGTCCGCCTGCATTCGCAACGTACTTCATCTTTTCTCGCATCACGCTCAATCCAAATCGAATCTCCGAATTCGTGTGTCCGGTAGTGCTCGTTTTCGAGTACCGAGGTGGCATGTGCCAGCGTTTGACGGGTAACGAATGCGGAAAGCAGCGCGTAGTGGCTCGATTCCGGCTCATGTGTACCGGAGACGATCACATCAACGATGCGCAATCGCGTATGGCGTCCAATACGCCCGCTCGCAACCCCATCGCCGACGCGTGCGCTCCCGTCGGGCATAGCCGCGTGCTCGAGCGCGCGGACGACGGTGGTGCCGATGGCGATCACGCGTCCACCTCGCATGTTCGTTTCCGCGACCAGTCGCGCGGTTGCGAGTGGTATCCGATACGGTTCATCGAGAGGTAAGCGCTCATCGAGGGAAGAATCGCCGGTCGACGACAATCCGGCGGCATGCGTCAGTGTGGCGAAAGACGCGCCCTTGTCACGCAGCGCCTTCAATGTGCGCCAGTCCAGAGCGAAGCCGGCCGAAGGCGGTTCGAATGCAACGGGCAGCGCAGCGATCGGCGTCCACACATCCCACAGTGCGAGCGGTGCTGGAACGTGAGCGTACTGAACCGGTCGGCCATGCGTCGCGAGTCCTTGCCAGATGCTCGTCGGTGTACCGTGGAAATCGAGTTCAACGAAGCGCGGATGATCCAGCGTTCGTACGATCGTTGCCTGCAACGAGCCTAGCCGCAATCGGTCGCCGCGAACGAGGGGCGGGGGCGCTTCGCGTGCTTCCGTGGGAGTACGGAAGTCACCGGCGCCGAACACGATGCAACTGAAGCGCGCGACGTCGTGCGGATCGATGGATGCACGGGCCGCTAGCCGGATCTCGATCGGCGCGCCGGTGGGTTCGTGAATCCCGTGAAGACTCGCGGGGAGCGTTGCCGCATCGTTAGCAATGACACAATCGCCAGAGCGCACGAGATCGGCGATCGCGCTCCGAAGGCGATGACGGATGCGTCCGCAGCGGTCGATCACGAGAAGCCGTGCATCTTTGGGACGCTGGTTAGGAAGGCTGGCAGCTTGCATCTTCAGCGCACCCCCATCGACATATTTTCGCGTAGGTCATCAAGCGTTGACGTAATCACATCCGCGAACTCGCGTGCTGCATCCGCGGGACGTCGCAAAGTCGCTGGATCGGCATCCGGCAATGCCAGCCGATGCAGTGGAGTGTCCATGTCGCCCGGATCGAGAGCGAGCACGCGGATTCGTTCGTCCGCGAGTTCTGCATTCCAGATGCGACTCATCTGATGCAGCGCGGCTTTGCTCGAGCCATATGCCCCCCATCTTGCGTACGGCTCGATAGCGGCATCACTCGACACGTTCAGCACCAGTGCACCGCCGTGCTCGCGTGCCGATGCCGCAAGCGCGCCGAGCAACGCCTTCGTTAGCCGGAACGCGCCCAGCACGTTCACTGCGAGCGCTGCTTCGAACTCCTCACATTGGGTATCGGCCAGTAGTGCAAGCGGGGTAGGGCCAAGCGACGACGTATTGTTCACAAGTACATCGAGGCTACCCAGTAGCCCTGTAATCTGCGTCGCAAGCGGATAAATGTCGTCCTTGCGTCCGATGTCGCCTACAAGGCCCACCACGCCGGGCCGCTCCGCAGCCACGGCAGCGACACGCTTCGGATCTCGAGCGACAAATGCCACTCGAGCCCCGCGCATGAGCAGTTCGTCCATCAAGGCGAGGCCCAGGCCTGAGGTGCCGCCGGTTATCGCGGCACGTACGCCGCGCAAGTCATCGCGATAGTTCATCGCACTCTCCAGATTGAAGATGGGGCGGCGCACGCACGCCGTCTCGTGGCCTGATAATAGGAACGCGCACGTCCTTGCCCCAGCGCGATGTCCAAACCTTTGTCGGAAAGTCGATACGATGGACGAACTCGATCACGCCGCGCAGCACCTGGCCCGCAATCTCGTTGCGCTAAGACGCACGCGTGCCCTCACGCAGGAGGCGCTGGCGAAGGTCTCCGGATTGCCGCGCTCGACGATCGCCAATCTGGAATCCGGTGACAGTAATCCGTCGCTTACGGTGCTCATGAAAGTGGCGGGTGCGCTGGGGGCGCCGATCGATGAACTGCTGGCCTCGCCCCGGGCGAAAGTGCGCAAGTGGGCGGCGGCCGATGTCCCGACGCACAGCCGCGGCATGGGGCTGACCATCCGGCCGCTTGTGCCGGAACCGATGCCGGACGGGATACTGGAGACGATGTCCTTCGCGCCGGGCGCAACGATGCGGGGAACACCTCATCTGCCGGGCACGCGCGAGTACTTCACGTGCCTTTCCGGACAAGTGGCCGTGTTTGTTGCGGGCGAACGCCATGGCGTTGCCGCTGGCGAGGTGCTCGCGTTCCCTGGCCACGTGCCGCACTCGTATCGCAACGAAGACGCGCAGCAGGAGGCGTTTAGCGTGTCGATCGTCGTGCTTGCGAAAGCCGGAGTTTGAGGCGGGAGAGAAGTAGAAAACGCGTTTATTGCCCGTCCGGGCGCAGCGGCCCAGAGCACGCATGGCGTGCCGCTGCCAACGAAGGAAGGGGCGCGGAGGCGCCTCGTGTACGCGGTTGTTGCCCCGCAATAACAGGCCAGCCGGCAGTTCGCGCAGCAAGTGCAACGCAGCAAACCGGCGAGGGCAGCCCGCAAGAACGGCGCGCCAATACGCCACGAGCCAACTAACCGTCAGCCAACAACAACCCACGCAGCGCGTCGCCAGACGCCCTGCAGCGCTGCCAACCCCAGACAGAACAGCCTCGGACGGAGCGAGCCTTCAATGCCTGCGCCGCGTCCAGTCGAGCATGTGATGCTCGGCCAGCCAGTGGTGCATCATGCCTTCACCGTGGTGCTCGCGCCGGTAGGTCCGCGATTCGAAGATGGTCAGTCCTAGCAAGACGAGCAAGCCCACGGTCAGTCCGACCAGGCCCGCGATTGACTCGGCATCCATGGCAGCCTCCTTGGACGATTGCAGCCATGCGTACATGGTAGGACAGCAAAAACGAACCGGGGAGGAGAACTGTTCGTTGCGGCAAACCGCCCGCGGGCGCGTCCCTGGCGCTTTGCGCGTAGACTCGCGGCTTTGCCACTTCGCCGCATCCGGCTTCGGGAAATCCATGAGTCGTCCCTTTTTGATCCTCTTGTTCTTGTCTGCATTAACCGGCTGTGCCGACAATTCGTCCGCCGTGCGCCATGGCCCTCCGCCGCAGGATCCGCCGGACTATCACGGGGTACCCACCGACGTCCGGCCGCCGCAGATGATCGAGGCACCGGAGGCGGCGCCGAAATAGACGCAAAACAGCCGCGAAACGTCGTGTTCGCGGAATGCGCGGCGGCTTACACAGGAAGAGCCGACGGCGCCGGCGCGAGCAGTCTGGCGCGCCTGCGCGTCTACGGCTGATGCGCCGCTATCGACGCCGCGAGCCGCGGCAGCCGCATGAGCAGCGTGATGCCGCGCGCTGCCATGAACGCGAGCAGCGCGGCCCACAGTCCGTGGTTGCCGAGCGGCGCAACGAGCGCCCACGACGCCGCCATGAACACGCCGCCCGACAGCGCCATCGAATACATCAGGTCCCGCGTGCGCGTCGCGCCAATAAACACGCCATCGAGCAGAAAGCCCCACACGGAAACGACCGGCGACAGCGCCGCCCACGGCAGAAAAACCTCCGCGGCGGCTCGAATGACACGCTGATCCGTCAGTCGTTCGACGATCCAGGCGCCCGCCGCGCCGTACACGAGCGAAAACCCCAGCGCACCCAGTGCCGACCAGAACATCGTGACCCTGACGGACTGACGGAAGGCATCGCGATCGCGTGCGCCGGTTGCGGCGCCCACGAGCGCTTCCGCGGCGTGGGCGAAGCCGTCGAGTCCATACGCCATGAAGGTCTGGAAATTGAGTAGCAGGGCGTTGGCGGCCAGAATCGCGTCACCCTGGTTTGCGCCCAGATGCGCGAACCATCCGAACGCACCAAGGATGCACAGCGTGCGCAGGAAGATGTCGCGATTGATCGCTACCAGCCGCTTCAGTGCGACCGGATCCGCGAGTTGCGCGCGGTCGAGCCGCGGCAGATTGCGCGGCAGCAACTGCCGCAGCACGATGGCCCCGAGCACGAAGCCAAGCGCATCCGCGGTCGCCGTCGCGGCCCCGATACCCGCGATGTTCCAGCCGAATCCATACACGTAAAGCAGTACGGCAACGACATTGACCGTGTTGATGAACACCTGAATGACGAGCGCCGTGCGCACCCGCTGCACGCCCAGCAGGTATCCGAGCACGACGTAATTCGCGAGCGCAAAAGGCGCGGAGCCGATCCGCGCGCGGCAATAGACGTGCGCATTGCGCCGGACGTCGTCGCTGCCGCCGATCGCACGCAGCGTGTGCTCGATCAGCGGACCTTGCAGCACGAGGACAGCCAAACCCGCCACGAGCGCCAGCATGAGCGCCCGCACGACGTTGATCCGCAGCGCGGCGACATCGTTTGCGCCGAATGCCTGCGCGACGAGTCCCGTCGTGCCCATGCGCAGAAAGCCGAAGCCCCAGAAAACGAAGTTGAAAAAGAGGCCGCCTAGCGCAACGCCACCCAGGTTCGCGGCACCGTCGAAATGGCCTGCCACGGCGGTATCCACCGCGCCCAGAATGGGCTGGGTCAGATTCGCGATAACGATGGGGAAGGCGAGCGTGAGAACCCGCCGGTGCCAGTCGACCGGAGCCGCCGGTGAGGCGGCCCGCTCGCCGGCAGGGCTGCTCAACTGCGCTCCTGGACACACACCCAGGGCGACACGACGACAGCCCACAGTTCGGGATCGCGGGCGGTGAAGTCGGCAGCGGTGTCGGCCTGCATGCGCTCGACAAGCCCCGCGGAAAGCCATTGCGTGACCTGCTGCGTGTCGTCGCTCGCGATCGCCTCGGCGACACTCACGAGATCGAGATCGCGCGCCACCCGCAGCAGCTTGCCTTGTGCGAAAAAGCGTTCGAGATCCTGCCAGTCGATTTTCGCCGTTTCGCCAAGGAGCTTGAGATAGAGCGCGCTGTGAGAAGCTGGGTTCGTCGTCATCGTATTGGAATGGGACATGAGCGGTGACTACTATAAATCATCAAGCCGTTTGCAGACCAGGCCGTCCGGCTGCTTGAGCCATACACTGGCACTCGTTATGCTTCCAATCGGCGAATACTGGGCCGTGCGGCTTATTGCACGGCATATCCGAAGACCGAACCATCGAGGTATCAATGGCCTACTCCACTCCCCCCAAATACGATCCCTTCTCGAGACTGCTGCACTGGCTCATCTTCGTGTTGCTCGTTATTCAGTTCATCGTGGCGTGGACCATGCCGGGCATCCATCGCGGCACGCAGCCTGCAGGGCTCATCACGTGGCATCTCGAACTGGGCACGGCGATCGTCGCCGTCATGGTCGTTCGGCTCATATGGCGCGCCGTGCGCCCGGAACCCGCGCCAGCCGAGGGATCAGCCATGCTGCGTTCCGTAGCCCGCCTGACGCATGGTGTCCTGTATCTGCTGCTGATCGTGCAACCCTTGATGGGTTGGGCCAATGCATCGTCGAGAGGATGGTCGCTCACGCTGTTCGGGGTGATTCCGCTGCCGCCGCTCGCGGCTCAGGGCTCCACACTCGGGCATGAACTAGGCGATCTGCATGGCGCGCTCGCCTGGGGACTGCTTGGCTTGATCGGCCTGCACGTGGCGGCCGCGCTTTACCACCACTTCGTGTTGCGTGACGGCGTGATCCGCCGCATGTTGCCCGGTTCCTGATGCGCTTGCCCGATCCCGCCGCTCGCAATGCACCGGGCGGTGGAATCGGGCGATATAGCCGCGTGGTCAGACGTGCACGTTCTGGCCACTTCGCTCGTTAAATTCGCGATAAGCTAATTTTGCGATATTTAGTCGTACGAGAAAGTGGTGTGTATTCGTGTGCCTATACTGATCGCTATTGTTAAAACGCGTTTGATGAGTGCGGTCGCGTACAAAGCTTTAAATCTCCGTGAAGCTGTCCTATCCTTTCGTTAACCCGCGCTTTTGCCGGGCGTCGGAATTGCAGACTCTCGCCTCGCGCATTGTTCGCGTGAATCCCGCAAAGCTATACGCCATGCGCCTCTTGCCGATGCGGCGCCACGCACTCCGGTCTCCTTTCATCTACCGAATTACGTCGTTTCGCGATGTTTTAGCTTTCGCGAGTGGCTTCTCTTTCGCTTCACATAGCGCGTAATCCGTTCGCCGCATCACATTTCATTGGCAATTAATCGATTGCGCTGTATTAGACGCGTTGCTAGATTCCCAATTGGCGCATGGCGAACCGGTCCTTTGCCGATATGCGCCGAACCCCCGTTCGCCCGGCCTCGAGCCGGGCTTTTTTTTTGCCCCTGCAATACGACGATGCGCGTGCTTAGCGGCCCATGTTGACTAACGCGGCGGCAATGAACGGGAAGGGTCGATGGAGCGTCCTTCATAGCGCAGCTCGAAATGCAACATCGGACGATCCGAATCCGTATCGCCCATTTCGGCAATCTTCTGTCCTTGCGCAACCGTTTGCCCTTCCTTCACGAGCAGCGTGCGGTTATGCGCGTAGGCCGTGAGGTAGTCGCTGTTGTGCTTGATGATCAGCAGATTGCCGTAGCCGCGCAGACCGTTGCCTGCGTAGACCACCGTGCCTCGCGCCGCTGCGACGACCGGCGTGCCGGGGCTGTTCGAGATGTCGATGCCCTTGGAATTCTTGCCGTCGAAACCCCGCACCACGTTGCCCGCGGCCGGCCAGACGAGCGAGATGGGCGCGGCGGGGGCGGCCGACGGCGCCGCTGAAGATGCGCTCCCGGACGCTGTGCCGGTTGCGGTGCCGCTGCGAGCGGCCGGCGCGCCGGATTCGGCCGTGCCGCGCGATGCTCCGTTGCCGCTCGACACCGTCCCGGAAGGCGGAGCGACACGCAGCACCTGACCGACCTCGATGGAATCCGGGTTCGACAGGTTGTTCCAGCGGACGATGCTCTGCACGGACTGCCGGTTAGTCCGCGCAATCTTCGATAGCGTGTCGCCGCGTTCGACGCGGTAGTAGCCCGGTCCCACCGGCGCCGACCCACAGGCGGCGAGTGCCGCGACGAGCCCTGCGCAGGCGAGCCGCCTGATTCTTGTTGCCAACATTGGACCTCGCAATGCGTCGCGTGCATACCGATCCCCGATCGCGCGACAGTCGCAAAAAACGTCCGATTCTAACGGGTTTGCATTTTGCGACGTCAACTGAAACGCCGCGCATGGCGCGCGGCGTGATCCTGGCGCATCGCGGTCGAGGGTTAGCGCAAGGCGCTCACGGTGATGCGCAGTGCCGCTTCTTCGGTCGCGCCCGGTGGGAGCCAGCGCAGGCCGAGACCGTTGTGGATGGCATCGGGCAGACCGAGCCACGGCTCAACGCAATAGAAGTCCGACTCCGGGCGCTCGGTCCAGGTGGTCACGGCGTACCAGGGCACGGAACCCGGGCGACGCAGGTCGATCGTGATCGTCCGGTTCAGGCCGGGGGCGATCACGCGTACGGGGGTATCCGGCGCGCCGTCGAGACAGTGAAACCGGTCGTGGATGCGCGCTTCGTCGAGCGTGTAGCGCTGTGCCCCCGGCTCCGGCGTACTGATAGTGCCGTCGGGCAATTGGTGGCGGCGTTGCGTGCGCGGCAGTTCGAGCACCGTTTCGGCACGCTGATCGTGCGGTAGGGTGAAATAAAAGTGATGGCCGGCGTAGTAGGGCAGCGGCTCAGTGCCGGTGTTTGTCGTCGTCAGCGCGACGTCGAGCGTGTGGGCATCGGCGAGGCGATACGTCGCTTCGAAGCGGAATCCGAACGGATAGCCGGCGCGCGTAGCCTCGCTATCGGTGAGCGTGAGCCGTACGCCGTGGCTGTCCGCATCGGGTTGGGCGGCGAAGGGCAGGTCGCGTGCGAAGCCGTGCATTGGCACGTCGCGGACCGTGCCCTCGGCATCGCGCCAGCGGCCGATGTCGCCGTCCACGCGATGACGCCCGAGATACGGGAACAAAAGCGGATTGCCGCCGCGCACGCGCGCGGGTTCGGCCCAGTTCGCGTCGTCGGGCCAATAGATGACGGACTGGCCGTCGATGTGCCACGACAGCAGCCGGCCGCCGGCCTGCGGCGCGACGCGCAGCAGCGACGCGCCGTGTGCGATCTCGAGAATGTCCTGTTGCTGGAATTGGGGCATGTCGATCGGATACGTCGAATACATGGAAAAGGAAGGAAGCCACGCCATGCAAGGCGCGACCCCGCAGGCGAACGGCGATTGTGCGCCGCTTTGGGCTACGGGGAAACCCTTCCCGGGAAATTGCGAGTGTCGTGCCGGCAGAGGCTTGTCGATAATCCGCATACCGCCCGGTAAAACGCGACCCCGGGCCCGACCGGACCGGAGGCGCTATGGATCTCGCAATGGCAATGGGCGTAGCTTTATTCGGCATGTTCACAGCGAGCACCGTTTACTTTTTCTACAAGGTCGCGCGCTGAAGTTGAAGTGCGCCGTGGCCGCCAGGCTACCGCCGCGTGTTTGCCTTTCGTCTTCCTGACAATGCCTTTTCAGCAGGGCCCGCATCATGGCGGGCCTTTTGCTTGTCGTGCTCCCGATGTTTTCTGCCGCGCCCGTCGCTCTGACGCGGTGCAATAAATAAATCGTCAAAAATCGCCGAACGCTTGGCGCATCCATACTGCACCGGCATAATCGGTGCGCTTCGGGCGCCGGGGCGGCACGCCGGCGCGATGTTCATCCAATGCGAGGATCCGCGCGTGAGCTTTTCGTTCCTGATCTTTTTGAGCGTGTTGCAGGGCGTCACTGAACTTTTCCCTGTCAGCAGTCTCGGACACACCCTTCTCGTGCCCGCGCTGTTCGGCATGCACATCGACAAGCACGCGCCCCAACTGCTGCCGTTCCTCGTGGCGCTGCATCTGGGCACCGCGCTCGCGCTGCTGCTGTATTTCCACAAGCGGTGGATCGCGCTGATCGGCGGCTTTTTCAGCTCGCTCGCGGGGCGGCACAACGACGACGGCCACATGATGTGGGCGCTCATCATCGGGACGATTCCGGCCGGGATTGTCGGCCTCGTGCTTGAAAAGCGGCTCGAGCGCATCTTTCACGACCTGCGGATCGTCGCGATTGCGTTGATCATCAATGGGCTGCTGCTCTGGTTCGGCGACTGGCTGCAGCGCTCGCGCGCGCATCGTCCGCCGGAAAAGCTGACGTTCAGGCAGGCGTTCCTCGTGGGGCTCGCGCAAATCGGTGCGCTGATTCCGGGTTTCTCGCGCAGCGGCCTCACGATGATCGCCGGCAACGCGGCGGGCCTCACCGCGGAAAAGGCCGCCGAGTTTTCGTTTCTGCTCGGCACGCCGATCATCTTCGCGGCGGGCCTGCTGGAGTTGCCTAAACTCTTTCACGCGCCGGGCCAGCTTGGCGACGCGCTCGTGGGCGGCGTCCTGACCGGCATTGCGGCATGGCTGAGCATCCGCTTTTTGATGCGCTACTTCGAAGGCCGTGGACGCCTGGCGTCGTTCGGCATCTATTGCGCGATTGCCGGCGTGGCGTTCCTCACGTGGTTCATGCTGCATCCGCAACCCGTCTGAGCACGCCAGGATGCGGATGCGCGCGGCTCAGCCCGCGGCATTCAAGGTATAATTCCGCGCTTGCTCCCTTCCTTTGGGAGCAACCATCATCTTCATTTCGGGCGGCGTTGCGGACGCCGCTTCCCGTCGATATGCGGCAGTAGCTCAGCTGGATAGAGCATCGGCCTTCTAAGCCGAGGGTCGGGGGTTCGAGCCCCTCCTGCCGTGCCATCTCAGGCGACATGTGCGTTTATCGCTGCCGCCGCGGCAGCACGAAGAGGGCGTACCTCCGTTGTGAGATCGCCGTGCCTGCTCCCCCCTCAAACCCCACCCCCCACAAACTCCCTCAACCACCGATGCGCCGGGTCCCGATGCACACGCTCGTGCCACAGCATCGACATCTCGTAGCCCGGCACATCCACCGGCGGTTCGACCACGCGCAGCGTGTCCATGCCGCGTACGAGCCGTTCGGGCAGCATCGCGACCAGATCGGTGCTTTCCAGCACTGACCGCACGAAGAGAAAGTGCGGCACCGAAAGCACGACGCGGCGCGTCATGCCGGCTTTGGCGAGCACGTCGTCCGTAACGCCGACGAAGCCGCCGCCCTTCGGCGACACGATCACATGCTCGAGCTGGCAAAACTGCGCCAGCGTCGGGCGGCGCTTCAATCGTGGATGTCCGGCGCGCCCGACCAGCACGTATCGCTCGGTAAACAAGGCGCGGCGTCGTAGGGTGGGCGGCGCGTCCTCGGTGGTGTGGAACGCGAGATCGATCGCGCCTTGTTCGGCCTGCTTCGCCAGTTCCGATGGCGGGACGGTCACCACCGCGAGTCGCGTGCCCGGCGCCGCCGCGCGCAGACCGCTCAAGGCGGGCAGCACGATCGTCGATTCGCCGTAATCGAATGCCGAGACGCGCCACGTGTGCGTGGCCCTGGCCGGGTCGAACGCACGCGCCGGCAGCACCGCGCGCTCCAGCGCTTCGAGTGCCTGCCGCAGCGGTTCGCGCAGTTCGTCGGCTTTCGCCGTGGGCCGCATGCCACGCGGCCCCGGCAGCAGCAGCGGGTCGCCAAACACGCTGCGCAGCTTCGCCAGTTGCACGCTGACCGAAGGCTGCGCGAGATGCAGGCGCTCGGCGGCCCGCGTGACGTTGTGCTCGGAGAGCAGGACGTCGAGCGTGATCAGCAGATTGAGGTCCAGCTTCCTGAGATCGTCCATGGCAATACCTGTCATATTAGGAATTCATTTCCAATATACCGGCGTCGCACCTATCCTGCCTTCGTTCACCTACGGAGGCTTACTCATGAACGTCTTGCTGGTCTACGCCCATCCCGAACCGCGCTCGTTGAACGGGTCGCTGCGGGACTTCACCGTCAACCATCTTCAGCAGGCGGGGCACGCGGTCCAGGTCTCGGACCTCTACGCGATGAACTGGAAAGCCGTGCTCGACGCGAGCGACTACCCCGAGCGCGAAGCCGGCGCGCCGTTCAATCCCTCGCTCGATTCGAAGCATGCCTTCCAGCACGGCACCCAAGCCTCGGACATCGCGCACGAGCAGGAGAAGCTGCGCTGGGCCGACACGGTCCTCCTGCAATTCCCGCTCTGGTGGTTCACGATGCCGGCCATCCTCAAAGGCTGGGTGGAGCGGGTCTACGCATACGGCTTCGCCTACGGCGTGGGCGAGCACTCGGACACGCACTGGGGCGACCGCTACGGCGAAGGCATGATGAAGGGCAAGCGCGCCATGCTCGTTGTCACCACGGGCGGTTGGGAATCCCACTACGGCTCGCGCGGCGTGAACGGTCCCATCGACGACCTCCTGTTCCCGATCCAGCACGGCATCCTCTATTACCCGGGCTTCGACGTGCTGCCGCCGTTCGTCGTCTATCGCACGAGCCGCATGGACGAAGCCCGCTTTGCGCAGGTGCGCGAGGCGCTGGGTCAGCGGCTCGATACGCTCGACACGGCGGCGCCCATCCCGTTTCGTCAGCAGAACAGCGGCGCGTACGAGATACCGGCGCTCACGCTGCGCCCTGACCTCGCGCCGGGCGAAGCCGGATTTGCGATACACGTAGGTTGAATCGCGACCACCCGCATGTTCCCTTCCTGACAAAGACGACGGCCGGGCCGCGGGCAGCGTGTAAACTGCTGCCTTTTTGCCTCTGGTCGTATCGTGCAAGCCCCGCCCCGTACCGCCTTTGGCGGTCCGACCCTCGTTCGTCTGCTGGCCCGTCTCGCCGACGCCGACGTTCCCGCGTCCACGCAGTCGCTCTCCGACCGTCTGAGCCAATGGCTCGGCTGGACCGACGCCATCGCGCTCTCATCGGTGCTGAACGCGAATCCGCCCGCGGTGATGGGAAGCGCGCGTCCGCCTGGCCGAGCCGAGGACGAACTGTGCGCGAGTGTGCGGAACACGCTGACGAAGGCGATCGCTAACGACGCCGTGCTCGCCGTCAGCCGGCGCACGCGCGCGCCGCGCGGCGGCTCACAGGCCGTGCCGGAGCAGGCGGCGGGTGACTACGCCGCGTTTCGTCAGTCCTATCTTTCGTTGCAGCAGGCGATGGAAACGGACATCGGCGACCTGCGCGGCCGCCTGCGCGCCTTGCTCGCGGCGCGCACGTCCGGCCTCGCGCGGCTTGCCGTGCTCGATGCCGTGATGGAGCGCGCGCTTTTCGCACGCGAGCGCACGCTGCTCGCGTCGGTGCCCACGCTGCTCGGTGTTTACTTCGAGCGTTTGTGCCGCGAGGCGCAGGCCGATGCACCGCCCGCAACGGACGCCTCCAACGACGCCCCGCCGATGCTCTCAGGCGAACGCCTCGACGCGTTTCGCCGCGATGTGCAGAGCGTATTGCTGGCCGAACTCGAAGTGCGGTTTCAACCGGTCGAAGCGCTGCTCGCGGCGCTTCGTACCCGCCAAGCCCGCTAATCAAAATCCTATGCAAGACCCCATGCAAGAGCCCATGTCCCGCATGTCCAGCATGTCCCGCGCCTTGTCCTCATTTCGCATCGACCTCGTCGTCTTCCTGGCGGGTCTCGCCGCCGTGTGCTGGATCGCCGTGGGCTACGCCGCCTCGAATCCGCTCGCTTCGGCGGTGACGCTCCTGATCGGCGCCTGCTACGTGGCGGGCGCGCTGGAATTGCGCCGCTACCGGCTCGCTACCGCCACGCTCGTGCGCGCCGTCGCGGGTCTGGCGGGGCCCGTGGACCGGCCGCCCGCGCTCGGCGCGTGGCTCGACCAACTCGACGCAAGCCTGCGCGGCGCCGTGCGTGCGCGTGTGGAAGGCGAGCGCGCTGCCTTGCCGGCGCCCGCGCTTACGCCGTATCTCGTGGGCCTGCTCGTGCTGTTGGGCATGCTGGGCACGCTGCTCGGCATGGTGGCGACGCTCAAGGGCACCGGCGCGGCGCTGCAAGGCGCGAGCGATCTCGATGCCGTGCGCACCACGCTCGCCGCGCCCGTGAAGGGGCTCGGCTTCGCGTTCGGCACCTCGATTGCGGGCGTGGCGACTTCCGCGATGCTCGGCCTGCTCGCCGCGTTGTGCCGCCGCGAGCGCGGCGAGGCCGTGCAGTTGCTCGACGCGAAAATCGCGACGACGCTGCGCGCCTACTCGCAGGTGTATCAGCGCGAGCAGACCTTCAAGCTCATGCAGCGCCAGGCTGAGGCCATGCCCGTGCTCGTCGAGCGGCTGCAAACGATGATGACCGCGCTCGAGCAACAGAGCGCAACTGCCCACGAGCGTCAGATGGCGGGCCAGCAGGCGTTTCTCGGCAAGACCGAGGCCACCTGGGCGAGCCTCGCGGCGTCCATGCGGCAATCGCTGAAAGAGAGCGCCGCAGAAAGCGCGCGCGCCGCGGGCGCCGCGCTCCAGCCGGTGGTGGAAGCAACCATGGCGGGGCTTTCGCGCGAGACCTCGTCGTTGCATGACACCGTCGCGCAAGCGGTGCAGCGGCAACTCGACGGACTTGCGAGCGGCTTCGAATCCACGGCGGCCAATGTCTCTGGGGTCTGGAACCGCGCGCTCGCCGAGCATCAGCGCTCGGGCGAGGCGTTCACGCAGCATCTGCACGCGTCGGTGGACCGGCTCGCCGGTGCCTTCGAGCAACGCTCGGCCGGCATGCTGGAAGGCGTGGCGGCGCGCCTCGATGCCACGGCGACCGGTCTCTCGCAGGCGTGGAACGAGGCGCTCGCGCATCAAGGCGAAGCGAGCGCGAAACTCGCCGCGGCCAACGAGCAGGCGCTTGCCGCCGCCGCGGCCGGCTTCGAGCAGCACGGCGCAGCGCTCGTGCAGGCCATGAACGAATCCCACGCGAATCTGCAGACGCAACTCGCCTCACGCGACGAAGCGCGGCTGCAGGCGTGGACCACGTCGCTCGCTTCGATGGCCGCGGCGCTGCGCGAAGAATGGCAAGAGACGGGCGCACAGACCGCGAGCCGTCAGCGCGAAATCTGCGAGACGCTGGCCAGCACGGCGCAAGCCATGTCGGCGCAGAGCGAGGCGCATGCGCGCGAAACCATCGGTGAAATTTCGCGGCTCGTCGCGGCGGCATCCGAAGCGCCGAAAGCCGCTGCCGAGGTGGTGGCCGAACTGCGTCAGAAGCTCTCGGAAAGCATGGTCCGCGACACCGCGATGCTCGAAGAGCGCAGCCGCATTCTGGACACGCTGTCGACCTTGCTCGACGCGGTCAACCACGCGTCGACGCGGCAGCGCGAGGCGATCGACGCGCTCGTGGCCACCTCGGCCGATCTGCTCGAACGCGTGGGCGCGCGCTTCACCGACAAGGTAGAGACGGAGGCCGCGCGGCTCGACGGCGTGGCAGGCCAGGTGAGCGCGAGCGCCGTCGAGGTGGCGAGCCTCTCGGACGCCTTCGCGGGCGCGGTGCAGGTGTTCGGCGCATCGAACGACCGGCTGGTGGCGCACCTGGAGCGCATCGAGAGCGCGCTCGACCGCTCGCTCACGCGCAGTGACGAGCAGCTTGCGTACTACGTGGCGCAGGCGAGGGAAGTGATCGACCTCAGCATGCTGTCGCAGAAGCAGATCGTCGAAGACCTGCAGCAGCTTGCGGGCCGGCAGGCACCGGCAGGAGCCGATGCGGCATGAGCGACGAAATCGACAGCGGCGCAGGCACGGTAGAGACCACGGCGCCCATCTGGGCCGCGTTCGGCGACCTGATGTCGGTGCTGGTGGGGGCGTTCGTGCTGATTCTGGTGGGCGTGATCGGTCTGCAGATCGAACTCTCCTCGCGGCTGCGGGAAGAGACACGCCAGCGGCAACTGGAGGCACAGCATCGCAAGACGCTCGAACAGGCGCTCGCGGGGCCGCTCGCCGCGGGGCGCGTGACGCTTGTGAACGGGCGCATCGGCATTAACGGCAGCGTGCTTTTTGCGCTCAATTCCGACCAGTTGCAGCCGCAGGGCCGCGATCTGCTGAAGAGCCTCGCGGGACCGCTCGCGGCGTTCCTCAAGACCAACAACGAGATGCTGATGGTGAGCGGCTTTGCAGACGACCTCCAGGTGCGCTCCGGCAATCGCCAGTTCGCGGACAACTGGGAACTCTCGGCCAAGCGCGCGCTGACCGTGACGCGTGCGTTCATCGATGCGGGCATTCCGGCGTCGTCTGTATTCGCAGCCGCGTTCGGCTCCCAGCAGCCCGTGAGTTCGAATGCGGACAAGGAAGGGCGCGCGAAGAACCGGCGCGTGGAGATTACGGCCGTGCCGAAGCTGGCGACGGCTAACGGTGAGCATCGTGAATAGCTCGGGGGAGCGCGTGGCGCCGGGCGATCGTGAACCCAGCGCTGGAGACTCGGGCGACGGCACGGCGTCGAACGCCATCGCCGGCGAATCTCGTCACGACGCCCGCTCCGAACCGGCTGCGGTGCGCGATGCGGCCGCCATGCCGGATGCGGTGACTCAGGCGCAGGCGCTGCTCGATAGCTGGCGCGAGCGCGGCGCGGAGCGCATCGCGCCCATGCGCTTTCGCTTCATCGACGCGCTGCACCGCCGTGCCGCCGCGCACAGCGGCGAGACGCGGCGATTGCTCGACGAAAAACTGACGCAAGCGTTGGACGAATACAGCGCCGAACTCGCGCGCGCAGGTTTCGCTACCGCCGATGCAGCGCAGGATCGCGCCGCTTCACAACACCGCGCTTCACAACAACGCGAACCGGCTCGCGGAGCGTTGTCGGAACTGATCGATTACGTCGCCCGAGGTGCGCAGCCGAACGCGGACAACCGTACCGGCCCGGCAGGCAAAGACCGCAGTCGCGACACGGCCCAGCCTGCAATGTTGCAGCCGAACCTGTCGAGCTGGCCCGAGATGGATCTGCTCGACTACTTCCGTGCCACGTGGTCGCGGCTCAGCGCCGAACGACAATTGCGTCAGTCCGAAGATCGGGTGCCGCGCAACGCGGGGCCGCTCAATTCGAGCAGCCTCGTGCATCGGTCGCTCTCGCTGATGCGTGAACTGTCGCCGGGCTATCTCCAGCACTTCCTGTCGTATGTCGATGCGCTGTCGTGGGTCGAGCAGATGAATGGCGCCGCCGGTGCGCCGAAGGACGCACCGCGCGCTGCGAACACGGCAACGGGAAAGAAGGGCGAGCGAAGCCGCGCACGTTAGCGCGGGTCAGGGCGACCGGCGAGGGCGACCGGCGTGGGCGACCAGCATGGACGGCCGGCGCGGGTGACCGGCGCAAAACACTATGGTCTGCGGAAAAGCGCCCCACGCAAAGGGCTGCAGCCATTGATGCGGGTCAAGTCGCCACGGCACCCCGTCCTATAACGTGGAAGGTGCCGCGCACGCCGATCGCGCCTCGAGCCTACGACGAGGACTCATCATGCTCAGCCCCCACGAATTCGCCACGCTCATGCTCATCAAGCACGGGCACAAGCCGCAGCAACTGGACCGTTTCGAGGTGCGTACGCTTCAAACGCACCGCCTCATCACGCTGGAGCAGCGCGAGAGCGAGTACGTGAATGCGTGCGTGACGCCGCGCGGCGATTCGGTACTGCGCGCCATTGCGCGGCTGCCGCAGTTCGCGCCGTTGCCGCCGTTGCCGCCGTTGCGTTAATCCGCGTTCAATTCCGTTTGCGTCGTTCGCGCCCGCGTTCCAGCGGGAAAACTCGGGACAAACTCGTGCCAGGCGAGGCACAAACGCGACGCAAGGCGATGCAGACGGCGGGGGCGCATGCCTGCGCTACGTTCGTTACGTGCCCGACACCCCGCCGATTTACCGCAGCCATCCCTCGGCTACGCCCTTCGCTACGCCCTTCGTGTCTCACGCGTCCGCGGCGTCCGCTTCCAGAAACTCGCGAGCCGCGTGCGCTTCGGCCGACGAACGCAGCGCCGCCAGCGCGCGCCGTTCGATCTGCCGCACCTGCTCGCGCGATACGCCGGCTTGCCGCGCGATCGTGTCGTAGGTGTCGGGCGCGCCGCCGCCAATGCCGAAACGCCGCCTCAAGACATCCGCCTCCGAGGGCTTCATCGATTTCAGCAGCGATGCGACGCAGGCGCGCATGCGTCCGTCCACAAGCGAGGCGAACGGCGTTGACGCATTCGTGTCCGCCACGATGTCCACGAGTTCCGTCTCGCCGTCAGGCAGCAGCGCGTCGAGCGACGCGGGTTCCCCGGGCAGCGCGAGCAGCGTTTTCAGCCGCTCTTCGCTGAGCCCGCTTTCTGCGGCAAGCTGGTCGAGGGCGGCGTGGCGCCCCGTGCGCTGACGAATCTGTTCGCCGACGCGCCGTATGCGGCCCAGTTGATCGCTCACATGCACGGGCAGGCGGATCGTGCGGGCACGGTCCGCGACGGCGCGCGACACGGCCTGACGGATCCACCACGTCGCGTAGGTCGAGAACTTGAAGCCGCGCTGATATTCGAACTTGTCGATGGCGCGCATGAGGCCGAGGTTGCCTTCCTGCACGAGGTCGGCGAGTTCGAGACCGCGGTTTGCGTACTTCTTGGCAATCGAGAGCACGAGGCGCAGGTTGGCTTCCAGCATGCGACGCGTGGCGTCGCGCTGGCGGCGTTGGGCGCTGGCCAGTTCGCCTGCGAGCGTGGCGACGAGTTCGGGCGGCACGGTGGCGTTGGCGGCGTCGCCGGCGTGGGCCTGCAACGCACGCAGAACGGCCGACGCGCTTTCCACCGCGCGCGGCGACCATCCGCCAGCCTGGGCCATGTCGACGATGCGCGTGCGCGCGTTGCGATGCGCGCGCGAGCCTGGCCCGCTGCTGCGCAACGCGCGGCGCAGGGCGGCGAGCGCGTGTTTCGTCTGCTCTGCGCTGTCGGCATCCGTGCGAGCGGCGCTTGCCTTGCGGGCGGGCGTTTCGGTGTCGGTGTCGTTGTCGGTATCGGAGTCGGCGCCGTCGCTATTGTCACTATCCGCCGATTCGCTTGCCGGCTGGTTCACATTGGCGAGCAGCACGGCAGCGGTTTCCGCACAACCGGCGAGCGCCCACAGCACGTCCCGCCGGGCCGCTTCGATTTCCTTCGCCAGCGTCACTTCTTCGTCGCGCGTGAGGAGCGGTACGGCGTGCATGCGGCGCGCGTAGAGGGCGAGCGGGTCCGTGGAGGCGCTTGCCCCGCGCGCGGCATCTTCGATCAGGTCGCTGGCTTCCTCCAGCACCTCGCGGTCCACGGCAGGCGCCGCATCGTCCGCGAGAAACGTGCCGTCCGGCCGTTCTTCGAGCACTGCGATGCCGGTTTGCCGGAGCACCGTGCGCACGGCGTCGAGCGCGTCCGGCGAGGTGCGCTCGTCCGGAAACTCGTCGACGATGTCGGCGTCGATCAGGTAGCCCTGCGCAGCGGCGAGCGCGAGCAGCCGCGCGACGCTCTGTCCGTACTGGTTCGTGCGGTCGCTGTCATCCGTACGATCGGTGCGGTCGGTGCTCCGGTCCGCGTTCCGGTTCGTGCCTTGTACCCGGTCTGCCGTAGTCATATCCATTGCGGTTTGCCGCCGTCCTGCGTGAGTGAACTCGCGTTCACCCGGTTGCGCTTGCCAGTGAATCGCGGACGCCCGTCCGCCGCGGCTTGCGTGACGCTGGCAAACGTGGGGGCGATTCGCCGAACTTCAACGCGGCCGACGCGACCGCGTTGGCCGTGTGCTTACGCCGTGGCGTTGCGTGCCGCCTTGCCGCCGTGGTGTTCGTCGTGATGTTCGTCGTAGTGGCCGTCCGCGCCGTGCGCCGCGACCTGTTCGCCGAACCACGGCACCTCCGCGCGCAGCGAAGCCGCGTAACCGAGCCAGCCGCCGGGATTGCCCGCGAACAGGTGCTCACGCACCGGCGCGGCCAGCGCGTCGTGATCGAGCGTGTCTTCCAGCAACAACTGGGGCCAGAGACAAAACGCGCGCAGCGCGGCGTCCGCGAATTCGCGCACTGTCATGTGCGCCCACACATATTCGATCAGCGCCACGTCCGCGAGGATGGGCGACGCCGCGATCAGCTCGGCAATCGTTTCGTCGTCGCGTTCGCGCTCCACCACGCGGCTGATGGTCTGCAGCACGCTGCCCAACTGCAGCAGCAGGGCGCGGCGTTCGTATCCGTCGTTCATCTGGAATGCCTCCGTTGGTCACGCGCGGTTTGCATGCCCTCTATTTACGCAGTGTGCGAGGCGATACGTTTGAGCCATGTCAACGGGCCGGCAAGGTGTCGCGGCCAGCATGGAAAGCTGAAAAGAGGGTCGCGCAGCATCAGGCCGTAGCCGTAGAGCGAGAAACGAAGAACGCAATGAGGAGGGAAACCGCAATGAACCAGACCAACGTGCCGCAGCCCGCTACGGCGAGCGAAATTCGCGATATCGTCGGGCGCGTGGAAGACGACGTCGTGGCGCAGATTCTCGACATCGGGCCGACGAGCGCCGAAGTGCTCGACGCCTGCACCTGGCTGCGTTCGGACGAACGCCGGCAGCAACGGCTCGACCACGAACTGCACGGCCGTGCGGCGCGCGTGCTCGCGATTCTCGAAGTGGCGCTGCCCGATATCGAAGACGGCGGGCCGTGAAAGCGGCGCGGTCCGTAACACGCGGAGGCGTGGGGTAAGAACCGGGGCGCGTGGCGTAAGCGCCGATAACATCCGGAAAGGGGACCCCATGATCCCCGCGTTTATTGCGGCTTCGGACGAGTCACCGCTGACCGACCATGGCGGCAAGCGTGAAACGCATCCTTCAGCGGCGAGACGGCCGGGAAACGGAGCGCGGCACGCCAGCCGTTACACCGTGTGTGCGCCGTGTGCGTGTTACACGCCGGTTATGTGTGTTACGTCGATTACTCTCCGAACCTGACCGCTACCCATGCAAGCCGATCTTCACTTCTCTCTGCCCCTGTTTCAGCGCGATGCGGTTCGCGTCGCACCCGTGCGCGCGGCGCGCCGAACGCCGCTCGCGCGCCGCATGGCGGCGGCCGTTGCCGCGTCGTGCGCGCTCGGCCTGGCGGTTGCGCCGGCCCTGACTTATGCCGGCGAAGTGCCCGACACGTGCGCCGCGCTCGCGCACGTCGTCTCCACGCGCGACTTCCAGACGCTGCGCGGCCAGACCGGCGGCATGCTGACCGACGCGCCGTTCCTCGGCGACTGCCGCGCGGCGCGCCACGTCTACGATTGCCGGTTCGCTGCGCACTGGGGCGCGGACGGCGTCGTGAGCGACCCGCTTGAAGAGATGGGCGCCGACATCGCCGCGTGCTTCAACAACGTCGTGCACGACGTGAACACACCGACGCGCCAGCACTTCACGGTCCGCAGCGACAACGGTCCCGTGAGCGTGACGGCGAGCGTCGATGGGCCGCGCACGCTGCATCTGCGCATCGTCCGCTGAGGGCAGCGGCGCTTGCGCGTGGGTGGGCGCGGTGCGTGGCGTGACGTGCGCGCGGTGGCGACGGCGATGACGAGCGTGCTGCCTCGCGCCATGCCGGCCGGCGAACGGCGGCAGTGCCGCCGCTGCGCGATGCCGCGTGCGTCGCTGCTGCTGGCGGCGCTCTTCGCGACGCCGTGCTTCAGCGCGCTCTCGGGCTGCGCGTGGACGCTGATTTCCGCTGCGGACGCCGCGGGATCGCTCGTGCAGGCGGGGTTCGCCGCGGCCTCGAATTTTCCGTCGGCGACTTACGTGAACGGCAATCCGGCCACGCTGCACACGGTGTGCATCGAGCTGAACCAGAACGTCTCGCAGGGCGATTTCGTGCCTGCGTTGCAGTACGCGTTGCGCAAGCGCGGCGTGATGTCGGAGGTCTACAGCCCCGGTACGTCGCCGCCCACCTGCGAAGCCACGCTGGTCTACGCGGCGACGATGGAATGGGGCCACCGTTCGTTCAGCGACGAATGGACCGCCTACCTCTCGGCCATCGACCTCACGCTCATGCGGGGCGGTCAGGTGCTGGTGAATGCGCGCTATGAAACGCGCGGGCTGAACACGGATCGCTTCTCGAGCCCGAGAACCAAGCTTGGCGCGCTGGTGGACCGGATGGTCGTGGCGCGCACCGATTGACCGAACCGGATGCGTCGCACGCGCCACCGCGCCGTGCGCTGCATCGAGCGGTACGTGCGCCGAAGGGCGCGCGTACCGGAACGTCCCTCGTAGGCCTGCCTGTGCGACCGGGCAGGCCATACTTCGGGGTTCTTCACCTACCACAGTGAAGAACCCCTTTTTTTCATTGACGCTCAGACCACCAGCTTCGCGCGCAGCGTATCGATCACGCCCTGGCTCAGACCGAGCCCGGAAGTGAGATAGCTGTTCAGGGTTCCGAAGCTTTGCTGCATCTGGTCGAAGGCGGCCTGCAGCACGTCGGGCTGCGCCTCGTAGAGCGGCTTGGCGCGGGCGGCCACGGTGGCGTCCGTGCGGCGCGCGAGGGCGTCGATGCGCGCGGAAATGGCGCTCGCTGCGACGGTGTTGGTGAGCAGATAGTCCTGCATGATCACGTCGAGCGGCACGCCCGCAATCGCGAGCAGCAGCGCCGCGGCCCAGCCCGTACGGTCCTTGCCCGTCGAGCCGTGGAACACCTGCGGTCCCGCCGTGTTGGCGAGCTGCGTGAAGAGCGCGCCGAAGCGCGAGCGCGATTGCGCGTCGATCACGAGGCGCCGCTCGGCCTCGCTCATCCACGCCACGGCTTCGGCTTCGCTCGCGGGGCGCACGGCGCTCACGTCGATGGGCGAGATGTCGAGTTCGCTGCGCACGGCGCCATAGGGCAGCCGGTCGGGCCGCGCGTCGACTTCCGCTGCGACGCGCAGATCGTAGACCTGGGCGATGCCGAGGCGCGCGAGGGTGGCCGCATCGGCGTCGTCGGGCGAGAGTGCGCCGCTGCGGTAGAACATGCCGCGCCGCGTGCGGCGGCCGTCGGTAGTCGGGTAGCCTGCGCCGGAGCCGCTCACGTCGCGGAAATTTTCGACGGAGGTGAGCTGGACCGCCGCAGGCACGTCGGTCGTGTCGCCGCCTCCGCATGCCGAAAGCAGGCACGCGCCGAGTCCGGAAAGCGCCACGGCGCGCGCGCTGCTCTTCAGGAACGCACGGCGCGTCAATGCCTGCGGCAGGATCGGCCGTGGCGGGCGCGGGCCGCTGCAGGCCCCGTGCATGCGCAGCGCAGCGGCGTACGCGTCGTGGAGTGACGGGTTGAATGCGGGGCTGAACGCGGGGTTGAATGCGGGATTGAATGAGGGATCAAGCGCAGGGCTGAAGGAAGCATTGTGCGCAGGCTCGTGCGGCGTGTCCGTGTGAAGCAGCATGGAGGAAGACGGTGAGGCGTGGAAGGCAGCGTCCATGTCGGGCCCGTTCATGCGGTTGCGAGCCGGGCGCCGGCGCGTGAGCTGTCGTATGGCGTCGGGCGGCCCGGGAGGGCGCGCGGCGTCTGGGCGGGAACGGTGATGCGCACGGCGAGCCCGCCGCCCGCCGCGTTTTCGATCGCGCAGCGGCCGCCCAGGTCGCGCGCCAGCCGCGTGACGATGGCCAGCCCGAGACCGCAGTGGCCGTCGCCCGCGCGCGCGGGATCGAGCCGCACGAACGGCTTCAACGCGTCTTCGATGCGTGCGGGCGGAATGCCTCGCCCGTGGTCGCGCACCATGAGCACCCAGTCGTCGCCGTCGCGCTGGGTGCTGATTTCGACGGGCGGCTCGCCGTGTTCGAGCGCGTTATCGACCAGATTCGTGGCGAGCCGGTCGATCAGCGTGCGAGGCAGGCGAAACGCGGGGCCGGCCGCGAGCGCGAGCACGAAGAGCGGCGCATCGTCGTCTTCAGGCAGGGAGAATTGCTCGGCGAGAAAGTCGTCCACGCCCACATCGGGACCAGCCGCGGGCGCGCTCGCCGCGAATTCGAGGAACTGCTGGACGATGCGCGTGAGCGAATCGATGTCGCGAATGAACTGCGCACGCGTTTCCTCGTTGCCGCCCGCGGTCACGCTCGCGCGCAGCTTGAGGCGCGTGAGCGGCGCCTTGAGGTCGTGCGCGATGCCGGCGAGCATGACGGCGCGCTCGTCGTCGGTCTCGTTGATCTGCTGCATCATCTGGTTGAACGCGCGGATCAGGTCGCGCAGCTCGCGCGGCCCGCGCTCGACCACGGGCGCCGCGCGCCGGCCGCCGCCGAAATGGCGCGCCACCTGGGCGACGCGCGAGAGCGGCCGCTGCAACTGCCACGCGGCCACGAAGGAGAGCAGCAGCGCCCCCACCAGCATGGACACCGATTCCACGAGAATCGGCTTGGGCGGCGGCAGATCCACGGGCGTCACGATCCAGTTGTTGCTGTCCGGGTAACGCACCCAGAGCCGCACGGTGTGCTGCGGGTCGATGTCCGCGGCAATCTGCACGCCGGCCGGCAAATCGGCGGCGAGCTTGCGCGCGAGCATCGCGATGGGCGTCGCGGCCGGGTTTTCGAGCTTCACGGTGGCCGGCATGTTCCAGGTCGGCACGAGATGGGTGTGCAGCGCGGGCGCGAGATGGGCGCCGTGGGAGGTGTCGCTGTGTACGGCTTCGAGCACGAGCAGCAGGCCGCGCGCGTAGCCGTCCGCGTCGTGGTGGCGGCGCTGCGCCGTGAGCACGGCGAACCAGCCCGCCTGCACGGCGAACAGCACGATCATGGAAATGAGCGCCATCCTGCCGAACAGCGAGTCGAACGGAATCTTGAGGAGGGCTCGCTTGTTCATCGCAGACAAAAGGGCGGGCAGGAGGACGGATCGACAAGCGGACCTGCAGGTAGACCGATACGCAGACCGGTGCGGCCGCGAGGCACGGCAGGCGCCGGAATCGACACCGCGAAATTGTAGACGGCCATCAAAAAAAGAACCTTGCAGAGTTCTGACGGTGGAGTTACCGATTCTTACGTTCATTTGAGGTTCGGTGAGCCGCGTTGCGTTCCTGAAAGAGCGCGAAAGACGTGTCAAATGCACGCGGCAACACCGCACGGCAACCTTCGGCGAAATCGGCCTCGCAGGCGGGGCGAACCGCGCAGGCGCATGCCGTGGCCCGAAAGGGCCATTACAGGAAATATCTGGAAAGGATTGGCCGTCGCAAAAACGCGAATTGAGCCCTTAGAATCCGTTGCATGACTGAACATGTGCTGCTCGTCGACGACGACCCCGTAGTGCGCGACCTCGTGCGCGAATACCTGCAAAGCCACGGCTTCGCGGTGTCCGTGCTGTACGACGGCGCGGGCCTGAAACGCCGCCTCGAAATGGAGCGGCCGTCCATCGTCGTGCTCGACGTGATGATGCCCGAGCAGGACGGCATCACCGCGCTGCGCCAGTTGCGTGCCACGGGCGACAACATTCCGGTCATCTTTCTCACCGCGCGCTCCGACGTGATCGACCGCGTCGTGGGTCTCGAACTGGGCGCCGACGACTATCTGCCCAAGCCGTTCGATCCGCGCGAGCTGGTGGCGCGCATCCGCACGGTGCTGCGCCGGCAGAGCACGGTGTCGCCGGGCGCGCCCGAGATTCGTCCTTCGTACCGCTTCGGCCCGTTCGAAGTGGACTTCGCGGCGCGCGAACTGCGCCGCAACGGCGAGCGCGTGCCGCTGCGTTCCAGCGAATTCGCCACGCTCAAGATCTTCGTCAAGAACGAGATGACGGTCATCACGCGCGCCCAGCTCAACGAACGGTTGCGCGGCCACTCGGCCACCTACCGTGACCGCAGCCTCGACGTTTCGATCTGGCGCCTGCGCCGTCTGATCGAGACCGATCCTTCCGAGCCGCGCTACATCCAGACCGTCTGGGGGCAGGGCTACATCTTCGTGCCGCAGGGCGAGACAGGCGCGGCCGAGCGCTACGGCTCGGGCAGTCCGGTTGCCGGGTAAGCGGGCGGCGCGCGCCGCGGCGTGAGAGGTTGTCCCGATCATTTCGCCATCACGCGGTGTCTGCTGTTTTGCGCGCCCGCTTCAGAACGTCAGCACGCTCAGGAAGAGATGCTGCAGCCAGCCCACCGTCGTGGAATCGGTGAGGCTGCCCACGCCCGCCTGTTCGATGTGCGCGTTGGCCACCTTGTTCGACGCCACGTAGTTGCCGGCCTCGATGTCCTTCGGGTTGACGATGCCCGAGAGCCGCAGCCGCTCCTGGTTGCCCGCCATCGCGATCACCTTTTCGCCTGCCACCACGAGATTGCCGCCCGCGGTCGTGCCGATCACGGAAACGGCGAGCGTGCCGTCCATGCCCATCGAGTTCTTCGTCGTGCCCTTGCCCGTGAAGGTCGTGTCCGCCGAACCGATGTTGAAGAGACGCGCGAGACGCGCGGCGGCGCCCGTCGATTTGTCCGCGGCTTCCGCGCTGATCGAGCTTGCGCGGCTCAGTTCGGTGTCGGCCGAATCGTTGCCGGACCACGATTCCGAGAGGCGAATGGTGAGCACGTCGCCTACATGTTGGGCGCGCGGCGTCTCGTAGAGCGCAAGCGCGGTGCCGGGCTGAAAGATGGCGCCCTGCGTGTTGATCGTGTAAGGCTGCGCGACGGTGGGCGGCTGCAAGGGCATGTTGACCACCGAGGGCTGTCGGCTCGAGCCGCAGCCCGTGACGAGCCACGGCAACGCGGCCAACACGAAGGCGAGCAGCCTTGGGTTTCGCGCCTGTCGCGCGATGCGGCGAGGGGAGCGAGTGGAGCAAGGGGAACGGAACGACGCGATCATGGCTGCGGACCTGAATGACGGCTCGATATGAAAGCTCGATAACGAACACGATGAAGCAATGGCCAGACGATACGGGCCGCGCGGCTCGCGCAATGGGCCGAATATGCGCGGCGACGCGACCGGTCGTTATCAGAGATTGCCGGCGGGTTGCGAAGGCTTACGCTGGCTTGCGGCGTGTTGCGAATTATTGCGAGGGCGGCGCGAACGCAGCGTCGCCCGATGATGGAGAGGCAGCGAGAAGACGGACGTGACGGACGATCCCGCCACGCCGTGAAGCCCGTCCCTCCCTCTGCTGTTGCACCCCGTCAGGCGATTGCGTCAGTCGATCACGTCGGCACAGGCATCGAATGGCACGGCGGCCGTGTGGCCCACGACCGGCACTACCTTCAGCGTGGCGGCGACCACGCGGCATGGCAGCGCCGCGACAGCGCAGCCGTCGAGCGAGAACGTGGCCGCCGCCATGGCGAGCCACGCGCCGCACATGCGCGCGGCTCGCAACACCGCCGCGGGCCGGCCGCGCCATCCGTACCACCGTGCCGGAACAGCTGTCACCATGCGCCGCTCACGCGGTGGTGTCGACGTTCGAGCCGACCATCGAGCCGGTGCGGGCTTTGCGCGCGGTGTCGGCGGCGGGCTCGGCGGCCGCTTGCGTGCCGGTGCCGGTGCGCAGGCCGGTGCGGCTGCCGGTCTTCGCCGAAGCGGCCCCCGCGGCGCTGGTGGTCCCGGTGGCCTCGTTGAGGTTCGGCAGGTGAGTGGAGGGAAGGTTGGTCAGTTGCATGAGGGCTCGCTCCGATGGTTGAACGTTGATGCGCGAAACACGGCGACAGGGGACGCACCGTATTTCGCGCTCCGATCTTCACGCGCGAGGCGCCGCGCCGAAGCGCGCGGCACAGCGTGTTTTTCGCAGGCCCTTACCAAACCTTAGCGGCGCATGGCATAGGCGGCACGGCGCGCGTCACCGCATACGCATGGCCCGCACGAATGCAGCAGAAACAAAAAAGGGCAGCCGAAGCTGCCCGAAGGTTGCGCGTAACGCGCGTTGCTGCTGCTTGAAGAAACCTTAGTGCACGATGTCGAGCGCGTTCGTGAGGTCGCCCATCGACGGGTTGCCGTTCGCGGTCAGCCCCTTGTCGCGCGCCGTGAGACCCGGCAGCGTGGGCAGCGCGTAGCGGCGCGTGATGAAGCGCAGGATCGAGGTCGTGTCGTACTGCGTGTGGTCCACGAAGCCCTTCTTCGCGAGCGGCGAAACGATGATGGCCGGAATGCGCGAGCCCGGACCCCAGCGGTCGCCCTTCGGCGGCGCGACGTGGTCCCAGAAGCCGCCGTTTTCGTCGTAGGTGACGATCACGACCATGTTGTTCCACTGCGGGCTCTTCTGCAGATGCGCGATCACGTCGGCGATGTGCTGGTCGCCCGACTGGACGTCCGTGTAGCCCGCGTGCTCGTTGAGGTTGCCCTGCGGCTTGTAGAAGGCCACTTGCGGCAGCGTGCCGGCATCGATCGCCTTGATGAACTCCGAGCCCGCAAGGCCGCCGTCCAGCAGGTGAGCCGAGCGGTTCGCCGTGCCCGGCGCGTAGCCCGCAAAGTAGTTGAACGGCTGGTGGTGCGGCTGGAAGTTCGGCGCGCTCATGTTCGCGCCGTAGATCACGCCCGAGGTGCCGCTTTGCGACGCGGAGAGCGCCGCGCCCCACGCGCCGCCATACCAGGCCCACGACACGCCCGCGTTGTTGAGCAGGTCGCCGATGTTCTGCTGCGTCTGCGCCGGCAGCGTCGTCGCATTCGACGGATCGGCGAGCGTCGTGTCGCCGCCCGAGGCAGGCTTGTTGCCGCTCGGCTGATACGGCGGCTGCATCGTATTCACGGCGAAGAAGTCAGGCGTGAGGTTGCCCGACTTCACGAACTTCGGCGGCCCCGAAATGGCGGAGGCGGGCGAGTTCGACGCGACCTGCAGCGAAACGCCGTCTGGATTCACGGCCGAGATCGAGCTGGCGGCCGGGCTCGCGTCCGCGTTCGGGTAGACCGGCGTGCACGCGCAGACGAGCCACTGGTGGTTCAGGAACGAGCCGCCGAACGCGCCCATGAAGAAGTTGTCGGCGAGCGTGTATTGCTGGGCGATCTTCCAGAGCGGCAGCTTGTCCGCGTTGAGGTTGTAGTAGCCCATCACGAGGCCGCCCGAGTCGGCCCAGGCAGCGAACTTGTCGTTCTTGCCGCCGTCGATCTGCATCTGGTTTTCGTAGAAGCGGTGCCACAGGTCACGCGTCGTCTGCGTGAAGGGCACGTTGAAGCCGTTCGGATCGTCGATGGCGAACGGGCTGTTGGGCAGGTTCGCGGTCATCGCCTGCGTGACGGCGGGCGTGACGCCCGTTTGCGTGAGGCCGTTCCAGACGGGCGGCAGCGTGGCCATCACCGAGCCGTCGCGATCGAGCTGCTTCGCGCTCGCGGCCGTTACGTTCTGCAGGCCGTTCGCGCCCGGGAACTTGCCGTAGAGGTTGTCGAAGCTGCGGTTCTCCGCATAGATCACGACGATGGTCTTCACCGACGAGATGTCCGGCTTGGTGACTTCATTGCCACCGCAGGCATACAGGCCGAGCGCTGCAACGATCGCGAGGGGCGCCGTGCAGATCAGTTTCTTGTTCATGGAGTTCTCTCTCTCGCGTAGGGGACTGCCGCGGCCGTTCTGTCCATCCGTTGTGCCCGGCTCCCGATCTATGCTGTGCGGCTGTGGTCGGGAACCGGCGGGTTGTCTCGGCACGTTCGGCCCCGGGGAGTGTCGCAAGCTAATTTGACAGACAGATGTAATTATTTACAAGCGCCTTTAAATTCCCGGGCGTTCGTTGGCTTTCCGTCATGGTTTCGTCACGGCACCGACATACGCTCTCGCGATTCGCCAACCTCGGAAGAATACTCATGCTGTGTCGTTTCACGGAATGGCCGTTCGCCCGGTCGCCTTCGCCCGGCCGCCTGTCGCTTCGCATGCGGGAGCACGCCGTTGCGGCGCTTGCCGCGGGCGCGGTACTCCTGCTGCTGGCACTGCTCGGCGGATGCGATGCCCGCGGGCCGGGCGCCGAAGGCGCTGCGGACGTGGCTGCGCCGGCAAGTGCGAAGACCGTGGCGGCAACGGCGCAGCCCGATGCGCAGCGAGCGGGCGCAGCAACGGATGCACCGCAGATCGTGCAGATCGTGCGCGTCGCTGCCGTGGACGGAGGCGGACAGACGCGCGCCCAGGTGTACGAATCGGTGCGCAAGATGACGGCGCTCGGTCAGCAGCTGTTCTTCGACCCGTCGCTGTCCGGTTCGGGCAAGCTCGCGTGCGCCACCTGTCACACGCCGTCGCGCGCGTTCACGCCGGCCAACGCGCTTTCCGTGCAACTGGGCGGCAGCGACATGCACCAGCAAGGCATGCGAGCCGTGCCCACGCTCAAGTATCTGCAGTCGGTGCCGGCGTTCCAGGAGCACTATCACGAGTCCGACGACGAAGGCGACGAAAGCGTGGACGCGGGCCCCACCGGCGGCCTTACCTGGGACGGTCGCGTGGATCGCGGCGCGGACCAGGCGCGCATTCCGATCCTCTCGCCGCTCGAGATGGGCAGCTCGCCGCAGAAGGTGGCCGCCGCAGTCAAGGCCGCGCCTTACGCGAACCAGTTTCGGGACGCGTTCGGCGAGCACATCTTCGACAACGCCGACGCCACCTTCAAGGCGGTCCTCAAGGCGCTGGAAACGTTCGAGCAGACGCCGCAGGTGTTCTATCCGTACACGAGCAAGTACGACGCGTACCTGGCGGGCAAGACTCAACTCACACCGGCCGAGCTGCGCGGCCTGCAGCTTTTCAACGACGAGAAGAAGGGCAACTGCGCGAGCTGCCACGTGAGCCAGCGCGCGCGGGACGGCGCGCCGCCGCAGTTCAGCGACTTCGGGCTGATCGCCGTCGGCGTGCCGCGCAACCGCGCACTCGCGGTGAACCGCGATCCGCATTTCTACGACCTGGGTGCGTGCGGCCCCGAGCGTACCGACCTCAAGGGCCGCGCCGAATTCTGCGGCCTCTTTCGCACGCCGACGCTGCGCAACGTGGCGCTCAAGAAGTCGTTCTTCCACAACGGCGTCTACCATTCGCTCGAACAGGTGCTGCGCTTCTACGCCGAACGCGACACGAACCCGGCGAAGTTCTATCCGGTGGTGAACGGCAAGGTGCAGAAGTTCGACGACCTGCCGCAACGCTACTGGCCGAATCTCAATACCGAGCCGCCGTTCGACCGCAAGCCGGGTGACGCGCCCGTCTTCAACGCCGCCGAAATCCGCGATGTCATTGCCTTTCTCAACACGCTCACGGACGGCTGGCAGCCCGCCGCGCAGTAGGCCGCGACGCAGGGCCGCAGGGGGCCGGGCGGCCCCGGGGCGGCCGAAAGCTGCGTGCTATGCTTGCCAGGCCGTCCCGCGTGCCGTGGCGCTCAGTCTGCGTGCCGGTTAATGTGCTGGTTAACGCGCTGGTTAATGCGCTGGTTAATGCGCTGGTTAATGCGCTGGTTAATGCGCCGATTAATGTGCTCGATTGAGGAGCCCGTGTGCGGGCCATTGCACGACGTCTATTCGAACGACGCTAACAAGGAGAACGACTGAATGACGACGCGAAATCAACATCAAAGCCGCCAGCGGATTCGAAACCTCTTGAGCATGGGCGCCGGGGCGCTGCTGCTCGCCTGCGCGGGCAGCGCGCTGGCCTCGAACCTGAGCTTTCTCGACAACACGCCGCTCGCCTACATCCAGCAGCGCGATCACGATGAAATCATCAAGGCCGTGTATGTCGCGCTCGACAACAAGCAGGACGGCCAAACTGCGAACTGGACGAATCAGGGTTCCCGCAACAGCGTGAGGATCGACGCGAAGATCACGCCGCACGACACGACTAAAGACGGGGAAAAGACCTGTCGCAAGGTCGACGTGGAACTGGATGCGAAGGGCCAGTCCATGACGCTTGTGCCGTCCTACTGCCGCGAAGGCAAAGGCGAGTGGCAATTCCAGAAAGCCCGATAGAAGCAGCAGGGAGGATGCAGCCGGTGGCCGAACGCACCGTTTCGTGTGGCGTCGTTTTGCTGGACCCGGAAGGCCGGGTTCTGCTTGCGCATGCCACCGGCACCAACCACTGGGACGTTCCGAAAGGGCAGGGCGAGGAAGGCGAGACGCCGCGCGAGGCGGCACTGCGCGAACTGGTGGAAGAGACGGGCCTCGTGATCGCCCCGGACCGGCTGGTGGACCTGGGCCGTTTCGACTATCGGCGCGACAAGGAACTGCATCTCTTTGCCGCCCGCGCGCGGGACGACGAACTGGACCTCACGCGCTGCACTTGCACGTCGCTCTTTCCGCGCCGTTGGGACGGCGTGATGATTCCCGAGATGGACGCTTACCGCTGGGCCGCGCCCGACGAGGTGGCCCAGTACGCGAGCCGGAGTCTGAACCGGCTCTTCGAGACAACGTTGTCTTTGGAGGAACTGCACCGCAGGCTGTAACGGCGCGCGGTGCGCAGGAGAAACGGCGTCATTTCAGACGCCGCTTCTCTTCATCGCAGATTCAAGCCGGCTTGCCCCAGCTGTCGCGCAACCCGACGATGCGGTTGAACACCGGCTTGCCCGGCTTCGAATCGACGCGGTCGGCCACGAAGTAGCCATGCCGTTCGAACTGGTAGCGGTCTTCGGGCATCGCATCGCGTGCGCCGGGTTCCAGATAGGCCTGCACCACACGCTTCGAGTCCGGGTTCAGCGCTTCGAGGAAATCGCGGCCGCCTGCATCGGGCTGTGGTTCCTTGAAGAGGCGGTCGTAGAGGCGCACTTCCGCCGGGCAGGCCTGCGCCGCGCTCACCCAGTGGATGTTGCCCTTCACCTTGTAGTTGTTCGCGCCTTCGGTGCCCGAGCGGCTGTCCGGGAAATAGGTGCAATGCACCGCCACGATGTTGCCGTCCCCGTCCTTCTCCGCACCCGTGCATTCCACCACGTAGCCGTAGCGCAGCCGCACCTTGTTGCCGGGGAAAAGGCGGAAATAGCCCTTCGGCGGCGTTTCCGTGAAGTCCTCGCGTTCGATCCACAGTTCGCGCGAAATCGGGAAGGTGCGCAGGCCGCGTTCCGGATGATGCGGATGCACCGGCGCGCTGCATTCCTCGGTCACGCCTTCGGGGAAGTTGTCGATGACGAGCTTCACCGGGTCCAGCACGGCCACCGTGCGCGGTGCCTTCTCGTCGAGGTCGTCGCGCAGCGCGCCTTCGAACACGCTCATGTCGATCCACGAATCCACCTTCGTGATGCCGATGCGCTCGCAGAAGAGCTGGATCCCCTCGGGCGTGAAGCCACGACGGCGCAGGCCGACGATGGTCGGCATGCGCGGGTCGTCCCAACCCTCCACATGGCCTTCGGTCACGAGTTGCAGCAGCTTGCGCTTGCTCGTGATGGCGTACGTGAGGTTGAGCCGCGAAAACTCGATTTGCTGCGGCAGCGGACGCGTGAACACGCCGGCGTCGGCGAGTTCGTTGAGCACCCAGTCGTAGAGCGGCCGGTGGTCTTCGAATTCGAGCGTGCACAGCGAATGCGTGATGTTTTCGAGCGCGTCCGAAATGCAGTGCGTGTAGTCGTACATCGGATACACGCACCACGTGTCGCCGGTACGGTAGTGATGCGCGAAGCGGATGCGGTAGATCACCGGGTCGCGCATGTTGATGTTGGGCGACGCCATGTCGATCTTCGCGCGCAGCACGTGCTCGCCTTCGGTGAATTCGCCCGCCTTCATGCGGCGGAACAGGTCGAGATTCTCTTCGGGCGTGCGGTCGCGGTACGGCGAGGGCTTGCCGGGCTCGGTGAGCGAGCCGCGGTTCGCGCGCATTTCGTCGGCGCTCTGGCTGTCCACGTAGGCCTTGCCGCGCTCGATCAGCAGCTCGGCGAACGCGTACAGCTTGTCGTAGTAGTCGCTCGCATAGTAGAGGTGCTCGCGGCCGTCGTGCTGCCAGTCGAAGCCGAGCCACTTCACGGCGTCGATGATGGACTCGACGTACTCGACGCTTTCCTTTTCCGGATTCGTATCGTCGAAGCGCAGATGGCACACGCCGCCATAGCTGCGCGCCATGCCGAAATTGAGGCAAATGCTTTTCGCGTGGCCGATGTGCAGGTAGCCGTTCGGCTCGGGCGGGAAACGCGTTTCAACCCGCGAGCTCCACTTGCCCGAGCGGTTGTCCTCGTCGATGATGTTGCGGATGAAATTGGACGCGGGCGCGTCCGTCCGGTCCGCGTGGTTGCTGTCGGCGGCTTTGCGTTCGGTGGGTTTGCGTTCGTTGTTCATGCGAGAGTAGGGATGTCGTTCGAGGGCGCGCGGTGCGTCCGCAATTCTGTTAATTCTACCTGACGAGGCCCGCTCCAGCAGCCGCCGCACGGCGTTGCGCGGGGCGCCGCAGCCTTGTCGCGAGCCTGCGAGGAACACGAAAGCGATGATCGACCACACGGTACTGACGGTACTGACGCTGCCCGGCTACCTGAACTCCGGCCCCGGCCACTGGCAGACGCGCTGGGAGGCGCTGCACGGCCGGCATGGGCCGGCCAGAGGCGCGGTATCGGGCGCGCCGTCGGGTCATTTCGCCTTCACCCGCGTGCAGATGGCCGATTGGGACCATCCGGTGCGCGAGGCGTGGTGTCGCACGCTCGACGAAGCCATCGCCGCCGCTGAAGGGCCGGTGCGGCTCGCCGCGCACAGCATGGGCTGCCTCACCGTGGCGTTCTGGGCCACGCAATACGCCACGCCCGAACGCGCGGCGAAGGTGGCGGGTGCGCTGCTCGTGGCCGTGCCGGACCCGGCAGGCGCTGTGTTCCCCCGCGACGCGTCGGGCTTCTCGCCCGTGCCGCTCGAACCGCTGCCGTTTCCCACCACCGTCGTGGCGAGCAGCAACGACCCGTACGGCGGCATTGCGTTTTCCGCCGCGTGCGCGCAGGCGTGGGGCAGCCGCTGGTTCGACATCGGCGCACGCGGGCACATCAATGCCGACAGCGGTCTTGGCGACTGGGAACAGGGACTCGCGTGGCTCGCGGAACTGGCGCGCGAGCCACGCGTGGAGGCGGGGCGCTGAGGGTGTGCTGAGGGTGCGTTGAACGTGCGCCGAACGGCCCCGGGCGCGCGGCGTTCAGACGGCTGACTTCGCCCGCAACGCCGCGATGGCGTCTTCGCTATAGCCCAGCACGTCGCGCAGCACCTCGTCCGTGTGCTCGCCGAGCGTGGGCGGATGGCTCGCCACCCGCGGCGGCGTCTTCGTCATCTTGATGGGATTGGCCACGAGCTTCGCCGTGGCGCCCGACGGATGCGGCACGTCGACCTGCATCCCGCGGGCCACCACCTGCTCGTTGGCGAACACCTCGGCCAGATCGTTGATCGGCCCGCACGGCACGCCCGCCGCTTCCAGGGCCGCGATCCATTCGTGCTTGGTCTTCAGGCGCACCATTTCGGCGAGCACGGGCACGAGCGTGTCGCGGTTGCGCACGCGGGCCGGGTTCGTGGCGAAGCGTTCGTCGTCGGCCAGTTCCGCGCGGCCGCCCACTTCCACGAACTTGCGGAACTGGCCGTCGTTGCCTACCGCCACGATGATCCAGCTGTCGCTCGTCTGGAACGTCTGATACGGCACGATGTTGGCGTGCGCATTGCCCCAGCGTACGGGCGGCTTGCCGCTCGCGAGATAGTTCGCGTTCATGTTCGCGAGCATGGCGACCTGCACGTCGAGCAGCGCCATGTCGATGTACTGGCCTTCGCCCGTGCGGTCGCGGTGCGCGAGCGCCGTGAGCACGGCGATGGTCGCGTACATGCCGGTCATGAGGTCCGCAATGGCCACGCCGGCTTTCTGCGGGCCGCCGCCCGGCAGGCTGTCGCGCTCGCCCGTGATGCTCATGAAGCCGCCCATGCCCTGCACGATGAAGTCGTAGCCGGCCCGCGACGCGTAGGGGCCGGTCTGGCCGAAGCCCGTCACGGAGCAGTAGACGATGTCCGGCTTCACGGCGGCGAGCGATGCGTAGTCGAGCCCGTACTTCTTCAGCTGGCCGGCCTTGTAGTTCTCCAGCACCACGTCGCTTTGCGCCGCGAGTTCGCGCACGATGCGCTGGCCCTCGGGCGTCGCGATGTCCACCGTGACCGAACGTTTATTGCGGTTGGCCGCGAGGTAGTAGGCGGCCTCGCGCGTGTCGGCGCCGTCCGGCGTCTTCAGATACGGCGGACCCCAGTGGCGCGTGTCGTCGCCGGCGCCGGGGCGCTCGATCTTGATCACGTCCGCGCCGAAGTCGGCGAGCGTCTGTGCGCACCAGGGACCGGCCAGCACGCGGGTGAGGTCCAGCACCCGGATATGACTGAGAGCGCCCATCATGTCTTGCATGTCTCCTCTTGTGGCTGCCTGCAATGCCGTCCATCTTAAGCGATTCCCGCGTGCGCGCCCGCCCACGAGGGCTCTGCGGCCTCGCGTGGCAGGCGTGATCCCGTATAATCGACCGTCTGGAAAGCAAATGGCTGGCGCGTCTGCGGTTTTGACCGGTACGCGCCGGATTTAAAGCAGAGACCGCCCCACCACGCCATGAAAGCAGCCGATATCCGCGAGAAATTCCTCAAGTTCTTCGAATCGAAGGGCCACACGATCGTGCGCTCGTCGAGCCTTGTGCCCGCCAACGACCCGACGCTGCTCTTCACCAATTCGGGGATGGTGCAGTTCAAGGACGTGTTCCTCGGCACCGACAAGCGGCCGTACTCGCGCGCCACCACGGCCCAGCGCAGCGTGCGCGCGGGCGGCAAGCACAACGACCTCGAAAACGTGGGCTACACCGCACGCCACCATACGTTCTTCGAGATGCTCGGCAACTTCTCGTTCGGCGACTACTTCAAGCGCGACGCGATCCACTACGCGTGGGAGCTGCTCACCACGGTCTACCAGTTGCCGAAGGACAAGCTCTGGGTCACCGTCTACCAGGAAGACGACGAGGCCTACGACATCTGGGCGAAGGAAGTGGGCGTGCCGGCCGAGCGCATCATCCGCATCGGCGACAACAAGGGCGCGCGCTACGCCTCCGACAACTTCTGGCAGATGGCCGACACCGGCCCGTGCGGCCCGTGCTCCGAAATCTTCTACGACCACGGCCCGGACGTGTGGGGCGGCCCGCCGGGATCGCCCGAAGAAGACGGCGACCGCTACATCGAAATCTGGAACCTCGTGTTCATGCAGTTCAACCGCGACGCGCAGGGCAACATGACACCGCTGCCGAAGCCCTGCGTGGACACCGGCATGGGCCTCGAACGTATCGCGGCCGTGCTCCAGCACGTGCACAGCAACTACGAGATCGACCTGTTCCAGGCGCTGATCGCGGCCGCCGGCCGTGAAACCGGCATCGCCGACCTCACGAACAACTCGCTCAAGGTGATTGCGGACCACATCCGCGCGTGCTCGTTCCTGATCGTCGACGGCGTGATTCCGGGCAACGAAGGCCGCGGCTACGTGCTGCGCCGCATCGTGCGCCGCGCCATCCGCCACGGCTACAAGCTGGGCCGCAAGCAGGCGTTCTTCCACAAGCTGGTGGGCGACCTCGTCGCGCAGATGGGCGGCGCGTATCCCGAACTCAAGGAAAACGAGGCGCGCGTCACGGACGTGCTGCGCCAGGAGGAAGAACGCTTCTTCGAGACCATCGAGCACGGCATGTCGATTCTCGAAGGCGCGCTTGCCGAACTCGAAGCCGCGGGCGGCAAGACGCTCGACGGCGAACTCGCGTTCAAGCTGCACGACACCTACGGCTTCCCGCTGGACCTCACGGCCGACGTGTGCCGCGAGCGCGGCGTGACGGTTGACGAGTCCGCCTTCGACGAAGCCATGGCGCGCCAGCGCGAGCAGGCTCGTGCGGCGGGCAAATTCCGCATGGCGCAGGGCCTCGAATACTCGGGCGCGAAGACCACGTTCCACGGCTACGAAGAGATCGTCTTCGACGACGCGAAGGTGGTCGCGCTCTACGTGGACGGCGCCGCGGTCAACGCAGTGACGAAGGGCCAGCACGCCGTGGTGGTGCTGGACCACACGCCGTTCTACGCCGAGTCGGGCGGCCAGGTGGGCGACCAGGGCGTGCTTGGCAACGCGAGCGTGCGCTTTGCAGTGAGCGATACGCAGAAGGTGCAGGCCGACGTGATCGGCCATCACGGTCTGCTCGAACAGGGCACGCTCAAGGTGGGCGACGTGGTGAAGGCCGAGATCGACGCGATCCGCCGCGCCCGCACGGCGCGCAACCACTCGGCCACGCACCTGATGCACAAGGCGCTGCGCGAAGTGCTGGGCGCGCACGTGCAGCAGAAGGGCTCGCTCGTGGATGCGGAAAAGACCCGCTTCGACTTCGCCCACAACGCGCCCATGACCGACGACGAAATTCGCCGCGTGGAAGACATCGTGAACGCCGAGGTGCTTGCGAACGCGCCGGGCGTGGTGCAGGTGATGCCCTACGACGAAGCCGTGAAGGGCGGCGCGATGGCGCTCTTCGGCGAGAAGTACGGCGACGAAGTGCGCGTGCTCGATCTCGGCTTCTCGCGCGAACTCTGCGGCGGCACGCACGTGCATCGCACGGGCGACATCGGCCTTTTCAAGATCGTGGTGGAAGGCGGCGTGGCGGCGGGCATCCGTCGCGTGGAAGCCATTACCGGCGACAACGCGGTGCGCTACGTGCAGGAACTCGACGCACGCGTCAACGCGGCGGCCGCGGCGCTCAAGGCGCAGCCGGCCGAACTCACGCAGCGCATTTCGCAGGTGCAAGACCAGGTGAAGTCGCTCGAGAAGGAACTGGCCGCGCTCAAGTCGAAGCTCGCGTCGAGCCAGGGCGACGAACTGGCGGGCCAGGCGGTCGAGGTGGCCGGCGTGCAGGTGCTTGCCGCGACGCTGGAAGGCGCGGACGTGAAGACGCTGCGCGAGACCGTCGACAAGCTCAAAGACAAGCTGAAGAGCGCCGCGATCGTGCTGGCGTCGGTGGAAGGCGGCAAGGTGAGCCTGATCGCGGGCGTCACGGCCGAGGCCAGCAAGAAGGTGAAGGCCGGCGAACTCGTGAACTTCGTCGCCCAGCAGGTGGGCGGCAAGGGCGGCGGCCGGCCCGACATGGCGCAGGCCGGCGGCACCGATCCGACCAACCTGCCCGCCGCGCTGGCCGGCGTGAAGGGTTGGATTGAAGCGCAGCTTTAATCGCAGACGGCGGGCCACCGTAATGGCTCGATGAAAGCGCCATCGCGGCGTGCCGGACAGTAAAAGGCGAACGGGCCGCTCCTGAAGAAAAGGGAGCGGCCCGTTTCGTTTGGGGCGCGAGGCGTGGGGTACAACGAGAGCGGCGTGGCGGCCCAAAGCGGCCGTCCCGGGACGAACCTCAGCCCGAACCTCGCCCCACGCCGACGCCGCCCCACGACCGCCGCAATCGCACACTAAAATGGACGCTTTCCATCGCACCCTGCGTCCTCCCGCCCCATGACCGACTACCGCTTCTGCCCCCGCTGCGCCACGCCGCTCGTCGAGCGAACCGATCCGGAACACGAGGGCGGCCGTGTGCGCCAGACCTGTCCGGACGAGGCCTGCGGCTATGTGCACTGGAACAATCCGTTGCCCGTGGTGGCCGCGATCGTCGAGTACGAAGGGCGGGTGCTGCTGGCACGCAATGCCGCGTGGCCCGAGGGCACGTTTGCGCTCATCACGGGCTTTCTCGAAAACGGCGAAACGCCCGAAGAGGGCATTGCCCGCGAGGTGCGCGAAGAGACGGCGCTGCATGCGCAGAGCGTGGAACTGGTGGGCGTCTACGAGTTCATCCGCAAGAACGAACTCATCATCGCGTATCACGTGAAGGCGCATGGCACCATCGCGCTGTCGCCGGAGCTACTGGAGTATCGGCTCGTGGAGCCCGCCAAGCTGCGGCCGTGGCTGGCGGGTACGGGCCAGGCGCTCGCCGAGTGGATGCGGCGCCGGGGTCTGCCGTTCGAATTCGTCGAGCGGCCGGGACAATGACGGCGGCATCCGCGCGTAGCGACGTATCAGCACGCCATCACAGCAGAGCAGTAGCGGCACATTCCTGTCGATAACGATGAAGCGGCACCCCTCAGCCGCCGCAGCGGTTCGCAAGACAAAAGTGCCCGCGCGCGGCAGGTAGCCGATGCAAGTGGTCGAACCAGACCGAACAAGGCGCCCCAGTTGAGGCGCGCAACCGGATGACCGACCGGACGCCCAAACCGGGCGACCCAACCAGGAGACATGGCATGGCGTACATCTACTACCTGACTCACATCCATCTCGGCTACGACGCGCTCGACCAGCTCGCGTCCGAATGCGCGCGCGCCGGCATCACGCGACCGCTCGTGGTCACCGACAAAGGCGTCGTGGCCGCAGGTCTTGCCCAGCGCGCCGTGGATGCGCTCGGTCGCGGCACGCTGCCGGTGTTCGACGACACGCCATCGAACCCCACGGAGGCCATGGTGCGGGCCGCCGCAGCACGTTATCGCGAGGAGGGCTGCGACGGGCTCGTGGCAGTGGGCGGCGGTTCGTCGATCGATCTGGCCAAGGGCGTGGCCATTGCGGCGACCCATCCGGGGCCGCTCGCCACCTATGCCACCATCGAAGGCGGCAGCAACCGCATCACGAGCGCGGCCGCGCCGCTCATCGCCGTGCCCACCACCGCCGGCACGGGCAGCGAAGTCGCGCGCGGCGCCATCATCATCCTCGACGACGGACGCAAGCTCGGCTTCCATTCGTGGCATCTGCTGCCGAAGGCCGCGATCTGCGACCCCGGCCTCACGCTCGGCCTGCCGCCCATGCTCACCGCGGCGACGGGCATGGACGCCATCGCCCATTGCATCGAGACGTTCCTCGCGCCCGCCTTCAACCCGCCCGCCGACGGCATCGCGCTCGACGGGCTCGAACGCGCGTGGGCGAACATCGAGCGCGCCACCCGCGACGGCAGCGACCGCGACGCGCGTCTCAACATGATGAGCGCTTCGATGCAGGGCGCGATGGCGTTCCAGAAGGGGCTCGGCTGCGTGCATTCGCTGTCGCATCCGCTCGGTGGCGTGAAGGTGGGCGGACGCACGTCGCTGCATCACGGCACGCTCAACGCCGTTGTGCTGCCCGCCGTGCTGCGCTTCAACGCGAGCGCCGAAAGCGTGGTGGCCAACCGGCGCTACGAACGCATGCGCCGCGTAATGGGGCTCGCGCCCCATGCCGATCTGGCCGACGCGCTGCACGACATGACCGCGCGGCTCGGCCTGCCCACCGGGCTCGCGCAGATGGGCGTGGATGCGAGCGTGTTCGACCACGTGATCGAAGGCGCGCTTGCCGACCATTGCCACAAGACCAATCCGCGCGAAGCCAGCGCGGACGACTACCGTCGCATGCTGCACGAGTCGCTCTAACCCACGAAGGGACGCAAACCACCATGAGGCCCACCGCGATCGTTCGCAGCGCCTACCGCCACTTCCTGCCCATCACCACGCGCTGGATGGACAACGACGTCTACGGCCACGTGAACAACGTCGTCTACTACAGCTATTTCGACACGGTGGTGAACGAGTACCTGATCCGCGCGGGCGCGCTCGACGTGGAGCACGGCACGACCATCGGCCTCGTGGTGGAGACGCAGTGCAACTACTTCTCGCCGCTCGTGTTTCCGGAGCGCGTGGATGCCGGTCTGCGCGTGGCGCGGCTGGGGTCGTCGAGCGTGCGTTACGAGGTGGGGCTCTTCCGCGAGGGCGAGTCGCAGCCCGCGGCGCAGGGGCATTTCGTGCACGTCTACGTGGAGCGCGCCACGCGCCGGCCGGTCTCGGTGCTGCCCGACGCGTTGCGCGCAGCACTCGCGCCGCTCGTCGTGGCGCCTCATGAGGCCGTTGCTTCCGGTCAGCACAAGAACCAGGACGAGGCGGCGGATTAACTCGTGCAGACGTTGGCAATCGAGACGCTGAACGGCCTCAGCTACGGCCTCTTGCTGTTCATGCTCAGCGCCGGACTCACGCTGATTTTCAGCATGCTCGGCGTGCTCAACTTCGCGCACGCGAGCTTCTACATGCTGGGCGCGTACGTGGGTTTTTCGCTGGCGGCGCGCATGGGCTTCGGCTGGGCGCTCGTGCTCGCGCCGCTTGCCGTGGGCGCCACGGGCGCGGCGCTCGAACGCTGGCTGTTGCGGCGCGTGCGGCCTGGCGGCGCGTTGAACGAGTTGCTGCTCACCTTCGGCGCCGCCTACGTGATCGGTGAACTCGTCAAGCTCGTGTGGGGGCTCGAGCCGCTGAGCGCGACGGTGCCGGCCGTGCTCGACGGTCCGCTCTTCACGCTCGACGGCCTCGCCTTTGCGCGCTACCGCGCTTTCATGATGGCCGTGGCGCTCGCCATGCTCGCGCTGCTCGCCGCGGTGCTGCGCGTGTCGAAGACGGGGCTCGTCGTGCGTGCGGCGCTCACGCATGCGCAGATGGTGGAGGCGCTCGGTCATGACGTGCCGCGCGTCTTCACCTGGGTGTTCGGCGTGGGCACCGGGCTCGCGGCGCTGGCCGGCGTGGTGGGCGCGCCGCTCTTCGTGATCGAGCCGGCGATGGCGGAGTCCGTCGGCTCCATCGTGTTCGTCGTGGTGGTGGCGGGCGGCCTGGGTTCGCTTTCGGGGGCGCTCGCGGCCTCGCTCGCGGTGGGCTGCATTCAGACGTTCGCGGCGGCGAGCAACGTGTCCTTCGGCGATCTGGCTGAACGCCTCGATCACCTGAGCCACCTCGGGCATCTCGCCGATGCGCTGCCGCCTGCATGGAGCGCGCTTACCGTCGCGCAGATCGCGCCGCTGCTGCCTTATGTGCTGCTCGTGGCGATGCTCGCGCTGCGCCCTCGCGGACTCTTCGGCCAGCGTGGCGACGATGCGTAGGTGTCACGGGCCTTCGCGCCCGCGCCTGTTCCAGCGTGCGGCGCCCTGGTGCGCGTTGATCGCGTTGCTCGCCGGGCCGCCGTTCGTGTCGGCGCTGTTGTCGCCGTCACACCTCGTGCCAGCGGGCTGGCTGCTTTCGTATCTCGCGCAGACGGCCACGCTGATCGTGCTCGCGCTCTCGTACAACCTGCTGCTCGGCGAGACCGGGCTGCTCTCGTTCGGCCATGCCGCCTGCTCGGGGCTCGGCGCGCTGACAGCCGCGCACGTGTTCAACCGGTTCGGCATCGCGTTGCCGCTGCTGCCCGCAGTGGGTGGCGTGGGCGGCGCATTGGTGGGCGTGCTGTTCGGCGCCGTGGCCACGCGCCGCGCGGGCACGGCGTTCGCCATGATCACGCTCGGGCTCGGCGAACTCGTTGCGGCGGCGGCCTGGACTTTGCCTCACTGGTTCGGCGGCGAAGCAGGCGTCACTATCGACCGTACCAGCGGCCCGGCGTGGGGCGGCTGGACCTTCGGCCCGGCGCATCAGGCGTACGCGTTGATCGCTGTGTGGTGCGTGCTGGCCAGCGCGGCGATGTTCGTGCTCTCGCGCACGCCGCTCGTGCGGCTCGCCAACGCCGTGCGCGACAACCCGGTGCGTGCCGCCGCGATCGGTTGTGCACCGGCGCGCATCCGTTACGCGATGATCGTGCTCTCGTCGTCCTTCGCGGGCGTGGCGGGCACGCTCGCGCTCGTGAACGTGGAACTCGTGTCGCCCGAGAGCGTCGGCATGCTGCCCTCGGCCGCCGTGCTGATCGCAACGGTCACGGGCGGCCCGGCGTGGTTCTTCGGACCGGCGGTCGGTGCTGTCGCGCTGGTGTTTTTCAGCGTCGCGGTGGCGAGCGTCACGCGCGCGTGGCTGCTCTACGTAGGGCTGTTCTTCGTGGTCGTGATGGTGGCGTCGCCGGGCGGCCTCGCGGGTTTCGTCGAGCGGCAGCGGCGCCTCGTGGCGCAATACGGATGGCGGCGTTGCGCGCGCCTCTACGCGTGGAGCACGGGCGGCGCGAGCGCGTGGGGCGTGGCACTGGTGCTCGCGGTGCAGTGGGCGTACGCCGCGCGTTTCGGCGAGATCTCCGGTGGCAGCGCCGATGCTGCGCTGCCGTTCGTCGGCGCTGTGCCGCACGATGCGGCGGGCGCGTCGCGGCTCGCGGTTTGTCTCGCGGCGCTCGCGATGGCAGGCGGCGTGTGTGCGTGGCGCGCCGCACGTGCGTGGTCGAAGCTCACGGCGGGTCACGACAGCGACCTGGCAGGCCCAGGCACCCGCGCAGACCCGCGCACCGGAGACGAATCATGACCGCGGCGCTCGTCCTGCGTGGCCTCGAGAAGCGCTTCGGCGATGTCGAGGTGCTGCGCGGCGTCGATCTCGTCGTGCAAGCCGGCGAGCGCCACGCACTGATTGGCCCGAACGGCGCGGGCAAGTCGACGCTCTTCAACGTGATCACGGGCGCCGCGCGAGCGAACGCAGGCCGTATCGAGTTAAACGGCGTGGACATCACGAGACTCACGCCCGAGCGCGTGAATCATCTTGGCCTTGCCCGCAGTTTCCAGACCACGAGCGTGTTCGGGCGGCTCTCCGTGTACGACAACCTGCGTTGTGCCGTGCTCGCCGCGCGGCGCGGCGGCGTGTGCTGGTGGCATCGATGGGCAGGCTCCGCAGTCATCGACACACGCGCCGACGACGTGCTTCACGCCATCGGCCTTGCCGCACAGCGCGACGTGAGCGCCGCGCGACTGGGCTACGCGCAGCAGCGCGCGCTCGATCTCGGCCTCGCGCTCGCAAGCGACGCCCACACGCTGTTGCTCGACGAGCCGACGGCCGGCATGAACCGCGCCGAAGCCGCGCACGCCATCGATATGATCCGCGCGACGACGGCCGGCAAGACACTGCTCATGATCGAGCACGACATGGACGCGGTGTTCGGACTCGCGGATCGCATCTCGGTGCTCGTGCAGGGCAGGGTTATCGCGACGGGCACGCCCGCAGAGATTCGCGCGCACGCGGCGGTGCGCGCCGCGTACCTGGGCGAGGCGTTCGCGTGATGGGCGCGCTGCTCGAGATTCGCGGACTGCATGCGTGGTACGGCGCAAGCCAGGTGCTGCATGGCGTCGATCTGCGTGTGGATGCAGGCGAAGTACTCGCGCTCGCGGGACGCAACGGCTCGGGTCGCTCGACCCTCGCGAAAGCCGTGATAGGGATGGTGCGCACGCAAGGGCACGTGCGGTTCGCAGGTCAGATGCTCGCGGGACGGCGTACGTTCGAGATCGCGCGGCTCGGCATCGGTTACGTGCCCGAGCACCGCGACGTGTTTCCCACGCTCACGGTGCGCGAAAACCTCGCGCTCGGTTTCGCGCCGCGTGGCGCTTTGCGGCGCGTGTCGCGTTTATCACGCGCCCCGCGCTTCACGCTAGACGATGCCTACGCGCTCTTTCCGATTTTGCGCGAGCGTGCCACGGCGCGTGCAGGCGTGCTCTCGGGCGGCGAGCAGCAGATGCTCGCGCTGGCTCGCGCACTGCTTGGCGATCCTGATCTTCTGATCGTCGATGAACCCACCGAAGGGCTGGCGGCCCAGATGAGCGCACTCGTAGGCGATTGCCTGCGCACGTTGCGCGAACGCGGCGTCGCGGTGCTGCTGATCGAACAGCGGCTCGTGCTCGCGCGCCGGCTTGCGGACCGCGTTGCGGTGATGGGACACGGCGCCATCGTGTTCGACGGATCGCTCGACGCGTTCGCCAAACGCGACGACGTGGTGCGCGATTGGCTCGGCGTGGGCTGAGCGAGCGCGCGGCGAGCGTACGCGCCTGGTACTCGCCTGGTGTGCGCCTGGTCTTTGCCTGGTACACAGCGACATTGCAGCGCAACACAAAAACCCCGCCATTTATCGATTCGAACGCTCAAAACAGGCGTTTGAATGTCACCCACGCTTCTCGCGAAAGGCCCCTGCGGACGCGGCTTCACGGCGCTTCTGCGGCCGTCGCCGTCCGCGCCCGCGTTTGGTGACTCTCCTCGACGAATCTTGTCGGCAGCGCGGCGACAAAAAAAGACAATCGCTTGCAAAGACCCCGTTCCGGCACATCGCACAGATCGCGCAGATGACGGTACCGGACAACGAGGGCAAGCAGGACGACGGCGCCGCGCATTCCACGAAGCGGGTATGAGGCGGGTATGAAGCGGGTATGACCCGATACGAAGCCGCTGCGCCGTTCCCAGGGAGGAGGCGAACACCATGCAAGACACAACCGGTTCGGCCGCTGTTCAGCACGAAGCGTGCGCGAAAGCGCAGTCCGGACAAACTCAACCACGCCGCCAGCGCGCATTGCGCGGCACACGCGCTTTCACGTCCGTGGCGGCGTGTGCTGCTGCGCTGCTCGCCATTACGACGCTGCTCGCTATCACGACATTCCTCGCCGGGTGCGCCGATGCGGGTTCGGCCGAGCATCCAAAGCTCGAAGTGGCAAAGGCGCGCGAGCTAGGCGAGGATCAGCGGGTTCTCGCGCGCGTGCCGTCGGTCGGGCCCCTGGCACTGCAACGCACGCGCGCACTTACGCTGCGCGACTCGGGCATCGACGGCTCGCTGATGTTCGCGCGCGACGTGGACTTTCGCGTCACAGGCGACATCGGCTTCATGATCCACGACATGAGCGCCACGCTCACGCCGGTCAAGCGCGGGGAACCCGTCGTGTTCGACGACCCGACGAGCGTCGTGATCAGCGTCCATCGCGGCGACGTCACGCTCAATGCGGACCGCCTCACCGGGATCTTCAACCGCTATCTGTTCCAGTACCAGGGCTCGCCCTTGCGCAACATGCGCGTAGTGCCGCAGCAGGGCACGCTGCGCATCACGGGGCAGATGCGGCGCGACGGCTGGGTGCCGATCGCGCTCACGGGCACGCTCGCCATGCGCAATGCGGACGAACTCGTGTTCCATGCCCAGCACGTCGAGGTGGCGGGCGCGAGTGCCGATCATCTGATGCAGGCCGCCCACGTGAGGATGGCCGATCTGCTCAAGGTTCAGACGCCGATTGCACGCCTCGAAGGCGACGATGTCGTGATGCAGGTCGCGAAGCTCACGCCGCCGCCCGCGCTGCGCATGACCATCACGCAGATCGACGTGACGCCCGAGGGCGTGCGCTTCACGCTCGACGACCATACGCTGAACAACATCGTGTGGCCCGAGTCGATGCCGGCGCGCGGCCTGCGTATCGTGGGTGGCGACGTGAAGTTCATGCGCTCGATGCCGATGAACATCGACATGGCTATCGAGCCCGTGAACCGCGCTGCGCCGTTCGTGCTGGACCTGTACCACTATCGCGAGCAACTCGCCGCGGGCTGGCTCACGTTTAGCGAGGCGGGCGCGTTGAACGTGCGGCTCGCATCGTGGCCGGTCACGAGCGTGGCCGCGCAGGCAACGCAGTCTGCGTCGATACAGACGGGCAGCGCCGCCGCGGGCTACAACGACAGCTTCATCCGCATGCAGCAGGCGTCGCTCGCCGAAGCACGCGCGCAATGGCGCTTCGTGCCGGCATCGTTGCGGGACGCGAATACGCCGATGGCGTCGGCGGCATCGGGCGTGTCTACCGTATCCATGTCTTCGGACGCCGTGCCCGCGACTACACCGGCATCGCCGCCCACGGCGCAATCGGTGCAATCGGCACAATCGGCGGACGACGAACGCCGCTCGTCGGGGCCGGCGCCGTTCATCCATGCGCAGAACGTCGACTTCTACGTGACGGGGCGCATCGGCTTTCACGTGCGCTCGCTCGACGCGCAACTCGTGGCGAAGCAGCCCGGCCAGCCCGTGAATCTGGACGACCCGACGCAATACGAGATTCGCATTCTGGGCGGCGAAGTGGTGGAGCCGTGGTCCGCGATGTCGGCGCTCTTCAACGACTATCTGCTCGACTACACGCCGCGCTCGCTCAACGACCTCGTGCTCGTGCCGGAAGGCAACGCGTTACGCGTGACGGGCGGCATCAAGCTCTGGAATCACTTTCCAGGCGTGTGGCTGCCCACGACGATGAGCGGCACGATTCGCGTGCTCGACGAGCGTCATCTCGCTTACGCGCCGCAGAGCGTGACGGTGCTCGGCGTGCCGCAGGCGGGCTTGCTGCGCGCGCTCGACATCCCGCTTTCGTCGCTCACGCCGTTCGCGCGCAAGGGCGTGGCGCTGCGCGGCAACGAACTCGTATTCGATCAGTACACCGTGTTTCCGCCGCCGGTGTTGCGCGGCCATCTGGAGAGCGCGACGGTGACGCAGGCGGGCCTCGTGCTCAAGTTTCGCGCCGAGCCGCATGCGCCCGCGATCCACGCGCCGGCGTCGGCGGGGGCGAGCTACGTCTGGATAGAAGCGGGGGACGTGAAGATGTTCGATTCGCTCGTGGTGAACGGACGCACGCTGATTCACGATTCGCGCGCGAGCGGCCCGCTGCATTTCGACATGTACGCGTACCGGCGCGACGTGGCGAAGGGCACCGTGAAAATGGCGCTGGACGGCAGCCTCGACGTCGACCTCAATCCGCGCGGTGCGGCACAGATGGCCGTACAACGGTCGACGACGCCATCGGCCTCGCTCGCTTCGGACAAGTGAGGCAGGTCAGGAGGCGAATGAAGCAGGCTTGAAGCGGGCTTGAACCAGGCTTGAACCCGCCGAAGCCGCGCTGAACCCGCCGCGCGTGATGGTGGTGCGGCCCAGCACACCGCGCGCGGCGCCATTCATCATTCATTACGCCGCAGCCTTCTTCGCCTCCACGTTGGGCAGGAACACCGTCAGCACGCCGAGCAGCGGCAGGAACGAACACACCTTGTAGACGTAGGCGATGCTCGTGGCGTCCGCGAGCTGGCCGAGCACGGCGGCGCCGATGCCGCCCAGCCCGAATGCGAAGCCGAAGAAGAGGCCGGCCACCATCCCCACCTTGCCGGGGATGAGTTCCTGCGCGTAGACGAGAATCGCCGAGAACGCCGAGGCGAGCACCACGCCGATCACGACCGTGAGCACGCCGGTCCAGAACAGGTTCGCGTAGGGCAGCAGCAGCGTGAACGGCGCCACGCCGAGTATCGATACCCAGATCACATATTTGCGCCCGATGCGATCGCCGACCGGCCCGCCGATGATCGTGCCCGCCGCCACGGCCGCGAGAAACACGAACAGATGCACCTGCGCGGCCTGCACGGGCAGATGGAAGCGGTCGATCAGATAGAACGTGAAGTAGCTGTTGATGCTCGCAAGGTAGAAGTACTTCGAGAACACGAGCAGCACCAGCACGCCCATTGCTGCCGCCACCCGTGCGCGCGAGAGCGTGGCGTGGGGCCGTTCGGCACGCGTCTTCTTCGTGGCCGGATGCTGGCGGTACCAGCGGCCGATCTGCGTGAGCACGGCAATCGCGACGAGCGCCGCCACCGAAAACCACGCGATGCTGCGCTGCCCATGTGGAATCACGACGGCCGCCGCGAGCAGCGGTCCGAGCGACGTGCCCGCATTCCCGCCCACCTGAAACAGCGACTGCGCGAGCCCGTGCCGTCCGCCCGAAGCCATACGTGCCACGCGCGACGACTCGGGGTGAAACACCGAGGAGCCGCAGCCCACGAGCGCTGCGGCCATGAGCAGCACGCCGAAATTCGGCGCCACCGACATCAGCAGCAGCCCGCTCAGCGTGAAGCCCATGCCGACGGGCAGCGACCATGGCTGCGGACGCCGGTCGGTATAGATGCCGACGAGCGGCTGCAGCATCGACGCCGTGATCTGATAGGTCAGCGTGATCAGGCCGATCTGCGTGAACGAGAGTGCGAAATTCGCCTTCAGCATCGGATAGATCGCGAGAATCAACGACTGGATCATGTCGTTGAGCAAATGCGAAAAGCTGATTGCGCCCAGCACGGAATAAACCGTGCGTTGGGCTTTCGCCGGCAGCGAGGCTTCTGTGGGTGAAGCCGTGGAAGCGATGGCGCCTGCCGCGGCGGCGTGTTTATCGAAACTCGTATCCATTTTTTATGGGCGGAAATGTCCACGCATCGCGGCGTCCGGTCGCCCAACACGGGCGAAACGGATGTGGCGCCAAATTGCATGGGAATAAATAGATTTATTCGACTTGTTTTGACGCAGTGTAATGTGTCCTGCCCGCATTGTGCGGACAACCTTTGTCGCGATCAGGACATGAGTTGCGTGCTGCTTCGTCTCCTCGGCGCATGCGAATTTATTTCCGATTTTTTTCATGGCACGCAAGCGTAGGCTTTTCGCACTTTCCTGAAAGGGGCCTGTCATGGACGGACATTCGGCTGTGAGGTCGGCGGGTGCGCATGGCGAGGGCAGTGCACGCGCGGCGGCGTCCGGTAAATCGCTCAAGATCGACGCCATCCGTTTTCTCGCGGCCACGTGGGTCATGCTTTACCACTTCGGTCCGCCGCCTTTCAAAGAGATTTTCAAGGCCGTGCTTCCGCCTGCATTCGCGCCTGCATTCGCGCCGGTGGGCGGCGCGCTGTGGTCGGGCTCGGTCGTGCTGTTCGCCGGGCCCGCCGCCGTGATCGTGTTCTTCGTGATCTCGGGCTACTGCATCCACCACGCCTGGCATCGCGACGCGGTGCTCAAGCCCGTCAACTACTTTGCCTCGCGTTACGTGCGCATCGGTTTGCCGCTCGCGGTGGCCGTGCTCGTCTGCCAGCCGCTGCCGGGGGCGGGCAATCTGCTGCAGTCGGTGCTGTGGTCGCTCTATTGCGAAATCGTCTACTACACGCTCTATCCGCTGCTGCGCAGCTATTTCCGCTACGCGGGGGAGATGATCGTCGGCATCGCGCTCGCCGGAGCCGCGATGGTGTGGTACGTCCATACGCACACGCACATCGTGTGCGAGCACTGCGTCTACGAAACCTATGGCGTGGCCGGCACGTCGTTCCTGTATCTGCCTGGCTGGCTGCTGGGCTGCCTCGTCGCCGAGATCCAACAGATGGGCGCTGCGGGCGAACGAGGGGGGGCGTCCCTGGGTTCGTCCATGCGTTCACCCATGTCGGCCTTTACCGCGAGGTTCGCCGCTACGCTGCGCGCCGTCGCGCAGGCACTTTCGACGCAACTCGTCGCCACGCGCATCGCCGTGGTGGCCGCCGCGTCGCTGACCTTCGTGCTGGCGTCCACGTCGCGCATCAAGCCCGCGTTCCTGCCGTTTATCGGGCCGGACATCACGCTGCCCATCTTCCAGCTCGTTGCGACCGCATGGATTGCCGCCGAACTGGCACGGCCCTCGCGTAGTCGCTTCTGGAATCGCGTGGGCGCGCTGGGTGCGTGGTCTTACAGCCTCTATCTCTGCCACAAGCTCGCGCAGGCGATTCTCGGCGTCACGGGCAGTCCGCCCGGCGCCGTGGCCGCATGGTTCGCGACGGTGGTGATCGCGCTCGCCGTGAGCTACGCGTTCTACCTCGCGGTGGAGCGGCCCTCGCACCGGCTTGCGCATCGGCTGCGCAAGTTTGCCCAGCGTGTGCCTACGCGGCCCGCGGTCTGATTGGCCGACGTGTGCGTGACAAGCACGTGAAAACCCCCGGAAAACAAGTATCCGGAGTCGTCAGGCAACTACGGCCCGCTACGTCGCATCCGCGCGACGAATCTGTGTGGCGAATGCGAACCCGGACCCGCTGCGCGTTTTTGGCCGTGTATAAAGCCGCACGGACGTGCGCCCACGAAGCGCGCGTCACGACGGGTTCGGGTTGACACGGACGGCGCAGTGCTAAAGAAAAGGATGCCGCTGCCGTAGACCCGGAGGATAAGCGCGCATGCGGGTGCGATCCGGCCCGCAGCGCGCGGCCAAAGTAGCGGGGAAGACACTATGAAAGCAGTTTCGGGGAGCAGCGGGACCATCGGATTCGTACCATGGCACGAAGCGGCGGCACCCAGGTCGGGGCAGCCTGCGGGCACGGCCGGATCACATCGCCTCGCGCGGCTTTCGGTGAAGGCGACGCTGCGTCTCGCCTTTGCCCTCCTGTTGATCGGCACGTTCGCCATCGGCATATTCGCGCTCACGCAGATCAGCCGCCTCAACGCATCGGCGCAATCCATCTACGACCAGGGCCACGTGGCGAGCCGCGCGGCGGAAGAAGTGCGCGGCTACATGCTGCGCGCAAGCCGCGCCCAGAAGATGCTGCTTACCGCGACCACCGCGAAGGAGCGCGACGAACTGGGCGCCGACATCGAAAGCGGTCTGGCCGCGCTCAACACCCAGCTCGCCACGCTGAAGCAATATTCCGATGCATCGCCTGACGCCAACGACGCCCAGCTGGAGCGCAAGTTCTCCGCGGCGGTGACCACGTGGAGCGGACACCTGCATGACTTCGTGACGCTCGTGAAGGCGCAGCCGCTCGACCTCTCGCAGATGAACTGGCAAGTGGGCACGCAGGACGTGTCGCTCCTCGTGGAAACGGGCAAGCTCGAAAAGCTCGTCGACGAACTCGTCGCGCAGCGCGGCACGGCGGCGAAGGCCACCATCAAGGCATCCGCGTTCATTTTCCATTCGTCGTTCGTGATGATCGCGGCGATGACCGTTGGGCTGATCGTGCTCGCGTTCCTCGTGAGCGAGTGGGTGGTGCGGCGGCTCGCGCGTCAGCTGGGCGGCGAGCCGGCCTACGCGAAAGAGATCGCGGCGCGCATTGCGGCGGGCGAACTCGGTTATCCCGTGAAGGTGGAGCGGCGCGATTCGTCGAGCGTGCTGTTCGCGTTGCGCGACATGCAGAAGGGCCTCGCCTCCACGGTGAGCGAGATCGCGGCGAGCGCCGAGGCGATTGCCGCGGCGTCGAGCGAAATCTCGATGGGCAACCTGGATCTCTCGCAACGCACGGAGCAACAGGCTACGGCGCTGGAGCGCACGGCGACCAGCATGGAACAGCTCACCTCCACGGTGCGCCAGAACGCCGACAACGCGAAGCAGGCCAGCACGCTGGCGGCCAACGCGTCGGAGATCGCGGAGAAGGGCGGCGAAGTGGTGGGCCGCGTGGTCGCGACGATGGGCGAGATCAACGACAGCGCGAAGAGCATTGCCGACATCATCGGCGTGATCGAAGGCATCGCGTTCCAGACCAACATTCTGGCGCTCAACGCGGCGGTTGAAGCGGCGCGTGCGGGCGAGGAAGGACGCGGCTTTTCGGTGGTGGCGGGCGAAGTGCGCAACCTCGCGCAGCGCAGCGCGGCCGCGGCGAAGGAAATCAAGACGCTCATCAGCGCATCCGTGGATCGCGTGAGCAACGGCTCGGCGCTCGCGCAGGACGCGGGCCAGACCATGGACGAGGTCGTGAGAGCGGTCAAGCGCGTGACCGACATCATGGGCGAAATCTCCGCGGCCTCCGCGGAGCAGAGCGCCGGCATCGAGGAAGTGAACCACGCGGTCACGCAGATGGACGCGGGCACGCAGCAGAACGCGGCGCTCGTGGAAGAGGCCACGGCGGCGGCCCAGTCGCTCGACGATCAGGCGAAGTCGCTCAAGCGGATGGTGGGCAAGTTCCAGCTGGCGGGCTGAGGGCTGGATCGGGCGGCCGGTCCGGCATCGAGCGGCTGATCGCGGATTGATTGCGGCCCCGTCGCGGACCTGTCGCGGATTTATCGCGATTTGTAGCTGAAAGGACCGTCGGCGTTGGCATAAGGATTCGCTTCCTTGCGTCGTGCCGTCGTGTCGGGCCCGGACATGCCCATCTGTGCGCGCAGCGGCGCCGGGGTGGTCTTGCCCGGCTTCGCGTTGGGCAAGATGTCCTCGAGCCCGGCGGCCCACGTGTCCAGCATGCCCTTCGCCACCTCGCGAAACGCGGGGTGGTTCTTCGCATAGGCCTCCACCCTGGGGGCCACCTTGTGCACGGCGCCCGTGATCCGCTCGCGCGCTTCGTCCATGTCGGCCCTGCTGAGCCCCAGCCTGGCGCCGCCGTACGTGGCGAGCATGCTGCCCGAGGCCCACACCCGTTTGCCCTGCAACGTGAGCGCAGGCAGCTGCGTGGCGTACCTCGGGTAGACGGTGCCGCTCAGCACGTCGTAGACGGGCGCAAGCCGAACGTCGTCGAGATTCGTGTAGACGAGCGCGAAATTCTTCAGGTGCGCATCCGCGTTGTGAATCGCGTAGTTCAGCAGGATCAGCGTGTAGAGGCGCCGGGCGTTGTCCTTGAGCGCAGCGCGCGGCACGTAGGTGTGCGTCAGCTTGGCGAGGTCCTCCAGCGACCCCTTGTACTTGTTGACGGCGTCGTTGGGTTTGAGGGCGCAGTAGTCCTCCACCGCCAGCATCCCGCCATCCGCGTTGCGGTCGAAGCGGCGCACGGCGAGCACCTGCCCATCGTCGGACAGGCGCGCCTCGGGCACCTCGAGACCCGCTTCGCGCGCCACGTCGAGGCACAGGTATTCGTTGATGGCGAGTCCCGGCAGGTCTTCGAATCCCGTCTTCAGGATGAACTCGTCGGTCCAGACCGTGGCCTTGCTGTCGAGGTGGTCGGGCCGAACGAGCGCCTTCGGCATGACCCCGGAGACGCCTTCCGCAACTCCGCCTTCGAGCAACTGCAAGAGGTTGTCGCGCGAGTCGGCCGACGCCAGCAGCGCCGCCATATCCGCCTTGCTGGCCGCCTGTTCCGGCGTGGCGCCGCGCGGAACCAGCCGGACGCGCCCGATCGTGTTCGCGCCGGTGAGCGCCAGCAGACCGAAATCGCTGACGTCGGCGTGCGGGCCGAGACGGCGGATCATCAGGTTCTTCTGGAAGCCTTCCGGCAAATTCATCTGGAAGAAGGGATGCAGCGTCTTCCAGCCGTACGACGCCGCACGCACGGGCATGAGCAGCGAGACGAGGCTTGCCGGCGGAACATCGGGCAGGTAGGTGAAGACGTACTGGCCGACCTCTTCGGTGAGCGTGCCCACGTGCCGGCTGTTCACATACACGTCGAGGGTCGCGCCGCTCACGGTTTGCCCTCCGTGGCTTTCGGGGGCCGCGCGGCGCGGGCACGCACGCGCTGGCGGGGCGGCGCATCGTAGGTCTCGGCCGTCTCCATCAGCACGTCGTCGAGCGTGCGCTGATGGCCTGGCGGGCGGGCGATCAGTTCCAGTCCCACCGCGTCGAAGAGGCTCAGCAACTTGACGGCGCCAATTTCGGGCAGCGTTCCCGTCTCGAACATGCTGATGCGGCCGCGCGCCACGCCGCTCAGGTCGGCCACCTGTTGTTGCGTGAGGTTGGCGGCCATGCGCGCATGGCGGAAGGCTTCACCCAATTCAGCGAGGTTCATGTTCTGTATTCGGTACGTTAACGCGGAAATGCGAGTTAACGCATCGTATACGGAACATTACGTGGGTGCAAGTATTGTCCTGTATAGAGAGCATTAGGCGGAAAAAACCGCTTAATGTCATTTCAGCGAGACATTAAGCGGCGTTGCCGCCGCTTCCCTGGTCCTCATCCGGGCGTCGGGCAGGCTTCTCGCGCGTTCAGCCGCCGCGCGCATCCCGCTCGATGATCCACTCGTGCGCGGGATCGTTCTTGAAGTGCCACACGCGCTGCGGGCCCGCCATCACGTTGAGGTAGTACGAGTCGTAGCCGTAGGGCACCACCACCGGGTGATAGCCGCGCGGCACCATTACGACGTCGTGATCCTCCACCGCCATGGATTCGTCGATGTCGCGCGAATCCGTGTACACGCGCTGGAAGGCGAAGCCTTGCGGCGGATTCAGGCGGTGGTAGTAAGTCTCTTCGAGCGAGCTTTCCACCGGGATGTCATCCGTGTCGTGCTTGTGCGGCGGGTAGCTGGACGCATGGCCCGAGGGCGTGCGCACTTCCACCACGAGCAGCGATTCGGCCGGCTCGGTTTGCGGGAGGATGTCGCAGACGTAACGCGTGTTGAGCCCCTTGCCGCGCGTCGAGCGTTTCATCTGCGCGGGCTCGATGAGCCGCGCCGGCAAGGTGCCCTTCGCGGGCGCGCTCGCCACGCCGATCTCGGCATTGCGCACGCCGCGCACCACGGCGCGCACGTTGGGCGGCAGGTACACGGCATAGGGCGACTTGTCCTCGAACACGCTGTCGCGCGAACCCAGGTTCAGCCACTTCGTGTCGCCGGCCTCGATGTCCACCACACCGCAGAGCACCACGAGGCAGCTTTCCCGCGCGCTTTCGAACACGTGCACCACGTCGTTTTCGCCGAGCCGGTAGGCGGCGAAACCCACGTAGCGCCAGTCCGCCGATTCGGGTGTGACGCGCGCGATTGTCTGGCCTTCGCGCTCGGCCTTCACCAGCAGGGTCATGCGGCCTCCTTCGTTGCATCGAGCGGCGCGTCCACGAGCGTGCGCAGCGTGCGATAGCCTTTCTCCGCATAGGCGTACGAGGGCGCCACCACGGGATCCTGTTCCGCTTCCACCACGAGCCAGCCGCGATAACCGTGGCGCTTGAGCCGATCGATCACGCTCGCGAAATCGACGGCACCGTCGCCGGGCACCGTGAAAGCGCCGGCCAGCACGGCGTCGAGGAAGCTCCAGTTGCGGTTGCGCGCAAGTTTGACGACAGTGGGACGCACGTCCTTGCAGTGCACGTGACAGACGCGGTCGATGTATTTGTCCAGCACGGCAATGGGGTCGCCGCCCGCGAACGTGATGTGCCCCGTGTCGAACAGCAGGCCCACGGCGTCGCTCGTGCGCGCCATGAGGTTGTCGACGTCGGCGGGCGTTTCAACGTAAGCGCCCATGTGATGGTGATAAGCGACGCGCACGCCGTGCGAGAGCGTATAGCGCGCGAAGGCGTCGAGACGTTCCGCGTAGGCGTCCCACTGCGCCGCCGAGAAAAAGCGTGGCCGCTGATAGAGCGGCTTCGGCGCGCCCTGGATGGTGTCGGCCACTTCGCCGTACACCATTGCCGTGGCGCCGTTCTTCGCGAGCAGGTCCAGGTGCGGGCCCACCGCGGCGATTTCCTCTTCCACGCTGCGCCGCGCAAGCTGCCCCGAATACCAGCCCGAGACGAGCGCGAGGTCGTACTGCGCGAGCAGCGTCTTCAATGCCTGCGGTTCGCGCGGAAACTTGTTGCCGAGTTCGAACCCTTCGTAGCCGATGCGCCGCCCTTCGGTGAGGGCGACGTCGAGCGGCGTTTCGCCGCCGAGCGAGGGCAGGTCGTCGTTCATCCACGAGAGCGGATTGATGCCGATGCGCACTTCAAACGAATTCATGGAGCGTTTCCCTGGTTCTCAATGACGTTACACCGTGCCGTCGTGGCGGTCGCGCGCGGCGATCTGCGCCTCGTACTTCGCGCGCGCTTCGCGCACCGCGCCGCGCTGCGAGACTTCGGGCACCGCCACTTCCCACCACCAGCCGCCGTCGTCCGTGGTGCGGGCCGGGTCGGTGTCGATCACGATCACGTAGGTGCGGTCCGCGGCACGCGCGCGTTGCATCGCGGCTTCGAGTTCGCCGACGTTCGCCACGTGCTCCGCATGCGTGCCGAGCGCGCGCGCATGGGCCGCGAAGTCGATCTGCGGCGCGCCGGCCGGCCCTTGCACGCAGTCGTCGAAGAGGTTGTTGAAGGGCGCGCCGCCGCAGGCCTGCTGAAGGCGATTGATGCAGCCGTAGCCGCGGTTGTCGAGCACGACGACGATCAGCTTTGCGCCGAGCATGACGGAAGTCGCGAGTTCGCTGTTCATCATGAGGTAGCTGCCGTCGCCCACCATCACGATGACTTCGCGTTTCGGGTGGGCGAGCTTCGCGCCGAGACCGCCCGCGATCTCGTAGCCCATGCACGAGTAGCCGTATTCGACGTGATAGGCGCCTGGCCGGCCCGCGCGCCACAGCTTGTGAAGCTCGGCGGGCAGCGTGCCGGCGGCGCAGACCACGATGTCGTCCCCGGGCGAGTTCGCCGCCGAGCGTTGCACGGCGCCGATCACGTCTGCATCGTAGGGCAGCGTGCCTTCGTGCTGGGGCGCGTGCGTGAGGCGATCCACGGTGTCGCGCCATTGCGCGGCGAGCGATCTCGCGTGCTCGCTCCAGTCAGCCGCCGCGCGCCAGCCCGCAAGCCGTGCATCGAGCGTCTCGAGCGCGCGCTTCGCATCGGCCTCTACGACGAGCGCGCCGTGCTTGAGCCCGTCGAACGCATTGGCGTTGATGCCGATGACTTGCGCCTGCGTGAAGAGCGAGTTCGATCCCGTCGTGAAGTCCTGCAGCCGCGTGCCCACGGCGAGCACGCAGTCGGCGTCGCGGGCGAGCGCATTCGCGGCGGGCGAACCGGTCACGCCGAGCGCGCCCGCATTGAGCGGATCGTCCCATGCAAGCGCGCTCTTGCCCGCCTGCGTTTCGGCCACCGGGATGCCGTGCGCGTGCGCAAACGCCCGCAGCGCTTCGGCGGCGCCGCTGTAGAGCACGCCGCCGCCGGCCACGATCATCGGCCGTTGCGCGGCGCGCAGCGTGCCGAGCACCGCGTCGATCTCGCTTTCGACCGGCGAGGGCGCGTGGAACGTCACCAGCCGCGGCATGAAGAAATCGACGGGGTAGTCGTAGGCGGCGGCCTGCACGTCCTGCGGCAGCGCGAGCGTGACGGGCCCGCACAGCGCGGTGTCCGTGAGCACGCGCAGCGCGCGCGGCAACGCGGTGAGCAACTGCGCGGGATGCATGATGCGGTCGAAGTAGCGCGAGACGGGCTTGAACGCGTCGTTCGCGGAAATGCCGCCGTCGTGGAAGTCTTCGACTTGCTGCAACACCGGGTCTGGCGCGCGCGACACGAAGATGTCGCCTGGCAGGAGCAGTACCGGCAACCGGTTCACGTGCGCGAGCGCGGCAGCGGTCACGAGATTCGTGGCGCCTGGGCCGATCGACGTCGTCACAGCCATCATGCGGCGGCGCATGTGCGCCTTCGCGTAGGCGATCGCGCTGTGCGCCATGGCCTGCTCGTTATGGGCGCGGAAGGTGGGCAGTTCGTGACGATGCTGATAGAGCGCCTCGCCCATGCCCGCCACGTTGCCGTGACCGAAGATCGCGAACACGCCGCCGAAGAGCGGCTCGGTGCGGCCACTGCCGTCTTCGGTAGCCACGCGCTGGGCGGCGAGATAGCGCACGAGCGCCTGGGCCGCGGTCAAGCGGACCGTGCCGGTTTGTGGCTGTGCGGCCGGCGTTTGCGCTGAGCCGGCGCCTGCAGGCGTTCCCACTGAGCCGGCTACTGCCGGCGTCCCTGCAGCACCGGCTTTGACCGGCGCCTCCTGCGAGGAATGTGCAACGCGTTCGTTCATGCGGCTTTCTCCTCGTGTACCGTGCCCGCGCGGCCAGCGGTGCCCGTGCCTGCGCCGGCTGCGTCGCGCGCCGTGCGCCATGCCGCGATCAGCGTTTCGAACGTGCGGCGCACGCGCGCAATGAGTTCGTCGTCGCCGATGGTGCCTGCGAGCCACGCGTGGCTCGGTTCGTGAAAGATGGTGCGCCCCACCGTGAAGCCGCGGCAGGTGGCCGAGGCGGCCGCCGCGCGGAAGTCCTGCGTGAGTTGCTCGACGGGTGCCGAGAGACCCAGCAGCACCACGCCGCGACAGTACGGATCGCGTTCGGCGACGAGCGCGTCGATGGCGCGCCACTGCGCGGCGTCCATCGGTTCCAGCTTCCACCACTCGGGATAGATGCCCACGTTATAGAGCCGCTTCAGTGCGCGATAAACCGTATCCGGCGCGAGCGGCAGTCCGACGTGCTTGGGCGGAATCACTTCGAGCAGCAGTTCATGGCCGCTGGCCTGCGTTGCGTCGTAAAGTGCGCGCAATTGCGCTTCCTGTTCGAGCCGCTGTTCGATGGGCTCGTCGGGATGAAACTGCACGAGGCACTTCACCGTGTGCCCGATGGGCCAACTCGCGAGCGTGGTGCCGATGGAGCGGCCATGGTCGAACACGAGCGGTACCGAGCCCGGCAGCTCGACGGGGCGACCCACCCACCAGCCGCGTCCGGTCGCGGCATTGAGCGCGTCCTGGCCGTAGCGGTCGTCGATCAGCACGCCGATGCGGCCCGCAAGCCCCAGCGCGCTTTCGGTCTGCGCGACCGCTTCCACGAAGAGGCCCTTGAGCGTCGCGATGCGCGATTCGTCCGCGCCCGTTTGCTGCGCGAGGTCGAAGAACTGGTTGCGATGGTCGAACGCGAAGCCGAGCACTTCGTCATGGCGTGTACGCGGCGGCGTAACGCGATGCAGTCGCGCAAGCGTCGTATCGCGATCGGGACGGCGCATGCGCACGGGGTCGGCGGCTGCGGCCGAGAGAAAGTAGTCGAGTTCCGCGGGCGTGGGCATGGCGGGCGCGCAGCCGTGGCGCGACACCACGAGCGCGCCGCACGCGTTCGCGGCTTTTGCGCAGGCTTCGAGCGGTTCGTCGCGCAGCCAGCCCGAGAGAAAGCCCGACGCGAACGCGTCGCCCGCGCCCAGCACGTTGAGCACGTCCACTTCGACACCGCCCTGCAACGGCACGTCGTCGAGCGAGGCGGGCACCTTGCCGTCGATCATCTGGCAGCCGAGCGGCCCGCGCTTCACGACGAGCGTGGCCGGCGTCACCGCGCGCACCATCGCGAGCGCATCCACGAGTTCGCTCTTGCCGCCCGCAATGCGGAATTCCTCTTCGGTGCCGATCACGAGATCGAAGAGCGGCAGGATGCGTTGCAGGTGCGCCGTCACGCCTTCGTTCGCGACGAAGCGCGTCTCGCCGTCGGCCTTGCCCGTGAGGCCCCACAGCACGGGCCGATAGTCGATGTCGAGCACCGTGCGCACCTGGTTGCGGCGCGCGTAGTCGAGCGCGCGGCGGCTCGCGCGGTTCACCTGCTCGGTGGAGAAGTGCGTGCCCGTGATGAGCAGCGCTTTCGACGACGCGATGAACGCTTCGTCGAAGTCGTGTTCGTCTACGGCCATGTCCGCGCAGTTCTCGCGATAGAAGATGAGCGGAAACGTGTCGCGGTCCTTGAGGCCGAGCAGCACGAGGGCCGTGAGGCGGTCGGCATCGACGCGCACGTGGCTCGTGTCGCAGCCTTCCTTGTCGAGCGTTTCGGTGAGAAAGCGGCCCATGTGGTCGTTGCCCACGCGCGTGAGCATGGCCGAGCGCAGGCCGAGCCGCGCGCAGCCGAACGCGATGTTCGCCGACGAGCCGCCGAGGTACTTCGCGAAGCTCGTCACGTCTTCCAGCCGCGCGCCGACCTGCTGCGCGTACAGGTCGACGGCGAGGCGGCCGAGACAGATGACGTCGCGGCTGCGGCCGGGCGCGAAGCGGCTCGTGCCGGGGGCGCTGGAGTTGCCGGTGAGTGCCATGAGTAAGTCCTGGTGTTCGTAAATCGAGCGTAAATCGAGCGTGGTTCAGGCGTGGATCGAGCTTGTATCGAGCGTGAATCGAGGTGCGATTCAGATCGTGGCGCCGTCGAGTTCGGCGATCATCTTCTGCATCTCGGCGCCGCCCGCCATCATGTCGAGCACTTCGTCCTTCGTGATGGTGTCTTTTGTGAAAGTGCCCATGGAACGGCCGCGGTTGAGCAGCGTGAACGAATCGCCGATGGGGTAGGCGTGGTGCACGTTGTGCGTGATAAAGATGACCGAGATGCCTTTGGCGCGCGCCTTGTGAATGAGCTTGAGCACGTTGAAGCTCTGCTTCACGCCGAGCGCGGCGGTGGGCTCGTCGAGAATTAGCACGCGCGCGCCGAAGTGAATGGCGCGTGCAATCGCGAGGCATTGGCGTTCGCCGCCCGACATCGTGCCGATAGGCTGATGCGGGTCGCGCACGATGATGCCCATTTCAGCGAGCTTTTCGCGCGCGGTGGCGGCGCTCGTTTCGAGGTCCATCACGTTGACGAGGCCGAAGAGTTTCTTCTGCGGCTCGCGTCCCATGAAGAAGTTGCGCGCAACGGAGAGCAGCGGCACCAGCGCGAGATCCTGATAGACCGTGGCGATGCCGAGGTCCAGTGCTTCTTTCGGCGACTCGAAGTGCACGGGCTTGCCGTCCACGAGGTATTCGCCGGCGCTGGGTGCGTGCACGCCCGCAAGCGTCTTGATGAGCGTGGACTTGCCCGCGCCGTTGTCGCCCAGCAGGCAATGCACCTCGCCGCGCTTTAAGCGCAGCGTGACGCCGTTGAGCGCAATCACCTTGCCGAAATACTTGCTGACGTTTTCGAGCGCGAGGATGGTGTCGCCGCTGCTGTCGCCCGGCGTGGTGGCTTGCGCCATAGTCGTGTCTGCCATGATCGTCCTCCCGTTACGACTGCGCGACGCGGCGGCGCACATAGTGGTTGAACAGCACGGCCATCAGCAGCATGACGCCAAGGAACACGCGGAACCAGTCGGAGCTCACGTTGGTGTAGGTGATGCCGATCTGCACCACGCCGAAGATCAACGCGCCGAAGCATGCGCCGACCACCGACCCGTAGCCGCCCGTGAGCAGCGTGCCGCCGATCACCGCCGCGATGATGGCTTCGAATTCCTTCTGGATGCCGCGGTCGGCCGCGGCCGAGCCGATGTCGCACACCTGCAGCACGGCAAAGAGGCAGGAGCAGAACGCCGTGAGCACGAAGAGCGAAATCTTCACGCGCCGCACCGGCACGCCGACGTTCTTCGCGGCATTCGCGTCGCCGCCCACGGCGAGAACCCAGTTGCCGTAGCGCGTCTTCGCGAGCACGAACGCGCCCACGGCGGCGAGTGCGAACCACCAGAGAATCACTTTCGGAATGCCGGGCACGAGCGGCTGCCCGTTGTCGAGCAGCGAGCCGACGCCCATGTGCGCGAGCGCCGTGAAGAGCCCCTTGAACGCGACGCCGTGAAAGAGCAGGTTGGTGAGCGGGTCGGCCTTCGCGACGTCGCCCACGCCCGAGACGATGGTGCGGTCCGCGAACATGATCGAGAGCGCGAGAGTCAGGCCGCGCAGGATGAACAGGAACGCGAGCGTGACGATGAACGAGGGCAGGCGCGTGCGCATCACGAGATAGCCGTTCAGCGCGCCGAGCGCCATGGAAGCGGCGAACGCGAACGCGATGGCAAGCCAGATCGGCCAGTGGAAATACATGGTGGGCAGCGCGACCATCATGCCCGCGAAGCCGATCATGGAACCGATGGAAAGATCGAACTCGCCCGCGATCATCAGCAGGCACGCGCCCACGGCCAGAATGCCGAGATACGCGGACACCTGCGACCAGTTCATCACGCCGTCGAGGTTGAACATGCCCGAGCTGCCCGCGCCGATGGCGAATACGGCGAACACGAGCACGGTGCCCGAAATGGCCGCGAACTCGGGGCGGCCCATGAGATGGCCGAACCACGACTCCTTGCGCACGCGCTCGTCCGCCGCGGTCGCGTTGCGCCCCGCGCCGTTATTGGCGGGGCTCTCGTCGACGTGCGAGGGATAAGGTTTGCCGGCTACGCCCATGATGTCTCCTTGAAGCCCGGCCGCCATGCCGCACGCCCTGCGCCGGGCAGGCGCGCGTGCGGATGGCGAAACCGGTGACTGACAGAACGAATCAACAACCAGAACGAATCAACCACGAATCAACAACGAGTCAGCCGCGCGCCATCAGCGGTATTGGCCCGCGTACTTGATGACCTTGTCGAGGTTGGCCTTCGTGATGAAGCCCGGGCCCGAACGGATGTTCTTCGGCCCATACGACGGCTCCAGCCCGTACGTTTGCAGCCGCGCCTGGAACTTCGGATTGGCCTGCAGCGCCTTGCGGATGGCGGCCGGGTCGGTGGTGTGTTCCTTCTTCGCGATGGCGAGCACGGCGACCGGCAGATAGCCCTGCAGATACGGCTGCTGGTCGATGGCGAACTGGATCGTGCCGGCCTGAATGGCCTTGGCGATGTCGTCGGAGAAGTCGAACGTGCAGAAGAACACCTTGCCCGCGAGACCCATCTGCTGGAGCGCCTTCAGCGTTGCGGCAGCCGGCACCGGGCCGAGCGTGAGCACGGCGCCCGTGTTCGGATGGTTGCGCAGATAGGCGCTCACCTTCGACTGAATTTCCGTCGGATCCTGGCCGGAGTCGATGGTGGAGGTCTTGTAGTCCACGCCGAGCGCGTCGGCAAAGCCGCGGCAGCGTTCGAACGACACGGCGTTGGTCGCGAAGTGGTTCACACACAGGAAGCTTTTCACGCCCGCGGCCTTGGCCTTCTCGCCGGCGGCCTTGCCCGCCACGTATTCGGGCTGGCCGATGTGCATGATGGCGCCCAGTTTCGCGCTCTGCTCTTCGGTGCCCGAGTTGATCGTGACGAGCGGAATCTTCTTTTCCGTGACCTTCGAGATGGAACTCTTGAGCACGTCGTAGTCGGCGATGGTGGTGATCACGCCGTCGTAGTTGCGCGCTGCGGCCTGCTCGATGAGGCGCGCCATGTCGGCGATGTCGCCGTTGGGCGGATTGCGGTAGTCGGTCTCTACGTTGAAGTCTTCGTCGGCCTGCTTGATGGCGTTCTTGATGGTGTTCCACCACGAGTCCGAATCCGGCGCGTGGCTGATCAGAACGAAGTGCGCGTCGGCCGCGTAAGCGGTGGACGCCGTGCCCAGCGTGGTGGCGAGGCCGGCCGCCAGCGTCAATGCGGCAGCCAGCATCCTGAGCGTTGCCTTGCCCTTGCGATGTGTCATTGTCTCCACCTATCTCGATCTTTCGTTTTTAGGGAATGAGCGAGCGTGCCGGCCCACTGTGAATGCATGGCAAGCGCGCCGGGGCCATCGCTCACGAACAAGATTAGGTCATCTCGCGGCGTGGTGCAACGGAAATTTCATTGCAAATAAAAATGGAAAATCTGTTCCATTCATGAGGTGGCGTGCCTATAATCGCCCCCAACGACGAGGCGCCGTACGCTGCGGCGCTGCACCAATGGAAACGGGTAGAACCATGAGCGAAGAGAGCACCGAAGCGCTGCCGAGCGTCGAGGAACTGATGCAGCGCATCGCGGAAAACTACGAGTCGCTGCCGCGGCAGTTGAAGAGCGTGGCGACTTACATCGAGCAGCATCGCGCGAGCGTGATGGTGGATCGCACGAGCGACATCGCGGCGAGCTGCGGCGTGCATCCCTCGGCCGTGGTGCGCTTCGCGCAGCGCTTCGGCTTCTCGGGTTTTTCCGATCTGCAGGCCGTGTTCCGCCAGGCCTATACGAACCAGGGCGTTTCGGCGACGAGCTATCAGCAGCGCATTCGCAAGCTGATCGACGAGAAGCCGGGGCGGGTGTCGGGCGGGTCGGTGGCGCGCGAGTTCATCAGCGCGTGCCGCAGCGGTCTGGACGAACTCGAAGCGGGTCTCGACAACGCGCAGTTCGACGCCGCCGTGAAGATGCTCCAGCAGGCCGAAAACATCTATGTGGTGGGCGTGCGCCGCTCGTTCCCGGTGGCGAGCTACATCGTCTACGCACTGCAGCACACGCCCAAGCGCGTGCATCTGGTGTCGGGCTTCGGCGGCATGTACCGCGAACAGATTCGCAGCGTGCGCAAGGGCGACGTGGTGATCGCCATCAGCTTCGCGCCCTACGGCAAGGAAACGCAGTACTGCCTGCGCGTGGCCCAGCATCACCAGGCGAAGACGCTCGTGATTACCGATAGCCAGCTTTCGCCGCTCGCGCGTTACGCGAGCGCGCAACTGTACGTGAAGGAGGGCAGTGCGTTCGCCTTCCGCTCACTGACCAGCACGATCTGCCTGTGCCAGGCGCTCTTCATCGCGCTCGCGTACAAGCTCGAATTGAACGTAGAAGAATCGAAAGACACTGGAGGATACGATGACTGAAACAGCAGGCGGCAAGACGCTCGACGTCGCGGTGTTCGGCGCAGGCCGCATCGGACGCATTCACGCGGCCAATCTCGCGCGTCAGCCGGGTGTGCGGCTCAAGTACGTGGTGGACGTGAACCGCGAGGCGGCCGCCGCGCTCGCGGCGCAGCACGGCGCGCAGGTGGCCGACGTGGACGGCGCGATGGGCGATGCGTCCATTGCGGCCACCGTGATCTGTTCGAGCACGGACACGCATGCGGACCTCATCCTGAAGTCCGCGGCGGCGAAGAAGCATGTGTTCTGCGAGAAGCCCGTGGACCTCACGATCGAACGTGCGCGCGAATGCGCGGACGCGGTGGCGCGTACAGGCGTGGTCTGCATGATCGGCTTTCAGCGGCGCTTCGATCCGACGTTTGCCGCCGTGAAGGCGCGCATCGACGCAGGCGAAATCGGCACGCCGGAAATGCTCGTCGTGACGAGCCGCGATCCGGGCGCGCCGCCCGTGGAGTACATCAAGCACTCGGGCGGCATCTTCAAGGACATGCTGATCCACGACTTCGACATCTTCCGCTGGATTCTGGACGACGAAGCCGCCACCGTGCATGCCACGGGCAGCTGTCTTACGGACCCCGCGATTGCCGAGGCAGGCGACATCGATTCGACCGCGGTCACGATCCGCACGAAGCGCGGGCGGCTCTGCCAGATCAACACCACGCGGCGCGCCGCGTACGGCTACGACCAGCGCTTCGAAGTGCTGGGCAGCGAGGGCATGCTCCAGGCGGGCAACGTGCGGCCCACGGAGGTGGTGGCGTGGTCGAAGCGTGCCGTCGCCATCGACGTGCCGGAGGCCTTCTTCCTCGAACGCTATCGCGCAGCCTATGCCGACGAAATCGCGCATTTCTTCGCCGCCGTAACCGAAGGCAAGCCGGTGCGCACCACGGTGGCAGACGGTCTGAAGGCGCTCGAACTGGCCGAGGCCGCCACGCAGTCGTGGCGCGAAGGTCGCATCGTGCAGATGGGCTGAGGCGCGTTCGTTCACAGAGAGGATCGAGGAGACACGACTGATGGCGACAACAGCCAACATCACCGCTTCAGGTCCGCTGCGCATTGGCGTGGTGGGGCTCGGGCGGCTCGGGCGGCGCCATGCCGAAAATCTCGCGTTCCGCGTGCCGGGCGCGGCGCTCGCTGCGGCGTGCAGTCCGCTCGCCGAGGAATGCGCGTGGGCGCGCGAGCGCTTTGCCGCCACGCGCGTCTACGACGACTACGCAGCGCTGCTAGCCGACGACGCTGTAGACGCCGTGTGGCTCGTCACGCCGTCTTCGCTGCACGCGCAGCAGATCGTCGATGCGTTGCATGCGGGCAAGCACGTGTTCTGCGAGAAGCCGCTTTCGCTCGACGTGGCCGAGTGCGAGCGCGTGCTCGGCGTGGCAGCGTGCTATCCGCATCTCAAGGTGACCATCGGCTTCATGCGCCGTTTCGATCCGAGCTATCGCGACGCGTTCGGCAAGGTGCAGGCGGGCGCGATTGGCCGCCCGTTCCTCGTGCGCTCGCAGACCTGCGACCAGAACGACCCCGAAGGCTTCTTCGTGCGTTTCGCGCCCACCTCGGGCGGCATCTTTCTGGACTGCACGGTGCACGACATCGACGTGGCGCGCTGGCTGCTCGGCTTTCCGCGCGCCAAACGCGTCTACGCGAGCGGCACGATCGCGCTGCACGAGGGACTGCGCGCAGCAGGCGATGTGGATAACGGCGTGGCGATCTGCGAATTCGAGGGCGGGCAGCTTGCCGTGTTCTACGCGTCGCGCACCATGGCGCACGGCAACGATACGTCGTCGGAGGTGATCGGCACGGCGGGCGCGCTCACGGTGGGGCGCAATCCTCGCGCGAATCGCGTGGAGATTTACGACGGTACCGGCATTCGCAACGAATGCACGCCGACCTTCTTCGACCGCTTCGAAGAGGCGTTCCTGTGCGAGGCGCAGGCGTTCGTCGCCGCCGTGATGAACGGCGAGCAGACGGGCGCCACGCTCGCGGACGCGCTGGAGGCCACGCGCATCGGCAGCGCGCTGCGCCGTTCGCTCGAAACCGGCGAGGCGGTGACGTTGCAGGCGTGAGGTGGAAGGTCGGGGCGGAGTTGGGCGTGATGCATCGCGCGCACGCTTTGTGTCCCGGCGCACGATGGCATGTGGCCGCGGCAGCCTGCGCAGCGTTGCGCAGCGGTGCAACAGCGGCTGCGGTAAAATCCGGCCTTCTACGAGCGCGCCGCTGGCGCGCCTCTCCCGAAGGTCGAACACCGATGCAAACTCAGGTTCACAAGGAAGTGGATGCGCGCGGACTCAACTGTCCGCTGCCCATCCTGCGCGCCAAGAAGGCGCTGGCCGACATGCAAAGCGGGCAGATTCTGAAGGTGCTCGCCACCGATCCGGGCTCGCAACGCGACTTCGCCGCCTTCGCGAAGCAGACGGGCAACGAGATCGTGGAAAGCTCGGTGGAAGACAAGACCTTCGTGTTTCTGATGCGGCGGCGCTAGGCGGCCGCTGTTTCCGTTTCCGGCCGGTCGTGAAGCGGTGGACGACCGGTTTCTCCTCCTGCCGTGAGCCGCTCCTGCCGGGTTTTGTCCGGCTTTCCGTTTCGCCCCCCCGCAGCTTTTCCCGGTGCTTCGGCCATCACACGAGGGACCGCAGTCGCGTGATCCTGTCGTCGCTCAATACGCGGCTCACCGACAGCACGTCGTCCACCGCCCATACGCAGTGAAACCAGCCCGTCGGCACGATCAGCAGATCGCCCGGCGCCAGTAGCACGTCGACACCCTGTGCCTCGGCAAAGCGCGGGTGCCGCTCGAAGTCGGGCGCGTCGACGTCCACGGCGCAGGGGCGGTAGCTGTTGAACGCATCGAGCGCGTAGAGCGCGCGTTCCTGGCTCGGACCATAGAGCCGCACGCGCTTGCGTCCCAGCACCTGCGCGAGAAACGAGTTGCCGAGATCGCAATGCAGGCGCGTGACCGCTTGCGCGCAGCGCCGGCCGGCCCACAGCTGCCCGGGGCCGAGTGCGTCGCGGGGCACGAGCGGCATTGCGAAGCGTGCTTCCCAGTCGGGCGGCAGCAGGCAGCCTTCGGTGTACGAAGTGGTGTTCGATGCTGCGGTGGCCGAAAACGCGTCGATCAGCGCGCTCACGCACACGTGACGGCCTTCCCCCGACACGATGGGCAGTACCGTCTCGCCTTCACGCGCGTGCCAGTCGGCGGCGGTCCATTGCGTCTCGGGCCAGTCGAGCACGCCGGCGAGATGCAGCGGCGTGCTCGATTGCAGCGCGCTCACCACGTGCCCGAGCAGCTCACGCGAGGCGCCGTCGTGTCGAGAGAGGCGCGGCACCGTCTGTATCGACTCCGGCGCGTGTGCACGGGCTCGTGCGAGCGCGGCGCGCTGCGTGGCATCGGGCCGCTTGAGCAATTGAATCCAGTACGCCGCAATCCGGCTCGCTCCCGTGATGCGCGCGCCGCCCATGGCGAGACTTTGCGCGCTGCGCAGATCGAACGACGTGGGGTGGGCCAGCACGTGTTCGATCAGCGCGCGCGACAACGTCAGCGTGCACATGGCGGGCGGTTGCAGACGGCCTTCGCGCAGCGCAACCGATTGCACAGCGGTGCCCATCACGAAGCGCCAGGGCGCGTGCTCGTGGTCGCTCACGATCAGATCGAGCGTGGACGTCTGTGCCGGCGCGATGTAGTGCTCGGCAAGGCGTTCGGTGAGCCGTTCGATCGTCTGGCTCATCGAAGCAGACATCGAGGCAGAGGTGTCGGGCGATGGCGTGGCGAGTGGTGTTTCAGCAGACATAAGTTTCAGCAGACGTAAGGCCCAGGCGAAGGGTGTCGGATGAACGCCGGGCTGGCGCTTTGCGCGCTCCGAATCTTTTTACCCGCTTCACAGCGACGCAACGGCGAACCGTGCGACGGCACGTGCGGCGACACGAAGCGATCCACGCTGCGCATCATGATGCGATGTGCATGGCGAGAGCCTCGCCCCACAAGCGCGGGCTCTTCCTGTCGCGCAAAAATGCAAGCCCTGTTCAGCTCGCGCTGACGTGTGAAGAGGCCGTGGCGCGCGTCGCGCCATGGTGAAATCTGTCTGCATCGCGACACGTCTGCACTTCAGGAATGCTCACTGGCTGACGATAAATAGCGAACACGTAATTCGCTTCAGGGGGCGTCATGCGAAACAATCAGCCTGTCACGCAGCACGAATTTGAATTTCCCGACAACGCCACGCTGATGTCCACCACGGACACGCAGAGCTACATCACCTACGCCAACGCGGCGTTCATTCAGGTCAGCGGATTTTCCGAGGAAGAAATTCAGGGCCAGCCACACAACATCGTGCGCCACCCCGACATGCCGCAAGAAGCGTTCGCCGACATGTGGGCCACGCTGAAGGGCGGCGAACCGTGGACGGCGCTCGTGAAGAACCGTCGCAAGAACGGCGACCATTACTGGGTGCGGGCCAATGCGATACCGGTGGTGCGCAACGGACAGGCCGCGGGCTACATGTCCGTGCGAACCAAGGCGACGCGCGAGGAAATCGCGGCGGCCGAGTCGCTCTATCGTGACTTTCGCGAGGGCAAGGCCGGCAACCAGCGCTTTCACAAGGGGCTGATTGTGCGACGTGGCCTGATGGGCTGGACTTCGCTGCTGAAGACGATGCCTGTGCGCTGGCGCATCCGGTCCGCGCTGCTCGTCATGCTGCCGGCGATGGTCGCGGCGGCGTGGCAGCTTGGCTTGACGGGCGGCGCGCTGGGCGGCTTTGCGGCGCTGATGGCGCTCGCTTCGTTCATGGCCACGTGGTGGCTCGAATCGCAGATCTCGCGGCCGCTCGAGCAGGTGCTCGCCCAGGCGCTGCGCGTGGCCACGGGCGAAAGCCAGAACGTGGTTCACATGGACCGGGTCGACGAAATCGGCATGACGCTGCGCACCATCAGCCAGCTCGGCCTCATGTTCCGCTGGCTCATCGGCGACGTGAGCGAGCAGGTCATCAACGTGCAGCGTGCGAGCGACGAGATCGCGCAGGGCAACACCGATCTGAGCAAGCGCACCGAGCAGGCGGCCTTCAGCGTGCAGCAGACGGCGGCATCGATGGCGCAGATGACGTCCACCGTGAAGAGCAATGCCGAAACGGCGCTTCAGGCCAACACGCTGTCGGGTTCGGCGAGCAGCACGGCCGCGAAGGGCGGACGCGCAGTATCCGAAGTCGTGCACACCATGAACGAGATCACCGAGAGCTCGCGGCGCATTGCGGACATCATCGGCGTGATCGACGGCATCGCGTTCCAGACCAACATCCTTGCGCTCAACGCCGCGGTGGAGGCGGCGCGCGCCGGTGAGCAGGGGCGCGGCTTCGCGGTGGTGGCGGGCGAGGTGCGCGGGCTCGCGCAGCGAAGCGCGAACGCGGCGCGCGAGATCAAAGACCTGATCGGCGCGAGCGTGGAGCGCGTGGCGTCGGGCGCGCGGCTCGTGGACGACGCGGGCACGACGATGGACGAGATCGTCGCGCAGGTCAAACGCGTGTCGGACCTCATCGCCGAAATTCGCGCGGCTACCGAAGAGCAGAGCAGCGGCGTGACGCAAGTGGACGCGGCGGTGGGCGAACTGGACCGCATTACGCAGCAGAACGCGGCGCTCGTCGAAGAGAGCACGGCGGCATCGGAGAGCCTCAAGCAACAGGCCACGCGTCTTGTCGATGCCGTGAGCGTATTTCGTTGAGGCACGCCGCCCGAGGCCGCGGTGTGTCCGCAGCCTGGCTGATACAGATCAACGTGCCCACCGTTTGCGTATGGCAATTGTCTCGTGGTCATTCACGGCGTGGGCGAGGGCGCCATGACCAATCCGCATACCATTCGGCTGCCTGGCGCCTTGCGCGACGGACGCGAGACGGTCGATGTCGCCGCACCGCTCGACGACGAACAGTTCGCCTCCCGCCAGGTGGCGTTTCTGCAAGCGGTGTACGGCTACGCCGACTATCTGCGCATCCGTGCGCGGCCCACGCCCGTGGCCGATGCGTTCCTGTGCGCGATCGTGAATCTGCTCGAAGGCATCGCGCTCAACGATACGAGCGAGAGCGCGGTCTGCCGCGAGCAGCTCGTGCGCGTCATGGCGGCGCTGTCCGCGCAGGCGGCGTCAGGCCGCTGAAGGCGGCGGACAGGGCCGCGACGGCTGTCACAGTTGTGCTATAAAGGGTGCGCCTTCGACCGGATCCGGTCACCTTCGTCTGGTTACCTTACCCGGTTACTTCATCGACATGCCGTAGCGCTGCCATGCCGTCCATGTCGAGTTCTCTGGACGCCAATTCAGGTCAATAACACTGTGCGCGACTGGTACGCATTGTTCGACGACGTCAAAACGCGGGGCCGCTTCGCAAGCGACGCCCAGCTTGCAGAAGCACTCCATCTCACCCGTGCGCAGATATCGGCCTGGCGCAATGGTAAAAGCGATCTCGGCACCCTCGTCAAGCTTCGCATTCTCGACGTACTCGGCCACAGCGACGTGCGCTCTGCCGTGCTGAGCCTGCTGCCCGAAAGAAACCGCGACACGCTGATCCAGGAACACCTCGCGCTTGTGCGACGCGTCGCGGAGCATGCGGCAGCAGGTGCCGGCACAAATGGCGGTTCGCGCACGGCCCGTGCTTCGGCGCCCGGCAACCGGCTGCTCGCCGCACTTTCGCCGCGCGAGCGCGAGCGCCTCGAACCGCATCTCGCACCGGTGGCGATGCCGCTCGGTCAGGTCGTGTTCCGGCAAGGCGAGCCGCTCACCAACGTGTATCTGCCCACCACCGCAATCGTCGCGATCTTTCATGCCACGGCGGACCGCGCGCCGCTCGGCGTAGCGGTGGTGGGCAACGAAGGGCTGCTGGGCCTTTCCGCCTGCATCGGCGAGCCGCATGCCGCAAGGCGAGCCGTCGTGCAAGGCGCCGGCGAGGCGTTCCGGTTGAGCGTCGACGTGGCGCGCCGCGAGTTCGCTCTGGCAGGTGCGTTTCAGCGGGTGATGCTGCGCTATACCCAGGCTCTCATGGCGCAGATGGCGCAGATCGCCTTGTGCGTCCACCACCACACGCCGCGTCAGCAGATGTGCCGCTGGCTGTTGCAGACGCTCGCCCGCCAGGATTCCGACGAAGTCCGTTTCAGCCAGAAGGTGTTTCCGGACGTGCTCGGTGCGCACGCGGCGGAGGCGCTCGACGAACTGAAGTCGCTCGAAGCGAGCGGCGTGCTACGTTGCCGGCCAGGATCGATTCGCGTGCTCGATCGCGCCGCGATCGAAGCGGCCGCGTGCGAATGCCATGCCGTGCTCGAAAGGGAGTACGACCGCATCTTCGGCGCGGCCTGACCTGGTGCCGGGGCCGGCCCGCGTCAGTTCCCGGCGTGCGACGCGTCGGCGCGCATCGTGTCCCAGCCGAGCGCCCGCACCACCTGGTCGACGAGGCCGCTTCGGCGCCACGCCACGAACCGGTTGTAGCAGGTCTGCTGCGCCGGGTAGCAGGACGGCAGCCGGTGCCATTTCTCACCGCTCGTCATGACCCAGAAGACAGCATCGAGCACGGCCCGGTCGGGGCATTTTCGCCGGCCGCCGTGTTTCGTCTCGTCGCTCGAGAACAGATGGGCGACCTGCATCCATTGTTCGTCCGATACCCGGCGCTCCGGCGCCGAGAGGCGAAAAGCCGTGACCCCCAGACCGATCTCGTGATGCATGGCAACCCCCTCGTATTCCAGTTCCGTGGGAACTGGTGTTGTCGTTCTGCATGCGCCTGTCGATGAATGCGTTCTCTCGTGTTGCGGACGTTTCTTCTTCGCGGGCCGCGTTGTGGCGCGGAGCCGCTGCATCAGCCCGAGGCTGCTTTCCACGGGCCGCCTGTGAAGGCCAGGTCGATGATCTGTTGCAGCCGGGCGAGGCCGATTTCGGTTTCGTCTGGTGAATTGAGTTCGAGCGCTTCCAGCAGATTGACGATGCAGGAAACAATGAGGTCGGCGACGGGGGTTTCGCGTCCGCATCCGCGCAAATGGTGCGCGCGACGCAAGAGCAGGCAGATCAGTTCGACCTGCTTCCCGAGGAATTGCGCCTCGTCTTGCCCGTCGGCGTCGCCCGGGCCACATTCGTGTCCGCGCAGCGCGACCGGTAACAGGAACCTGTCGTTCATGTCATATGTCCTGGAAACCCCGCCTGGATCCTGCAAGCCTCGCCCCGAAACCCCTTTGCTCCGGTTCGCGAGCGCGTATGCCGGGTTCGGCGCGGCGCTCATTGTCAAATTTATTTGACGTATAGCGTCGCTATTTTTCCTGCCGATTGGAATCGGCGTCAAGTAAATTTGACGGAAAGTGAGGCAAGGTGTGGCGAGAGGCGGCGGCGCCGGCTATACGGTTCGAGGGGCGTTCAGCCGGGTAATCGTTTGCCCGGTCATCCCAACCCGACCCGCCGCACGAACCACGTCTTCACGACGTGGGTGAGCGCCGCGTAGGCGAGCAGGATCAGCGCCAGCGCCGGCCAGTACGTCGCCGGCAGCCGCGTGAAGCCCAGCACGTGCCCAAGCCAGGTGAACGGAATTGCGATGCCCACCACGGCGATGATCGCGCTCGTCGCCATCAGCGCGCCGCTTGCACGGCTTTCGAAGAACGGCACTTTCGCGGTGCGGATGATGTGGATGATCAGCGTCTGCGTGAGGAGCGACTCCACGAACCAGCCGGTCTGGAACAGCGGCGCGTTGTTCCATGCGTGGAAGACGTCGAGCATCAGGAAGTAGGTGACGTAGTCGAAGATGGAGCTGATCGGGCCTATCAGCAGCATGAACTTCATGATGTTGACGATATCCCAGTGGCGCGGCACGGCGAGGTATTCGGCATCGACGTTGTCGGTAGGAATCGCGGTTTGCGAGAAGTCGTAGAGCAGGTTGTTGGTGAGCACCTGGATGGGCGCCATGGGCAGGAACGGCAGCAGGATGCTTGCGCCCAGCACGCTGAACATGTTGCCGAAGTTCGAGCTCGCGCCCATCTTGATGTACTTCGTGATGTTGCCGAACACCTTGCGGCCTTCCATCACGCCGTCGCCCAGCACGGCGAGGCTCTTTTCGAGCAGGATGATGTCGGCGGAATCTTTGGCGATGTCTACGGCGCTGTCTACCGATACGCCCACGTCCGAGGTCTTCAGCGCCGGCCCGTCGTTGATACCGTCGCCGAGAAAACCCACCACGTGGCCTTTGCGATGCAGCGCGTCGACGATTGCCGCCTTCTGCGCCGGCGACACCTTCGCGAAGACCGAGGCGCGCTGCGCGAGCGCGGCGAGTTCGTCGGGCGTGCAGTTCTCCAGTTGCTTGCCGAGCACGATGGTGCTCGCGTCGATGCCCACTTCGCGGCAGATCTTGCGCGTGACGATGTCGTTGTCGCCGGTGAGAATTTTCACGGCGACGCCGCTCGCCTTGAGCGCGCGAATCGCCGCGGCCGCGGTTTCTTTCGGCGGATCGAGAAACGCGATGTAGCCGAGCAGCGTGAGGTCCTGCTCGTCCTTCACCGAATACGCCGACTGTTGCGGCGGCATCTCCTTGTAGGCCACCGCGACCACGCGAAAGCCGTCGGCGTTGAGCGCGTCCGTGGTTTGCTTGGCGGCCACGAAATGGCTTTCGTCGAGCGTGCCGATGTCGCCGTCCACCGCGTAGCGGCTGCACACCGAAAAAATCTCTTCCACCGCGCCCTTGCAGATCAGCAGATGCGTGCCGTCGTCGCGCGCGAGCACCACGGACATGCGGCGGCGCTCGAAGTCGAACGGCATTTCGTCGATCTTCGTGTATTGCTCGTGCGCCTTCAGCTGCTCGTGCAGCTCGACGTGTTTGAGCACGGCCACGTCGAGCAGATTCTTGAGCCCCGATTGATGCGTGCTGTTGAGGTAGGCGTATTCGAGCACGCGGTCGGAGTCGTTGCCGTGAATGTCGAGATGGCGCTTGAGGATGATGCGGTCCTGCGTGAGCGTGCCGGTCTTGTCGGTGCAGAGCACGTCCATGGCGCCGAAGTTCTGGATCGCATTGAGCCGCTTCACGATCACCTTCTTGCGCGACATCGCGATGGCGCCCTTGGCCAGATTGACGGTCACGATCATGGGCAGCATCTCGGGCGTGAGCCCCACGGCCACGGCGACCGCGAACAGCAGTGCCTCGAACCAGTTGCCTTTGGTCAGCCCGTTGATGAGGAACACGAGGGGCACCATCACGGCGATGAAGCCCATCATGAGCCACGTAAAGCGCGCAATGCCCTGGTCGAAGCTCGTGAGCACGCGCTGCCCCGCGATCATGTCCGCCACGTTGCCGAACGCGGTGCGCCCGCCAGTGAGAATCACGACGCCGCAGCCCACACCACTCACCACTGCGCTGCCCATGAAGCAGATGTCCGGCAGCTCGAAGTGCGAGTCGGCGCCGTGCGTGCCGGTGGCGGGCGCCTTTTCGACCGGCATGGCTTCGCCCGTCAGCGCGGATTGATTCACGAACAGATCGCGCGCGGAAATGAGCCGCAGGTCGGCGGGGATCATGTCGCCGGCCGAAAGCATGACGATGTCGCCCGGCACGATCTGTTCGATAGGAATTTCGATCGTGGTCGCACTGTGTTCACTCACGCCTGCGGCGTGCTCGCATCCGCCTGCGGCGTTACGCCGGCGCACCGTGGCGGTGGTGTGCACCATGCGGCGCAGCGCTTCGGCGGCGCGATTCGAGCGGTGCTCCTGCACGAAGCCGAGCGAAACGCTGAGTACGACCATCACGGAAATCATGAGCGCGGCGCGCGGATCACCGAGGAACCACGACGCGGCGGCAAGCGAGAGCAGCAGGAGGTTCAGCGAATTGGCGGCTCGCGCGGCCAGCTCGCGAACCATGGTGTGCCGCGCCTCGCGAGCGACCTGATTGGGACCGACCGTGCGCAGGCGCTGCACAGCGTCGTCGGCGTCGAGGCCAGCGGCGCAGGTGCCGAGCCGCTGCATGACTTCGTCGGTCGACAGGCGCGCGAACTGCTCGAGCGTGCCCTGCGTGGCCGTGGGAACGTGCGAGCCGCTGCGCGGCGAGCGCCGCAGCCGGCCCAGAATGGGAGAAAGGAACCGCGCCTTGCCGTCCGGAAGCATCATGATCGGATTCAGAAGTGAGCCGGACACCAGCGCGCCTGGACGCTTCGAACGCTGTCCGGCAAACACCGCGATGTCTCGATTTCTCGGGCGAGGCCAGCCAGGGCGACGAGCCGGTGGGGCAGATGTTCGCACCGGTGGGCGGTGGCCAATTGATGTGAGTCAAGTGCGGGCCGGCGGGGCGCCCGTGTCACGGAAGCGTCATGTGGGGCTTTGCGGTTGCGGTGGCCACTAAAGGTTGTCCTCTGAACATGACCCTCAAACAAAAAGCGCTGCGATCCGCGGGTAGCGAATCACAGCGCTTCTTTACAGCATGAGTTTCAACGTACGGCGGCGGTGCATGCACCACCGCGCGGCTTTACCCCGCGAGCACCGGCGAGCGGGTGCGCAGATAGGCTTCGAATTCCGCGCCCACCTCGGGGTGGCGCAACGCGAACTCCACGGTTGCCTTCAGATAGCCGAGCTTGCTGCCGCAGTCGAAACGCGTGCCGTGATACTTGTACGCGAGCACCTGTTCGTCGGCTAGCAGCGACTGGATCGCATCCGTCAGTTGCAGTTCGCCGCCCGCACCGGGCTTGAGCGCACGCAGATGTTCGAAGATGCGCGGCTTGAGCACGTAACGCCCCACCACGCCCAGGTTCGACGGCGCCACGTCCGGCGCCGGCTTTTCCACGATGCCCGACATCTTGATGATCGAGTCTTCCCACTCCTTGCCGTCCACGATGCCGTACGACTTCGTGTCTTCGGGCGGGATCTCTTCCACGCCGATCACCGAGCTGTGATAGTGGTCGAACACCTCGATCATCTGCTGCATGACGGGCGGCGTGCCGTACAGCAGGTCGTCCGCGAGGATCACGGC
>NZ_JARCHA010000021.1:0-62537 GCF_048957895.1 Paraburkholderia sp. A1RI_3L
CGAATCGCCCGAAACGCCCGAAACGCCCGAAACGCCCGAAACGCCCGAAACGCCCGAAGCATCCGAAGCGCCGCCGCCCGCCGCGCGGCGCGTGCGCAGCCACGCCGCGTTGCGGTTCGCGAGCCAGTCCGCAGTGCGTTCGGCGTTGCGCACCGCGAGCCGCATGGCGCGCACGTGGGGCGGCACCACGCGTCGGCGGCTGCATGCCCACGCTATGCCGCTCACGAGCCGCGGCGCATCGCGCCACAACGCCCGCTCGTGCAGCAGCACGCGCAGCGCCTTCAGCGTGGCCTTGAGCGCCATCGGCAGCGGCAGGCGCAGCCAGGCCACCCATGCCGCGTTGCGCGCCAGCATGCGGCGCCGCAAACCCGCATCGCGTGCCGGCGACGGATGGTGATGCGCCACGAGCCGGTCGCAATAGACCATGGCGTGTCCGCGCACGAGCAGATCGAGCGAGACGAGTTCTTCTTCGCCGCCGATGAAAAGCCGCGGCTCATAGCCGCCCACTTCGAGAAACGCCGCGCGCCGGAACACACAGGCACCTGCCATGTAGCCCGTCAGCAGCGGACCGGGTAAGCCCGCGCTGTCGAGCGGGCTCGCGCTCATGCGCTCGCAGGTGGCGTCGGCGCGTTCGTTTTCGCCCACCACCACGCGCGCGTTGAGCACGGCCACCTGCGGCGATTCGTCGAGCACGCGCACCGCGTGGGCGAGCGAGCCCGGTTCCCACCAGGTGTCGTCGTCGCTGAAGGCGACGTAGTCGGTTTCGGCGACGGCCACGGCGTGATTGCGGCCCGCGGCGCCCAGATTCGCGCCGCACTCAACGACTCGCACGGAGGGAAAGCGTGCGCACAGGGTTTCGACGGTGGCGTCCGTGGAGCCGTTGTCCGCGACGATCACGGGCGGACGTTCGGGCAGCGCAAGCAGCCGCGCCACGGTTTCCGTCACTTCGTGCACGCGGTTGTGCGTGAGCACGACCACCGTGATGCGCGGCACGGACGACGTTGAGGGAGAAGGCAGGGTCATGGCTGCGGCTTCGATGCGAGAGACGGTGCGGATGGCGTGGATTGCGCGGATGGCGTGGACTGCGCGGCCTGCGTGGACGGCATGGATCGCGCGAAGCGTGGAGGCGGTGCCGCCTGCGGCGGCGAAGCGGAGAGCGAAGACCGCGGCGAGCCCGCTGGTTGCGGCGCGTGCGCGGACGGCACCGGATCCGCCGACGCCGCCGAACCCGCGGACGCCGCCGTCTGCCACCCGCCTCCGAGCGCCTTGTACAGCGCGACGAGATCCGTCGTCACCTGCATGGTTTGTTGAGCGGCCTGCTGCCTGCCTTGGGCGAGCTCGCGTTCCGCGTCCAGCACGTTGATGAACGTGACCAGACCTTTGCGATAGCTGTCGCGCGCCAGGTCGAATGCGGCTTGCTGAGCCGCCACGCTGTCGTTGAGCGAGTCGCGGCGTGCCTGGTCGGTGCGATAGACGGCGAGTGCGTTGTCCACGTCGCGCAGCGCCACGAGCACGGCGCTGCGCCAGGCGAGTGCCGCTTCCGCCTGGCGCGCCTCGCTCAGTCGCAGGTTCGACACGAGCTGCCCGCCTTCGAAGATAGGCAGCGAAATGGCCGGTCCGAACGAATAGAACAGATGCGACCAGCGCGCGAGGTTGTCTGCGTGGCCCGCGCGCGTGCCCACCTGGCCGGTGAGCGAAATGTCGGGGTAGAACTGCGCGACGGCCACGCCCACGTCCGCAGTGGCGGCGTGCAATTCGGCTTCGGCGCGGCGCACGTCGGGGCGGCGGCGCGCGAGCGTAGAGGGCAGGCCGACCGGCACCGTGGGCGGCACGGGCGGCACCGCGCCCGGCGCCTGCAACTGGGTGTCCAGCGCGCCCGGCGCTTCGCCGGCCAGATACGCGAGACCGTTGAGCGCCTGCGCAATCTGCTGGTCGTAGAGCGGCAATTGCGCTGCGGTCTGCGCCAGTTGTGCCGAAGCGTTCTGCACATCCATCTGGCTCGTGATGCCCACGCTCGCCTGGCTTTGCACGAGCGTCGCGATTTCGCGCTGCTGGTTCACGAGGTCGCTCGTGATCTGCCGAAGCTGCTGCGCACCGCGCAATTGCGCGTAGGTTTGCGCGACCTCGGCTTCGAGCGAAACGAGTGCGTCGTTGTGGCTTTCCATCGCGGCTTCGGTCTGCGCGTTGGCGGCTTCCACAGACCGCCGCACGCGGCCGAACAGGTCCACTTCCCACGAGGCGTCGAAGCCCGCCTGCCAGAGATTCACCGGCGACGTGAGCTGATCGAGGAACTGGTTCGCGCCGCGTTGCACTGAAGGGCCGCCGCGCTGCCCGAGCCGGTTCACGGCGTCGTAGGCGTTCTGTTCTTCGAGCAGGCCTTTGATGCCGAGTTGTTCGCGCGTGTAGCTGGCCGTTGCGCGTACGTTCGGCAGGCCCTGGGCCGCGGCGGACTGCGCTTGCGAGCGCGCCTCTGCAATGCGCAACACGGCTTGCTGGAGGTCGGGGTTGTCGCGGACAGCGCGGTCGATCAGCGCGTCGAGCGTCGGGTCCTGGAAGGTGTGCCACCAGCGCGGGTCAGGGTCCGAATCCGTGGTGGGCGACGAATGGGGATGCGCGCCTTCGACGTGCGGCGGGTCGGGTGTCTGCGAGGTTGGCGCTGTTGCTGAAGCCGCAGACGTAGCAGACGCCGCAGACGTAGCAGACGCCTCGCGCTGCACGTCGTGCCACTGGCCGGGCACGTTGGCTGTTGGCGGTTTGAAGTCGGGGCCCACCGTGCAGGCGCTCACGAGCAGCAACGTGGCAACTGCAAGCGTGCATGCCGCTGCGCTTGTCCGCGCTCGTTGTCCGCTGAAAGAACGGTGCCGCGTCATGTCAGTGCCCACCCGCCCCGCCAGCGGCTTTCACCGGCGAGAAGAAGAACGACAGCGGCAGGCACAGCAGGCAGAACACGGCGAGCATCGCGAAGACGTCGAGGTACGCGAGGATCGTGGCCTGCGAAACGAACGTCTCGTAAAGGCGGCCCGTGGCAGTTTGCAGCGCCTGAGCAGGAGGCTGCCCGGTGAGGTCCGTGATCGTGTGGGCCGAGCGTTGCAGGGCGTCCTGGTAGTTCTGCGAGAACGGCGAGAGATGTTCAGAAAGATGCGCCATTCGCGCCTGCGCCCGCTCGCGGATCATTGCCGTGGAAAGCGAAATGCCGATGGACCCCGCCACGTTGCGGAACATGGTGAGCAGCGCGGAGGCGTCGTTGTTGAGTTCGCGCGGCACGGTCTGATACGCGAGCGTCGTGATGGGCACGAACAGAAAGCCGATGGCAATGGACTGCGCGCTGCGCATCTTCACGAGCGTGGCGTAGTCCACGTTCGGCACGAGCATGTGCGAATACGCGAGCGCCACCGTGAGCAACAGAAAGCCGGTTGCGATCAGCCAGCGCGTCTGGATGTGCGGCATGAGGCGGCTGATGATGGGTATCTCCATCGTGATGAGCAGCGCGCCCGGCGAGAGCACGAGGCCCGCAAGCGTCGCCGTGTAGCCAAGCTGCTGCTGCGCGAGTTGCGGCACCAGTACCGCGCTGCCGTAGAGCACCATCGCGAAGGCCGCAATCGTTGCGCAGCCCAGCGCGAAATTGCGGTCGCGCAGGCAGGCCAGGTTCACCACCGGTTTCTTCGTGTACATGAGCCACGCCACCGCGCCCGCCATGCCGGCCGCCGCCAGCGCCGCGAAGATACGAATGAACGGCGAACTGAACCAGTCGTCGTCTTCGCCGCGGTCCAGCATGACCTGCAGGCACCCCAAGCCAATCGCAATGAGCCCGATGCCGATGTAGTCGATGCTGAGTCGGCCGCTTGCGCGCCGCTCCCACGGCGGGTCTTCCACGAGTTGCATGACGCCGAGCGTCGTGAGAATGCCCACTGGCACGTTGAGCAGAAACACCCAGCGCCACGAGAAGTTGTCCGTAATCCAGCCGCCCAGCGTCGGCCCCAGCACGGGCGCGACGACGATGGCCACCGCCGAGATCGAGAACGCCCGCCCGCGTTTTTCGGGGGGAAACGTGTCGAGAATGATGGACTGCTGGTTCGGTTGTAGTCCACCGCCGAAGAAGCCCTGCAACACGCGAAAGACGATCAGCTGACCCAGGTTCGTCGCGATGCCGCACAGGAACGAGCACACCGTGAAGGCCGCAATGCAAATCAGGAAGTAGCGCTTTCTGCCGAGCAGCCGCGCAAAGAACGCCGAAATGGGCAGCACGATGCCGTTGGCGACGAGGTAGGAGGTGAGCGTCCACGTGGCCTCGTCGTAGCTTGCCGACATCGTGCCCGCAATGTGCGGCAGCGCGACGTTCACGATGGTCGTGTCCAGCACCTCCATGAACGCCGCAAGCGTGACGACGATGGCGATCACCCACGGGTTCGCAGCGGGTCGCCATGCGTCGTGGCCCTGGTTTTGTCCAGGGTTGTGCTCGTCACTCATCCGCTCTAACTAGCGCGAGATCACAAGCCGCCTCAATGCGACTGGCTCGATCCGCCGTCGCGTTCGCCTTCAGAGGGGCGGACTTCGGAGAGATCGTCCTCGCGCACTTCGGCTTCGCGCACGTTCGTGCCTTCGTCGTCCGTTTCGGAGACGTCGGTCTTGAACGTGCCCGTGCCGGTCTGTTTGTCGGTGCCGGGGTGCAGCGGTGCGTTTTCGTCAGCTTTCGATTGGCGATTGGCCATGACAGCGCTCCTTCAAATGAACGGGTCTACGAATGAAGCCCGACGTTGCATCAGCAAGCGGCGCGCCCGGCTTCGTCGGGTTGCTTAGCCGAGCGCGCCGGGCTTGCCGCGATGCGTGCAACGAGCGGCAGATGGTCCGACGCAATGCGCGCGAGCGGGCTGGCATGCACGCGCACGTTGATGAGCCGTTCGCCCGGGTGCATCCAGATACGGTCCAGTGCGAACACGGGCCAACGCGCCGGAAACGTGCGCGGCGCGGGTGCGGCGCGGAAGTGCTCCACCAGCATGCGAAGCGCGCGGCCCCACACGAACCATTCGTTGATGTCGCCGAGCAGGATGACAGGCAGGTCGGGGCGGTCGAACGCGGACAGCAGACGGTGGATCTGCGCGCGCCGCTCGCGCGCCGAGAGGCCCAGGTGTGTGGCCACCACGCGAAGCGTTTCGCCGCGATGGCGCAGGTCCACATCGAGCGCGCCGCGGGGTTCGCGCTGCCCGAACGAGAGGTCCAGCGTGCGTGCGGCGTGCACCGGCAACCGCGAAAGCACGGCATTGCCGAAGCGGCGGCGCGGTGTGTCGAGCGTCGGCCCCTCCACCGCGTTGAGGCCCGTGGCGGCGCGCAATACGTCGAGCGCGTTCGGCGTGCGTGCGTCGCCCAGCGGCACTTCCTGCAGCGCGACGATGTCCGCGTCCAGTTCGCCGATCACCGCCGCGATGCGCTCGGCCGACTGCACGCGGTCCGCGCCTGTCGCGCCGTGGATGTTCCAGGTGGCGATGCGCAGTTCGGCGGCGCGTGCGTGGTCGTCGTTGTCTGCGAGCGAGGCGGGATCGTCGCGCATGGGTGCAGCGAGCGGGGTCGATTCCGTGCCGGCTTTCATCGGCCCCTCGTGAAGAAGCGCTGCAGCGCGAACGAAAGCGCCACCAGCACCACGCCGATGACCGCGAGCAGCCCGATGGAGCCCGCGCTGGGATGCCGCACGGTGGCCACCAACTGATGCGCGAACGAGGTTGCGAGCACGATGCCCGGCCCCATGCCGAGTGCGGTGCCCACCAGAAAATCGCGCAGGCCGATGTGCGAGGCGCCCGCGGCCAGGTTCACCAGCGTGAACGGCGCAAGCGGCAGCACGCGCAGGATCACGACCGCGACCAACCCCTGGCGCCCCAACCGCTCCGAGAGCCGGTTGAGCCGCGCGCCGGCGAGCCGCCGCACGGCATCGCGCCCCAGCCAGACGCCTGCGCCGTAGGTGACGAGCGCCGCGATCAGCGTGCCCGTCAACGCATAGGCGCTGCCCGCGCCGGGACCGAACACGAAACCGGCCAGCGCGATCAGCACCGTGATGGGCACCGACACAATGGCCGCCAGCGCATACGCGCCCACGATCAGCACGGGGCCGAAGCGCGAGTCTCCGATGGCCGTGGCGGTCTGCGTGAGCGCCGTGAAGTTGAGGTCATGGCGCAGCGACGTGAAGTGCCACAACAGCGCGAGCGCCACGACGCCGAGCGCGAGGCCGCCCAGAACCAACAGGCGCGCGGAGAGCGAACGGCTCTGGCCGCCGGGCACGAACTCGCGCATGAGTTCGTCGGGCGAGGCCGGTTTTTCGGGGTCGATGAGCGCTTCTTCGGGCACGAGGCGGTCTATCTCGGGCTCCACTTCCGGGTCGAACGGCACGAGCGCGCGCCCTTCGTGGCGCAGCGCTTCGATTACCGCGTGCAGGCGGCCGTGCGTCTGGAAGGCGCGCTCGACGTCGGCGAGAGACACGTCGAGGTGTTCGGCAAGCAGCCGGTTGCGCACCTGCGCGATGGCGGCGCGAATGCGCGGGTCGCCGCGCGCTTCGAGCGCGATGTTGCATTCGGTGTCGAGCACCATGGACCGGTTGTTGAGATTCGCGCTACCCACGAAGAGCAGTTCGTCGTCCACGGTCATGAGCTTGCTGTGCACGTTGACGAAGCCGTCGCCCAGGCCGTCGACGTGCGGGTAGTAGAGGCGCAGGCGGCCGTGGTCGTCGGCGCCCTTCACCATGCGGTAGAGCCGCGCGCGCAGCACGCCCATCGTCATGGTTTGAAGCCAGCCGGTCTGCGCGCGCGGCGCGACGACAGCCACGTCCGGCCCTTCGGGTTGCGTGAGCCGCGCGACCAGCGACGTGCCCACGGGGCTCGCCGTGAAGTACTGGTTCTCGATGTAGATGTTCTCGCGCGCCGCGGCGATGGCCGCGAGATAGAGCGCGCGAATGTCTCCCACCGGCGCGCGGCCGCTGAAGGCCGGCTCGGTGAGGGCGATGCCGATGTCCACGTCTTCGAAGTCGGCAGGCTCGAAGGGCGGCCAGGCGTTGGACGACGCATCGGGTTGCTGCGGCGTGCGCGCAGACGCGCGTGCGACGGCCGGCGAATCTGGCGCTGCCGCCTGCGCCTTCGTTTTGCCGAAGGCGCGCAGCCAGCGTTCGCGCACCAGTTCGGCAATGGCTTCTGCCGCTTCGCCGTCGAACATGGTGTGAATGTCGTGGAAGGGCGCGTAGGGTTGCGCGCGCCGTTGGCGGCCTTTGCGTCCGCTATGGGCGTTGCGGCGCAACGGTTCGTCCGGCGCGTGGGCGGGTGTGTCCCAGCGCGAACGCGTGAGGTCGATGCCGCCCACGAACGCGAGCCGGTCGTCCACCACGACGATCTTCTGATGATGCGAGCCGCCCACGGGATGCTGCCCGTCCAGCCGAAACCGCACGCGCGCATGCGTGCGCCAGCCGAGCCGGTACGACGGCAGCCACTCGCGCTCCAGCGCATAGAGCATCGCGAAGTCCCAGGCGAGCACGTGGATGCGCACGTGCGGATTGCGCTGCGCGACCGCACAAAGGAAATCGGCGAGCGGCGCGGGCAGACCGTCGGGCGGTTGTTCGTGGCCGTTGCACGGCACAAGTTGCAATCGGCTATCGATGTCCCAGCCGACGATAAAGACGCTGTGCTCTGCACGCGCAATGGCGTGCCGCACGGCGGCGAAATACGCGGCGGCGTCCACGAGCACGCGCAGGCGGTGCGCGCGGCGGATGCAACGGCAGGTCGTGCCGGGCTGCAACAACGAGGGCATGAAGGCTCCAGAGGGGTCCGTCGAAGGGTTCCGTTGGGGTTCAGATAAAGCGCGCGTTGCAAGGGGCGTTCCTCGCATGCAGGGTGGGCAGGGGTGGGTATGCGCCGTGCTGCGGGTGGGTGTGAGGCGTAACCCCAGCAACCTGGGCACGATCGCGGGGTTCGCAATGGCGCTGGCGCAGGCACTGAAGGTGTCGCGAGACGATGAAGCGCGGGCATTGCCTGGATACGGCCCAGGCGTGCATTCGGCACAGCACGTGGGGTCGTGAAGACGGTACGAGACGGACACAGGGAACACGCCTTGCTGAGGCGAGCAGCGTGACATGACGGGTGCACTCAACACGTGACACCCCGCGTGACACCCACGCGTGACCCGCAACGCTTGCCGCCCATCGAGGCCAAGGAGACTCGCTTGACCACGCCATCCTCTCTTGTTTGCGCCACTTCTCGTGAATCCACACGCGCCGTGGAGCGCGAACTCGCGCGGCGCGCCATCGAACTGGCTTTGCCCGCCGTGCGCACTGCTATTGCCGACCGCGAGATATGCGGCGCCGGTTTTCTTCACATCGTCGTGATGTCGCCCACGCTGGACCCGCGCGATCAGTCGTTCGAGGAGGCCATCGTGGGCGAGCATTCGGAAGGCGACGTGTCGGCCTGGGACGCCGACTACCGCGCCTTCGCGCTCGACAAGGCGCGTCTGTCGTGGCGCACCGGCATGGGCTCGCACGAGCTTCAGACGCTGCGCCCCCATCTGCTCGTGAGCGGCGACACCGCGCTGTGGGGCAGTGTCGCGATAGACGGGATTGTGGTGGCCGTGAGCGGCGCGCATCCCTGGTATGACGAAGCGTTTGCCTCGATGGTGGCCGTGGCGTATCGCGCGCTTGCCAAGGCGCGTGCCGCGCGGCGCGATCCTGAATCCACGATGGTCGCCTGAGCGGCTTTTATCCCGATTTCCTTCGCTTTGTTCAGTACGCGCGCGGCGTTCGTCCGTGCGCTTTGACTTCCCTTCAATCCCTACAGCATGGAGTTCGAGATGGCACAAACGCGTTCCACCCCGCCCTCGTGGCACGACCTGCACGGACGCATTGCCCTGGTGACGGGCGGCGGCAGCGGCCTTGGCGCACAGATCTGCATGAGCCTCGCGCGCGAAGGCGTGCACGTGATTGCAGCGGACCTGAAACTTGAAGGTGCCGAGCGTACCGCCGCCACCATTGCAGAGCACAGCACGGGCGGCAAAGACGACGCAGGCCGCTGCGAAGCGATTGCGCTCGACGTGACGGACAGCAACGCGGTGGCCGAAGCGGTGGGGCGCATCGTGCAGCGGCATGGCCGCCTCGACGTGGTGGTCAACAACGCCGCGGTGGATGTGACCGAGCCCATCGACGTGCTCACCGTGGCCGAATGGCAGCGCGTGTTGCAGACCAATCTGACGGGGCCGTTCGTGGTGTCGCGTCACGCAGTCATGCACATGAAGACCGCAGGCGGCGGACACATCGTGAACATTGCATCGACGGCGGCGAAGCGCGCATGGCCGAATGCCGCCGCGTATCACGCGAGCAAATGGGGGCTGCTCGGGCTCTCGCACAGCCTGCATGCGGAACTGCGGCCGTTCGGCATCAAGGTGTCGGCCGTAGTGGCGGGCGGCATGCGCACGCCGTTCCTGCTGGACCGCTTTCCGGGCATCGATACATCGACGTTGCAGGACCCCGCAAACGTGGCCGAATCCGTCCTGTTCGTGCTGCGTCAGCCGCCGGAGACGGTGATTCCTGAAGTGATGGTGCTGCCGATGCGCGAGACGTCGTGGCCTTGAGGTGAGACGTTCCGCTTTGCGCGATCTCGCCGAGGGCGCATTTCATGTGCCCTCCCTTGGTCGAAAGCTCGCTTCGTCTACTTCAGATAAACCGTCGGCGTAACGGAAAGCCCCAGCGGCAAGCTGTGATCGCGCGGCACGCCGCTGTCGATCACGATCTTCACCGGCACGCGTTGCACGATCTTCACGAAGTTGCCGGTTGCGTTTTCGGCGGGAAACGCCGAGAAGCGCGAGCCGCTGCCCAGCTGCACGCTATCCACGTGCCCGTGCAACTCGAGTTGCGGATAGGCGTCCACGCCAATCTTCACACGGTCGCCCGCGCGCATGCGGTCCAGTTGCGATTCCTTGAAATTCGCGGTGATCCACACCTGCGGCGTGACGAGCGAGAACATCGTCGTGCCTGCCTGCAGGAAGGTGCCGTACTGCACGTTGCGACGCGTGACCCAGCCGTCCGATGGCGCGCGCACCTCGCACCACGCCAGGTTCAGCTTTGCCTGCTCGACCTGCGCCTCTGCCTGCCGCACCTGCTGCAAGCGCTCTTCCACGGCGGCGGCGGCCTGGCGAATCTGCTGCGGTACGAGCTTCGCCGTCTGTAATTGCGCGCGCGCCTGGGCGACGTTTGCGTCGGCGGTCTGACGCTGGGCGTCGGCCACGTCGATGTTCTGCTGCGAGGTGGCGCGCACGTCCACGGCGTGTTGGCGTTCGTACGCGGCCTGCGCCTGCTTCAGGTTCGCCTGGGCCGATGCGATCTGCGCACGGGCCTGCGCGTACTGCGCGGGGTACTGCACGCGCGCAATGTCCAGTTGCACCTGCGCGGCATTCAACTGCGCGCGTGCGAGACCAAGCTGCGCCTGTGCCGCATCCACCTGGGCCTGGTAGTCGCGCGGGTCGATCTGAACCAGCAGGTCGCCCTGATGGACGTAGACGTTGTCGTTGATGGCGAGCCGCACGACGTAGCCCGACACCTTCGGGGCAATCGTGATGGCGTTGCCGTCGGTGTAGGCGTCGTCCGTGCTTTCCTGGTTGCGCGTGGCAAACCACCAGCCGAACGCGACGATACCGAGCACCACGATCACGGCGCCGAGAATCAGCAAGGGCTTGCGCGAGCGGCGGCCGGGCTTGTTTTCGCCCTGGCCTTCGTTGCTGTTGCGTTTGCCGTTGCCTTTGTCGCTTCGGTCGCGGTCGTGGTCGCCGTTGTTGCGGGTACCCTCGTTGCCGGTCCTGTCGTTGGCTTCGCTGCTGTTGCGCGACTCGTTGCCCGCGTTCTTTTCGGCGTCTTTGCCGGCATCTTTGCCGTGCGCGTTGTCGGGCTCGCGCGGCGCGGCGGCGCGAGTGGGGTCGCTTGCGTCATTCGCGCCGCTGCCGTGCGCACGCGGTTCGTCGCCTCCGCTCATTGTGGACGCGCCTTATGCATGTCGACGGCATGCCGATGGTGTGTCGCCATCTTCCGGCTACCCCGCTACTTCGTGCCGCCGGTGCGCGGCTGTGCGGGGGCAGTGGGCGACTCCATGGGCGAATCGTCGAGCCCGTCATCGTCATCGGGAACGATGCGCGTCGTGCCGCCGGTAGCCGGCGGATCGCTTGCCGGGAAAGTGTGTTCGACGGATTCGTCGATCTGCTTTTCGCTGCGGTCTTCATTCGGATGCTCGATCTTTTCTTTCGACTGGGCTGCCATGGTTACCTCCCTTCTGCACGAGTGCGGACTGCTTGTCCGTTGCAACGCGCGTGCCCGGCCGTATTGCGGTATTGCGATAGGGGCGCTACCGGGTCATGCCGCGAGCGACGGATGTGCGGCGCGGTTCGCGCGGCACATGCATTGCTGAGTTGCTGGGAGGGCGATGGTTTTGCCTCGCGGCCGCTACGGCTGCTTTTTTCAGGCCGTTCCCTGGCCCGTTCCAGGCCTTTCCAACTACGGAGGACATGTCATGAAATACACGAAGGCGATCTTCATTTCGATTCTGCTGGCAGTGACGAGCGCGGGCGGCGCGGCGTTCGCACAAGGTTCGGCGGGCGGAGGCGGTACCGCGGCCGCGGGCGGCGCGAACGGCGGCGGTGGTTCGGCAGGCGGCAACGCGAACGGACCGAACACGCCGGCCAACGCAGTGGCCGGTCCCACCGCCAGCACGGGCACGAGCATGAACTCCACCTCGACTCACAAGCGCACGATGAAGAAGCATCACGCGAAGAAGCCGATGACGGATCGCACCAACATGCCCGGCGCCGACGCGAGCAGCGACACGAAGGGGCAATGAGCCTTGCGAGTGAGCTGAGGCAATGAACTGGAAGCAATGAGCTGAAGCAATGAGCTGAAGCAATGAACAGCAGCAAACCGCCACGGCCGGCATGAGGCTGAGGGCAGGCGCTCGCCGCCGCGCAGATCGGTGCGGCGGCGAGCCTCGAATTCCGCTGTGCCGCCGTGGCCACGAAGGAGCCACCATGACGAATCTCACCACGCGGGCCGCGGGCGCGCCGTCCCAACGGGAACGCGGCGACCGCGCTGCTACCGCTACTTCGCGGGCTGTTTCACAGGCTACTCCACAGGCTATTTCGCAGCAGGAGACCGCATCGAAAGCGCCTCGCGCATCTTCACAAACTCAAACGACGCCGAGCGACCAGGCAGAGCCCCGTGCGCGCGGCACGCCGGGCAGCTTCGATCAACCCACGCCGAGAGAAGACTTGATGCCGCCGCGCGGCAATCAGCATCCGCATCAGACCGCCGAGGTGCCGCTGGGCTCCGGCGACATGCCGGAGTTGCCGGGCCAGGGTGGACAGGCGGCGCAGAACGCCGAAGAGGCCGCGCCGTATCTGAACGTGAACGGCGTGAGATCGCCGGGCGATGAACCGGTGCGCGGCGCGGGCGAGGCAACTGCGCACACCGAAGGCGGCACGCGCGCCGATCGCAAGGGCGGCGGCTGACCGGCACTAACCGGCACTAACCCGCACTAACCGGCAGCGCCGCCCTGAGTCTGGATCGAAGGATCAGATGATCGGCACGCCGCCCGTGACTGCCACGGTCGCGCCCGACACGTAGCTCGCTTCGTTCGAGGCGAGCATCACATACACGGGCGCGAGTTCGGCAGGCTGCCCAGGCCGCTTCATCGGCACGTTGGCGCCGAACTGCTTCACCTGCTCGGGCGGCATGGTCGACGGAATCAGCGGCGTCCAGATAGGCCCCGGCGCCACGCAGTTGGCGCGAATGCCGCGCTCGGCCAGCAGTTGCGCAAGGCCGCCCGTGAAGTTCTGGATAGCCCCCTTCGTGGTGGCGTAGGGCAGCAGCGTAGGGCGCGGCTTGTCGGCATTCACGGACGCCGTGTTGACGATGGCGGCCCCGGGCTTCATATGCGGCAGCGCAGCTTTAGTGATCCGAAACATTGCGCCGATGTTCGTATCGAAGGTGCGGTCCCATTCGTCGTCGGTGACTTCTTCGAGCGTTTCGTGCGTCATCTGGTAGGCCGCGTTGTTGACCAGCACGTCGATGCGCGAGAACGCCTCCACCGCGCGCCGCACGATCTCGCGGCAGTGCTCGCGGTCTGCCACGTCTCCCGCCACGAGCACGGCCTTGCGGCCGGCTTCTTCCACCCAGCGTGCCGTTTCCTTCGCGTCGTCGTGCTCGTCGAGATACGCGATCAAGACGTCCGCGCCCTCGCGCGCAAATGCGATGGCCACGGCGCGGCCGATGCCGCTGTCGGCTCCGGTGATGATGGCGGCCTTGCCTGCAAGACGTGCCGATCCCTTGTAGCTGCGCTCGCCGTGATCGGGCTTGGGGTCCATGGGGCCGGTATGGCCGGGAACGTTGCGCTGTTCCTGTTCGGGAAGCGGCGCGTCGGGGCGGCTTGTGGGTGACATGGATGCGGCTCCTGTGAGTGAGTTGGCGAATGTCGTGTGGGTGCGGCACGGGTGTCGGGCGAGCGTCGCGGGCTGCGCATTCGCTCCTGCACGCCCGCGATGCATGCCGCGTGCGCGGCTATGGCTGGCGCTGCCCGCCCTGGTGTTGCGGCTGCTTTTGCTGGTTCTGCTGCTGTTGCCCGTGATCGCGGCTCTTTTGCGGGTTCGCGGGAGCGGTGTTGGATTGACGGGTGTCGGGCATGGCTGGATCTCCTTGAAGGTTGCAATGGATGCCTTGAACGAACAGCAACGGCCATGCCGCCGCCACGGTTCGGCGCGTGGCGTCCGCGCGCGGAACGCGCGTTGCTCGTCATGCAAGGCACACGACACAGCCGATTACCGAGGAACCCGCCATGAGTACGTTGAATCCCGACAACGATCTGCCCGAACCGGCCGACGAAGGTCGCCACGGCGACGACACCGGCGCGCTGGGCCCGAGCGATTCGTCCGATACGGGTAGCGATATCGCAGGCGCGAAGCGTCACGAGTTCGACGTCGATACGGAGCTGGACAGCCACGCGCTGGAAACCGGCGAGGCAGCGCGCCAAAGCGATACCGACGAATCCGGCACGGGCGAGCGCGCCTCTGCGGATGGCGATTCCACGCTCGAAGAGGACGCGGACATTCAGCCCGACCACATCGAACAGCCTTTCGCACCCGAAGAAGAGCCGCCGGAGTGAGGCGGCACGAAGCGGAGTGAAGCGGCGTGAAGCGGAACCGGTCCAGGTTCCGGCATCGACAGGCGGCCTGCCGGGAACAGTTGCAAGCGGCGGGCAAGAATTGCAGACGTTCTGCGTTTCATGCACGTTCGCGTCCGTGCCTTTGCGAAGACTGCGCTAGCTTCCTCCGGTCATCCCGTCGCACACGGGAATTTCGCTTGCCCGGCACGCCCGCGGAATTCGCGCACGTCTCTGTCTATGTGGAACTTGCTTCGGCGCGGTCGAGCGATGTGACGCGGCAAATTCATGGCGAGAGTGCGAGTCGGGCGGCGCGGGCAATCCGTGAACGTGCGCCGGTTCACGTGCGCGGCGGGGCGATGTGCGGATGTACGTGGGCCAGCGCACGGAACAAATGAGGAGCGCCGCGCGCAAGGCACTTCGCAAATGGCGAGGTAGTGTTTTTCCGGGGCGGCTTTTTCGGGCCGCGACATAGAATTAAAAACACGCCCCGGCTTGCAGGCCTTGCGCCAATGCCGTGGCCACAACGATCGCACCCGGAGGTGCGCCGTGTCCCGCCTGTCTCTCTCGCGCACCGTCCTTCGCTCCTCGGCGATCGCCGCCATCCTCGTTGCCTGTGCATCTGCGCCACCGCTCGCGGTCGCGGCGAACGCGGTGCGGCTGCCGCCAGTGCCCAAACGCGTAGCGCCTGCCGCTGCCGGCAGCGGCACGGCTGCAATCGACTTTCCCTCCATCGTCGAGCGATACGGGCCTGCGGTGGTCAACATCGTGGCAAGCGGCGACGCGCGGCAGGCACAAGCGGCGTCGGCGGATCCGCTGGATGCGGCGGACCCGTTCGCTGCTTTTTTCGCGCGGGCGCCGAAGCCGGGGCAAGGGCAGGGGCAAAACCAGGACGGACCGCGCGCCATCATCGGCACGGGTTCGGGTTTCATCGTCAGCCCGGATGGGTTGATCCTCACGGCCGCGCACGTCGTGGACGATGCCGACGAGGTCACCGTCCGCCTCACCGACAAGCGTGAGTTCAAGGCGAAAGTGCTCGCGGTGGATGTGCCGAGCGGCGTAGCCGTGTTGCAGATCGACGCCACGAAGCTGCCTGCCGTGAAGCTGGGCGACTCGTCGCACGTGCGGCCTGGCGAGCCGGTGCTGACCATCGGTTCGCCGGACGGCGTCGACAATGCGGTGACGGCCGGCATTGTCAGCACGACGTCGCGTGTGCTGCCCGACGGCAGCAGCTTTCCGTTCTTCCAGACCGACGTGGCCCTCAATCCCGACAACTCGGGCGGCCCCATCTTCAACCGTGCAGGCGAGGTGGTGGGCATCGACGTGCAGGTCTACGCGGATGCAGACGGCTACAACAGCCTGACCTTCGCCATTCCGATCAACACGGCGAACAAGGTGCGCACGCAGTTGCAGGCGCAGGCGCAAAAGCCGCCGTCGGGAAACGGACTCGGCGTGGACGTGGAGGACGTGAGCCCCGGGCTTGCGGCGGCGGTCGGATTGCCGCGCGCGGCGGGCGCGCTCGTGGATACCGTGGAGGCGGGCTCGCCCGCGGCGGCGAGCGGACTCAAGGCGGGCGACGTGATCGTGCGTATCGGCGAAAGGCCGATCGACCGGTCCGCGGATTTCGTGAACGAAGCCGCCGCGCTGCCGCCCGGTGCGAAGGCGCCGTTGAAGCTGATCCGCAATCGCAGGTGGATGACCACGACGCTGGCCGCCGCCGCGACTGCGACGGCCAAGAGCGAGGACGATGCCGCGGGCGTCACGCCAGTGGCCGCGCAAGTTGCAGACGACTCCGGCGCGGGGCCGGTAGCCGATGGCGCCTTCGCTTCGGGGCGCGCCGCGGCGGCGGGCCCCGTGCCGGTGCGTCTCGCCGCGCCGGCTGCGGCAGGCACCGAGCGCCTCGGCCTCGTCATGCACGCATTGAGTGAGAGCGAGCGGCGCTCGACCGGCTTGCCCGTGGGTCTCATGGTGGACGACGTACGGAATCCGGCCGCGAAAGCAGGGGTTCGGCGCGGCGACGTGGTGCTCTCGCTCAACGAGACGCTGGTGGAAACGCAGGACCAGGCCAACGAGATCGTGGCGCGCTCAGGCAAGCTCGTTTCGCTGCTGATTCAGCGGAACAACGCGCGCAGCTTTGTTTCGGTGAAGTTGAGGTAGAAAGCGCCGCGGCGTCGGCAAAGGTGAGGGTTTTCGGGACGTGGGCTGCGTGAGGTGAGGATTTACGGGGGGACGGCTGCTGCGGACCGCTGCATCTCAGGTTCATCGAAGACTAAACACGCGACCCTCGCCCGTCATGGAAGCCATGCAGGTACCCGCCGTCGCCCGGGGCAGGTCGGTGCCATCACGAGGCACGACCCGGGCGGCCCGAGCCGGTTGCCACGCAGGAAAACGCACAAAGTGCCCTAAAACAAGGGCTTTCCGGCTTGTCGTGCCTCGTGTTTGCGGTCCATCTGGAAGCGTCGTTCCCGGAAAAAGCCTGCAACACCAGTGCCAGGCAAGCCCCTGCGCAGCACACAGGTGAGGGTTTTCGGGAGCGGGCCCAACGGTGAGGTGGCGCGACGCCGTTCGCTCCCAGATGCCGCCGTTTAGACCCAAAGGTGAGGGTTTTCGGGACGTTTCGACGGCCTGGCGTTAGGTCTGCACGGTCTCCACCCTCGTTGTACAAGCCCTTCGGCGGCATCAAAGGTGAAGGTTTTCGGGAGGCGTGCGGCGTCAGTTCAGGGCTCCAAACGCCTCTTCGATCTCATCGACATTGTTCGGACGCACCACGCGTGCCACTTCGTTGCCGTCGCGCAGGAAGATCAGCGTGGGCCACAGCTTGACCTTGAACGAGCGGCCGAGCGGCCTGCCAGGCCCGTCTTCCACTTTCAGGTGCTGCACGCCTTCGTGTTGGGCGAAGGCCTGCGAAATGAGCGGCTGCGCGCCCTGGCAGTAGCCGCACCAGTCGGTGCCGAACTCCACGACCGCGGCGCCGGGCAGCGCCGCCACGTCTTCGCGCGAGGGCGCGGTCTTTGCGTAGGGGGTTGTTGCCATCGTTGCTCCTCTGACGGATAGGAAGAACTACGATACCGCAACGCTGCCCATGCTTCAGCGCATGGGCTTTCAGTGCTCCTTCTGTGCACCCCTCCGTGCGGGCGCTCAATGCGCCGCTTAGTAAGCGAGCCGGAACTTCGACACCGCCTGCTGCAGCGCGCTCGCCTGTTCCTCCAGCGACATCGCCGCAGCCGACGCCTGTTCGACCAGCGCTGCGTTCTGCTGCGACACCTGGTCCATCTGCGAGACCGCGACATTGACCTGCTCGATGCCGTCGCTCTGCTCGTTGGACGCCGCGGAGATCTCGTTCATGATGCCCGCCACCTGCGCGATGGCGCGCCGGATTTCCTCCATCGTTTCGCCTGCCGTGCCCACGAGCCGCGAGCCTGCGGTGACGCGGTCCACCGAATCACCGATCAGTTCCTTGATCTCCTTGGCGGCCACCGCCGAGCGCTGCGCGAGCGAGCGCACTTCGCTCGCCACCACGGCGAAGCCGCGGCCCTGTTCGCCCGCGCGCGCCGCTTCCACGGCCGCATTCAACGCGAGGATGTTGGTCTGGAACGCGATGCCCTCGATGACGCCAATGATGTCGACGATGCGCTGCGAACTGCGGTCGATGTCGCTCATGGTGCCGATCACGTCGCTCACCACGGTCGCGCCGCGCGCCGTGATCTGCGACGCCTGTTCGGCGAGGCCGTGCGCCTGTCGCGCGTTGTCGGCGTTCTGCTTCACGGTGGACGTGAGCTGCTCCATGCTGGCCGCGGTTTCCTGCAGCGACGCGGCCTGTTCTTCGGTGCGTTGTGAGAGGTCGTTGTTGCCGGCGGCGATCTCGCGCGTGGACTGCGTGATCGATTCGGAGCCGCGCATGACCTGCTGCACCGTCTCCACGAGGCCGGACTGCATCGCGCCGAGCCCCTTCACGAGTTGGCCCATCTCGTCGTGCGAACGCGCTTCCAGCCGGTTCGTGAGGTCGCCGCGCGCAATGCGCTGAAGGTGCGCGAGCACTTCCGAAAGCGGCCGCGAGATGGAGCGCTGCAGGCCGATTGCGCACACCACGCACATCACGAGCCCCAGCACGATCAGCGCGATGCCGGCGCCGCGCAGCGTGGCGGACTGCTGCTGGGCCGAATCGAAGGCGTCCTGACCGGCCTTGAGCTGCCAGGCCGCCAGGGCGTCGGACGACTTCGTGAGCGCCACCGAAAACGGCGGCACGACGGTCATCGCGATTTTGTCCGCTGCGTCGTGGTCGCCGCGCTTCATCGCGTCGATCATCGGCAGGATGGCTTGCTGAAGGAACGTGCTGCGCGCGTTGCTCACGGCGTCGGCGAGCGCCTGTTCGTCCGGCCCGCGCTGAACGTGCTGGTAGTCGGCCCAGGCGCGGTCGGAAACTGCAAGGTAGTTGAGCGCCTTGTCGATCAGTGCGGAACGGTCGGGCGAGTCCGGATGGAGCAGCACGCGGTCCAACGTCGTGCGAACGATCGTGAGATTCAGGTTCGCCTTGCCAATGGCGATCGACGATGCCAGTTGGTGCGAATACGCTTCCTTGAGCGCCTCGTTGGAGCTGCGCATGCCGACCTGGCCCAGCAGCCCGGTCGCGATGGTGAGCATGCCGACCAGCCCCAATGTGGCGAACAGGCGCGCCGTGATGGAGAGACGTGAAAACATGATGGGCTTGTGTCTGTGGGTAAGTTCGAACGCTCGTGCGGTGGACGGCGCGGGTGAGCAGCGCCGGTTCGCAACGCGGAGGTATATGGCCGGCATTAACGGCAAGGGCCCGAAATCACTTGAGTGCCGCCGCGTCGCTTCCAGGGTTTTCCTGCGCGAGATCGACCGCCTGACGTGGCGCTGCGAATGAGGGACAGGTGCCTCGCTCGCGTTACCGAAAATTTCTACTTGACTATCTACTAATCGATAGATATAGTTCGACCCATGGAAACGCCAACTGTCCGCGATCAGGTTCTGCAGCACGCCCAGTCATTACTGATGACGCGGGGCTACAACGGCTTCAGCTACCGCGATCTTGCGGACCTGGTGGGCGTGAAGACGTCGAGCATTCACTACTACTTCCCGACGAAGGAAGACCTGGTGCTCGAAGCGGTGAACGTGTACAGCTCGGAAGTGCTTTCCGCGTTGCGCGGTATCGACGAAGCGCTGCCGCCCGAAAAGAAGCTCGAGCGCTACGCGAAGCAGTTCGGCCTCGTGATGGGCAACGGCGACCAGATTTGCCTGTGCGGCATGCTGGCCGCGGACATCGAGTCGCTGCCCGACAATGTGCGCCAGGCCGTGCAGGCGTTCTTCAAGACGAACGAAGCCTGGCTGGCCGGTGTGCTGGCCGAAGGCGAAGCACGCGGCACGCTGCGCGTGAACGGCAAAGTGGAAAGCGCTGCGCGTGCGTTGTATGCGTCGTTCCAGGGCAGCGTGCTGGCAAGCCGCCTGTTTCACTCGAAGGCGCGGCTCGACGACGTGGTCAATGCTGTGAAGATTGCGTGACGAATGCGTAGGCGGCGCCCGCAAGACAAAGATCTTGGCAGGCGCCGATGACGAGTGTTTTTGTGTTCTGTTGTCTATCTAGTAGTAGATAGTTTTTAGTCGAATCGAAGCACAGTGGACGTTCTCTTCTCAACTCAGGAGTCAATCATGTCGATCGAAAAAGTGCTGTACCGCGCTCATGCCCGTGCAACCGGTGGCCGCGATGGCCGTTCAACGTCGTCGGACGGCGTGCTGGATGTGAAGCTCACCACGCCGCGCGAACTGGGCGGTGCAGGCGGCGAAGGTACGAACCCCGAGCAACTGTTCGCTGCGGGCTACTCGGCGTGTTTCCTCGGCGCCATGAAGTTTGTTGCGGCGCGCGAGAAAGTCGCATTCCCGGCCGACGGCTCCGTTGACGGCAGCGTGGGTATCGGCGCGATTCCGACGGGCTTCGGCATCGAGGTGGAACTGCGCATCTCTCTGCCTGGTCTCGCGCGTGAAACGGCGGAACGTATCGTCGAAGCGGCTCATATCGTGTGCCCGTACTCGAACGCGACGCGCGGCAACATCGACGTGAAGCTCGTTGTGCTCTAAGGCTCGCGCCGAGCACTGACGTAGCCGCACGAAATCTGGAGGGTTCTTCCGGAGCTGCAGGGAAGGGCCTTTTTTTGGATCACTCAATCTACCTATTGATAGATAGCTTCGGGCGATGACGCGGTGGTGCCGCGCTCAACGACAACGCGTAGGCCCGTCGTCATCGTCCGTTCGAACAAGGAGCAACATCGTGGTCGCTTTCAAGAAACTCGCCATTGCAGCCGCGCTCGGCGCGGCCGTCGCTTCGACCGCCGCGCAGGCCGCGCCGGTGCTCGAGCCCACCACCCAGGCTTTCATCGACAGCCTTGCCGCGCACGCAGGCCCGCCCATCTACACGCTCTCGCCGGCCGACGCACGCAACGTGCTGGCGGGCGCGCAGTCGCAGCCCGTGGCGAAGCTGCCGGCGCAAGAGGAAGACCGCGTGCTGCCCGTAGGTCCCACCGGCAAAGTCGCGGTGCGTATCGTCAAGCCGAAGGGCGCGAAGGGCGTGCTGCCCGCGGTGGTGTACTTCCACGGCGGCGGCTGGGTGCTGGGCGACAAGAACACGCACGACCGTCTGATTCGCGAGATCGCCAACGGCGCGCACGTGGCCGTAATCTTCGTCGACTACGACCGTTCGCCCGAAGCACAGTACCCCGTGCCCATCGAGCAGGCGTATGCCGCGACGGCGTACGTGGCGAAGCATCCGGCGGAATTCGGCATCGACGCAAATCGTATTGCCGTGGCTGGCGACAGCGTGGGCGGCAACATGACGGCGGCGGTCACGCTGCTGGCGAAGGAGCGCGGTGGTCCGAAGCTGCGCTACCAGGTGCTGTTCTATCCGGTGACGGACGCCAACTTCGAAGACGGCTCGTATAACGAATTCGCGAACGGCCCGTGGCTGACGAAGGCCGCGATGAAGTGGTTCTGGGACGCGTACGCACCCAACGAGGCCGATCGCGCGAAGATCACGGCGTCGCCGCTGCGCGCGAGCCTGGACGATCTCAAGGGCCTGCCGCCCGCGCTCGTGATCACCGACGAAAACGACGTGCTGCGCGACGAAGGCGAAGCGTATGCACGCAAGCTGACGCAGGCAGGCGTACCGGTGACGTCGGTGCGATACGCCGGCACGATTCACGACTTCGTGATGCTGAACGCGCTGGCCAATACGCCGGCGGCGCGTGGCGCGGTAAGCCAGGCGAACGCGGCGTTGCGCAGTGCGTTGGCGAAGTAATGTTTCGCTGACGTTGAACGGAGTGGTTCAACGCGGTGCGGCGCCTCGTCTTCGGGGCGCCGCACCGGTTTGATTGACGGCGTGCCTTGCATCGCGTTGCGTGTGAGTTCCTGCGAGGCCTTGCGCCCGTGCGAGGCACGCATCGCGACACGCGACTTCAACGCCGCCGTGGCGCCGCATCACGCCACGGTGTGATTCGCCATGATTTCGAGCGCCCGCACGAGCGCCGAGTGGTCGAGCTGCCCCGTGCCGTGCGCGTGACACAGGCTGAAAAGCTGCTGGCACGTCGCCGTGTTCGGCAGCGGCACGCCCATCGCCTTGCCGCCTTCGAGCGCGAGCCCGAGGTCCTTGCGGTGTAGCTCGATGCGAAAGCCCGGGTCGAAGGTTCGTTTGATCATGCGCTCGCCGTGCACTTCCAGAATTCGCGACGACGCGAAGCCGCCCATCAGCGCCTCGCGCACGCGCGCGGGATCGGCGCCGGCCTTCGAGGCAAACAGCAGCGCCTCCCCCACCGCCTCGATGGTGAGCGCAACGATGATCTGGTTGGCCACCTTGCAGGTCTGTCCCGCGCCGCTCTCGCCTACCAGCGTGACGTTCTTGCCCATCAAATCGAAGAGTGGCTTTGCGCGCTGAAAGGCAGTGTCGCTTCCACCCACCATGATCGTGAGCGTCGCGGCCTTGGCGCCCACTTCGCCGCCCGACACCGGCGCATCGAGATAATCGCAACCGAGCGCCGCGATCTTTTGCGCGAACGCCTTCGTTTGCAGCGGCGCGATGGAACTCATGTCGATCACCGTCTTGCCGGGCGCAAGCCCCTCTGCCACGCCGTCGGCGCCGAACAGCACGGCTTCCACGTCGGGCGTATCCGGCAGCATCGTGATGATGAACTCGGCCTCTTGCGCGACTTCCTTCGCCGACTTGCAGCGCGTTGCCCCGCCTTGCGCGAGACCGGCCGGCAATTCGCCGCTGCGCTTGTAGACGAATAGCGTGTGGCCGCCCTTCTGAAGGTTGAGCGCCATGGGCGCGCCCATGATGCCGAGTCCGATGAAACCGATCTTTGCCATGATGACGTCCTTGTCCTGAAAGGCTGAAAGGTGAGGATTTACGGGAACCTAGGAGCGGCCGGTCCGGTAGAAACAGCGCTGATCTGGCCATCCGTCCTGCGCTGAAACGGGCCGAACCAGGGGCTTGCACTACCTTTTTGTGAAGCCAATTCAGGTTGGCTTTCTGGCAAGATAGCAGGTTCGTCTCGATCAAAACGCGTGAAAGCGCGGGGCGCTCAATATCAAACTTGATTAACCAAGACCAAACTATTTTTACGGCGCTTCTCGTCCTGCCATGGCTTCAAGTAGCGAAAAGATGGGCCCAGCCGTCGAACTGGGTAGCAAGATCCGTTCGTTAAGGCTCAGGTTGCGACGCACGCTGGATGAAACGGCAACGGCTGCGGGGATTTCAAAGCCGTTCCTGTCGCAGGTGGAGCGTGGCCTTGCGACACCTTCTATTACGTCGCTGGTCGGTATCGCTTCGGCGCTCGGCGTGAAGGTGCAGTACTTCGTCGATACGCCCAGCGAAGAACGTTCGGTGTGCCGCAAGGAAGACCTCAAGTTCTTCGGCTTTGCCGATTCGGCCGACCTGTTCGCCCGCATGACGAACGTCACGGGCGGGCGGCAGCTGGAAGCCATTCTGGTGCGCATGCCCACGGGGCAGCACGAGTCCGAGGTCACGACGCACGCGGGCGAAGAGTTCCTGTACGTGATTTCCGGCGAGATGTCGCTCACGCTCGAAGGCAAGACCTTCGTGCTGCAAGCCGGCGACAGCGCGCACTACGAATCCACGGTGCCGCATAGCTGGACGAACACGGGCAACGAAGAAGCCGTGCTCGTGTGGGTGGGCACGCCGCGACTCTTCTAGCGGCAAGCCGCTGGACGAACGGTCTGCAACTGGCTGCGCAACGTACAGGCCGCGCGTCGGCTGACTATCGCGTCGCGATATGAGCCGTCGACTCGACGCGCTCCGTGAGCCAGCCAACGTTTGCGTGCTCGCGCAGAAGTTCGTCAATGGCGTTCAGCAGTTCGTCTTGCGCTTCGCCCAGCCGCTCACGCGAGAGGCTCGACATGGAAAGCGGACGCGCCTTCAACTGTTCCACCGAGACCCGTCTTCGCTCCACCACCGATATCCGTTCAAGCGACGCGAACGGCGATTGCGAGAGCACGTCGTCGTGGCTTTCCCAATCCTCCGAGCGGCGCTGCGCACGCGCGGGGTCGCGGTTCGCGTATTGATCCAGCAGCGCCCGGTACTGGGCCGACCAAGGGTTCAGCGGGTCGTCGAGTATCGACGTGTTGAACAGCACGACGGCGCCGCTCGCATCCATCAGACCATCGAGACGCGCGAGGGTATCGGCGCGATCCATCCAGTGAAACGCGCGGCCGATCACCGTGATCTGGAAACGACCCAACTCAGGCGAGAGATCGTAGGAGCTTCCTTGGCGATATTCGATGTTGGGCGCGACGCCTGCCGTGAGTTGCGTGGCCATGTCGAGCATGGCGGGCTCGGGGTCGATGGCGACTGCGCTTGCCACCCACGTCGAAAATGCGAGGGATAGCTGACCGGGGCCACAACCCAGGTCGAGTAACCGCTGCGTGCCGTCCAGCCGACGCGCCTGCGCGACGCGGCGGATCAAGCCTGGCGAATAGGCGGGCCGCCCCGCCAGGTAATGCGCGGCGGCGTCGTGAAAGCGGCCGGCGACAAACGGGATGGTGGACGGCATGGCGATGAGAGCGTGTGCGGGGAAGGGCGTCCAGTCTGAAACCGGCATGAGGGAGCGTCAAGCGACCGGACACAGACGGTGTTTACCGCTCGTTTCGGCGCCTTGCGGTTGGCCTACGAACGACGAAAGGTGAGGATTTTCGGGGGGCGCGCGATGGCTCGCATCACGGTGCGCTGTGCTGCGGTTAGTAGCAATGCGAACGAGCTTGCGGCTCGCCTCACGCGCAACAGCGATGCTGTGCTTCATCGCGTGGCGGAACATGGACCGCAGCCGATGCCACACGTCCGCTGCTCAAAAGAGCCTTGATTTCAAGGGGTATTCTCGATAATCCGGAAAGGAGCGAGCGAGGCGGGACATCGTTCGATGCAAGCCTGGCCATTGGTCCGACGGCGCCGCTGGTGCGGCAAGCGGAGTCTGCAATCGAGCGGAGGCACGGGCGGCTCGAAGCGCGTGTGCGCGAAAGGTGAGCGTTTTCAGGACCGCCGCTGCATGACCGCTTCGAGAGGGATACGCACGCCGGGCGCTCACCTTCGCATTGCGCCGCTGAATGCGAAGACCCCTGTTTTTCAAGGTATTTCAGCACAACGAGCGATGGCGTCGAACGCGGCAATCAACGCCCATCACGCGGTAAGCGCAATCGCCTCAACACGCAAAGGTGAGAATTTTCGGGACCCGGAAAGCGTGCACGCAGACCGCCGTGTGAACCATCGCGCGCCTTGCGCTACCGAATGGACGGCCGAAGCCGATCGGTATATAACCGACATTACCGATCGGCTTACGGCCGTTCATCCGCATACCGGTTCACAGCAACGAGAGGCAGTTCATCATGACGAGCGATGGTTCGCAAAAGCACGACATTCAGGACAAGACGCAAGACAAGCGCGGCACGACGCCGGCCGATTTCGAGCATCTAGACGCCGCACTGTCTCACGTGGATGAAGGCGTGAAGTCGGGCAGCATGGCGGCGGGCGCGGCGAAGGGCATTCTGTATAGCCTGATCGAAACGCTGGGCGCGCTGGTGGGCGACCCCGATCTGCCCGAGCACGCGCGGTCCGGATACGAAGGCCTGCTGGAGACGGCGCGCGAGCTGCGCGTGAAGATCGATCGCTGAGCGCGTGGCGGCCGAGCGAGTGGGCGGCGAACCCGCAATTCAGCCGCTCGCGCGCAACGCCTTCACGAGTTCGCGCGGGCCGGCCGTCACCTGAAGCTGCGGCGTGCCATGCCAGTCGGCACAGCGCTGCAAGGCGCGGCGCAGGTCGTCGGTGAGCCGGCCGCTTACACGTACGCCCGGTTCCAGATGTACCGACTTCAGTTCGAACACCCCCTCCGCCCGATGAGCCTTGGCGTCCACCCGACCCACGAGCTTCCCCCTGCTCAACAGTGGCAGCACGAAGTAGCCATACTTGCGCTTCGCCGCCGGCACATAGCATTCAATCGCGTAATCGAAATCGAATAACGCCAGCGCGCGTTTGCGGTCCCACACCACCGGATCGAATGGCGAAAGCACCGTGGTCACCGTCGACGCAACGCTGCCTTGCGAGGCATCTTCCATGAGCGGGGCCACGTCGCGATGCACGAAGGTGTCCTGCTTCCAGCCGTCCACGCGCACCGGCACGAGTTCGCCTTCGTCGGCGAGGGCGTGCAGGTCGTTTGCATAAGGGCGCTTTGGCAGCCGGTAATAGTCGGCGGCCCAATCGGCTCGCACGACGCCGAGCGCGCGGCAGGTGCGCCGCAGAAGTTCGCGTTCGGTGCTTTCACGCAACGGCAGGTCGCGCGCATCGTTCCATTCGGGCAGCACGCGCTCGGCCAGATCGTAGACGCGCTGGAAGTTGCGGCGCTCGGCGACCATCAGCTCGCCCGTGGTGAAGAGCACCTCCAGATGCCGCTTCTCCGGCTTCCAGTCCCACCAGCCGTTGCCTTTGCCGCCTTCGCGGGCGAAGTCCGCGGACCGCACCGGACCGCTCGCACGAATGTGTTCGAGCAGATTCGCGATCTCGTTGCGATGCTTGTCGTGCCACTCAGCCGCGTATTTCCAGCCCATGCCGGCCGGGTCGAGCATGCGATGACGCAGCAGCCCGTAGTCCTCGATGGGCACGAAGCACGCCTCATGCGACCAGTATTCGAAGAGCCGCCGTTCGGCCAGATGTTCGTCGAGCCACTGCGGCAGATAAGGGCCGAGCCGGCTGAACAGCACGAGGTAGGGACTGCGCGCCACGACGTGAATCGTGTCGATCTGCAACTGCGCCATGCGTCGGATGGCGGCAAGCACGTCGTCCTTGGTGGCCTTGCGGCGGGGCGGCGTGGCAAGACCTTGAGCGGCCAGATGCAGGGTGCGGGCGGCGGAGAGCGGGAGCGGCTTCACGCGGGTATTCGTTCTTGTCGTTGAAAACCGCGGTGCCGGCTGTGTCCAGGTGCATCAGTGCGGGGCGGCGAGGCGCGGGCTGGCGTTACTGTAGCCCGATTGCCGCTTGTCCGCTGCCTGCGCTTCTGAAGCGTGCGCGCGGGTCCCTCATGAAGAGCGGCCCGCGCGACGAGGCACGTGTCGTATAGCCAGAACGATCAGGCGCCGACCAGCGAATCGCCTTCCACGCGTACGCGCTCGCCCACCTGAACCGAAGGCGGCGTTTGATACGTAAAGTTGCGATAGCTGCCGTCCTGCATGCGCACCTGCACCTGATACGTCGTGGCCTTGCGCACCGCATGCTCGATGCCGTTGCCCGCGAGGCCGCCGCCGAGCGCCCCGGCGATGGTCGCTACCGTGCGGCCGCGTCCGTTGCCGATCTGGTTGCCGATCAAACCGCCCGCCACGGCGCCGCCGAGTGCGCCGAGTCCCGTAGTCGGCTCGGCTGTCTGCACCGGCGTGATGGAGGCGACTTCGCCCACGTACGGATCGATTGCAGGCTGACGCTGCTGTGCATAGGGCTGGGCCTCGCCGCCGTTCGAGTAGGTGGTTTGCGGCGCGCGATAGTGATGTGGCTTCGGCCGTGCCGGCGCCTGCTCGGGTGCCGTGCGAGGTGCGGTCTGCGCGTACGTCGGCGCGGGTTGTGCGGCCTGGACGGCGGACGCAGTAGTCGACGCGGCGCCGACAACCGGCGCGCTGGCGCTTTGCATGGCTGCCGGTTCGGCCGTGCTCGCCTTCGAAAGCGGCAGGATGCCCGTCATGGCCGCGACACCGACGGCGCTCGCGAGAATCACGGAGACAGCCGCCCCCGCGACCAGCGGGTGCAGGCGATTGCGTTGCGGGACGTCGGGGGTGAGGTTTGCGCTCATAGCAAGCTCCATGGGTAGGTGCTCGCAAAAACGCGTGGAGACCGCGTGCGGTGCACGCGGAATGTGTGAGGTTTGTAAGCAGTTGTATGCCGCGGCCGCGCCGTGAAGCCGGCGCGGCCGCTTTGCGCTTATGTGCCGATGCGTGCCTATGCAGCGGCCGGCACCGCTTCGCCTGCAAGCACGGCCAGCATCTGATGGATCTGCGCGACCACCTGCGCACCTTCTCCCACCGCAGCGGCTACGCGCTTGGTGGAGCCGGCGCGCGCATCGCCAATGGCATAGACGCCTTCAACCGATGTGGAGAGATCGCATGCCGAACCGCCGGGATCGGCGTCGGCGCCGGTCAGCACGAAGCCCTTCGGATCGAGCTCCACGCCACAGGTGTGCAGCCAATCCGTGTTCGGATCGGCACCCGTGAAGAGGAACAGGTGGCGCGAATCGAAGTGATCGGTGCCGTCGCGCAGCGGCGACTTCAGCCACACCGACGAAAGCCCGGCTTCGTCGCCCTCGAGCCGCGCGATTTCCGTATGCGGATGCACGGTCACGTTGGGCAGCGACGCGATGCGGTCGATCAGGTAGCGCGACATCGTGGCTTCGAAGCCGCTTCGGCGAATGAGCACGTGCACGTGCTTCGCGTGGGAGGCGAGGTAGACCACGGCCTGCCCTGCGGAATTGCCGCCGCCCACCAGCACGATCTCTTCGCGTTTGCAGAGTTTGGCTTCCACGGGCGACGCCCAGTAATACACGCCGCGCCCGTCGTAGCGGTCGAGCCCTTCGATGGCGGGCCGCCGGTACACCGCGCCGCTCGCAATCACGATGGCGCGCGCGGCCACGTTGCCGCTGCATGTTTCCAGCCGATGTGGAAGCTCGTCGCAATGCAGCCGCTTCACCTTCACGGGAATCGCCACGTGCGCGCCGAACTTCTGCGCCTGCACGAACGCGCGTCCCGCGAGCGCCTGGCCCGAGATGCCGGTCGGAAAGCCGAGATAGTTTTCGATGCGCGAGCTGGCGCCCGCCTGGCCGCCCGGCGCGCGGGCGTCGAGCACGATGACGGAAAGTCCTTCGGACGCCGCGTACACCGCGGTGGCGAGCCCAGCCGGGCCGGCGCCCACGACGGCCACGTCGTACACGGGCGAGTCGTTGAGATCGGGCAGCAGACCGAGGCAGGTGGCGAGTTCCGGCGCGCTCGGGTGATGCAGCACGGAACCGTCGGGGCAGATTGCAATGGGCAGGTCTTCGGGGCGTGCGGCGAACTGCTCGATGAGATGCAACGCGTCTTCGTCGCTTTCGTCGATGACCGAATGCGGGTGGCTGTTGCGCGTGAGGAAACCTTGCAGGCCGACTAGCCGCGGATCGTGGCGCTTACCCACGAGAATCGGGCCGCCCGCGCCCTTTTCGATCAGCGCCACGCGCCGCAGGATCAGCGCGCGCATGATGCGCTCGCCCAGTTCCGCTTCGGCCACGATCAGCGCGCGCAGACGGTCGGGCGGAATCAGCAGCGCCTCGACGTGCTCGAGCGCCATGCCGTCCACGAGCGCCGGCCGCCCGGACAATTGGCCGACCTCGGCCAGAAAGTTGCCCTCACGGTGTTCGTTGATGAGCCGCTCGCGCCCGAGACCATCGCGCTGGAAGACTTTGACGGAGCCTTTGAGCACCACGAACATGCCGGGCCCCGGCTCGCCGGTGCGAAACAGTGTCTCGCCCGCTTCCCAATGCAGGACTTCGCCGAAGCGGCGCAGCCGGTCGATCTCTTCGCAGGTGAGCTGCGGAAACATCTGGTGACGCCGCGTGGCGAGCGACGAGAACGGTGCCTCGGCGACCACGGGGGCGGAGTCGTTGCGTACTTCCACTTCCTCGATGGAACTCATCAGACTGCGCTCCTTGTTCGTTCGGCAGGACCGCCGCAGCGCGCACGCTGGAGCGCCCCTGGCGGTGCCTGCGCGGGCCGCCAGTGGCTTGCGCCCGCACGTGGGCGATGCGGCTAGACCGGTTTCGGCTCGATGCCGACGTCCGCCATTGGTTCGGCCGGCGGCGTGGCAAGCGGCTCGAGCGTTTGGCCCGCATCGCGCCAGGCGTCGAGCCCGCCGCGCAGCGGCAGCACGTCGTTGAAACCTGCTTCGTTGAGCTGTTTCGCCATCCACGCCGCCGAAATTTCGTTCGGACACGAGCAATAGATAACGAGCTTCTGGTCACGCGGATACCGCTGGATGATGTCGTCCAGCTGGCGCTCGTCCGCGAACACCGACCCCGGAATGACGTACGGGTCGAGCTTGCGCTTTTCATCCGAGCGGATATCGAACAACACCGGCGAAGTCCCGGCCTGGATGAGGTTGCCCAGCTCGTTCACTTCGATGCGCGCAGCCGCGAGCTTCTTGAGCAACTGACGACGGCGATACCAGCGGTACGACGCATACAGCAGGAGCAGCACGGCCACCACGACGCCCGCCATGCGCCCGAGGCGCCCCGCGCCTGCGAACAGCATGTCGATCTGCTGCGCAAACACCACGCCGATGATCAGCCCGAGACCGGCCCACAGCACGGCGCCTATGCTGTCGAACGCGAGAAAGGCGCGGTACGGCGTGCCCATTGCCCCGGCCATCGGCACGGACACAATGGAAAGCCCCGGCACGAATTTCGATACCGCGAGCACGCGCACGCCCCACCGGCCAAAGAAACGCTCGGTCTTTTTCACACAGGTATCGCGCGAGAGCGACAGCCGGCAAATGGTCTTCAGCGTGTTGCCGCCGTAGATGCGGCCCGCCAGGAACCAGGCGCTGTCGCCGATCAGCGTGGCGAATACGGACAGCACGAGCACGGGAATCACCTGCGTGCCGACCGATCCGGGATGCATGGCCGCCATGGCACCGAACAGGATGAGGGTGGGCAGCGCGGGCACGGGCAGCCCGAGCGAAGCGGCGAGCACATTGGCGAAGACGATGGCAGGCCCGTACTGCGCGACGAGGTCATGTAGCATCGGCTTACTTCCTGGGCCTTTCGGGCGGGAAGCGGGTAGGGGAGTCAAGAATTATGGACGCATTTTCGAGGCATGAAAATGTCCCCTGAAATGCGATCGCTGCGCCGGAAATTCAAGTGCGGCGCAGCATGCAGGAAGCGAACGGAAAGCGTGTTGGGGTTGGACGATTAGCGACAGTTAGCGACGGTTGGCGGCATGGGTGGCGCGCCGCCAGCGGGATGGCATGCTCCTCGTGCGCTTAGCGGCTGTGCGATTCGCCGGGCAGTTCGGCGCCCTGGGCGCGGATAGCGGCAATCAGCTCGGCCGGCGTGATCTCGTAACGCACTTCGCGGTGCACGCCCGGCTTGCGTTCATCGACCTCGATGAGAAGAATGCTCTTGCCGTCTTCCGACGATTCGAGCCGCAGCGTGCGTACCTCGCGCCCCGTCGCGTCGTCGTGTTCGGTTAGCAGGGTCATGGCCCCGGAAGACCCGGTCGTGCGCATTGCTGTTGTCCTCTTCCGTTGTTGATCGATTCATTGTGCGGGTTGGCCATCGCACCTTGTGTATGCGACCGCGCATACACGTATCGCTCGCGTTTGCCCGCCCGCGGCGCGCCTGACTGACGTTCGGGCCGGCCCGCCGTGAACCGCGCGGTGACTGCCGCGCCGCGTTGTCGAAGCAGTGTAACGCGAGTCTTCGCGCAACTGCCGCATTTTTGCGTGCCCCGCGACGGTGCACGCGACGGTGGTCGTTTTCCGCCGCCATGTCATGGCGGTGTCATTGCCGCGTGCCGTCCGGCGGTTGCCAGCCGGGCGCCATAGCCAGGCGCTCCCCCGCGCAAAAGGCGCCTATCATCTGAAAGATCTGGACCGGATTGGGCGGCAGCGCCCCGGGAGCCGCATGACATTGGATAGCGAAGCGCATTGGCTCACCATGCCGAGCCCGCTCGGCAACGTCCTGTTGCGCGCGGCGCACGACGCGCTGACAGGCGTGTTCTTCGTCGGTCAAAAGTACGCACCGTCCGATCCGGCCATGGGCTCAGCCGATTCGCCCGCGCCCACGCTGCGCGTGCTGCTGCAGGCGCGCGACGAAATCGGCGAGTATTTCGCGGGCACGCGGCGGCGCTTCACCGTGCCGCTGCGCGCGCACGGCACGGCGTTCCAGCGCAGCGTCTGGGACGAGCTCGTGAAAATTCCCTATGGACAGATGGAGAGCTATGGACGTATTGCCGACCGCCTCGGCCTGGGGCTGGGCGCGGCACGCGCCGTGGGCGCCGCCAACGGACGCAATCCGATCGCCATCATCGTGCCGTGCCATCGTGTGATTGGCGGCAATGGAGAGCTGACCGGCTATGCCGGCGGCATCGAGCGCAAGGAGGCGTTGCTTGCGCTGGAAGGTAACGAACAGCCGGCGGCGCGCCAGATGAACCTGTTCGGCGGGACGTGAGCGGCAGCAACGTCAGGCGGGCGCTATGGGACAAAAAAACGGCCCGTCCGTTTTCGCCGGATGGGCCGTTCAAACGCCGTTGTTACTCGGGTCAGCCAGCCCGCGTGCCGGGCCCTGACAATCGCATCCTGACCCGATTGACCTACCCTGTCGAGATGGGACTTACGCCGATCTTTCAGATCAATCGGGCCGGCCGCCGCGTTCAGCCGCCGGGCTCAGTGGATCAAGGTCGGCTGGTCAGGCGGGAATTTCCTCTGCCTCGGGCGCCTTTTCGCGCTGTGCTTCGACCTTCTTCGCACGGAACGCACTGCCCGACGTTGTCGGTTTGCCGTTGCTGGCCACATTCGGAAGCGTGAAGAGACGCACGGCTTCGTCGAGCACGTCCGCCTGCTCCACGAGGCGCGTGGCCGTCGCCGCGGCCTGCTCGACGAGCGCGGCGTTCTGTTGCGTCGCGCTGTCCAGATGCGAGACGGCCTGATTCACCTGGCGGATGCCCTCGGCCTGCTCGCCGCTCGCGTTGGCGACTTCCATGATGATCGAGGAGACGCGGGCCACGGCTTCGTCGATGGAGCGCATCTGCGCCGTGGTGCGCGCGACAAGCTGCGTGCCCTGGGCCACTTCGTTCACGCTCGCTTCCACCACTTCCTTGATTTCCTTCGCCGATGCCGCGCAACGTTGCGCCAGCATCCGCACTTCGCCCGCCACCACGGCGAACGAACGCCCGGCTTCGCCTGCCCGCGCCGCTTCCACGGCGGCGTTGAGCGCGAGGATGTTGGTCTGGAACGCGATGCCGTCGATCACGCCCGTGATATCGGTAATCCGCTTCGATGCGTCGGTGATGCTGGCCATGGTGCGTTCCACCTGGCCTGCCATCGCGCCGCCTTCGGCGGCCGTCGCCTGCGCTTCGCGCGCGAGGTCGAGCGCTCGTGCGCTGGCTTCGGCATTGGCTTGCACGGTGGTGGTCAGCTGGTCCATCGTGGCGGCGGTTTCTTCGAGCGATGCCGCCTGCAACTCCGTGCGCCGCGAGAGATCGAGGTTGCCGGTCGAGATTTCGCGCGCGGCATCCAGCATGCCATCGATCTGCTGGCGCACGTCCAGCACGATCGCCGTGAGGTTCGCCTTCAGTTGGTTCAGGGCGAGCAGCACTTCGCCCAGATCGTCGTGGCGAATGACCTGGACGTCCGCGGTCAGGTCGCCCGCGGCCACCTGGGCCGAAACGCGCTTCATCTCGTCGATGGGTTTGCCGACATGGCTCACGAGCACGCGCCACGTGACAAGGCTTGCGAGGCAGCTGGCGGCGAACGCCATCCAGAACGGCGTGGGCGGAATGCCTTGCCACGCGGCAACGCCAGCCGCGAGCAGCGCGCCGGGACCGGCGCCGTAGCCCAGCACGGCGCGCTTCGCGACAGGCACGCGCATGACCGCGTCGACGAGCCCCAGCAGTCCCGTGCGAACCACGAGCCCGCGCCGCAGCTTGCGGCCGCGCAGCGTGCCTTCGCGCATCTGCGCGTAGAGCGCGTCGGCTTCGCGGATTTCATCGCGCGACGGCTTCGTGCGCACGCTGAGATACCCCACCACCTGACCGCGCTCCGTTACCGGCGTGACGTTGGCCGCGACCCAATAGTGATCGCCGTTCTTGCGTCGGTTTTTGACGAGGGCCGTCCAGGGGCGGCCGGCCTGAATCGTCGTCCACAGGTCTGCGAATGCCTCGGCGGGCATGTCGGGATGGCGGATCAGGTTGTGCGGCTTGCCGATCAGCTCCTCTTTCGTATAGCCGGAAACCGCGATGAACGCCGGGTTGCAGTACTGGATGCGGCCTTTGAGATCGGTCGCGGAGACGAGCATTTGCGACGCGGAGTAATCGTATTCCTGCTGGGTGATGGGCTGGTTGTTGCGCATGTCGTTCCTTGCATTGAGGACGCGGGCAAAACGCACGTCCTGTTCATCGCTACAGGTCTTAACGGCATTAACCCCATCGACTTGAGGGAAATCCAGGCAATCTACCAGGGTAATAACAAAGCGTGCTCGATGCATGTTTGATTGCCATCATGTTTACATTTCATGCACATGTTTTTGCATAACATCGTGACAAGACGTCTGACGACTTCGCTTGTGGCTTGAGTGGGGCACGGCGCTTTGCGTGTGTCGGCGCAAATGATGGCAAGTGGTGGTCCAGTGCCCGCAAGGCGTCGTGACGCAATTTGCCGCCGCGACGAATAGGCCTTTCCGCTCAACGCCTTGGCGGATTTGTGCATAGGTTGTTCACAAGCTTGCGAACAAAATGTGGGGATAACTGCTGCATGGTTCACGCCTGCGGCCGCCGGTTCCGCGCGAAGCCATCAGTGGGAACCGCCGCCGCCATCGAGCGACGCGGCTCGCAGCGCCTCGCCGGGCTTCGTGAACACGCGCTGCCGCAGTTGGGCGATCTGGGCATCGCGGACCTGCGGCGCCAGCCCTTGGGCTTCGATCTGGGCGCGCTGCGCAGCGTAGCTCGCGTAGCGGTCGCGCCAGTCGGTCTCTTCCTGCTCCATCTGGACTACTCGCTGGGCGGCTTCGGGCCCGAGTGTTTGCGTGAGTTGCGCGCGCGTTTCTTCGGGCGAGGCGCCCGACTCCTGCAATTGCGCGATCTGCGAGATGGCTGCCTGTTGTCGTTGTACGCGTTCCTTCGTGGCGCGTTCCTCGGGCGATAGCGATTCATCGAGCGCCGCGAGTTGCTGCGCCTTCTGTGCCTCCGTCAACGTGGAGTTCCGTGCAATCTTCAGCCGTGCAAGCTCGTAGCGCTGGTGCTGCAGTTCGGCGCCGAAGAAGGGCGCGCTCCATTCGCCGAGCGTGCGGCTCGCAATGGCTTCGCGCTGATCGACCGCGAGTTGAACGGAAGCGATGTCGAGCTTGCCGGCAGAATCTGCGCCGCCATCCGGTAGCGACGCGAGCGCAGCCAGATACGCGCGATACCGCTGCCACACGTCGAGCGCTTCAGCCTGCGCGGCCGTGCCGTCGAGCTGCGCCGCGATTTCGCGCTTTACCAGTGCGTCGAGCGCGCCCGAACTCAGATCGCTTTGTGCGCTCAGGCAATAGTCGAAGAAGTCGCGCACCGCGCGCGACTTCGCGAGATGGCCGCCGGCATCGAGCGGCAAACGCGGCGCGGAAGAACCCGCGAGGGACGTGGGCAGATTCGGCAGCTGTGCCGCGGCATTGCGCATCTGCGCGACGGCGGCGTGGGCGGGGCCCGACGAGTTGCCGTTGGAAGCGTGATTGGCGCTTTCGTTTGCGGCTGTCGTCCCGTACCACGCCACGCCCGCCGCTGCGAGCCCGAAGACGACGCAGACGGCGAGCCCGATTGCCGTGACCGACCTGATGCGCCGCCCACGCGGCGTACTGCGCGAACGCAGGGGCATGGTTACACGCCGGCCAGTTTCAGACGATTCGCGTGCGTGCGAATCACGGCGAGCGGATCTTCCGCATACGCGCCGCGCACGCCGAGCAGCTGGTTGATTTCGTCGAGGTGATTCCACTTGTAGCTCGTGCTCAGCACGCTGCCGTACAGCGAGCTGCACATCGAGACGAGACCGTCGTTCGGACCTGAATTGCGATTCATCATCACAGTGCCCGTGCCGAGCAGAACGAGCGTGGACGGGTCGAGCGCATTGGCCGGATCGACAAGCGGCATCGTGCTCGCGTCGCGTGTGGCTGTTGCGCCGAACAACGTGCCCGCCGATTGGACATTCGTGCCCGCCCACGAATACAGCAGGTGTGTGTTGCCGCCTACCGTCTCCGTGGGTGCGCCTGTCTGGCATGAACCCGGTGCGCCGAGCCCGGCGCTCGGGTACTGGGTGTTGAATGCAGCGGCGCTGGTGGTGGTCAGGGTGTTGAGCGCGGCTAACGCGTCCTGATTGGAGTTGTTGGTGCTGTTGGTAAGCGTACCGAAGAGGTTGAAGAATTGTGCCGCCGCGACGCTGGAGAGGCCGGTGGGGTCGGTGGCCAGCAGGTTCTTCACGAAGTCGGCGAATTCGGAGCCGCGATGCGGCGTTCCGATGGTCGTGACGGATGCAACAAGATCCGGCGCGACCGCTGCGACATAACGTGAGGTCAGCCCGCCCTGGCTGTGACCGATCAGATTGACCTTGCTTGCACCTGTTGCCGCGAGCACCTGCTTCACGTAAGCCAGCAACTGCTCGCCGCGTCCGTTGGGTCCCGTGTCGCTCTGGAACCCCGAGAGATTGGCGACATAGACGGTGGCGCCACGGCTTTGCAGGTCTTGCTGCACGCCGTACCAGTAATCCAGTACACCGAGGTATTTGTCCGTGCCGGAGAGACCGTGCACGAGGATGATCGGATAGCGCGTGGCCGCATAGTCGCTGGTGGGGGCGGTCTGGGCGAGTGCCGGCGGGGTCGAGCTAATGGCGAGCAGCGCTGTCCATCCTGCGAGCGAGGCACCGGTCACGGCCCAGGCAAACGCGCGCGCAGCGAATCGGGAACGTATTGAACGCTTCATGTTTGTCTCCCTCCATTTCGAGTTGTTGTTCGATCGGCGGGCTTCGTACAGGACTATCCCGATGCCGATAGATGAAGAGGGAGCATAGAGTATGTCCCGTGAAAGAGCGCAGTACATCTAACGAAATACGTTGGATTAGACGAGAGGCACTAGTTGGAGGCGGCGCTTCGCGGCATTGCACAGGAATGCGGGTTTATTGCACTCGTGCGGCCGCTCTCGTGATGACCCCCTTTGCAACGGCAGAAAAAGGAGTGTTCATGCAAGACGATATCGACGACGCCAATGCGCCCCTCGTCGTGGTGCATCCCGACAGAGAGATCAGCACGGTGCAGCGCCTGCCTTACTTCGTCGGCCTCTCGGCAGTGACCGCGGGCACGCGCGGGCTTTCGATGCACCTCGTCGTGGTGCCGCCCGGCGGACACGCCGAGCCTCACGTGCATTGCGGCTACGAGACAGGCATCTACGTGCTGGAAGGTCGCGTGGAAACACGATACGGGCCAGGCTTGCGTCAGTCCGTCATCACGGAAGCGGGGGACTTTCTGTTCGTTCCGCCGGGCGTACCGCATCAGCCGTTCAATCTCAGCGACACGGCGCCGGCGCGCGCGATCGTTGCGCGCAACCGGCCCGACGAGCAGGAAAAGGTGCTGCCGTACGATCCCGCAAGCGAGAACCCGGCAGCGTAACCGCGAACGATTACCGCAGCTTCGCGACGTCCTTCTCCGTCACCTTCGCGGCTGGATTGCCGAAGTGCGCCGTCACGTAATTGGTGAGGGCCGCGATCTGCGCGTCGTTCAGGTCGGCTGCGAACGCCGGCATGCTGACGTTGTTGCCTGCCGCGTTGCGTTGCACGCCGTGCAGAATGACCTGGACGAGGTTGTTCGGGTTCGGTGCGCCTACCGTCGAGTTGCGCATCAGCGACGGGTAGTAGCTATCGGGCGAACCTTCGCCGTGAGCCTGGTGGCAAGTCGCGCAATTGCCCAGATAGAGCCGCGCCGGATCCGTCGCGTTGTTGAAGCCGACCCCGCGCAGTGTCGCGACGTCGTCCACGGGCTGGCCCCATGCGTAACGCGGCTTCGTGCTGCCGTCGCTCACGGCGGGCACCGTGCGAATGTAGGTGGCCACGGCCTTCACGTCCGCGTCGGTCATATGCGAGAAGCTGTGTTCCACGGCTTCGCCCATCGGGCCCGCGGCCTGCGCGACGCCCGGTACGCTGCCCGTGCGCAGATATTGTGTGAGCTGCGCGTCGGTCCATGATCCGATGCCGCTGTTTGCATCCGATGTGATGTTGTAGCCGTCCCATCCAGAAAGTACGGATCCCGAAAGAAAGCCGCTGCCCGTTTCGTCGAGCGCTTTCTCCTGCATCGTGACGCCGCGCGGCGTGTGGCACGTGCCGCAGTGTGCGAGACCCTGCACGAGGTACGCGCCACGATTCCACTCCACGCTCTTGCCGGGCTTAGGCTGATACGAGCCTTCTTTCAGGAAGACCCAGTTCCACACGGTGAGCGGCCAGCGCATGTTGAGTGGCCACGGGATGTCGCTTGCGCGCTGCGGCTGGTCGATGGGCTGAACGCCGTGCTCGAAGTAGGCATAGAGCGCTTTCATGTCGTCGTCGCCGATCTTCGCGTACGAGACGTAGGGCATCGCCGGGTACAGGTTGCGGCCGTCTTTGGCTACGCCCTTGCGCACCGCACGTTCGAAGTCCTCATACGACCACGTGCCGATGCCGGTGTTCTTGTCCGGCGTGATGTTGGTGGAGTAGAGGGTGCCCAGCATGGGCACTTTGAGCGGCAGGCCGCCCGCGAACGGTTTGCCCTTTGCGGCGGTGTGGCAGGCCATGCAGTCGCCCACCACGGCGAGATATTCGCCACGCTTCACGAGCGCGGCGTCGCCGCCGGGCGGGGATTGAGCGGAGTCGTCCGCACGCGCCATGCCGGAGATTGCCAGGGCGCCCGCGAGCATCAGGAACAGGGTCTTCTTGAGCACGTCAGACTTCCTTTTTGAGCTGGTCCGCCATGCGCAGCGCGAGCGCCGCGATGGTCAAGGTCACGTTCACGGTGCCGACGGTGGGCATGGTCGCGCTGCTCGAAACGAACAGGTTCGGGTGGTCGAAGGTGCGGCAATCCTTGTCGACCACCGAATTGCGCGGGTCGCTGCCCATGATGACGGAGCCCGTGATGTGGTTGTTCGGCGCGAAGTCGTCGTGGAATTCGACCTCCGTGCCGCCCAGCACTTTCGCCGCGGTGGCGTACACCTCGCGCGTGTGAGCGGCCCCGCGTTTCACATAGTCGCCGATGGCGTAGGTGATCTCGGGGCGGGGAATGCCGATGGCATCCGTTTCCGTGCGGCTCGGCACGATGCAGTTTTCCGGCTGCGGCAGGATTTCGTGGAAGCAGTCGAACTGCACGTAGCGCGCCGAGCGGTCGCGAATCTGCGCGTCGAGATCGGCGGGCTTGAGCAACTTCTTCTGCCCGAAGATCTTCTGCGTCTCCTGGTCGATACGCGAGAGGTTCGACAGATGGATCTTCTTTGCCGCCTGTTGCGAGCGGAACGCGCCGTCGCGAAAGCCGATCAGCGAGGTCATTTCCTGCGGCCCGCGTCCGGGCCAGAGTTTTTCGTCCGCGTAGAACGACACGCCGGTGCCGGGATGGTCCATCAGATTGCGGCCCACCATGTCCGAGCTGTTGCCCACGCCGTTCGGAAAATCGTGGCTCGTGGACATGAGCATGATCTTCGGCGTTTCGATGCCGTTGGCCGCAAGCACGAAATACTTGCCTTCCACGCGATGCGAAATGCCCTGAGGGTCTTTGTACAGCGCCGCGACGATGCGTTTGTTCGAGCCCACTTCGAGCCGGTAGACCACGGCGTTGTCGATCAGCTTCGCGCCCGCCATCTCGGCTTTCTCGACGTGCACGATGCCGTTGTACATCGCGCCGATCGGGCAGATCGGCATGCAGTTGTTGTTGCCGCAGCAGGTGGGGCGGCCGTCGTAGGGCACGCTGTTGCGCGCGACCGGTTCCGTCACGACGTGATAGGCCGCGTCGTAGGCGTTGAGCTTCGACTTGATGGTCGCCTCGTTGTACGAGAGCGGCAGCGGCGCCATGGGATACGGCGCTTTGCGCGGCGAATAGAGGTCTTCGTCGTTGGGACCCCACACGCCCAGCTCCTGCTCCGCGCGGTAGTACCACGGCTCGAGGTCGTCGTACTGGATGGGCCAGTCGCGCGCTACGCCGTAGACGGTCTTCATCTTGAAGTCGTTCGGAATGAAGCGCCACGCGGAAGCCGCCCAGTGCCACGTAGTGCCGCCCACCGCGCGAATGTATTGCGAGTTGAACTTGTGCTCGCCCTTCAGGATGAGGTAGTTGTTCGGCGGGCCATATTCGGGATGCGGCGCCCACGGTGTGGACGGGTACGGCGCCATGAAGTCCATCTTGTCGAACTGGTTGCGAAAGCGTTCGACAATTTCCCAGCGCGGCAGGCGCGGCCCGGCTTCGAGCATGATCACCGACTTGCCGGCGAGCGCGAGCTGATGCGCAACGAGCGCGCCGGCCACGCCCGAGCCCACCACGACGATATCGGCTTGTAGTGTGTCGGCCATGGTCAGGATTGCCTCTCGACAGGTTTCGACGCCCAGAAGCCGGGCTTGTTGGGGCAGTAGGTGCGAATGACGAGCGTGTCCGACACCACGCTGAACATCAGCGCCTGCTCGTACGTGACGACTGTGTCGTCCACCACACCCATGTACCAGGCTGTGAGAATTTTCAGCGCGAGCGCTTCGTCGTCGGGCTTCAGCGAGCCGGACGCGAGCGCGCCGGCAATCTGCGGCACGCGCTGCGCGAGATCAGGCGTTTTCTTTTGCAGGGCCGCGACGAGCCGCGCACCGACTGCGCGGTCCAGCCCGCTCTTGCCCGTGAGCGACTGCGAGAGCGTCATGAACGCGTCGAGCGCCTGGCCGCTGTCTGCGCCGCTGGCAGGGCTTTGTGCAAGCGCTTTGAGCGTAGCGGAGCCGGTCAGGCTCGCCGCGGCGAGAGCGAGCGTGGCTTGCAGCCAATGGCGCCGCGTGTAGTGCGTACCGGACGCGTGGGACGCGGACGCTTCGCTGCTGCTGGCGATCGGTGGTTCATCTCGTGTCAATTGATCGTCCTTTGAGGGATGTGCCGTGATGTGCCGGTGAAAGCCCGGCAAAGGCCGCGTTAATAAAAACGTAATGACGAAAGCGTAATGACAGGCACGAACGGCGCGATGAAAGATCGCCGCCGCCGCAGCCAACTTTGGATCCACTGCATTGCATTCGGGCGGTAGCAAAAAACGACCCCGCCCTCGCAAGAAGCCACAACGTGCGTCAGCATTCGAGCAGCCTCGCGAGGCTCGGTCAGAAGTTATGCATCATCCCCACGTAAGCGCCCGTCTGCGATTCGCCCGCGAGCGGACTCGTGTTCGGATTCGCGTCGCGCGGCGTGGCGAACACTGAGAAGTTTGCGTGGCTGCTGTTGCGCAGATACGCCACGGTCCCGTAAAGAAACGTTCGCTTGCTCAGGTTGTAGGTCGTGCCCAGCACATAGAGCGTGGCGTGGCCTGAAGGGTCGTGCGCGGCATCGCCTGCGCCTTCGCCCACCTTGATGTAGAAGCCCGCGGCCGTTACGGCCCAGCGCTGGTTCGCCTGATACGTAGCGCCAAGCCAGTAGTGGTCTGCACTGTCGGCGAGACCTGCGGGCGTGTCCGGTGCCGCGTAATGCGTGTAAGCGCCCTGGAACTTGAACTTCGACACACGCACGTTGGCCCCCACGAAATATTCGCGTGACGCCGTGAAGATATTGCTGAAACGGCCGTTCGGATCGCGCAGCTCGTCGTAGATGCCGCGCACGTCGAAGAGCGGCGAGTGGTACGTGAGCATGATGCCGTCCGAGCGGCCGAAGTCGTCGGGCGCGCCGTAATTGAAGCCGCGCGACTGGTTGCCGAACGCGTACTGGCCTTGCACGTCGAAGCCGCCGAACACCGGGCTGTGGTACTCCACGTTGTTGCTCGTCTGCTGCCAGTTGCGGCCGCGCACGAGCGACGCCGACGATACGGCCTGCTGTACGAGCGGGTCGAATTCCCAGACGCCGTCGCTATCGATAAAGAGGTTGCGGCCCATCTGCACGCGGCCCCAGCGTTCGTCGCTCAAGCCGACATAGGCTCGCCGCGAGAACATGCGGCCGCCGCCAGTGGTGCCGTTCATGATCTGTAAAGCGGTTTCCAGATCGAACAGCGCCGTGAGGCCGCCGCCCAGGTCTTCGACGCCCTTGAGCCCCAGCATGCTGGTGCCCCAGTCGCCGCCTTCGGCGCTCCAGCGCGTTGAGGTGCCGCCGGATCCGTTGGCGACGTGATTCAGGTATTCGAGGCCGCCGTCCACACGGCCGTACAGCGTGACACTGGTTTGGGCATACACCGCAGGCGTGGCTGCGAGCAGCACGGCGGCGGTTGAGGCGCGAAGTTTCATGGTGGGCATCCGCAAGTTGGCGTTGTGCTCTGGGACGGCCTGTCGGGAAGTGCGCAGCAAGAACGACGGCTGCAAGCAACTGCAAACAGGCCGTGCGGCTGCAACGAGCCGGCTGAATGAAGTGCTCCATGCTTCGCCGTCTCGCGCCGGGCAAGATTATAGTTGGAACCGGTTCCATATTGCGACGATTTGTCGCAATTAATAAGTGTGCGAGGTGAATCAATCGGGTTTAAGCGGTATGCATAAACGCGACGCTTTTAACTGGCTCGCGTGAACCGGATCAAAACTCGCAAAGCGGTGGACGCAAGCCGTGCCATGGGCAGCGAAGGCGCATCGCATGTCGGTGTTGTTAAATCGTGCCGCGAGTTGGGGAAGCTCAAACCGCCTCATGTGCTGTGCGGGGGCACGCCTTAACGATCGGGCACCAATGCAGTGCACGCAGCCGACTGCTGGCAGTAACAGTTGCGGCTCAAACTGCGCATTCGGCGCGTCTTTAGCGATTCCTTATCGCTCGCTTAAATCGGCATGGAAGTTGCGTGAATGGGCTCGACGCCTGGTTGCCATCATCGCGAGCCTGGTTTGCGCTGACACGGAACCCGTCCGTGTACGGTGCAAGCGATGAAAACGCGGTTCGGACTGCGATTGAACGCGGGCCGCCGCATAGCGGTTACTCGATCGGGCGATAAAGATTGCGGCGGCATGCGCGCATGCTGCACCATACTGAGCAGCGCAAGCGCTGTTCAGTGTTATTGCGTCGATCGAAGAAGCGCTTGAGCGAAGAGCGGTCGCGGTGCGGTTGAATCGCGGACGCAACCGGGCCGGACCATGGCGGGCACAACGATTGGATGACCGGTTATGACGCAAGCTTTCTTCAGCGAGATGTTCGAACGCAGCGAACTCGACGTGCGCGGCGTATCGGCAGCGGCCTTTCCGCAGGCAGGCGACCCGCGGGCGCACTACCGCGAGTTCTTCTCATGGATGTCCGGGCAGAGCGAGCAGCAGATTCGCAACAAGCGCGCCGAAGCGGATCTCAATTTCCGGCGCGTCGGCATCACGTTCGCCGTGTACGGCGCGAAAGACGAAACGGGCGTGGGCACCGAACGCACCATTCCGTTCGACGTCATTCCCCGCATCTTTCCCGCACACGAGTGGGCCGCGCTCGAAAACGGCCTGCGGCAGCGCGTGAATGCGCTGAACCGCTTCATCTACGACATCTATCACGATCAGATGATCGTGCGCGCAGGCGTGATTCCGGCTGAGCAGATTGTCGGCAACGCGCAGTATCGCCCGGAGATGCAGGGCGTAAAGGTGGCGCGCGACATCTACGCGCACGTGGCCGGCATCGACATCGTGCGGGCCGGCGAGGGCGAGTTCTACGTGCTCGAAGACAACCTGCGCGTGCCTTCGGGCGTCTCGTACATGCTGGAGAACCGCAAGATGATGATGCGGCTCTTCCCGGACCTCTTTGCGCGCAACCGCGTGGCGCCCGTGGCGCACTATCCCGATTTGCTGCTCGACACGCTGCGCGCCGCGGCGCCCGAGGGCGTGGACAACCCGACCATCGTCGTGCTCACGCCGGGCATGTACAACTCCGCCTACTTCGAGCACGCGTTCCTCGCGCAGCAGATGGGCGTGGAACTGGTGGAAGGCCAGGACCTGTTCGTCGACGACCATCATCTCTACATGCGCACGACGCAAGGGCCTCAGCGCATCGACGTGATCTACCGCCGTGTGGACGACGACTTCCTCGACCCGCTCGTGTTCCGCCCGGAATCCACGTTGGGCGCGGCCGGTCTGCTCGACGTGTACCGCGCCGGCAACGTGACGCTGTGCAACGCAGTAGGCACAGGCGTGGCCGACGACAAGTCGATCTACCCCTACGTGCCGGACATGGTGCGCTTCTACCTGGGCGAAGAGCCCATTCTCAACAACGTGCCCACCTGGATGTGCCGCAAGCCAGACGACCTGCAGTACGTGCTAGACCATCTGCCCGAACTCGTGGTGAAGGAAACGCACGGCGCGGGCGGCTACGGCATGCTGGTAGGCCCCGCCTCCACGACCGCCGAAATCGAGGCGTTCCGGGCTGCGCTCATCGCGCATCCCGACAAGTACATCGCGCAACCCACGCTTTCGCTCTCCACGTGCCCCACCTACGTGGAAGCCGGCATCGCGCCGCGTCATATCGATCTGCGTCCGTTCGTGCTTTCGGGCAACGAAGTGCGCATGGTGCCGGGCGGTCTCACGCGCGTTGCGCTGCGCGAAGGGTCGCTTGTCGTCAATTCGTCACAGGGAGGCGGTACGAAAGATACCTGGGTGCTGGAGCGATAACGCTCGCCCGCCCGCCGGCGGCCATACCTCCGGCACCTTCGCCAGATCGATTCAACGCCATTCAGGAGCACCCATGCTGAGCCGTACTGCCGACCACCTCTTCTGGATGGCCCGCTATACCGAGCGAGCCGAAAACACTGCGCGCATGCTGGACGCGAATTACCAGATGTCGCTGCTGCCGCAATCGGACGAGTACGCGGGGCTGGGCTGGCGCGCCATGCTCTCCATTTCGGAACTCGCGGGCAACTTCGCGGCCGCCCACCAGGGCGCCGGCATGAAGAGCCGCGACGTCATTGCGTTCATGTCCGCTGATCTCGCCAATCTTTCGTCGATCATCAGTTGCCTGCGGGCGGCGCGCGAAAACGCGCGTGCGGTGCGTGGCTCCATCACCACGGAGCTATGGGAGACCATCAACACGACGTGGCTCGACGCGCAGCGCATGCTGGCCGAAGGCGTGCTGGAGCGCGACCCGTGCGAGTTCTTCGAGTGGGTCAAGTTCCGCTCGCATCTCTCGCGCGGCGTGCAGGCCGGCACCATGGTGAAGGACGACGCGTTCTGCTTCCTGCGACTCGGCACGTTCATCGAGCGCGCGGACAACACCGCGCGCATTCTCGACGTGAAGTTCGAGATGCTGGAGCAGCTGGAACAGTTGGGTGGTGCGAGCGCGCAACCCGCCGCGCAGTCGTTTGCCCATTCGCTCGACTACTACCACTGGGCGGCGGTGTTGCGTTCGGTGTCGGGCTTCGAGGTCTATCGCAAGGTGTATCGCGACGTCATTACGCCGGAGCGCGTGGCGGGTCTGCTGATTCTGTTCGGCGACTGGCCGCGTTCGCTTGCCGCGAGCCTCGAAGAAACGAAGCAGATTCTTGGCCGCGTGCGCAACGCGCGGTCCGCGCAAACCGAGCAGCTTGCCGCGCAGCTCTACGCGGACGTGCGCGATTCGCGCATCGGCGACATTCTGAGCGGCGGGCTGCACGCGTGGCTTGTCGATTTCCTCGCGCGCGTGAACGAACTGGCGAGCTGCATCAGCCGCGATTTCCTCGTGCCGCTCGCACCCGAAATGGAGCAGCAGCAGGCGGCGTGACGCGTGCAAAAGGAGCGGTCAGGGCCGCGAAGCAACAGGTGCCGCAGTGCTCGCGGCGCCCGCAACCACGACGCGATGCACGAAGCGCAGCTTGTCGATGACAGGCGGCGGCAGCGTGAACGGATACCCGTCCGGCATGCCGAGGCTGCGGTTCAGGCTGTTGAGCACATAGGTGAGCGGAAACCAGCGCGCCATCAGGTCGTCGAAGCTCGCTTCGTCCACCGGCGTGCGGTCCGTGAGAGTGGGTTCGTGCGGACGCTCGGGGATGAGCACGAGTCCGCACGCGGTAGCGGTATCCAGCGTGTCCACAATATGCAGATAATGCGCCCACGTTTCGGCCCAGTCTTCCCAGGGGTGCATGGTGGCGTATGCACTGATGTACGACTGCGCCCAGTCGGCGCGCGGACCGTCGCGATAGTACGCCGCGAGCGCTGCGCCATAGTCGGCGCGTTCGTCGCCGAAGAGCTTGCGGAACTGCGCGAGCCCGCGCCGGCCGGTGACGAGCCGGTCGAAGAAGTAGTGGCCCGTCTCGTGGCGAAAGTGGCCGAGCAGCGTCCGGTACGGCTCGCCCAGCGCGGAGCGGGTCTGTTCGCGATGCGCGTCGTCCGCTTCGGCGATGTTGACCGTGATGACGCCGCGGTTGTGCCCGGTCATGACCTTCTTGTCTTCGGCGGTGTCTTCGAGGAACTCGAAGGCGAGCCCGCGCTTCGGGTCTTCCGCGCGCGGGCGTACGGGCAGGTTCAGCGCCATGAGCGTGTAGAGCAGGCGCCGCTTGGCCGCTTCCAGCCGATACCAGTAGAGCCGGTTGTCGGACCGGTCGAGGTTCGGAATGGTGCGCGTGAAGCGGCACGAGCGGCACAGTGTGTCGGGGGAATCGGCGGGGATCATCCAGTTGCAGACGTTTTCCACCGCGTAGTTGTGGCATTGGCGAAAGAGCGGGCCGTCGCTCGTTTCGGCCGACTCGCCTGGCGCGGTCGATGCGCCGGGTTGGCGGGCGCCGAGGCGTCGCCAGAGCCCGTCGCCCGCGTCTTCGAAAGCGCTGATCTCGCCGCTTTGCGGCACATAGCCGAGCAGCGCGGCGCATCGCTCGCAGCGAACGTTCTCGAAGAAAACAAGCTGCTGGCAGCGGTCGCAATGGAACGTTTTCATTCTTTGGCTTCCGTGGTCAGTCGTCGCAATCATTTCACACGCAGGGCGTGTCGTGCATCCTGGTGTCACCCTTATCGCAATCGGCGGCGTGGGCGCGGCTTCGTCGCGCCGCTTTCGTTTCTTCCCGCTTCGCGGGGTTCATTCGGGAATCAATCGAGGAGTCCGGTGTGTCCATTCGTGTCGCGTTGAACCATGTCACGCAGTATCGCTATGACCGGCTCGTCGGGCTCTCGCCGCAGGTGGTGCGGCTGCGGCCCGCGCCGCATTGCCGCACGCCCATCGTCTCGTATTCGATGCGCGTGGAGCCCGCCGAGCACTTCATCAACTGGCAGCAGGACGCATTCGCCAACTACCAGGCAAGGCTCGTGTTTCCGGAGCGCACGCGCGAATTCCGCGTCACGGTGGATCTGGTGGCCGAACTGGCCGTCTATAACCCGTTCGATTTTTTCCTCGAACCCCATGCGGAGCATTTTCCGTTCTCGTACCCGGCGGAACTCATGCAAGAGCTTGCGCCGTATCTCGTGAAGCGCGAGCCGACGCCGCGTTTTGCGCAATTCGTGGCGAGCATCGACCGCTCGCCGCGCAAGACCATCGACTTTCTGGTGGACCTCAATCAGCGCCTGCAACACGAGATTCGCTACCTGATCCGCATGGAGCCCGGCGTGCAGACGCCGGAAGAGACGCTGCAAAATGCCTCGGGCTCGTGCCGCGACACGGGCTGGCTGCTCGTCGAAACGCTGCGCCAGTTGGGGTTGGCGGCGCGCTTCGTGTCCGGCTACCTGCTGCAGTTGAAGCCCGATACGAAATCGCTCGATGGCCCGAGCGGTGCGGAAGTGGACTTCACGGATCTTCACGCATGGTGCGAAGTCTTCTTGCCGGGCGCGGGCTGGATCGGGCTTGACCCAACTTCGGGGCTGCTCGCGGGCGAAGGCCACATTCCCGTGGCCTGCACGCCGGAGCCGGGCAGTGCGGCGCCCATTTCGGGCGCGGTGGACGAGTGCGAGGTGGAGTTTTCGCACACCATGTCGATCCAGCGCGTGCTCGAAACGCCGCGCGTGACGAAGCCCTACAGCGAGGAAAGCTGGGACGGCGTGCTCAAGATGGGCGCGCAGGTGGATGCGAACCTCACGGAAATGGACGTGCGCCTCACGATGGGCGGCGAGCCGACCTTCGTCTCAGTGCGCGACCGCGACGCGCCCGAATGGAACACGGACGCGCTCGGCCCCACCAAGCGCGGCTATGCCGTGGCGCTGATGGACAAGCTGCGCGCCCGCTACGGCGCGACGGGCTTTCTGCACGTGGGTCAGGGCAAGTGGTATCCGGGTGAGCAACTGCCGCGCTGGGCGCTGTCGCTCTACTGGCGCACGGACGGTGAGCCGTGCTGGCAAGACCCCACGCTGTTCGCCGACGAACGCGAGCCGGCGTACTACACGTCCGACGACGCCCAACGGTTCATCAACCACCTCGCGGGCAAACTCGCGCTGGACGCGCAATACATCCAGCCCGGCTACGAGGACGTCTGGTACTACCTGTGGCGCGAGCGACGCCTGCCCGTCAACGTCGATCCGTTCGATTCGCGTCTCGACGACGAGCTGGAGCGCATGCGCCTGCGCCGCGTATTCGATGCCGGTTTGCAGGCCGTGACGGGCTACGTGCTGCCGCTCGCGCGCGAACGCGAGGCGGCGCGCGGCCAGCCGTCGCTGCAAGGTCCGCGCTGGGTGAGCGGACCGTGGTTCTTCCGCGACGAACGCATGTACCTGATCCCCGGCGACTCGCCGATGGGCTACCGTCTGCCGCTGGATTCGCTGCCGTGGGTCACGTCCAGCGATTACCCGTGGCAGCACGCGCACGATCCGTTTGCGCCGCCGGTGCCGCTGCGGTCCGCGGCGGAACTGCGCATGCAGTACCAGGACGCGGGCGTGGCCGCTACCGGCGACGAAGCGCTGGCACTGGCCGATGAAGTCGCGCTCGAAGACATGGGGCTGGCTGAGCGACTGTCGGCGTTTGCAGAAGGCGGTCCGGCAGGCGGTGCGCGTTATGCGCGGGGCGCGGGCCTGGGCGATGGGGACTCATCCGCAGACGGCACGCCTCGCCAACTACCGGCTCGCGGCGAATCGGCAGCGTGGGTCACGCGCACGGCGCTGTGCGTGGAAGCGCGCGACCCGGCTCGCGCGGCGGGCCCGCAGGTGGAAGACGACACGTTCGGCAGCGGCCGCAAACTGCTGCACGTCTTCATGCCGCCGCTCACCGTGCTCGACGACTATCTCGACCTGCTCGCCGCCGTGGAGGCCACCGCCGCCGAGCTGGGCATGAAGGTCATGATCGAAGGCTATCCGCCGCCGCGCGACCCGCGCCTGAAGCTGCTGCAAGTCACGCCGGACCCCGGCGTGATCGAGGTGAACATTCATCCCGCCTCGAACTGGGATGAACTCGTGGACCACACCGAGCACCTGTATCAGGTGGCGCACGAATCGTATCTGTGCACCGAGAAGTTCATGGTCGACGGCCGCCACACCGGTACGGGCGGCGGCAATCACTTCGTGCTGGGCGGCGCGACGCCTGCGGACAGCCCGTTCCTGCGTCGTCCCGATCTGCTCGCGAGCCTCGTGGCTTACTGGCACAACCATCCGTCGCTTTCGTACCTGTTTTCAGGGCTTTTCATCGGACCGACGAGCCAGGCGCCGCGCGTGGACGAAGCGCGCAACGATCAGGTCTACGAACTCGAGATCGCCTTCGCCGAGATCCAGCATCAGCTCGATCTGCTCGGCACGTATGGCGACGCGTCGGGCACGCGGCTGCCGCCGTGGCTGATCGACCGCACGCTGCGCAACATCCTGATCGATGTGACGGGCAACACGCACCGCGCGGAGTTTTGCATCGACAAGCTCTATTCGCCCGACGGTCCCACCGGCCGCCTCGGCCTGCTCGAACTGCGCGGCTTCGAAATGCCGCCACATGCGCGCATGAGCCTTGTCCAGCAACTGCTGTTGCGCGCGCTGGTGGCGCGTTTCTGGAAGACGCCGTACACCACGCGCCTCACGCGCTGGGGCACGGAATTGCACGACCGCTTCATGCTGGGCACCTTCGTGCAGATGGATTTCGACGACGTGCTCGCCGATCTGCGCGAAGAAGGTTACGCGTTCGAGCGCGAATGGTTCGCGCCGCATTTCGAGTTCCGCTTTCCGCTGGTCGGCGAACTGGACACGAATGGCATCGCGCTGACCGTGCGCCACGCGTTGGAGCCGTGGCACGTCATGGGTGAAGAGGGCGCCATGGGCGGCACGGTGCGTTACGTGGATTCGTCGGTGGAGCGGCTCGAAGTGCGCGTGCTCGGCCTCAACGAAAGCCGCCACGTGGTGACCGTGAACGGCGAACCGCTGCCGCTGCAACCCACGGGCCGCGTGAGCGAACACGTGGCCGGCGTGCGCTTTCGTGCGTGGTCGCAGGCGACCTCGCTGCATCCCACTATCGGCGTGCATGCGCCGCTCACGTTCGACATCGTGGACACGTGGAGCGGGCGTTCCGTAGGCGGTTGCCAGTATCATGTCGCTCATCCGGGCGGGCGTAACTATCAGACGTTTCCGGTCAACGCGTACGAGGCGGAAAGCCGGCGGCGCGCGCGTTTCTTCACCATCGGCCATACGCCTGGACCGATGAAAGTCGAACCGTGCACGCGCAGCCTCGAATTCCCGTTCACGCTGGACCTTCGCCGCGCCTGACTTGACCCGACTGACTTGACCCGACTGACGTACTGGCTCCAACACGCGATCAAACGCACCCAAGACCTTGGCTTTTCAATCGACCCTACCGTTCGAGTCCACTGCGGACCACGCCGAAGCACTCGCGCTGCTGCGCATCCTGCCTGCCCGCAGCGGGCACTGGGACGAACTGCGCGATACGTCCGGCGCGATTCGCGAGCCGTGGCGGCGCTTCTTCGGCCTGCTGGGCGAAGACGGTGTGGCCGGGCTCGAACAGGCGGCGACGTCGGTCGTGCAGCAGATCCGCGGCAACGACATCACGTACAACGTCTATGCCGACAAGGGCGAGCCGCGGCCATGGGCGCTCGACCTGCTGCCGTTTCTGATCGACGAAGACGAATGGGCGGTGATCGAGCGCGGTGTGGCGCAGCGCGCGAAGCTGCTCAACGCCATCGTGGCCGACGTCTATGGCGAACAGACGTTGCTGCAGCGCGGCCTGTTGCCGCCCGCGCTGGTGTACGGCCACCCTGGCTATCTGCGCGCGGTGAAGGGTTTTACGCCGCCGGGCGGCCAGTATCTGCAGATTGTGGCGGTGGACCTGGCGCGCGCGCCTACGGGCGAATGGACGGTGATGTCGCAGCGCACCGAAGCGCCTTCGGGCCTGGGTTATGCGCTGGAAAACCGGCTGATCGTCTCGAGCCTCTTTACCGATGCATTCCGCTCGCTGCGCGTGAGGCGCCTTGCGCCCATGTATTCGCAGCTCATCGCCACGTTGGCCCAGGCCGCGCGCGCGACGATGCGCGAAGACGAGCGCAAGGCAAAGGGCGACTCGCCGCACATCGCGCTTTTGACGCCAGGGCCCTTCAGCGAGACCTACTTCGAGCACGTGTTTCTCGCGCGCTACCTGGGCCTGACGCTCGTGGAGGGCAAAGACCTCACGGTGCGCAACGACATGCTGTATCTGAAGACGCTGGGCGGGCTGGAACGCGTGCACGGCCTGCTGCGCCGGTTGGATGACGCGTTCTGCGACCCGGTGGAATTGCGGGCCGATTCCACCATCGGCGTGCCGGGACTGCTCCAGGTAATGCGCGCCGGCAACGTGATGGTGTCGAACATGCCGGGCGCGGGCTTCGTGGAGTCGCCCGCGCTGCATGGCTTCCTGCCCGGCATTGCCGCGGCGGTGCTCAATGAACCGCTTGCGCTGCCCAGCGTGCCCACATGGTGGTGCGGCGAGGAAGCGGCGCGCCAGCAGGCGTTCGCGCAGCTCTCCGAAGCGTTTCTCGTGCCCACGTGGCCGGGCATGCAAGGCCGCGTGGGTCCCGGCGCGCCGAACATTCCGGCCGGCATGGCGCGCGGGCCACAGCGCCTGGCCGATTGGGCCGAGCGCATCGAACAGGCCGCGGACGCGTTCACCATCCAGCAGCCATTGCCGTATTCCTACACGCCGCGCTACGAGGAGGGCACGCTGGGCGGCCGGCCCTCGGTGCTGCGCGTCTACGCCATTGCCGACTTGAACGGCGACTGGCACATGCTGCCCGGCGGCTTCACGCGTCTTGCGGCGGAGCATCAGACGTCGGTTTCGATGCAGTTCGGCGGCAGCAGTGTGGACACCTGGGTGCTGTCGAGTCAGCCCGGTTCCACTTTCTCGCTGCTGCCGTCGCCGATGAAGCCGGGCGACCTTGCGCGCCGGCATCGCATGGTATCGAGCCGTGCGGCGGAAAACCTGTTCTGGGGCGGCCGCTACGGCGAGCGCGCCGAAAACAACGTGCGGCTGTGCCGGCTGATACTCGGGTCGCTCGAAAGCAACGACGCCGATGAAATGTTCGGAACGCTAACGGAACTCGCGGCGCAGTGCGGGCTGATTCCATCCGTCGATACGCTTGCGCACAGTTCGCCTCACGCGTTCGAGCGCGTGCTCGTTGCGAATCTGCACGAGAACGCGGGGTACGCGAGCATCGGCCAGAATCTCGCGAGCCAGGCGAGGGCGAGCGGCGAGGTGCGAGGGCGGCTTTCCAACGACCACTGGCGCACCATCCTCGCGGCGCGCAATGATTTTCGCGACGCGCTGAGCGTGCTGTCGCTCGCGCCAGGCGGGCAGCGTCAGATGTTCGAGAGCGGCGGGCCCGGCTCGGGCAACGGCAGCGGCAACGGTGGGAATGGCGCTAACGGCGGCAATGGCGGCAATGGCACCGCCCGCGACCGCTACGAGCCATACGACCGCATGAAGCTGATGAAGGCGCTGGAAGACCTCGCCACGCAGCTTTCGGCCATCAGCGGCGCGCAGGGCGACCGCATGACGCGTGACGAAGCGTGGCGGCTGCTTTTCGTTGGCCGTCACATCGAGCGTGTGGCCACGATGACGACGTTCCTGCACGTCATTGCGAGCGAAGGCCGGCTCGCTACGCCCGCCGGCTTCGATCTGCTGCTGCAACTGTTCGATTGCACGCTCACGTATCGCTCGCTTTATCCTGGGCGCTTCGAGGTGCCGGCGCTGCTCGATCTGCTCGTGATCGACCCCACCAACCCGCGCGGCCTCTATGGCGTCTACGACCGCCTGCGCAAGAAGCTCGACGAAATTGCCGTGGCGGCGGGCGGCACGCGCCGCGCGCCGTTCGCTGAACTTATGCCGCCGGTTGCGGCATTGCCCACGCTCGAGCAGTTGTGCGAGCCTGGCGAGAACGGCCGCTTTCCGATGCTGCTCGATCTGTGCGAACAGCTGGGCGCCTACGTTGCCGCGGCTTCGAACGAGATCAGCGCGCGTTACTTCAGCCACGCGAATTCGCTTGCCGAGCAGGTGGCGCCATGAGCGGCGATGTCGTGCTGACTGTCTCGCATCACACCGTGTACCGCTATTCCACGCTCGTGGAGACCGCGCAGCATCTCGCGACGATCCGCCCGCTCACGTGTGCGTGGCAGCGCGTGATGGCGCACAGCGAGCGCATCGAACCCGAGCCTTCGTATCGGACGAGCCGCGTGGACGCGTTCGGCAACGACCTGCTCTATTTCTCGTTCGACTCGCCGCACGACTACCTGAAGATGACGAGCGAGACCACCGTGCTGCTGTCGCCGCGCTGGGCATCGCTGGATCCCGAGGCCACGCCGTCTTGGGAAGAAGTTGCGCAGGCGCTGCGTTTTCGCGCGGGCGGCGCGTTTCATCCCGAAACCGAGTTCTGCTTTGCATCACCCAACATCGCGCTTCTGCCTGAGCTGCGTGCCTATGCACAGCACAGTTTCACGCCGGATACGCCGCTTGCAGCGGGCGCGATCGACCTCATGCATCGCATCTACGCCGACTTCAAGTACAAGCCCGCCGCGACCACCTTCGATACCCCGGCTGCGCGCGCGTTCGAACTCAAGCACGGCGTGTGTCAGGACTTCGCACAGGTGATGATCGGGTGCCTGCGTACGCTCGGTTTGCCCGCGCGTTATGTGAGCGGCTATCTGCGAACTGACCCGCCCGAAGGCGCGCCGCGTCTGATCGGTGCCGATGCGTCGCATGCGTGGGTCTCCGTGTTTTGCCCGGGCGTGGGCTGGATCGATCTCGATCCGACCAACGACGTGCTCGCCGATCTCGATCACGTCACGCTCGCCACAGGGCGCGACTATAGCGACGTGTCCCTGCTGCGCGGCATGATTCTCGGCGGCGGCGAGCATCAGGTCGAAGTGGCCGTGCACGTTACGGGCGGCGAGCCGACCCTGGCCTAGTGCCGTCTGCGTGCGTTTTCGCGCATACCGTAACCCGGCGTTACCAAACTCGCAGACACGTTGCACCTGTCAAACGCTCGGATGCGTAGACTCCCGTCCACGGCCCCTCGGGCCGGACGTCGCATGGTGCGGGCATTTGTCGCACCCTGCCCACGATCCATCAGCCGACAGGAGTGCCCCATGCTGCCACCCAGGAACCGGACGGTGACCGCGCAATTCGACAACGTGGAGATGTGTGCCGAGTACAGCGAAGAGACGGGACGCCTTCGCATCCTGCGCGACGGCGCGCTGCTTCACGAATGGTTTCCGCCCAACTCGTGGTTCGCGATTGCATCGGTAGCCGGCGCGCGCAACTGGGGAACGCAGCCCGATGAAAGCGAATTGCGCGCGTTGCTCGCCAGCGAGGTATCGGCGTTGCGTATGGAGTGAAGCCGAGGCGCGACGCATACGTTCGCTTCACGCGGGACATCATCGAAGCGCGCTCCCATGAAAAAAGGTGGGCGGCTTTCACCGTCCACCTTCGACAGCACGCCGGCCACCCAGGGCGGCCCCACGCGCTGAATATCGCGCGACGCAAGCAATAAGCGCGTCGCGCGTTCGATGCTTACTGCAGGAGCTTCAGCACTTGCTGCGGCAGCGAGTTCGCTTGCGCGAGCACCGAGATACCGGCTTGCTGCAGCACTTGTGCTTTCGAGAGGTTCGCCGTTTCCGAAGCGAAGTCCGCATCGACGATCTGCGACTTGGCAGCGCTCAGGTTGGTCGATTCCGTCTGCGTGTTGCTGATAGCGGACTGGAACGTGTTCTGCGTTGCACCCAGCGTTGCCTGGAAGTTGTTGACTTGCGAGAGCGCTGCGTCGATTGCGGTGATCGCGTTCTGTGCACCCGACGTGGTCGAGATGTCGATGCCCGAAACGCCCAGGCCCGATGCATTCCACGTGGTCGAACCGAAGTTCGCCGTGATGGTCTGGTTCGCCGATGCGCCGATCTGGAAGTCCACGCTGCCGAGGCCGCCGAGCACATTCTGGCCGTTGAACGTCGTTTGCGTTTCAACGCGGTTGATTTCCGTCAGACGCGTCGTGACTTCAGTCTGCAGGTTCGCTTGCGCTGCCGAGCCGAGCGAGCCGTCGCCCGATTCCACGGCCAGCTGGCGGATACGCTGCAGGTTGGCCACGGTCGACGAGATCGCGCCCGAGGCGGTCTGCACCATCGAAATGCCGTTGTTCGCGTTCATCACGCCTTGATTCAGCGCGTTGATGGCGGCGGTCTGGCTGGTCGCGATCGCGAGGCCGGCGGCGTCGTCAGCGGCGGTGTTCACGCGCTTGCCCGACGACAGACGGTTGATGGCCTGCGACAGGGCGCTTTGCGAGCCGGACAGGTTCGTCTGCGTCGTCAGCGACAGGATGTTGGTATTGATATTAAGCATGAATCCCCTCGATTGGAGTGCGGATGTGCGTTTGATAACGAGTTAGGTTGCCGGCGATGTACTTGTCGGTCCGTGGACCAGCAACCTGTCCGTGTTATCGGCTCCAGATCGAACAACTTGAGAGGGGATTGTTCGTGGGACTGCGAAGTATTGTGTGAGGCCCAAAAAAATACCGGCCAGGTGGCCGGTACAAAATCCTCGTACTACATCCGAGCACCGTACGCCCTGTCGCAGGAATCGCGCGGTGTGCAAGCATTATGCGTGCTTAGAGCAGGGTTCGACAAGCGGAACATACCCTGCTTAGTGCAAGTGCTTACGCTCTCTTCCTCGGTGTTCCACGAACTTTTCGCGCTTTTCCGATGCGCGCGCTGCCGTTCTTAAGCATCCCTTAAGCTGCGTTCTGCTACGGGCGTGCTCTGTGTCGATCGTATGACCTTTGCTATTTGAGCAACATCATCTGCACGATCTTCACGACCACGAGCCCTACGGCAATCATGAGGTAGCCGCGCAGCACGGCCATCCATACGCGGCTTGCAAGCGTCACGCTGGGCGGCGGCAACTCGTGAAGCGGCGGCATGCGCCAGGTGTCGCGAGACGATTGCTCGTGTGCCGGGGCGCTCGCCGTTGCTGTGTCCACCGCTTCACGACGAACGTAGCGCAACCCGATCGTCGCGATACCGCCCACCACTGCGAGCAGTGTGCCGCCCGCGAGCACGGCGATGATCGTGTGACCACTGATGTCCGGATACATCACCGATGCCGTGAGGATGACTGACAACATCACGAGCACCCAGATGACGGCCGCGGTGAAGACATTCAGCTTCATCGTGTTCGCCCACGGTCCGAGCACGGCCTTGTCGTTGCACAGCAGAAGCAGGAACACCGTGGCGCTGGGCAGCAGCACGCCAGCCAGTGTTTGCACGGCTTCCGTGAGCAGTCCGAGCGGACTGCCGGGAATCAGCACGAGCGCCGCAGCGGCGGCAACGATGCCGAAGTACACGAGATAGAAGCCCTTCGCGTCCGACACGCCGCGATGCAGCGAGTGGCGAATCTTGAATACGTCGCCGATCGCATAGGCCGTGGAGAGCGATACGGCTGCGGCGCCGATGATGGCGGCATCGAACAGCGCGATGGCGAACAACACGGCTGGCGTGCGGCCCGCGTACTTTTCGAGACTCGCGATCACGCCGCCTGCGTCCGTGAAGTTGCCCGCTTCGGGCTTGCCTGCGTAGAGTGCCGCGCAGAAGGCCATCATCGCCACGGCGCCGATCAGTACGAACGCAATGCCGATCCAGAGATCGATCTTCTCGTACTTCATGAAACGCGGCGTGATGCGCTTGTCGATCACGTAGCTCTGCTGGAAGAACAACTGCCACGGCGCCACGGTCGTGCCCACGATGCCGATCACGAGCAGCATCACGTCCGCGAGCTTGCCGTGCGAGGGCCAGCCGGGCACGAGGAAATCGTGCGTCATCTGGCTCAGGGGCGGATGAATGGTCACGAGCACCGGCACGAGCAACAGGCTCAATGCGCACAGGAACACCGCAAAACGCTCGAAGCGCTGAAAATTTCCGGTACTGACGGCGGCCATGGTGAGCGCCGCCGCGATGCAGACACCCGCAACCTTCGACACGCCGAAGAAGTCGAGCACGAACGTCATGCCGATGAATTCCGTGACGATGGTGAGTGCGTTCAGCAAGAACAGATCGATCACGCTGAAGGCGCCCCAGAACTTGCCGAAGCGTTCGAAAATGAGGCGCGCGTGGCCCACGCCTGTCACTGCGCCGAGGCGCAATACCATCTCCTGGTTGACGAACAGTACCGGCACGAGCAGCAGCATCGTCCATAACAAGGAGGTGCCGTAGTTCTGCCCCGCCTGCGTGTAGGTGCCGAATGCGCCTGCATCGTTGTCGCCTACCATCACGATGAGGCCGGGACCCAGAATGGCGAGCAGCGTGCGCAGCCGGGCACCCCAATGCGTGCGCGGCGCAGTGTCATGGTGAGCGATGGTGCCGAGTGCGCCCTTGATGTCGCCCAGGTGAGCATCGTCCAGAACGGCGCTTCGCTGAAGGCTGCGTGGTGGTGAAACATTCGCTGGCGTGGACATTGGTTTTTCTCCCCGAGTAGCGGTTTGTCGAATGAGATGAATGTGCGCTTGCGGCGCGTCAGGCGACGCGGTTCACGAGGCTGCGCCAGAGCCGTAGCCAGAGCCGTACAAGCAGCCGCGATTCACGGGGTTGCAGCGAAAGCAGGGTGTCGTAGTGCGCGTGCGATTCGCGCACGCGCGGCAGTTGGGAGACGAGCAGGCCGAAGTTCATGATGTTTCTCCGTGCGTCTTGGGGACGCATTGAGCGGAAAGCCAGCAGACGGAGAAAGGCGCTTTGCGCGCGCAGTGAAGGACGTCTACTCGCTTTCCTCAGCTAAACAGGAAAGCGCCCATAGCGGGCATGTGGGGCAATTCGGGCATAAGGGTTCAGGGTCGCTGTCGGACATTCCGGCTCCTTTATCGCTGTGTCTTTCACGCTGGTTCAAACTGCGCGCGACGGACGCATTGGTTCACGCTCGCGCCTGCCGCCCGATATGCAGTGAGGCGGCAAGGCACGTACGAACGGCACCCCCGGCGCGAGCCGCGGGTGCAACTGCCATGCGAATGCGCGCAACGAGCGGACGCAGGTTGCGGCGCGCCACATGGCGCGAACAAGGGTGCACGAAGGGAAGAGACTGCGACGCGCACCGTCTGCCTGCTGGCAAGACGGCGGCTTGAAGAAGAGAGCGCGGACGTCCTGCCGGTCAGGCAGTGAATCTGTTCGAAGATCGACTACTGCAGGTATCCAAGGCATTCGCCCCGCTTGTGAAGATGCTCGAATTTTAGGCGCCCGCCGAATAACAAGTCAACGACTTCGATAAGCAGAACAAAGGTATTTTGCTGGCTCTGTTTCTCGCGTCACACATCGCGCCGGGCACGTTCGAGCGCGAAAGCAAAATGAAATGAGTACGGTCAGATGAATAATTCGCGCCGCCGTGCGTTTACGTCATTTTTGCTTGCTGTCCCGTTCGCGCCCCGCATACAATCCGGCCCGTTTTCAACGGAAAGGAAGTCCTCGTGAACGCAGGCTCCTGTAGTGGATGTCCCTTGTCGGCTGAGGCCGGCGGCATGGCCGCGAAATAGCGGGCAGGGTTTCACTTTCGCCGCTAGCTCGCCGCAGTCGGGTTAGCGCGCTTCATCACGGCGCTCTCGCGCTCGTCTCACAAGCCGCTGCTGTTTTCATGGCCGCGCCATACGCAACGTGTCTGATCGAAACCTGCCGGGTTGCCGGCGGATAACCTTGCCATCACACCATGAAGAACAAACTCAAGACGAGCCTGCTGCGTGCGGGCGCTCCCGCGAGCCTGAGCGTGCTGCTGTGCGCGGGTCTCGTGCCCAACGCATGGGCCGACGACAACAACGGCGCTGCCGCAGCGGCGTCGGGTTCCACCGCGGCTGGCGCGCCTGCACAGCCCGCCACGTCGGCCGGCGGCACAACAGCGGGCTCGGAACAAGCCGCAGCCGCGCCCACCGGGCTGTGGGACCGCTCGAACCTCTTTGGCGACATGGGCGGTCTGCGTCCGTGGCTCGGTAATTACGGCATCACGCTCGGGCTGCAGGAAACGAGCGAGTACCTGAACAACCTCTCCGGCGGCGTGAAACGCGGCGGCGCCTACCAGGGCGTAACGCAGTTCAGCCTCGGGCTGGATACGCAGAAGGCCTTCGGATTGCCGGGCGGCACCTTCAACGTGTCCGCGTTCCAGATTCACGGCACCAACCTCACGTCGCGCAATCTGCAGACGCTGCAGAGCGCGACGGGCATTGAAGCGGACGCCACCACGCGGCTTTGGGAGCTCTGGTATCAGCAATCGCTGCTGGGCGGGAAGGTGGACGTGAAGGTGGGGCAGCAGAGTCTCGACCAGGAGTTCATGTCCACGCAGTACGGCAACACCTTCATGAACGCCACGTTCGGCTGGCCCGTGCTGCCGTCCAGCGACATGCCCGCGGGCGGGCCGGCCTATCCGCTCTCGTCGCTCGGTGTTCGCGTGCGTGCGGCCGTGTCGGATTCCGTGACGGTGCTCGCGGGCGTGTTCGACGGCAATCCGGCGGGCGACGGCACCGGCGACGCACAGAAGCTCAACGCGCATGGCACCAACTTCAACCTGCACAACGGCGCGCTCTTCATCGGCGAGGTGCAGTACGCGATCAACCAGCCGTTGTCGGATGCTTCCGCGCCGCAGCCCGCCGGCCTGCCGGGCACCTACAAGCTCGGCTTCTGGTACAACACGCAGCGTTTCGACGATCAGCGGTTCGACAACACCGGCCTTTCGCTCGCCAACCCGGCGAGCACGGGCACACCGGCGTCGCATCGCGGCGACTACAGCTTTTACGCCGTCGCGGACCAGATGGTGTGGCGCGCAGGGCCGGACAGCCCGCGGTCGATCGGTGTATTCGCGCGGCTCATGGGTGCGCCCGGCGACCGCAATCTCGTCGACTTCGGCATGAACGCGGGTGTCACGCTGAAGGCGCCGTTCAAAGGACGCGACAACGACGTGGCAGGTCTCGCCGTGGGCTACGCGCACATCGGTTCGCATGCGCGGGGCGAGGCAAGCGACGCCGCCGCCTTCACGCCGGGCACGCCTTCGCGCAGTGCCGAAACGGTGGTCGAGGCGACGTACCAGTATCAGATCGCGCCTTGGTGGCAAGTGCAGGCCGACTTCCAGTATGTGTTCCGACCCTCGGGCGGCATTTCGAATCCGCAAAACACGGCGGAGCGCATCGGCAACGAAGCCATCGTCGGTTTGCGCACCACGGTCGCGTTCTGAAGCTCGACGCGTCGCCATACGGGGCCGCACGCCGCGCCACAGCCTGTCGGGCGGTGTGGCGCAAAGGCAGCACCATCAAGAGATCGATGTTGAAGTCTGCGGCGGGCGCGGTGGCAGTGGCGGCGAAGGTATGCTGCGCCGCGGACCTCGCACGAGGCCGCATACAACGCCGCTCAAGGCCGCCCCACGCATCACGTCACTTGTGCAAAGCGCCCCGCAGCGAAGCGTACAAGCCTCACGGACCGACGACGTTGTCCGCAGCGGCGGACTCTTCGGCGGCGGCGTCGAGCACGTGGAAGCGGAACGTGCCTTTGCCGGCTTCCTTGGCGTGGTAGAGCGCGGCGTCGGCGCGCTTCATCAGCACTTCCATCGTGTCGTCCGCCGCGGCGAACGATATGCCGATGCTCACGCCGATGCGCGCCAACGTGCCGCTCTGCAGCCTGTACGGCCCCGAGATCTGCTGGATGATGCGACGCGCCAGCGCCGCGCCGAGCGCGCGTGTGGCGCTCTCGACCACGATCGCGAATTCGTCGCCGCCGAGGCGCGCCACGATCTCGCCCTGCCGCAACAGGCGGCGCAACCGCTCGGACACCATCCGCAACACTTCGTCGCCGGCGTGATGGCCGAGCGCGTCGTTGACCTGCTTGAAGCCGTCCAGGTCGAGGTACATCACGGCCACCGTGACGCCTGGTGGCTGATCGCGCACGCCCAGCAGGCGTTCCAGTTGCTCGCAGAGGTCGCGCCGGTTGAGCAGGCCGGTCAGCGGATCGTGTGAGGCCCAGTAGAGAATCTGGGCCTGCGCCTCGCGCCGCTGCGTCACGTCTTCGATGATGATCACCGAACTGCCGTCCGGCACCGGGTTGCGCGTCATCTCGAGCTGGCGGCCGTCGGTGAGTTCGAGGTCGAGCGGACCGGCTTCGCGCGCAAGCCACGCGGCGCAGCGCTTCACGAGCTCCTGTCGCAGCGTTTCGCCGAACCTCACGAGGCCCACGTGCCCGATGAACTCGGGCAGTGGCACGTTGAGTTTCAGCGCTTCCACTGTGGCGCCGAACAGCTCGGCTGTGCGACGGTTGGCGATCACGACGCGATTCGCGTCGTCGAGCGTGCACAGGCCGAGCGGCATGTGAGCGAGCGCCGCGTCGAAGCGTGCGGCGAGTTCGGCGTGCTTCTGCTCCGCGGTCATCAGCGCCACGAGGCCGGTGTAATGGCGGCGCACCACGGACACCATCGCCGCCAGATAGAGCCCGAGCGGCGGCACGAGAATCCACCATCCGCCGCGCCAGGCGAGCAGGCCGCCCAGACCGATAGGCAGCGCGCCGAAGCATAGCTGCGTAATGGCAAGGCGCGGAACGGCTGCGTTGCGTGACGCGATGCCGCCCAGAATGCCGGCCGTCACCATGATGGCGAGTGTGGCGAGCTGGGCGTCGCCGGACATCACGCACGCCATGGTTCCCAGTCCGAACGAAATGCACGCCACCAGCCCGGCGGGCGCGTACCAGCGCGCCCACGGGGCGGGGTCCACGACCTCCTTGCGGCTGCACGCCGCGAAGCAGCGAATGATGGCGAACCGTGCGGCGAGTATCGCGAGGTCGGCGACGATCCAGAGGGCGGCCCACAAGTGATGCAGGCGCGCGAGCGCAACGCACGCGACGAACGTGCTTGCAATGCCCGAGAGCAGCAGCGGCTGCGTGTTTTCGAACAACGTGGAGAGCAGCGACGCGCGAATCGAGCCGGCGACGGTTGTCTTGCCGCACGGTGGTGTGGCAAGGATGGAATCGAGTATGGACGGTCCGTCGGACATGGTGTGGCCCCTGCTGGTGGCCGTTTGCGTGGCCCCCTTTTTGTGGCCTCGTGTATGGAGTTGCCTTTCCTGTTTGTGACCCTTCGTGGCCCTAAGGACCGGTCTGTGCAGGCCTGAACCGCCCGGGCAGGCGGCTGCTTACTTCGTTTACGGCTGACGCCGCGCTTTCTGCACCCCGTGTAAACGCCCAAGGCGCGGGCCTGCTGCGCCCGCGCTCGTCGTGACCACGATTGTTCATCCGGTCGCAATTGTGATTTCAGTCTATCGGCATAAATTTTCGATAGAGCTGCTCTAAACTCCCTTCCAACGTCGCTGCTGCCTGAAGTGCCTGAGCCACCGAACGGCGCAGCGTTTCGAAATCGAAAATCCTTTTGGAGGTTGTCATGAAGACCAAGCTGATCGCCGCTGTACTCGTCGCTGTTTCCGCCGCTGTTGCTGCTCCCGCGTTCGCAAGCGGGTACGGCCCGGCTCCGTTCTATCGCCCCGCCGACGGCGCGCCCGCTTCGCAACGCGGACAAAGCTCGCAAACGGTGGCGTCCGAGCAAAACGCCGTGGCCGGCGCGGCTACCGAAGCGTTCGGCGGCGTGGCGGACGGCGCGTCGCAGTCTGGCGCGCGCCACGTGGCCTCGGTTG
>NZ_JARCHA010000022.1:0-60111 GCF_048957895.1 Paraburkholderia sp. A1RI_3L
GTGGGCATGCCGCACGTGCTGTGGCAGCTGCAGGGGCAGCGCGCGGCGAAGTTCGAGGACGTGGTGGACGAGCGCACGGGCGAGAAGGAGCACCGCTTTGCGGGCTACGACCAGCTCACGCCGGGGACGCTGTCGCGGGTGGATTATGATTCTGCGGTGGCGGACCTGGTGGCGTACCTGTCGTGGATGTCCGAGCCGCAGCAGAAGGCGCGCCGGCAGATCGGGGTGTGGGTGCTGCTGTTCCTGGGCCTGCTGAGCTTTTTTGCCTGGCGACTGAACGCCGCTTACTGGAAAGAGATCAAATAATGGCTCAGTCGTTTCCACGGCGACTGGCCTGACCTCCGTCTTGACGACTGCCCCCGCAACGTGCCGGAATTTTCATGAAGTGACTCGCATGAGTTGCACATGAAGGCGCGGGGGCAGCCGTTCGATTGTTGGCATCGCGAACTATCACCAGCACGTGCCAGCGATACCTGGATAACAGATGCCGCCTGTTCAGCGAGCGTTCGATTCGATCGATGCGATCTGACGCTTGGCGCGCAAATACAGCCGGATAGCGCCGATCACGTTGATGCCCAGCCATACCGCTGAGCCCCCCGCCGCCAGCGCACCCATGCGTACAAATGCGATAGGCCGAACACTGGCAGCCAGCAGGAAAAGCAGGGCGAGCAGATGCGCCCAGAATTGCCTTTGTGCCATGCGATCCGGAATCATGTCTTTGACCTTGGGCACGACGGCTATGGGAGCGGTCCTGAGCAAGTTTTGTGCGTGATACCAGAGCAGAAACGGAATGATCTTGTATAGCATGCCGTTGATCGATGACCACGCCACGCCGAAGATGAACAACACACCCAGCGTGATGGGCCCCGGTGGATTGCCGGTTGCGGTCTGCACCATCCACAGCGGCGCACAGCACACGAGACTCACCATAGCCGTGCGCCAGAACAGCGTAGTGGCGTCATATCCCGAACGTTTTCGTGTCCACAACAGGTACAGGGTAACGGCCGCAAATATCGCGTAGGCGAGAAACAATAGAAACCCTAACGATCTTTCAACCCGGGGGAATATCGCGGCATTGAAAGAGATTACCACAAGCAACACGAAGACAAAGGGCGCAAGTCCGCGTGCAAGCGTTCGGGGATAGACCTCCGTCACCTGGAACATGGGAATCAGCTGGTAAGCAATGCCCATCGTCAGCAATCCCACCCAGCCTGATAGACCCCACATGGCATGAAGGTCCGTGAGCGTGATCAATGGGAGCGGCACTGGCCAGACTTGCGAGCCAGCCAGAATGGCGCCCAGGGCCGTGGTTGCGAGCAAGGCGATGAGCGCCAGCCGGGTGGCATTGAGCACGTCGGCGGACCCCTTGAATGCTTCGTCGCGATGTTGCCAAAAGCCCGTGAAGCATGCGGCAAACAACCAGAGAAGCGCGGCTGAAAGCAGCAGCAACGCCGGCAGGAAGAGCCGTTGTAAGGAAAAGAGGAAAGCCGCGGAGAGCGTCAGCGTGCCCAGCGTAAGTAGCGCATGGACGGCCATGGCGGTTGTGTGTGTCCATGCAATTCGTACGCCGGTGGCTACAGGAAGTATCTGGATCAACGCACCTGTCATCACGCTGGTGAGGATACCCAGCGTGAAGAGGTGCGTGAGCGCGAGAGAGGCGGGCGACCAGCGCGACGTGAATGCATCGGGCCCGTCCCACAGTAAAAGGCCTGCGGCCAGCAATGCAAATAGCGGCGCGTTGAGAAAGAACCGCAGCGGCACGGAAAGCGTCGGCGAACTGTCGAGAGAAAGCTGACGCCGCATCACTGCCCCTGCCAGATACAGATTTCCCGGCAGCCGTCGACCATCACATCGACGCTGTACTCGAAGCCGTTCCTCCTGAGTATGCCGTAGAGCGGCACCGGTTCGCGATCGATCACCATGCGCAAGTAGCGATCTCGCTGCAACGACCCTAGCGCATCCAGAACACGTTCCAGCGGTTCTGGCGGGTCGAGGCCGCGAAGGTCGAGAGTCGTCTCGCAAGCGGATGGTTTCATCGGAAATACTTCATGTGTAGCGCTGTTTCGCGCAGTATGCGCGGTGGGACTCAGCCACGTAACAGTACCCGAGTGTGCAAAAGTTTCGCCAGATAACCTTATCCGCGTCGCATGTAAAACGTTCATGGTGTCTGTTGCGGCGTGAACTCCCGAGCCCTGGCCGTGGCGAGAGACCTCACGGCTTACCGGTGCTTAGTGCGACGAGACGTAGGTTGCGTGCGGGAACGCAGGTGCAATCGCGAAGTTCTCGCGCATGCGCTTCGTCTCCGCCGCAGGGGTCAAGCCGAACAGGCGCTTGAACTCTCTGCTGAACTGGGACGGGCTCGTGTAGCCCACCGCGAGGCTCGCGGCTTCCGCGGTCAGGTCTTCGCGAACCATCAAGAGCCGGGCTTGATGCAGACGCGTCGATTTCACGTACTGCATCGGCGATGCCTGCGTGATGGTCTTGAAATGATGGTGGAAGCTTGGAGGGCTCATGCCCGCTTCGTCGGCAAGCAGCTTCACGTCGAGCGACTGCGCGTAGCGCGCGTGAATGAGGCGCAGTGCCTGGCCGATCTTTCCGAACTGTCCTCGCATCGACAAGGCCTCACGCATCGAGCCTCCCTGAGGCCCGGTGAGTACGCGGAAATACAGCTCGCGCAGCAACCCAGGGCCCAATACGGCGGCTTCAAGCGGCTTGCGCATCGCGTCGAGGAGGCGCAGTACGGACGCTGACATCGTGTTGTCCATCGGCGTCGACATCATGCTCAATGGTGGTTGTGCACTCGTTGTTCCACCTTCGCTGTCGATCTGTGCCGCGAGTTCGGCAGCCATGGCGAAGTCGAGATGCAAATACAGCGCAAGCAGCGGACGCTGCGCCGTTGCGTCCGTTTCCATGCTGAACGGAACGGGCACCGAAACGGCCAGATAGTGATGCTCGTCATAGAGATAGAGTTGGTCGCCGAAGTAACCTCGCTTGCGACCCTGGCAGACGATCACGATGCCCGGGTCGTAAAGGACCGGCGTGCGCGAAAGCGGTCGATTCGAACGCAGAATGCGCACGCCCGGTAGCGGTGTCAGGTTGTAGCCTTCCTCGGGCGCCAACGCGTGCAGCAAGGCAACCAGGCGCTTGCGGTCGCTCCGGGAGCGCTCTGGACCAGATATCGAGGCACGCTTCGTGCTCATAGTTTTGTGCAAGAAAAACAGGGGAATTTGGCTTATACCGTCGTGGTTGAAAGAGTAGCATGCATTCTCCAATTGACATCCGGGAGAAGCTTCCGTGGCATCCAGCAAAATCTTGCTCATCACAGGCGTCAGCAGCGGTTTTGGCCGCGCGCTCGCCGAAGAGGCCCTGTCGGAGGGGCACACAGTTGTCGGGACTGTACGCAGTAACGAGGCAAAGCGTGATTTCGAGTCTTTGTCTGCGAACGCCGCATTTGCGCGCGTACTTGACGTGACCGACTTCGATGCGATCGACGGCATTGTGCGGGACATCGAGACGTCTGTCGGCCCTGTGGACGTACTCGTGAACAATGCGGGTTATGGGCACGAAGGTATCGTGGAGGAATCGCCGTTGTCGGAACTGCGCAGGCAATTCGACGTGAACGTGTTCGGCGCAGTCGCCATGATCAAGGCCGTGCTGCCATTCATGCGTGAACGCCGACGCGGTCACATCCTGAACATCACGTCGATGGGCGGCTTCATTACGATGCCGGGAATTGCTTACTATTGCGGGAGCAAATTCGCCCTGGAGGGCATCTCCGAGGCGCTCGGCAAAGAGGTCAAACCGCTCGGCATTGCGGTGACGGCCGTGGCGCCCGGCGGGTTTCGCACCGACTGGGCGGGCCGCTCGATGACACGAACACCGCGGTCGATTCCGGACTATGACGAAGTTTTCGATCCTGTGCGCAAAGCGCGCGCGGAGCGAAGCGGCAAGCAGCCGGGAGACCCGAAGAAAGCGGCGCGCGCAATGCTCACCGCGATTGCTTCGGATCATCCGCCTGCGCATCTGTTGCTTGGCACCGATGCGATCGGGTTGGTGCGAAACAAGCTGTCGGCATTGGCCGAAGAGATTCAGGCGTGGGAGGCCGTTACTGTCTCGACGGACTGCTGAAAACCGCAGACGTTTCCGATACCGCGGGCGGTCAGACCAACGCCTGACTGGCCGCGGCCGCGCGCCCGCGCAGCCAGTTGATGCTCGCGAACAGCAGCACGGCAAAAACAATGAGCATGGTTGCCACGGCTAGAATGGACGGATCGATTGAATCGCGAATGCCGCTCCACATCTGGCGAGGAACAGTCTTTTGTTCCGGGCCGCCAATGAAAAGAATCACGATGACTTCATCGAACGAGGTGGCGAAAGCGAACACACTGCCCGTTGCCACAGCGGGCGTAATGAGCGGCAAGGTGACGCGACGAAACGCGGTCCACGGTGCTGCGCCAAGACCGGACGCGGCACGCAGCAGGCTTTGATCGAACGAAAGCAACGAGGCCGTCACCGTGATGACGACAAACGGCGTGCCGAGCGCCGCATGCGCGAGCACGACCCCTGGATAGGAATTGACGAGCCCTAGCGGCGCGAAGATCAGGTAGAACCCCGAAGCAACGACGACAATCGGCACGATCATTGGCGATATGACGATGGGCATGATGACCGCGCGCAACGGGAATTGCGAACGCGACAGGCCCAACGCGGCGAGCGTGCCGAGGCATGTCGCGATCAACGTGGAAGCTGCGCCAATGCCAATGCTGTTTAGCAACGCGCGTTGCCAGTCCGCGCTCGTCAGGGCCTGTTCGTACCAGCGGAACGAAAAACCCTGCAGTGGATAGGAGAAGTACGAGCCCGAGTTGAACGAGAGCGGGATGATGGCGAGAATCGGCGCGACCAGAAAGAACAGCACGATCGCGGAGTGCACGCGCACCCAGCGTGCGGCCATGCGCTCCGTCAGCACCGTATTGCGTTTGTCTTGCATGAGTTTTCCTTCCAGGCGGAGTGGCCTCGATCAACCGAACCGCAAGCGGTCGATGCCGACGATACGGTTGAACAGGAAATAGAAAATTGCCGTAAAGATCACGAGATAGGCCGACAGCGCACCCGCGAGTCCCCAATTGAGCTGCGTGTTGGTTTGAGTGGCGATGAGCTGGCTGATCATCTCGTCCCCGGCACCGCCGAGCAGTGCGGGTGTGATGTAGTAGCCGAGCGCGAGGACGAAGACGAGGAAGCATCCCGCACCGACGCCAGGCAGCGTCTGCGGCATATAAACCCTCACGAACGCCGTGAACGGATGTGCACCGAGTGACTTCGCGGCGCGCACATAAACAGGCGGCACGCTCTTCATCACGGAATAAATGGCGAGAATCATGTAAGGCAATAGCACATGGGTCATGCCGATCAACACGCCCGTGCGATTGAAGACGAGCGGGATGGGATGCGATGCAATGCCGAGTCCGGACAGCACGCCGTTGACCACACCGCCGGGTTGCAGCAACACGTACCATGCTGTCGTGCGCACGAGCAGTGACGTCCAGAACGGGACGATGACGAGAAGCATCAAACGGTTGCTGCTTTTTGCGGGAAGATTTGCGAGCAGCCATGCCACCGGATAGCCGAGCACGAGGCAGAACAGCGTAACGGTTGCGCTGATCCCTATCGTGCGTCCGAAGGCTTCCCGATAGACGGACGCATTGGCGGGCATCGATGCGATCGAGCCCTGCGGCGTGACCTGTGCATCGACGGCGGCAAGCAGATAGTCGGGCGTCGGGGATTCGGCGGCCCGCTTCAGCAAGCGCCATATTTCAGGCGAATTCCAGCGTTCGTCGATCTCGATCAGCGCGGGTTTCCACGCGGGCGGCGTATCGTCGTGAACGTTGCGGGCAGTGCGCATCAACAAGCTGCGAAACTCGGGCAGCGCGAAGTTCAGCCGCCGCGCGACCGTGCCGAGCTGTTCGTTTTCCTGCGCTTCTTTCAAACCGGCTGCAAGCAGCGCGAAGATGTGCTCGTCGGGCACGCCGTGGCCGTCCCACGCATTCAATGCACGCGTGAGCGCAGGCATGCTGTCGGCGAGTTCGTGGTTCTGCACGCTGCGTGAAAGCAGCAGCAGAATCGGGGCGATGAATGTCGAGAGGAGAAATACGATCAGCGGCAATGCGAGTAGAAGCGCCCGCACCGATGCGCGCCGTTGCGCCTTGTTATAGGACGCACGTCCATCGGCTCTCGTTCGAGAATCGGTGATCGAAGCGTGTATCGATGCGGGCATGTTCGTCATCTCGCCTTGCTTGAGTCTTATTGCTTGGGTCTTATTGAGTCAGCCAGACCTGGAAACGCTTGTTGATCGCGTCGGCGTTATCGGCCCAGAAGTTTGCGTTGATCTGTACCGCGCGCTTGAAGTTTTCCGGCGCGGTCGGCATGTCGGCGAGTCGCTGCTTGTCCACCAGCGCTACCGCGTCTTTGCGAGGCGGTGCATAAGCGATGTACTTCGCCAAATCTGCGGACGCCTTGGGTTGAGCCTGCGAAACGATGAATTTCGCCGCCGTATCCGCGTGCTTCGCGCCATTCGGAATGCCCCACCATTCGAAGTCATAGACCTGCGCATCCCAGACCGTCTTGAACGGCTTGTGGTCGTTCTTCACTGCGCCGTCGATGCGACCGTTATAGGCTTGCACCATGACGACCGCGCCGTCGGCGAGTAGCTGCGGCGCCTGCGCGCCCGACTCCCACCACACGATGTCTTTCTTGATGGTGTCGAGCTTCTTGAAGGCGCGATCAACGCCAGCGGGCGTGCCGAGCACCTTATAGACATCCTTGGGCGCCACGCCATCGGCAATCAGTGCCCATTCCATCGCCACCTTCGGCGACTTGCGCAAACCGCGCTTGCCGGGGAATTTCTGCACGTCGAAGAAGTCGTTGACGGTGGTCGGTGGGGTTTTCAGCTTGCTTGTGTCGTAGGCATAGACCGTGGACCACACCATGCTGGCAACCGCGCAATCGCTGATGGAGCCCGGAATGAAGTCGCTGGTCTTGCCGAGCGATTTCTTGTCGAACTTCTTGAGCAGCCCCTCGTCGCAGGCGGTGATCGCGTCGTTGGTTTCCAGATCGATCAGGTCCCACGTCGTGTTCTTCGCCTGCTCCATTGCGGACAGCTTCGCGAGGCCGCCGTCATACGATTCGAGCGAGAACTGCGTGCCGGTGGATTGGGTGAACGGATCCATCCACGCCTTTTTGGCTGCGGCTTCGAATGCGCCGCCGAATGTGACAACGTTCAGCGTTTCTGCAGCCTGCGTGGTCACGGTGGAAAATGCGAGTACGGCAAGTGCGGCGCATTGTGCTTTGAGTCGGGTGCGCATGTCAGTTGGCTCCTGCGGGTGCGGTCGTGATGAGGGAAGGTGAGGGAGTGGCGGGAGAACGGATGGCGGGCGCACGCGCGGGCGTGCTCGTTGCGAGAATCTTGCAGTCGTCGTGGCGCCATGCGACTTCGATGGTGTCCCCGGAAGCCGGCAAAGTGTGGCGCTGCGTATTAGGCACCTTCACGACGATGGAATCGCTCGCGCCAAGCGTCAGATGCACGCGGTGATGATCGCCGCAATACACGAGTTCTTCGACGCGAGCGCGCACGATGTTGTTATGTTCATCCGCATGCGAGCCTTCCACGGCCGGGATGTGCGCGCGTTCGGGGCGCAGCGCAAGCATGGCTTCGTCGCCAACGCGCAGGCCGCGCTCGCATCGTCCGCGAATGATGCTGCCGTCGGAGAGCGCAAGCGTGGCCCAGTTGTCGTCGCAACTCACGACGCGTCCCGCCAAACCGTTGTTCTCGCCCACGAAGTTCGCGACGAACGCATTCTGCGCGTTCTCGTAGAGTTCGCTGGGCGTTGCCGCTTGTTGAATGCGACCATCGGAGAAAACGGCAACACGATCGGACATCGTCAATGCTTCGGCTTGATCGTGCGTGACATAGACGATCGTCAGCGACAACTCGCGATGCAGGCGCATGATTTCGTATTGCATCGTTTCGCGCAGACGCTTGTCGAGCGCGCCGAGTGGCTCGTCCATCAGTACCACGCTCGGTTCGAACACGAGCGCCCGGGCGAGTGCGACGCGTTGTTGCTGTCCACCTGAAAGCTGCGCAGGCCGGCGATTGGCGAGATGCGGCAACTCGATCATGTCGAGCGCGCGCTTGACGCGTGTTTTTTGTTCCGCGCGGCTCACGCGCCGAACGGAAAGCGGAAACGCCACGTTCTCGGCGATGGTCAGATGCGGAAACAGCGCGTAGTTCTGAAACACCATGCCGATGTCGCGCTGATGCGGCGGCTTGTCGTCCAGCCGCTTGCCATCCAGTCGGATCTCGCCTTGCGTAGGCGATTCGAAGCCGGCAAGCATCATCAGCGTGGTCGTCTTGCCCGAGCCCGATGGCCCCAGCAGCGACAGGAATTCTCCCTTGCGCACGTCGAGGTTCAGATCATCGACGACATAGTTCGCGCCATCGTACGATTTGCTCACGCCCGAGAACGAAATGAAGGAAGGGTTTGACATCGTGATGGCGTCCTGTCTTTCTTAATGCGATTGCAGCTTGCCCGCGAGATAGCGTGCGAAGTCATAGTTAGGGCGTTCGAGATGGCTGAGGTGCCCCGGCTTCGCGAGCGGCGCGTGCACGCCGCGAAACACGGCTTCTACACCGCGTCTGTCTTCGGCATTGACGTCGTCGAGCAGCTTCTTAAGCGTGATCATGTGCGTATTCGCTTCGGTATCCGAGATAAATTCGGGCGCGAGGCCGCCGCCGAAGCGGATGTGAACCTGCCCGACACCTTGTGGCTGGAGCGCGAGATACCAGAAATAGCCTGGCGTCAGCGTGACGAGATGCGTCGGATAAATCGCGAGCAAAGCCGTGGTCTTGCGCCAGGGGCCCGTCAGGCGCGTGTTGTCGGGGTGTGCATTGCCAATGGGCAGCGATGCCTCTTTCGTGATCCAGTGATAGTTGAAGGCTGCCTGACCGGGCGGGCATTCCATTTCTTCGAGCTTCGAATGCGGACCGACCGTGGCGCGATGCAGCATCGGCAGGTGATAGCTTTCCATGAAGTTTTCCGCGAGGATCTTCCAGTTCGTGTCCCACACGTGTTCTTCATAGAACGTCTCGACGTAATCGCTCATGCCGTACGGCTCGATCAGCGTAGTCAGCCCGGCGAGGTGCTCGCGCACCGAAGGCGCCGCGGCATCGAGCGTCACGTAGATCCAGCCCTGCCATTCCTCGCAGCGCACCGCGGGCAGTCTGTAGTGCTCTTTGCAGAAGCCTTCCTGGCGGTCCATCATGGGCGCGCCCTTCAACGCGCCGTCGAACGCGTAGTTCCACCCGTGATAAGGACAGATGACGCGACGCACGTTGCCGCGCCCTTCGAGCAGTACCGACATGCGATGCAGGCACACATTGGACATCGCTTTGAGCTGCATGTGCTCGTCGCGCAGGACGACGACCGGTTGTGCGCCGATTCGCGCCGTCAGGTAATCACCAGGCGCCTTGAGGGCGCTTGCGCGCCCCAGACATTGCCATTCGCGCCCGAAGATGTGCTGCTCTTCTAGCGCCAGAAAATCGGCCGACGTATAGACACCGGGCGGCATGGAGCGAGCATCGCTGAACGGGCGATCGCATCCGTCGCGCAGGGCATTGATCAGCTTGTTCAGTGCCGCGTTGTCCATGACGTATTCCTTGCATGCCTTTCGAAACAAGCGCTTGACGCAACGCGCTCGACATGGACGGAATCTATCAAGCCAATATGCCAGTCAAAATATTGTTTTTGGATACAAGGCAAAGCTTTTGGCTATGCAACGGCCTTCAAGGGTCGAGGTGCAGCCGCCGAATGTAGTTCTCGCAGAACGATGCAAAGCGATGTACCACTTGCCGTGGCTTCATGGTGCGCGATTGCGCGATGCCGAGCGTCGTCGCGTTGACGTTGTCTTTGAAGCGCTTGATGACGAATTCCTCGCCGTCCACGGTGCGAGTGGACTTGAGCGGGAAGTTCAACAGGCTGTAGCCGAGCCCGTTGGCTACCATGCCGCGCACCACTTCCGGTTGCGACGAGCGGAACGCGGGCACGGGGCGGCTGCCCACAGCATCGAAAAGCGCGGCGAAATATTCGCGACTATGCGGCAGATCGAGCATTACGTAGGGCTCGTGCAAGAGATCGGCCAGCGAAATCTTGCGTGCACGCGCGAGGCGATGGGTGCGCGGCAGGATCGCGTAGGGCGGCAGGGAAAGCAGCGGCGTGAAGGCGATGTCTTCGGTCAGATCGAGACTATAGGTCAGCGCTATATCGAGCGAGCCGTCGTGCAGGCCACGCAGCAGGGCATCCTGGTGCTCCTCCACGGTGCGAAATGAAATGCCTGCATGAGCTTCCGTAAAGCGGCTGATGAGTCCCGGCATCAAAGGCGGCGCAAGCGACACGAGGCAACCGAGCGCAATGGCGCCCGTCATGCCGCCATCCATCTCCTTGGCGGCCATCTGCAGTTCTTCGGCGATCTTGAGCAGGTTGCGCGCCTGGCCCAGCAGATCACGCCCCGCTTGCGTAAGCGACAGACCGCTTGCGTGGTGCCGGATAAAAAGCTGCACGCCGAAAGACACTTCGAGATCCGCCAAAGCGGTCGAAACGGAAGGCTGCGAAATATGCAGTTCCTTGGCCGCGGCGGTGAAGGACAAGGTTTCCGCGGTCACCACGAAGTACCGCAACTGGCGCAGCGAGTAGCGTAACGGAAGGTTTTCCATCGACGGCGCTCCACGGTTCAGGGCTCGAATGCGGCGCATTGTGGCGTCGACAAAAAAGCTTGCATAGGAAATTCCGATGCCATGCATTTTTTGAAAATATTTTGTCGATCCTTCCCCGGCGCGTAGATTCCGACGACGACATTCGGCCTCCCGGAAGGACATAGCCATGACAGTGGAAACAATATCGATCGATACGCTGGTAGTCGGCGCAGGCCAGGCCGGCGTCGCCATGAGCGAACATTTGAGCCGGCACGGCGTGCCGCATCTCGTGCTGGAACGCGCGCGCATTGCGGAGCGCTGGCGCACGGCGCGATGGGATTCGCTCGTTGCCAACGGTCCGGCGTGGCACGACCGCTTCCCCAATATGGAGTTCGCCGAGACAGCGCCCGATGGCTTTGCGCCCAAGGAAGAAGTGGCGGACTATTTCGTTGCTTATGCCAAAAAATTCGATGCGCCGATTCGCACCGGCGTGGAAGTGAAGCAGGTCGTGCGCAACAACGGGCGGCCGGGTTTTACCATCGACACGTCGGACGGCGTGATTGAAGCGAGGCGCGTGGTGGTCGCCACGGGGCCGTTTCAGAAGCCGGTGATTCCGCCCATCGCGCCGCAAGAAGCAGCGCTTCTGCAAATTCATTCCGCCGACTATCGCAACCCGCAGCAATTGCCCGAAGGCGGTGTTCTCGTCGTGGGCGCGGGATCGTCGGGCGTTCAGATCGCCGATGAATTGCAGCGCGCCGGCAAGCGCGTGTTTCTGTCGGTGGGTGCGCACGACCGGCCGCCGCGCGCGTATCGCGGACGCGACTTCTGCTGGTGGCTTGGCGTGCTTGGCGAATGGGATACCGAGGTCATGAAGCCGGGGCGCGAGCACGTGACCATCGCCGTGAGCGGTGCGCGTGGCGGGCAAACCGTGGATTTTCGCCGGCTGGCACATCAGGGCATCACGCTGGTCGGTCTGACGACATCATTCGAGGGCAACGTCGCGCATTTCAACGCCGATCTCGCCGAAAACATTGCACGCGGCGACGAAAACTATTTGTCGCTGCTCGATGCCGCGGACGCCTACGTCGTGCGCAACGGTCTTCATCTTCCCGATGAACCCGAAGCGCGCATCATCCCGCCGGACCCCGAATGCATGACCCGTCCCCTGCTGAAACTCGATCTTGCGCAAGCGGGCGTGACGTCGATCATCTGGGCGACAGGCTTTGCAACCGACTTCGGATGGCTGCAAGTCGATACGTTCGATGAGAAGGGCAAGCCCAGGCACCAGCGTGGCGTATCGAAAGAGCCGGGCGTGTACTTTCTCGGCTTGCCGTGGCTGTCGCGACGCGGTTCAGCGTTCATCTGGGGCGTGTGGCATGACGCGAGGCATATTGCGGACCACATCGTCATGCAGCGCAAGTATCAGACGTATTACGACGGGCCGGAATCGCAGGTGAGGAACGAACAGCTTGAGCAGAAGGTTCAAGCAACCGCGTGATACGAGAATCAGGCAGCCCCCCAGGCAGATCCCCAAGACAACGAAGGTGAATCGATGAGCCAACCGACGCATACCCGCATCCGCATGTTCAACACGAAGGATACGTACCCAAACCAAACGCTCGACAACGATCTTTGCCAGGCTGTGCGTGCGGGCAATACCGTTTATGTCCGCGGCCAGGTGGGCACCGATTTCGACGGCAATCTCGTGGGCCTGGGCGATGCGCGCGCGCAGGCCGAGCAGGCCATGAAGAACGTGAAGCAATTGCTGGAAGAGGCGGGCGGCGACCTGTCGCACATCGTCAAGACGACGACGTATCTGACCGACGTGCGCTATCGCGAGCCGGTCTATCGGGAAGTCGGCAAATGGTTGAAAGGCGTGTTCCCGATTTCGACCGGTCTCACCGTCGTCGCACTGGGCCAGCCGCAATGGCTGATGGAAATCGACGTCATCGCCGTCATTCCGGATGGTTGGACGCCGCCGAAGGCATAAAGGAGGGCGCATGACTTTTTCTATCGTCGGACGTTGCGAGAAGACGGGGCAACTGGGTATTGCGATCAGTTCGTCGAGCATTGCAGTGGGCGCACGTTGTCCGTGGCTGCGTGCGGGCGTGGGTGCGGTCGCGACGCAGAACGTTACGTTGCCCGCGCTTGGGCCGCGCGTTCTCGACCTTCTTGACAGCAAGAAGATCGAGCCATCGCAGGCCTTGAAACAGGCGCTCGATGCAGATGAATGGCGCGAGTATCGCCAGGTGACGGTTATCGATGCACGGGGTCAAACCGCATTCTTCAGCGGCAAGGAAGCACTTGGAACGTATCACGCGCTCGCAGGCGAACAATGCGTCGCGGCGGGCAACATGCTTGCTGGCGTTCACGTTATCGAGGCGATGCCGGTTGCGTTTTCCAACGCGCAGGGCATGCTCGCTGACCGTCTGCTCGCAGCGATGCAGGCGGCTATGGCCGCAGGCGGTGAAGCCGGCCCTGTCCATTCGGCGGCGTTGAAGATCGTCAGCAACTTGAGCTGGCCGCTCGTAGATCTGCGGGTCGATTGGGTCGACAACGATCCCATTGGCCAGCTCGGCAGCCTGTGGGCCGCATATAAGCCACAGATGCAAGACTACGTCATACGCGCCCTGAATCCGACCACCGCACCCAGCTACGGAGTACCAGGCGATGAATGAGGTGTCGAGTCGCTCGCTGCTCGAAAAGCTGGTGAGCTACGCGACAGTTAGCCGTGACTCCAATCTCGCGCTGGTCGGATTCGTTCGCGACTTTCTCGCACAACATGGCGTCGAATGCGAACTGTTTTACAACGACGCGCGCACCAAGGCGAATCTCTTCGCGACGATCGGGCCGCCGGATCGCGGCGGCATCGCGCTGTCGGGTCATACGGACGTGGTGCCCGTGGAGGGGCAGGCGTGGACCGTCGATCCCTTCCGTCTCGTCGAAAAGGAGGGCCGCCTGTATGGACGCGGCACCGCGGATATGAAGGGCTTTCTGGCATCGGTGCTCGCGGCGGTGCCTATGTTCATTGAACGCGATCTGCGGATGCCCGTGCATCTCGCGTTCTCGTACGACGAAGAGGTGGGATGCCTGGGCGTTCGGCCGATGCTGGACGAACTTGCACGGCGTGAATATAAGCCGGTGCTGTGTCTGATCGGCGAGCCGACTGAGTTGAAGCCCGTGCTGGGACACAAAGGCAAGCTCGCCATGCGTTGTTGTGTGAAGGGTGCGGCGTGCCATTCCGCCTACGCACCGTACGGCGTGAACGCGATTCAGTATGCGGCACGTCTGATCAATCATCTCGAAGAAATCGGACAGGCACTCGCGCAGCCCGAGCATCACGACGAACGATTCGATCCACCGTACTCGACCGTGCAAACGGGCGTTATCCGGGGTGGACGGGCGCTCAACATCGTGCCCGCCGAATGCGAGTTCGACTTCGAAGTGCGAGCGTTGCCGGGCTTCGATGCCGACACGGTTGCGCATCGATTGCAGCGGTACGCCGAATCCGAACTGCTGCCGAAGATGCGCGCCGTGAAGCCGGATACCGACATTACCCTTCAATCGCTTTCAGCCTATCCAGGATTGGCGACGTCGCCGCAGAGCGAGGCAGCGCGCCTGGTCGCACTGCTTTCGGGCTCGACAGAATTCGGCACGGTCGCGTTCGGCACCGAAGGCGGCTTGTTCGAGCAAGCTGGAATTCCAACGGTCGTATGTGGGCCGGGCAGTATGGATCAGGGGCATAAGCCCGATGAATTCGTGAGCGTCGAGCAACTGCACGCTTGCGACGCAATGCTTGTTCGGCTGGCCGACTACCTTTCGGTGTGACCTCACGCGCCCCATCGGGCGTACGGACCGGCCGCCGGGCCGGTCTTTTCCGGTAATACAAATTTCCGCACCGCACACAAACATTGAGAAAAAAGTATCGATGGCGGCGCCGCTTTGGCGTGGCTGACGCGATAACGCGGGTGGTACTGTGCACACGCTATCCGCTGGGATGCATGGAGGTCCGGCTGATAACGAGAATTCCAATCAAGATTCCAGGAGACAGCTGTGAACAGATTCCACCATAGCGCACTGTGTGCGCTCATCGGCGCGACCGTGCCGGTCATATCGTTCGCGCAATCGTGCAATGTGCCTGTACTGAAGGTCTTGGGACAGAAAACGCTAGGCCTGGCGGTGATGGAGAAGTCGCTGCCGGACTATGAAAAGAAGAGCGGCACGAAGATCGAGATCAGCTATTTCGGTGAAAGCGACCGGCGCGCAAAATCGCGGCTCGATGCTTCGACAGGCGCGGGTTCGTACCAGATCTATTACGTGGACGAAGCCAACGTCTCGGAGTTTGCGCAGGCGGGCTGGATCGTTCCGCTGCTCAAGTACTACCCGAAGGAAGCCGACTACGACGACTTTCTTCCGGCGCGTCGTGCGGTGGCAAGCTACAAGAATGTGGCGTATTTCGCACCCCTGATCGGTGGTTCGGATTTCCTGTTCTATCGCCGCGACCTGCTCGAGAAGGCCCACATGCCCGTGCCGCGCACGCTCGACGAACTCGTTGCGGACATCAAAAAGCTCAACGCACCGCCGAATCTATACGGGTGGGTGGCGCGCGGCCAGCGCGGTTCAGGCATGAACGTCTGGCGCTGGGCGCCGTTCATGTTGGGTGAAGGCGGTACGTGGACAGACAAGTCGGGCCAGGCCGACTTCAACTCGCCGGCTGTCGTGAAGGCGACACAGCTCTATACCGATCTGTTCCGCTACGCGCCGCCCGGTTCGACCACGTATGACTGGAGCAACGCGCTCGAAGCGTTCCGTTCCGGCAAGGTGGCGTTCATGATCGAATCCACGCCATTTGCGGACTGGATGGAAGACCCGACCAAGTCGAGCGTCGTGGACAAGGTGGGTTACGCACGACCGCCTGCACCGCTGCCCTCGGCGGCCTATGGGCACGGTCTCGCCATCTCCGCAGTGGGTGCGAAGGACGAGTGCACGCGCCAGGCGGCGGGCAAATTTATCGCGTGGGCAACGAGCAAGGAACAGGAGCAGGCGCGCCTGCGCGCGAACGTGTTCAGCGACTACAACCGCACGAGCACGATTCAGAGCGACTACTTTCAGAAGCACGTGAAGCCGCAGATTCTGGCCGGCCTGAAAGATACCGGTCCTGTCTCTCAGGTCACGTTCTGGCGCACGCCGCAGTGGCCTGATATCGGCGACAACCTGGGCGTCGCGCTCGAAGAGGTCTTCACTGGTACGCAGAAAGACATCCAGGGCGCGTTGAACGACGCCGTGCAGTACGCCCAGGATGCGATGGAACACGGGCGCAAGTGACCTGTCCCCGGGGCACGGCAACGTGCCCTGTCCCGATGCACGCTGGAGCAGGCAATGTTCAATCGCGGCAAGACCAGTCTTCCGTTCGTGTTTCTCGTGCCGCCGCTCGTCGTGATGGCGGTGCTGGGTCTCGTACCCACGGTGGCGGCCATCAATCTCGCGCTCAAGAACCGTGTGCTGCGGTACCCGGATAGCGAGTACGTCTGGTTTCGCAATTTCCTGCGTCTCGCAACAGATCGGCGCTTCATCAATTCCATCGAGGTCTCCGCGATCTGGGAGATCGTCACGGTGTTAGGCGCCGTCGCGGTGGGTGTCGTGATCGCTGTCTACCTGTTCGAGAACGTGCATGGGCGCATGCGCAACCTGATCGGTGTCCTGCTGATTGTGCCGGTTCTGCTGCCCCGCGTTTCGGCTGCGTTCATCTGGAAGTTCATGTATTCGCCGTTGAGCGGCATTCTGAGCTGGCTGCTCGGTGTGGTCGGCGTGCCCAATACGGCGTTCCTGTCCGACCCGGCCGTGGCGCTCTACGCTGTTGCGCTGGTCGACATCTGGCAATGGGGCCTGTTCTTTGCCGTGGTGGTGCTGAAGCTGCTGGAGACGCTGCCGCCCGAGCCGCTTGAGGCCGCGCGGCTCGACTATGCGAAGACCTGGCAGGTCTACGCGTGGATTGCGCTACCCATGCTCAGAGCGCCCATCATGAGCCTCGTCTTCATCAAGATGGTCGAGTCGTTGCGTTCGTTCGACCTGATCTACGTGATGACCAAAGGCGGCCCCGGCGTTTCCACCGAAACGCTGGACATGTATGCCTATTCGCAAGGAATCGGCCTTTCCGGAAAAGTTTCGTACGCGTCGAGCATGGCAGTCCTGATGATGATCGCGACGACCCTCATCTTTACCTTGATCTGGAAGCGGGTGAACAAATGGGAAGACTGATATCCCGCAGCACGGTCTTGCTGTTTGGCGCCGCGCTCGTGCTGGTAGCGGCATTTCCGCTCTTCTGGGCAGTGCTCAACTCGCTCAAGCATTTGCTCGACATCGTCACACCCACGCCGCGTTTCATCTTCACGCCGACGCTCAGCAACTACCGTCAGGTCATCTCGAGCCCTGAAGTGCTCGTTGCGCTGCAAAACAGCGCGTTGATCGTGGGGACGGCCGTCGTGCTGGGGACCGCGCTCGGCGTGCCGGCGGCCTACGTGATTGCGCGCTTTCATGTGCCGGCCAAGCGCGACATCCAGTTCTTCCTGCTGTCGCTGCGCTTTTTGCCGCCTGTTGCGGTGGCGATTCCGCTCATCGCGATCTGGATCGACCTGGGGCTCTACGACACGCGGCTCTCCATGATCGTGACGTATCTGCTGACCACGCTTTCGACTATCACATGGCTTTCGATTCCCGTGTTCCAGCGCATGCCGCGCGAGATCGAGGAGGCCGCGACGCTGGACGGCTACGGTCCCTACGCCGTGTTCTGGCGCATTGCGCTGCCTACCTGCGGCAGCACGCTAATGGGCGGCATCGTGTTTAGTTTCGTACTGGTCTGGAACGAACTGATGATTGCGCTTGCGCTCACGTCTTCGCGCAGCGCGACGCTACCTGTCGTGGCGTCCGCTTTCACGTCGCTGGGGCAAGAGGTGCCTTGGGGCGTCATTAATGCCTCAACGGTGTTGCTGGCCATCCCGCCCATCATTTTCGTGGGCGTGCTGAGCCGCCTGTTGAACTCAATGCTGAAAGGAAAGTAAGGAGAATGCTCTGATGAAGGCCCTTGTACTCGAAGAAGCACGCCGCCTGAGCCTGCGCGACATCGACCTGCCGCTGGCGGTCGGGCCGCGCGACGTCAAGATTCGTATCCACACCGTTGGTGTCTGCGGGAGCGACGTTCACTACTTCACGCACGGCCGTATCGGGCCGTTCACGGTGGAGCAGCCGATGGTGCTCGGGCATGAGGCTTCGGGCACCGTGGTGGAAGTGGGCGCGGAGGTGAGTCACCTGAACGTGGGCGACCGCGTCTGCATGGAGCCCGGTATTCCGCAGTTCGATTCGCCGGCCACGATGCGCGGCCTCTACAATCTCGACCCCGCTGTGCGCTTCTGGGCCACGCCACCCATTCACGGTTGCCTCACGCCGTATGTGGTGCACCCGGCGGCTTTCACGTATCGCCTGCCCGATAACGTGACGTTCGCAGAAGGCGCGATCGTCGAGCCGCTTTCCATCGGCCTGCAGGCCGCCAAGAAGGCGGCCATGAAGCCCGGCGACGTGGCAGTCGTGATCGGCGCCGGCACTATCGGCGCGATGACCACACTCGCGGCGCTTGCAGGCGGCGCATCACGCGTGATTCTCGCCGACGTGGTGAAGGAGAAACTCGCGCATTTCGCAAATCATCCTGCAGTGGTCACCGTGCACGCCGCCGAACAGTCGCTGCCCGACGTGGTACGGCAGGTCACGCAGGGCTGGGGCGCCGACGTCGTGTTCGAAGCATCGGGCAACGCCGCCGTGTTCGAAACGCTGCTCGATCTTGTGTGCCCCGGTGGTTGTGCGGTACTCGTAGGCATGCCGGCCAAGCCCGTTGCGCTCGACGTCGTCGCAATGCAGGCCAGGGAAGTGCGGCTCGAGTCAGTATTTCGTTATGCCAATATCTTCCCGCGGGCGCTTGCACTGATCAGCTCGGGGGCGATTGACGTGAAGCCGTTCATCTCGCGCAAGTTCGCGTTCTCGCAGGGCGTGAAGGCGTTCGAGGAAGCTGCGGCCGGACGCCCCGAAGACGTCAAGATCCAGATCGAGATGGATTGAGCCATGGCCAATATCGTCTGCAAGGGGCTGACCAAGCAGTACGACAGCGGGGCGCCCGTGCTGCATCCGCTCGACCTGCATATCGACGAGGGCGAGTTCGTCGTACTGCTGGGTCCGTCGGGTTGCGGGAAATCCACCATGCTGAGGATGATCGCTGGGCTTGAAGAGATCACCGGCGGCGACCTGCTGATAGGTGGCGCGGTGGTGAACCAGGTGCCCGCGCGCGAGCGCAACGTCGCAATGGTGTTTCAGAACTACGCGCTCTATCCGCACATGAACGTGTACGACAACATCGCGTTCGGTCTGCGGCGGCTCAAGACGCCGAAAGACGAAATCGACCGGCGTGTGCGCGAGGTGGCCGCCATGCTCAACCTCGACGCACTGCTCGAGCGCAAGCCGCGGGCGATGTCTGGCGGCCAGCAGCAGCGCGCGGCCATTGCGCGGGCGATGATCAAGACACCTGCCGTGTTCCTCTTCGACGAACCGCTTTCGAATCTGGACGCGCAACTGCGGGCGCAGTTGCGCACCGACATCAAACGCCTGCATCAACGTCTGAAGACGACGACCGTCTACGTGACGCACGACCAACTCGAAGCAATGACGCTTGCCGATCGCGTGATCCTGATGCGCGGCGGCCGCATCGAACAGCAAGGTACGCCGACGGAACTGTACCGGTACCCTCGCACGTCGTTTGCGGCAGGCTTTATTGGTACGCCCGCCATGAACTTTCTGGATGGCGTGGTGGAGCACAGCGGGGACGTCGTTGCGGTGCGAGCGAAGAGCGAACGCTGGGAATTGCACGGTCAACGCTTCAACAGCCTATCCGATGGGCAGGCGGTGAAGCTCGCGATCCGGCCGAACTACGTGCGCGTCAGAACGGCGCCACGCGCGAACGAAACGCTGGCGTTGCATGGCACGGTAGAACTGGTCGAGATGCTGGGCGCAGAAGCGCTTGTCACGGTGGATTGCTCGGGCGAGCGGGTAGCCGCGCTGATTCCATCCACCAGCGTGCCAGCGCCTGATGCAAACGTAATGCTCGAGTTCGAGGTACAAGACCTGCACGTGTTCGACGCGAAGAGCGGCGAAAACCTCTCGCTCGATCTGCAGTACGATTCCGCAGGCCGACAATACGGCCACGCCACCCCTAACGCCACCCATCACGCGGCGCCCACGCTGGGTGTGCAGTAGCAACGCCAGGAGGAGCGCCGCGTAGCGACATGTGAAGGAGACGACGCATGAATCCGGATCTCGAACTCGTTCATACCCGGCAGGACGAATCGTTCCGTGCGTGGGTGCACGACTATCCGCACAGGGTCGCGAAATGGCATTTCCATCCGGAGTACGAGATTCACGTCATTCGCGAATCGTCGGGCAAGTGTTTCGTCGGCGACTATATCGGCGACTTCGCGCCGGGCAATCTCGTGTTGACGGGTCCGAACCTGCCGCACAACTGGGTGAGCGACGGCGGCAACGAGATAACCGTGCCGTCGCGTGACCTGGTGCTGCAGTTCTCTCGCGACGCGGTGCAACGCATGGTGTCGGCGTTCGCGGAACTGGGCCCGGTGCTTGCGCTCATCGACGACGCCTCGCGTGGCATCCAGTTTCCCGATCGTCTCGGTCTTTCCATCGCGCCGCTGATCGAAGCGCTTTGCGATGCGCACGGCGCACGCCGCGTGGCGCTGCTCATGACGATTCTCGACGAACTCACACACTGCGCGGATAGAAAAGCGCTGGCGGGGCCGGCGTACGACGTCAACGCGCAGCGTTACATGTCGTCGACGATCAATCAGGTGCTCTCCTACATACGCCAGAACCTCGCGGGCAATCTGCGCGAGATCGACGTCGCAGAACTGTCCGGCATGAGCATCAGCACGTTCACGCGGTTTTTCAAGCGACATACCGGCTGCACCTTTGTGCAGTACCAGAACCGGCTGCGCCTGAACGAGGCGTGCGAGCTGCTCATGTGCACGAGCCTCGGCGTGACGGACATCTGCTACCGCGTGGGCTTCAACAACGTGTCGAATTTCAATCGGCAATTTCTGGCGCAGAAAGGCATACCGCCATCGAAGTTTCGCGCACTGCACCGGCTCAACGAACCGTCGGCGCACGCACAGAAAGCGGCAGCCTGAAAACGTCTCGCAACGCGTAGCGGGCAATCTCCGCTAACCCTGCCCGCCTTTCAACAGGATCGAACTTTGAGTTATATCGGCATTGATCTCGGTACTTCGGAAGTCAAAGCAGTTCTGACAGACGATTCCTCCAACGTCGTGGCGAGCGCCGGCATTGCACTGCGCGTCGATCGTCCTCATCCTCACTGGTCGGAGCAAAGCCCGCAGGACTGGTGGCAGGCCACCCTCGATGCCATCGATGCGATTCGCGCGGCACAGCCTCACGCATTTGCCCGGTTACGCGGTATCGGCCTTTCAGGGCAGATGCACGGTGCGACGCTGCTCGACCGCGGTGGAAACGTGCTGCGCCCCGCCATTCTCTGGAACGACACGCGTGCCTATGCAGAGTGTGTCGAACTGGAAACACTCGTGCCCGACTCGCGTGCGATTACGGGCAATCTGGCGATGCCCGGCTTCACTGCCCCCAAGCTGCTGTGGCTCTCGAAGTACGAGCCGGCCGTATTCGCCTCCGTGCAGAAAGTCCTGCTGCCGAAGGACTACGTTGCGTGGCGCTTGACGGGCGAGTTCGTCTCCGAGATGTCCGATGCGTCGGGCACCCTGTGGCTCGACGTCGGCAAACGGGACTGGTCCGAACGCATGCTGGAGGCCACGGGCCTGACACGGGAGAACATGCCGCGGCTCGTTGAAGGCAGCGAGCCGGGTGCGCCGTTGCGCGACGATTTGCGGCGTGAATGGGGGCTCAGCGAGCGCGTGACGGTGTGCGGCGGAGCGGGCGACAACGCAGCGAGTGCGATTGGCATTGGCGTGGCAAAGACAGGCGATGCGTTTCTTTCGCTCGGCACATCGGGCGTGCTGTTTGCGGCTACCGGCCGTTACGCGCCGAACCCTGCGCAGGCCGTGCACGCGTTCTGTCATTGCGTGCCGGGGCAATGGCATCAGATGAGCGTGATTCTTTCCGCCGCGGCAAGCCTGCACTGGTTGTCGCGCGTGCTGAAAACGAGCGTGCCCGAACTGGTCGAAATGGCACCCACGGCGGATGCGGCGACCGCACCGATCTTCCTGCCGTATCTCAATGGCGAGCGCACGCCGCATAACGCGGCCGACGCGACGGGCGTGTTCTTCGGCATGACGGCGTCGCACGGTGCGGCGGATTTCGCCTATAGCGTGATGGAGGGCGTGGCGTTTGCGATGACCGACGGTTACGCGGCACTGCAAGGTGCCGGCACGGTGCTGGAGCGTGCATCGTTCATCGGCGGCGGCTCGCGCAGCGCAGTGTGGGGACGGCTCTGCGCAACGGCACTTGGCTTTCCTCTCGATCTTCACGAAGGCAGCGAGGTGGGTGCGGCGCTGGGAGCGGGACGACTCGCGCGTCTTGCCTGCACAGGGGAGGCCCTTGACGCAGTATGCGTCGCGCCGCCAGTGGTCGAGCGATACGAACCGTCCCTGTCGACACGGGCGATGCTGGACGATCGGCTCGCGCGTTATCGGCGCCTGTACTACGCGTTAAAAGACGAATTTCGCGCTTCAACGAGGTAATCGATAAACCCCAACGTCCCGACGTTTTGAGATAGCTCAATATCGCCGCCGCAATTAACGACCAGGATTTTCCGGTTGCAGACTATGGGTGAGTACCGCCGCGGTCTGCTCTGAAGCGCCTTTCAGCTATCACGGAGTCTTCCACATGTCGTTTATTGCAAGCATTCTGGCCGCTACGTCCAGAGACCGGGAGGTCAACGAGCCACGACGTACTCTGCTACGGGGCGCGGCCGGAGTAGCGGCAATCGCGCTAACCGATGCACCTGCGGTTGCGGCGGGCGGCGGTCATGCTGGCGCATCGGGTATCGACCGCTCATGCCGCGTCAGCGCCGGGCGGCTCGACAAACTCGTGGCGGCGGCTTATCCGCTTTTCAACAAGCCGGCCATCCTCCCCGCGTTCGATGCAAAGACGCATGGCGCGCGTTTCGATGTCGATCTGCACCGCGTGATCACCTTCACGGTGAATCCCGAAAGCGGAGAGAAGCTCAAGGTGAGCGGGCTTCTTGCGCTTCCTGTTGGGGCAAAGGGCGAGATTCCATTGGTGTCGTGGCAGCACGGCACGATTCTTTCGTTCGACCAGGTGCCGTCCAATCTCACGCTACTCGCCGATGCCGACCGCCAACTGACCGATGCTGCGGACTCCCTGGAAACGCTCTTCAACGTGCACCGTTTCGCGGGGCAGGGCTATGCCGTCATCGCGGCCGATTATGTCGGCAAGGGCCCTTTTCGCGAGGGACATGGCGAAGCCTATGCGGTGAAAGACGTTACCGTTCGCACGTGTCTCGATATTCTCGCGGCCGGTCAGGCGGCCATGCGCAAGCTGGGCGTCACACCATCGAAGCTGTTTCTCCATGGCTGGTCGCAAGGCGCGGTCAATACGCAGTGGCTACATCAGGCATTGCGCAAACAGTCTCGGCCGATTGCGGCAACGGCCGTTGCGAGTCCTTTCAATGACCTGAATGAAGCATGGCGCTTCTGGGCAGGTGCGCAGACCTTCGCTTTGCCCCAAGGCGTGACGACCTATCCGGCGCTTCCGGACTGGATTTCTCTTTGCATGATCGTGACGCTGGGGAGCTACGAACTGCAGTACGGTTTGAAGGGTTTGATGAAAAGCGCGGTCCGGCCTGAGTTTCACGAGTTCGCCACGAAGTTCTGGGCGGACTACAAGCTGGATTTCGATCAGTCGAAGCCCACGCCGACGGGTTCGAACCTGCTCGTCCCCGATTTTTTCGAGCGCTTCACGGCAACGCAAAACAGTGCGTTCCTCCAGCATCTCGCGGCCAATCGCGCCACGTACTGGAATTACGATTGCCCCATCCGCTTCGAGTACGGTCTGGCCGACGAAGCGATTCACCCAGGCATGGTTTACCCGGCCCTGGCAGCGGGAGGACGGTTCGTGACCGGCGTTCCGGTTCAGGGCGGCAGCCATCGGGCGACCTTTCTCGCCGGTCTTTACGGCGACGGCGCGACGCTCGGCGGTTCGAACAACGTCGTAGCGTGGTTCGACAGCGTGCGCTGATACATCGGGTACGCGCTTCATCGGGAGGAACGGATACTGCTCAAGAGCCGTGGCCGGTGCGAGGCGGCGGCTTTAAGACGAACACGGCTTGTACAACCGCCTGGAAAATCCCTCAGTCTGTTGGACCTCGTTTGCGGGCGCTCTTACGATACGGCGGTCCAGGTTTCCGCCGTGCGCGGCTCCCGCGCCTGACCGCGAGACCGACATCAAAATGGGTCCGGCCCGTTGCCCGCAGCCGCGAGGCAGCGAGACGCCGGCCTGAAAAGGAGACATCGATGGAGCTCGAAGCACGCACCATGGCGCGCGTAACGGCACGGCTCGTCCCGTTCCTGATCGTTTGCTATTTCATCGCTTACCTTGATCGCGTCAACGTCGGTTTTGCGGCACTGCAAATGAACAAGGCGCTCGACCTGTCGTCGAGCGCTTTTGGTTTTGGGGCGGGCATCTTCTTCATCGCCTATTTCTTCTTCGAGGTTCCGTCGAATCTGCTGCTCGAACGCTTTGGTGCGCGCCGCTGGATTGCGCGAATCATGTTCACGTGGGGCATTCTGGCCGGCGCGATGGCGTTCATTCCGCATCTCTCGCGCATGACGGGCATGTCGAACGCGCACGTGTTCTACACGCTGCGCATCCTGCTCGGCGTGGCGGAGGCCGGTTTCTTCCCGGGCATCATCTTTCTGCTGACGCTGTGGTTTCCCGCGAAGTACAGGGCGCGCGTGGTCGGCTACTTCATGGCGGCGATTCCGTTGTCCACCGTCATTGGCGGCCCGATCTCCGGTGCGCTGCTCTCGCTGGATGGCAAGAGCGGGCTTGCCGGATGGCAGTGGTTGTATCTGATCGAAGCGGCGCCCGCGCTGATTCTCTCCATTGGCGTGCTGCTTTATCTGACCGACAAGCCTGCCGACGCTCATTGGCTTACCGACGACGAACGCGCGTGGCTCGTCGCGCGCCAGGCGCAGGAGCGCAGGCATCGCGAAGCCGTGCGTTCGTTCAGCGTGGTGGAGGCGCTCTTTAATCCGCGTATTCTCGCCATCGCGCTGATCTATTTCGGCGCGAACGCAACCAACTATGGCCTGAGCTTCTTCCTGCCGCAGATCATCAAGGCGTTCGGCCTCACGAATCTGCAGACCGGTTTCGTGACGTCGCTGCCGTATATCGTGGGCCTTGTGGCCATGCTTTACTGGGGCCGCCATTCGGACCGCAGCCTCGAACGCAAGCGGCACGTCGCGATTGCGCTGGTGATCGCGGCAGCGGGCATCGCGGCGGCGGCGGGGCTGGATAATCCGGTGCTGAAAATGATCGCGCTTTCTATTGCCGGCTTCGGCATCTTCGGGTGTCTGCCGATCATCTGGACGCTGCCCGCGGCGTTCCTGTCCGGCGCGGCTGCGGCAGGTGGCATCGCGGCAGTGAACTCGCTCGGCAATCTCGCCGGTTTCTTCGGCCCGTACGCGATGGGCTGGATCAAAGACGCGACGGGCGGTTTCGGCGCCGGGCTGCTTTGCCTTGCAGGCGCGGGTCTTGTCGGCGCGGCGGCTGCGCTGCTGCTGCATCACAACCGTGCGCTCGAAACGCTGGCCGAACCCGAACGGGGCGAGCCACAGGAAGGCGCCAAGGTCGCAAGGTCATGACGTTCCGCAGTCGTTGTTTGCCTGGCGTCGAGGTCTGCCGTGAGGCCCCGGTCGCGGGATGGGGAGCACAAGGTGTGAGTGGTGTCCGACATAATTGCGAGGATTCCCATCGTGTTGGATAGCCCTCTTACACCCGCCATGCCGAAAGCCACTGCCACCACCGGGGATGGGCCCTCAAGCGCGCCGTACGACGTGCCGGCGCTCAAGCGCATCGACGACATCCTCAAGGCGCTTGCCGGCGCGCCCTTGCCGATACGCACATCGAAGCTTGCGGAGATTACCGGGCTCTCGCGTAGCACGCTCTATTTGCTGCTCGACTCGATGGAGCGGCGGCAGTGGATCGAGAAGCGGGACGGGGGATACATCATCGGCGTCGCGCTGTTCGAGCTTGGCAGTGCTTATGTGAGGCATGACCGCTTGCAGGAGCTGTTCCGGCACGAGGCGGCCAAATTCGTTGCCGCGCATAACGAGGTCGTGCAGCTTGCCGTATTGGACGGCATCGAGGTGGTGTATATCGCACGCGAGGACGCAGCCCGCCCCGTGCGATTGGTCTCCGATCTGGGCGCCAGGTTGCCGGCGCATTGCTGTGCGCTCGGCAAGGCGCTGCTGGCGAGCCTGCCGGACGACGAACTGCGCAACATACTGCCGCAGCGCCTGGATGCGCTCACGGCCCGCACGATCACCCGTCGTTCCGACCTGCTGGAAGCGCTGGCCGAAGTACGCGCCACAGGCATTGCCCGCGAACGCGAAGAAGTGACCGAGGGTCTTGCGTGTTTCGCGGCGTTCGTCGGCGTAACCGCATTGGGCAAACGCGTCGCACTGAGCACGAGTGTGCCGCTTGGGCGGTTGGACGAGCGCCTTGAAAAACGCATCGCAGTCCGGATTGTCGATATGGCGGACCGGATCGGCAAGGCGCTGTAATAGGGGGATTGCCGGTGGCGGCGTGCAATCGCAGGGCGAGCAACCACGAATCTGGACCATGCAGAATCTCGTAAACGAGTTCGAGACGATTGTCGGAAGACGGTTTGTATTGACCGGCGAGCTTGAAATGCGGCGCTTCACCAGAGGTTATCGCTACGGCTTGGGCGAGGCGCTGGTCGTCGTGCAGCCCGGCACACTGGTCGAGATGTGGCGGGTGCTGAAAGCGTGTCATCGGGCGGGCTGCGTCATGATCTTCCAGGCGGCCAATACCGGGCTCACAGGCGGTTCGACGCCGCATGCCGATGGATATGATCGCCCGGTCGTCATCGTCAGCACCTTGCGCCTTCGCAGACTCGATCTGGTCAAGGAAGGCAGCCAGGTCATCGCACAGCCGGGCGTGACGCTGGACCAGTTGGAGAAGAGGCTGAAACCGATCCGGCGGGAACCGCATTCTGTGATTGGTTCCAGTTGTATTGGTGCGTCGGTTATCGGCGGGATATGTAACAACTCCGGCGGATCGCTGATTCGGCGCGGGCCGGCGTTCACTCAACTGTCGCTGTACGCGCAGATCACCGCAGTTGGAGAACTGGAACTCGTCAATCATCTTGGCGTGCAGTTGGGCAGCACGCCCGAGCAAATCCTGGATCGCCTGGATCGAGGCCAGTTTTCGGAGGCGGACGTGGCGAGTCCGCCATCCATGCAGGCGTCGGACCATCAGTACTGCAATCACGTGCGCGACATTGCTGCGTCGAGCCCCGCCCGATTCAACGCCGACCCTCGCCGCTTGTTCGAAGCCTCGGGGTCGGCCGGGCGCATCGCGGTCTTTGCGGTGCGGCTCGATACATTTCCGGTCGATGAAAAGACGCAGGTCTTCTATATCGGAACCAACGATCCGGACGAACTCGAGCGGGTGCGGCGCCATATTCTGCGCGAATTCGACAGTCTGCCCGTTGCGGGCGAGTACATGCATCGCGGCGCCTATGATGCGGCGAAGCGCTATGGCAAGGACCTTTTCCTGTTCATTCGCGCCTTCGGCACGCATCGCGTTCCCACGGCATTCAAGATCAAAAGTCTGGTGGATGGCTTGACCGAGAAGCTGGGCATCGGGTCGGCAATCAGCGATCGCTTCCTGCAAGCCTTTGCGACCGTGTGGCCCGAACATCTTCCCAGGCGGCTGAACGACTATCGGAACCGGTACGAGCATCACCTGCTGCTGAAGATGGGGGATGCGGGGATAGACGAAGCGCGCCGGTATCTGGCCACGCGGTTCCCTTCGGCACACGGCGACTATCTCGAATGCACTGCGGAGGAAGGCTCTTCCGCATTTCTGAACCGATTCGTGATCGGCGGCGCGATCGTGCGTTATCGGTCGATCCATGCGAAGACAGTCGAGGACATCGTCGCGCTCGATATTGCGTTGCCGCGAAATGCGCATGACTGGTTCGAGCGACTGCCGGCGGATATAGACGACAAGATCGAATTCAAGATGTACTGCGGCCATTTCTTCTGTCACGTACTCCATCAGGAATACCTGGTGAAGAAAGGCGAAAACTGCGACACGATCAAGGACGATATTCTCGCGCTACTCGACGAGCGGGGCGCAAAGTATCCGGCCGAGCACAACGTTGGCCACCTTTATGCCGCTGACGAATCGCTGCGTTCGTTCTACAGGACGCTGGACCCTACCAACTCATTCAACCCGGGCATTGGAAAGACGTCGAGACGCGTCAAATGGGGCGAGGCGGAAGAGGTCGTCAGCGATTCGAATGAATACGCTAAATAAACTGGAGGTAATTTCGAAATGACCCCGCAACCCGCAACCTCGTATTTGCCGGAGGACTTTCAGCAGGCTCTGCTGGTGGGCCGCGTGTGGCGAAGAGCCGGCCGGTACGAAGGGCCTTCTGTCGTGATCGTCCGAAATGGCGAGGTGGTGGACGTCACGGCGAGCGTGCCCACCACAGCCGACCTCTTCGACCGTGACGACCTCGTTCAGTTTGCGCGCACGGTAAAGGGCGAAGCGCTTGGCTCTGTCGTGAAGCTGATGGAAGCCATGCTACGCGACGGAGAAGGCGCGGCCTTGCAATTGCTGGCGCCGAACGACGTGCAGGCCATCAAGGCATGCGGCGTCACGTTTGCCGTCAGCCTGATCGAACGCGTTATCGAAGAGCAGGCGGGCGGTGATCCAGGCAAGGCTAAAGAGGTTCGGGAGGCCATTACGGCAACCATCGGGACGGATCTTTCGAAAATCAAACCGGGATCGGATGCGGCCATGCGGCTCAAGGCCGAACTCGAGCGACGCGGTGCGTGGTCCCAGTACATGGAAGTGGGGATCGGGCACGATGCCGAAGTGTTTTCGAAGTCGCAGCCGATGTCCGCCGTCGGGTTCGGCGCGGAGATCGGACTGCTACCGGTGTCGAACTGGAATAACCCGGAGCCGGAGATCGTCCTCGCCGTGAACGGCCGTGGCGAGATTGTTGGCGCAACGCTCGGCAATGACGTCAATCTGCGCGACATCGAAGGCCGGTCTGCGTTGCTGCTCGGAAAATGCAAGGACAACAACGCGTCGTGCGCCATTGGGCCATTCATTCGTCTGTTCGACGAATCATTCGATCTTGACTCCGTTCGCAAAGCTCACGTGTCATTGCGCGTGGAAGGCGAGGATGACGGATTCGTGCTCGAAGGCGTGAGCCATATGAGCGAGATCAGCCGCGACCCGGCGGACCTCGTTGCCCAGACCTGCGGTCGCCATCATCAATATCCGGACGGCTTCGTGCTGTTTCTCGGCACCATGTTCGCTCCCACCGCCGATCGCGATAACGAAGGCGGTGGCTTCACGCATCACCTGGGCGACAGGGTGACCATCTCGGCAGCGCAACTGGGCTCGCTGATCAACACTGTGCAACTCAGCACGGAAATCACTCCGTGGACTTTCGGCGTGCGTGCGCTCTATCGCAACCTCGCATCGCGAGGGCTGCTTTAAAGGGCGGGGTGGGTTCGCACTTTAGTCACTCCCGCTCATCGTCGCTCTTCGTGGGAGGCCCATCGCCGCGACGGCGGCGAGCCCGTGCAGGGCCGCGAGCAGCAGGAATGCAAGCGTCCACGCATTCGGACCCGCATGCCCAACACGCGCTTCCAGCATGCGATCGAGAAAGGCCGCGCATAGGGTGGTGAGCGCCGGACCTCCCAGGCGCTGAACGATGTTCAGCGTGGTGGCGGCCATTGGCAGATTGCGGGGCTCGACTGACGCATAAGCCGACGAAAGAACGGGAAGTCCCACCGCGCCTTGTCCCATCCCCCGAAGGAAGAGCGCCGCAACCAGGACAAGAACATCGAGTGGATGGTTCGCCAGCCAGGCAAGCACCAGCGTTGCGCAGACGGCGACGCTGGCGCCTCCCACCGCCACCGCGCGTTCACCAAAACGGGTTGTCAGGAATCCTAGCGAGGGAAACGTGACCATCATGCCAAGCCCGAGCGGGGCGAGCATCCATCCCATCGCGGCGGGAGAACGGCCGCACGCCTGAATCAGGAATAGCGGAATGAGCATTTGCCCTGCGAACAACACGCCGTTCGAGAGAAACTGCGCGGCTGATGCGACACGAAACACCTTGCTGCGGAACTGGCTCAGATCGATTAACGCGCGTGCGGCCTTGCGACTTTCGACGCGCAGGAATACGGCAAGCAGAAGGCCGCCCGCTATCAGCGCGACGAGGCCCGGGCGCTGAGCGATACGCTCGAACCCGAGCAGCACGAGCGCGAGGGCGGGCGACAGCAGAAGCAGTCCGACCCAGTCGAGTCCGCGCGGCGTGTGCTGTGGAATGTCGTCGGGCAGAAAGAGTTTCGCGAGCAATAGCGCGAGCAAGCCCACCGGCAGGTTCACGAGAAACAGCCAGCGCCACGAAGCGTAGTGCAGTATCGCGCCCGCAATCACAGGGCCCAGCAGCGGCCCGAGCAAAATGGGCAACGCGGCGTAGCCCGCGATGCGTGTGAACTGGTTTCCCGCAGCCCGTTTCATCATCATCTGCGCCATGGGTGCGAGCAGGCCGCCGCTTACGCCCTGCAGAATGCGAAAACCAATCAGCGAGTTCGCCGACCATGCGAAGCCGCAGAGCGCCGAACTTGCCGTGAACAGCGAGAAGCACCAAAGATACAGGGCTTTTCCACCGATGCGCTCCACAAGCCAGCCATTCAACGGCAAGACCAGTGTGAGTGCGAGCAGATACGCGCTCGTGACCCACTGAATGGCCGGCAGCGTGGAGCCGAGATCCTTTGCCAGGCTGGAAAGCGAGACGTTCACGATGGTGGCGTCCAGCTGCGTGAGCAATGATCCGAGCACTGCGACTGCCGTGATTTTCCATATCGAAGGGGCGGGCGCTTGTGCCGCGCGTTCCTCGCGCTGGAGAATTTGCCCGTTGTCGTCGGCCATGCGTTTCATCGAACTGTTTCCGCGCTCCGTTTTGCCTCTCAGGCGTGCTGCGTTTCCAGCAGCGCAATGATTTCCTGCGTCGTACCCGTTTCGCCCAATCGCGGAAAGATGCGCGACACGCTATTGGCGTGAGCATCGGCGCTCATGTCCGTCATCGCGTCGATGGCAAGCGTGACGTTGAAGCCGAGCGCATAGGCCTCGCGCGCGGTCGACTCCACGCCGATGCTGGTCGCCACGCCGGCCAGAACGACTTGCGTCACACCCTCCGACTTTAGCCAGGACTCGAGGCTCGTGCCCATGAACGCGCCCCACGTGTGCTTGGTGACGAGATGATCCTGCGGCTGCTGCCCGAGAGCAGGCAGCAGCTCTGTCCAGTCCGGAGCAAGCGACAGGGCGCCGCGTGATTGTTCCGTGCGCCCCGCGGCGCTGCCTGCAACGTTGACCAGCACGACGGGCAGAGCCCGCTCGCGAAAGGCCGCGGCAAGCAAGCCGGCTTTCTGCGTCACGACTTCAATCGGGGCGGCGGCAGGGAGTGCTGCTATGCCTTTCTGAAGGTCGACGATGATCAGGGCCGTGCGTGGGTCGAGGGTGGTTGCGCTCATGTTAGTGATCCTAAATGGTTGCAGGGATAAGACGCATGTTTCATCAGCGATTCACCGCAGGACGTACTGCCCGCGGCGCGTTGCGTCAGGACGAGCCGAGCCGCTTGAGAAGCGGAATAGCAGCGGCCAGAGTCTGAAGCTCCGTCTGATCGAATTTCGACAGCGCATCGACCAGCCATTCGCGCTTGGCTGCGGTGCGCTGCCGTCGCTCTTCAAGGCCCTTCGGCGTCAGTGCGAACAGGATTTGGCGGCCGTCCGTGGGATGCGGCTGGCGCTCCACGCAGGCTTCTTCTTCGAGGCTCGCCAGAATCGATTTCATTGACTGCGGTTTCATCGATTCGGCGCGCGCAAGATCGGCTGTCGTCATGGGGCCACCGTGTTCCAGCCGTGCGAGCGCGCTCGATTGGGACAGGCTGAGTTCGCCCGGATTACCCACGGAGCGAAGTCTTCGCACGATTTGGCCGATTGCAGGCGTCAGTTCGGCGATAACGGCTTCGAGCGATGCGTTAGGGGCACCTGACAAAGACCCCGAGGAGATGCGTGAACTGGTCATGGCCGCAGCATAGGTTAAGACAGTTTAACTTGCAAGTTAGACTGTCTAGTTTGTTTGGGGCCTTGTGAAACCCTTGCGTGGCCCATGACGTGCAAGGCGCTCGTACCTCGCGTTTTCCCCTAGCGATTCCCGGTTGACTCCTCATGCAGGGCGAATCAAACTTCGCTCAAGAGATCTGTGATCACAGGTCACAGAGGCGCCAGAAACCTGAAAGCGTGGCCGTAGCTGGATGAAAGAACGGAGGTTGAAGGTGGCAACCCGCACGTCAACGGATTTACCCGAACTCGAACTGGTCGCGCGCGAAACCATGGCGGGCCGCGTCTACGCCCAGTTGAGGGAAGCGATCATGACCGGCCGCTTCGCGCCGGGCCAGTTGCTGAGCCTGCGCAGCGTGGCCGAAGCCGTGGGCTCGTCCACGATGCCCGTACGTGCCGCGCTCACGCGGCTGCAAGCCGAAGGCGCGTTGATCGACGGTCCGGGCCGCGCGCTGATGGTGCCGCCCATGACGCTCGAATTGCTCGACGAGTTGCGCGACGTGCGTATCGCGCTTGAAGGCACCGTCGCTAAACGAGCCGCGGCGCGCATGTCGCGCGAGCATCTCGAAGCATTACAGGCCGTGTTCGACACGATGGACGCACACGTCGAAGCTGGCGACGTGCCGGCCTATCTGCGCAGTAATTTCCAGTTCCATATCGCGATTTACACGCACGGTGCGAGCGACCTCACGCTCGCCACGATCCAGAACCTCTGGATGCGTATCGGCCCTTTCCTCAATCTCGTGGCGCCGGACATTCCCCACATGCGCCGCTCCATGGTGGCGCATCGCCACATCGTCGAAGCGCTCTGGCGCGGCGACGGTGACGGCGCACGCGCAGGCATCGAGGAAGACATCGGCGACGCCGCCGCGGACCTGCAGGAGCGATTGCAGGCCGCGGAGCAGAGCAAGGCAGACAGCGGCGACCGGGCCACCGCCTGAAGCTGACGCACAAGAAAGCTGACGCACAAGAAAACGGAGAAAGGCAATGACGGTTCTGCAGATGCTGAAACCGCACGCGGGCTTGCGCGTGCTCATTACAGGCGGCGCATCGGGCATTGGGCTCGTAATCGCGCGGGCCTTCGTTGAAACGGGTGCGCGCGTGCATGTCTGCGATGCGAGTGCCGATGCGATCGATGCGCTTGCCCAGTCGCAAGCCAACGCTGACTCTAGCCGCATTAGCGCAACGCTCGCGGACGTATCCGATCGCGATGCCGTCGAGCGCGTGTTTGCCGACGTGCAGAAAGAACTGGGCGGACTCGACGTGCTCGTCAACAACGCGGGCATTGCAGGTCCAACAGGCGGCATCGAAGAACTCGACGTGAAAGAGTGGGAAACCACGATCGACGTCAATCTCAACGCGCAGTTCTATTTCGCGCGCCGCGCGGTGCCGCTGCTGCGCAACGCGCAAAACGGCGGAACGATCATCGCGCTCTCGTCGGTGGCGGGCCGGCTCGGCTACGCGTTTCGCACGCCGTATTCGGCGACCAAGTGGGCCGTGGTCGGACTCACGAAGAGCCTTGCGATCGAACTGGGCCCATCGAACATTCGCGTCAATGCAATTCAACCGGGCATCGTGAAAGGCCCGCGCATCGAGCGCGTAATCGCCGCACGTGCGGCGCAATTGAATCTCTCTTACGAAGAGATGGAGAAGCAATACCTCGAGAAGATTTCGCTGCGCCGTATGACGACGCCGGAGGAAGTGGCCGCCACCGCGCTCTTCCTCTGTTCGCCGGCGGGCAGCGGCATCTCGGGGCAGGCCATCTCCGTCTGCGGCAATGTCGAAGTGCTCTGAGAACAGCGAGGACCGAACACATGGCAACGAAACGCAAGGTCATCATCACGTGCGCACCGACGGGCGCGATCCACACGCCGTCGATGTCGCCTTATCTTCCCGTCACCCCGCAGCAGATCGGCGACGCGGCGCTGGCCGCCGCGAAGGAAGGCGCAGCGATTCTGCATCTGCATGCGCGCGATCCGGACGACGGCCATCCCACGCAAGACCCCGCTGTATTTCAGGCCTTCCTGCCGCGCATCAAGGCGGAAACGGACGCCGTCATCAACATCACGACGGGCGGCAGCCCGCATATGACGGTAGCCGAGCGTCTCAAGCCCGCGCATCACTTCAAGCCCGAAGTGGCGTCGCTCAACATGGGGTCGATGAACTTTGGCCTTTATCCGATGCTGGAGCGTTTCAAGGACCTCAAGTACGACTGGGAGCGCAAACATCTGGAAAACAGCCGCGATCTCGTATTCAAGAACACTTTCGCGGACATCGAATACATCCTCACGTCGTGCAGTGCGAACGGCACGCGCTTCGAGTACGAGTGCTACGACATCTCGCATCTCTACAACCTCGCGCATTTCGTGGATCGCGGGCTCGCGAAACCGCCGTTCTTCGTGCAAAGCGTGTTCGGTCTACTGGGAGGCATCGGGCCGCATCCTGAGGACCTCGCGCACATGAGGCGCACCGCCGATCGTCTGTTTGGGAACGACTACGTGTGGTCCATTCTGGGCGCAGGCCGCAATCAGATTCCGCTGGGTTCGATCGGCGTTGCGCAGGGATCGAACGTGCGCGTCGGGCTGGAAGACTCGCTGTGGCTCGGGCCGGGCAAGCTTGCCGAATCGAGTGCCGCGCAGGTTCGCAAGATCCGCCAGGTGATCGAAGGGCTTTCGCTCGACGTCGCGACGCCCGCAGAAGCACGCGAGATGTTGCAACTCAAGGGCGCAGCGCAAACCAACTTCTGACACGCGGAGGCATCGTGAACGGCAGTGCGCGCAGCAAACTGAAAGTGGTCGCGATGCCGACGGGCTGGCTTACCGTGGACCGCTCGTCGCAGGTCTATGGCCGTTACTTCGGGCAACAGATGAAGGTGCCCGTGTGGTCCACGGCGATCGTCGGGGCGCAGAAAAAGATCGTGGTGGATACCGGCATTCACGACCCGGGCTGGGTCTCGAACTTCGTATGTCCCTGCGATCAGGCACCGGAGGAGAAGCTGGAGCGCGCGCTGAAGGAATACGTTGGCTGGCGCGCGGACGAGGTCGATATCGTCATCAACACGCATCTGCATTACGACCACTCGGGCGGCAACACGCTCTTTCGCAATGCGCGTTTCGTGGTGCAGGAAAAGGAGTGGGACTACGCCTGTCACCCGCTGCCCACACAGGCAACGTATTACCAGGAATTCCTGATTGGCCGCGAGCCGCTCGCGTATTTCCGCTGGCACTTCGTGAACGGCGTGACCGACATCGTGCCCGGCGTGCGTGTAGTACCCACGCCAGGACACACGCCAGGCCATCAGTCTGTTGCGGTCGATACGGAAGACGGTGTCGTGCTGATTGCGGGCGATTGCGCGAACTGCATGGAAAACATCGTCGACCTCGTGCCGGTAGGCATCGTGCACGAAACGCTGGCGGAGATGAACACGCTTGCGCGCATCCGGCAGATCGCGGACTTCGTCATACCCGGGCACGACCCCAACGTCTTGCCCGGCAGCGCGGGAATCGTATTGCCGGCGAACGCTCGCCTGCCGCACGTCGCGAAGTAAAGCGCAGTCACACATCAATAAAGAAGCATCGGAGGAAGACATGAAAGCATTGACGCACAGCATCCGTCGTGCGGGCCGGGTTGCATTCAGCCTCGCACTCGGCCTTGCATTCACCGCCGCGCTCGCCGTTTCGGGTCCTGCCGTGGCGGCCGGCAAATACAAGGTGTTCCTGTCGATGAGCTATGTGGGCAACGACTGGCAGACCGAGGCCGCGAACATGGTCAAGGCAATGGCCAATACGCCCGCGCTCAAGGACAAGGTGGATCTCGAAGTACAGGTGGCGGGCACGGACGCACAGAAACAGATCCAGCAGATCAACTCGATGGTGCAGGCGGGCGCGAAGGCCATCATCATCTACCCGATCTCGCCTACGGCGCTCAATCGCGCCATCAAGAACGCGTGCTCGAAGGGCGTGGTGGTGGCCGCCTACGACGGTGAAGTCACCGAACCGTGCGCGCACAACGTCACCATCGACCAGCACCAGGCCGGCACCGTTACCGCCGAATGGCTCGCGAAGACGATCAACGGCAAAGGCAATGTCGTGATGATTACGGGCGTGCCGGGCACCTCCGTGGACCGCGCCCGCACCGAAGCCGCCAAGGCCGTGTTCGCGAAATACCCCGGCATCAAGGTGATCGCGGAAGGCACTGGCATGTGGAGCCAGGCCACCGCGAAGACCGAACTCTCGAAGATTCTCGCAACCCATAGCTGGGACAAGATCGACGGCCTGTGGATGCAGGTTGGCTGCTTCACCGCGGCATCGATGCAACTGGACGCGGGCATTGCCGACGACAAGATCAAGCCGTGCGCGGGCGAATCGTCGAACGGACACCGCGTGCAGATGCTGCCGCCGGGCACCGTGAAGGGTGAGGGCGCCTATCGTGCCATCGGTTATCGCTCCATCTCGTACGGTGCGCCGCCGTATTCGGGTGCGATGGCGCTCAAGCTCGCCGTGCAAAAGCTGGAAGGCAAAGACTTTCCGCCGCATGTCACGTTGAAACTGCCGCTCGTGCAGACCGCGGACTCGAAGCTCTGCAAGACCGGCAGCATCGACGAACTGAAGGCGGGCTGCACGGCGTTCCCGCCCGACAAGGTGCCCCCGGGCTGGTTCGCGGACATTTATTCCGACGACACGAAGGAAGTGGGCTTCAATGCGGCGCTGACCGGCAACCAGGACTGACTGCGGCACAACGAGGAGGTGATTCGATGACATCGCTTGCGATCGATATCGAGAAGGTCACCAAGCGCTTCGGCGCGACGGTTGCGCTGGACGGCGCATCGTTTCAAGTGAAGCGCGGCGCCGTGCATGCGCTGCTCGGCGAGAACGGCGCGGGCAAGTCCACCACGGTCAAGCTGCTTTCGGGGCTCATGCAGCCCGATGCGGGGAGCATCCGCGTGATGGGCAGCGAGGTCGCGATGCGCGGGCCGAAAGACGCGCATCGCGCCGGCGTGCAGACGGCGTTTCAGGAGATGACGCTGGTGCGCGATCTCACGGTTGCGCAGAACCTGCTCATGTCGTACGAGCCTACGGGCTTTCTGGGGCGAATCAGAAAGCGCGAGGCGCAGCGTAAAGCGGCTGAATGGCTCGATCGTCTCGAACTCGCGGACGTGCGGCCTGGCGCCTACATTCGTGACCTTTCGCTGCCCGTGCGGCAGAAGATCGAAATCGCGAAGGCGATGGTGCGCGCGCCGCAAGTGCTGCTGCTCGACGAGCCGACCTCCGCGCTTTCCGGCCGCGACGTCGCGTGGCTTGCGAGGCGCATCGACGAACTGAAGGCACGCGGCGTGACCTTCGTGTTTATCTCGCACCGCATGCAGGAAGTGCGCGAGTTCTGCGACAGCCTCACGGTGTATCGCAACGGGCGCGACGTGGGTGCATTCGATACGGCCGACATATCGGATGACGAAGTGATTCGCCTCGTGATTGGCCGCTCGATGGAAGCGAAGTATCCGCCGAAGGTTGCGTCGCCCGCGCAGGCGCAAGGTGCGACGCAGGCGCCGGCCATCGAGGCCCGAAGCGTCCGCGTGGATAGCGTCGTCGAAGATTTCGATCTTGCGCTCATGCCCGGCGAGGTGCACGGCATTGCCGCGCTGCAGGGCATGGGCCAGCGCGAGCTGTTCGAGGCGCTCTTCGGTGCGACCTATATCGACGACGGCGAGATTCGCATCGACGGCCGGCCGGTCACGCTGACCTCCACGGCGGATTCGCTGAAAGCCGGCGTATCCACGAGCTTCCTGCCCGAAGACCGCAAGACCGAAGGGCTCTTCCTGCGCCTGCCCGGCGGCGAGAACGTGTCGCTGCCGGTGATAGGACGCTACTCGCGCTTCGGGCTGATCGACCGCAAGCGCGAGCAGGCCGCGATCCGCCGTTCGCTCGCGCAGATGGAAGTGAATCCGCGCGCACTCTACAAACCGTGTCTGTCGTTCTCGGGCGGCAATCAGCAGAAGATCGCGATGGCCAAGTGGCTGCTCACGCAAAGCCGCGTCTGGTTGATGTTCGACCCGACGCGCGGCATCGACGTGGGCACCAAGCATCAGATCTTCGTGCTGATGCGCGCCTTCGCGGCGGCGGGCGGCGCGGTGCTGTTCTATTCGACCGATGTGCCCGAACTGGTCAACGTGTGCGATCGCGTTTCGGTGATGTACCGCGGACGCAATGTCGGCGAACTATCGGGCGATGCGCTCACCGAAGAGAACGTGATGCGCAAGATGCTTTCCAGCTGAGAGGTTGCTCATGAAAATTGCCATTGCGTCGCCCGACAGCGAGATCGTCCGCCCCGGTGCGCGCGTGGGATGGGGCGCGCGCCTCGATCATCATCGCGGGCTCATCATCGCCATCAGCGCGCTCGTGTTGATGCTCGTGGCGTGGGTCGCGTTGTCCGCCACGCCGGTCGGGTTCTATGACGTCGGCTCGGTCATTTCGAGTGCGGCCACGCTGGCGCTTGCGGCTATCGGGCAGACCATCGTTGTGCTCTCGGGCGGTTTCGATCTGTCGGCGTCCGCTGTCGTATCGCTCGCCAACGTGCTTGCCGTGCGCTTCGTGCAGGGTTCTCCCGTGGAGCAATGGGGCGGCGCGGCACTGATCCTCGCGATTGGCGGCGGCATCGGGCTCATGAACGGTGCGCTGATTGCGTGGTTCCGTCTGCAGTCTATCGTCGTTACGCTCGCCACCATGTTCATGGTGCAAGGCCTCACGCTGCTCATCCAGAACAAGCCCGGCGGCAGCGTGGGCGATCAGTTCGGCGCCGTGCTCACGGCAGATCTGATTCCCGAGAAGGTGCCGATGTCCGCCGGCGTGTTGATCGTCGCGCTGCTCGTCTGGGCGTTCATCAAGAGCACGCGGTTGGGCGTGGGCATCTATGCGCTGGGCAGCGACCCCGACAGCGCCTACGCGAACGGCACGCCGGTCACGCGTTATCGCATTGCGACCTACGCGCTCGCAGGCATGTTCTACGCGGCGGCAGGCCTCTATGTGTCGGCGCAAACGGGTTCGGCCGATCCGCTCGTTGGCCGTCCTCTGCTGCTCTCCATGTTCACGGCTGTCGTGCTGGGAGGCACCCTGTTGGGCGGCGGCCGCGGCGGGTGCGTGGGTACAGTATTCGCGGCCATGACGCTGATGATCACCGTGAACATCCTGCTGGTTCTGAACGTATCGGCGTTTTTCACGACGATCGCCGAAGCGGTGATCCTGATTCTCGCGGTGCTGGGCTCGTCCATTGGCAAGCAGTCGGCCGCGCACGAATGCGCGCGTCACGCGGCGCAGTGGCTCAAGGCGGTGCGAACCGGCACGCGTGCGCGAAACGACAGGAACGCGCGGCGTGTGTCGTTCGAAGTGAACGACTTCCGTCCTGTCGAAAACACCGAATTGAAAGGCCGGGTGATCGGCGACTGGATCGAGCGCAATCGCGAGTGGGTCAAATACGTCGTGCCGGCATATCTGCTCTTCTTCGCCGTGGTGGTCATCACAGGATTCGTGTATGGGCCGCGCGTGCTTGTCAGCGCGAACTTTTACAGCAGCCTGCTCACGCTGACGCTGTTTCTTGCGATTCTCGGGCTGGGCCAGGGCGCGGTCATTCTCACAGGCGGGCTCGATCTCTCCATGCCGTGGCTCATTACGCTATCCGGTGTGTTGTTGACGGGGCTCACGCATGGCCTCAACGAAGCGGCGGTGTGGGCCGTTCCGATCGTGCTCTGCGTGGGATTGCTCGTCGGCGTGTTCAATGGCGTGGGCGTAGTGATGCTCGGCTTGCCGCCCATCGTGGTGACGCTCGCCGCCAATGGCCTGTTGCAGGGCCTCACGCTCATCTACTGCAACGGGTCGCCGCAAGGCTGGTCGCCTCCGGCGATCAGCGAATTCGCGAACGGCAAACTGGGTCCGCTTTCGCTTGCGGCGTGGAGCGTGCCGGTGTTTCTCGTTATTGCACTGCTCTTGCTGCATCGCACGCCGTTTGGGCGCCGCGTGTACGCGGTGGGCAATTCGCCGATTGCCGCGAAGCTTTCGGGCGTGCGTGTGGGCACGACGCTGATCGCGGTTTATTGTCTTTCGGGTCTCTGCTCGGCGCTCGTCGGGTTGCTGCTGGCGGGCTTCAGCTCGCAGGCGTTCCTCGGCATGGGCGACCCGTATCTGCTGCCTTCCATCGCCGTGGTGGTGGTGGGCGGCGCGCTCATCACGGGCGGGCGCGGACACTATCTCGGCGTATTCGGCGGCGCGCTGCTGCTGACCGCGCTCGGCACGCTGCTCGCAGGCACCACCGTACCGCCCGCGGTGAGAGACATCATCAACGGGCTCGTCGTGCTGGCGGCCGTCATCACGTTGCGCGACAAGCGCGCCTGATCGTTGCAACCCATAGCGAGGAAAATGCGCATGCAAGCAAGAACAATCGCGGTGATCGGGGCAGGGCGCATCGGGCGCGCGTGGGCCATCGTGTTCGCGCGCAGCGGCTTCGAGGTGCGCATTTACGATGCCGACGCCGGCATGCTGGCGGGCGCGATTCCCGCAATCCGCGAGAGCGTGCAGGACCTGGCCTCGTTCGGTCTTATCGATGAGCCGGTGGAGACTGTCGTGTCGCGCATCGGTGCGCGCTCAACGCTTACCGAAACAGTCGCGCAAGCAGATCTCGTGCAGGAGAACATCGCGGAAGTGGTGGAAGTGAAGCGCGCGATGTTCATCGAACTCGATCGGCTCACGAAGCCCGATGCCTTGCTGGCAAGTTCCACGTCGGGGCTGCCTGCGTCCACCTTTACGGAAGGGCTGCAAGGCCGCGCGCGATGCCTCGTGGCACACCCTGTGAACCCGCCGTCGCTCGTGCCGCTCGTGGAGCTGTGCGGCGCGCCGTGGACCACGCCGGCCACTTTGGAACGCGCGCGAGCCCTTTACGAGGAAGCGGGGCAGAAGCCCGTAACAGTCAATCGAGAGATCTCGGGTTTTTTGCTGAACCGGTTGCAAGGTGCCGTGCTGGACGAAGCGTTGAGCCTCTATGAACAGGGCTATGCGAGCGCGGCCGATCTGGACACCGTGATGCGCGACGGCCTCGCCATGCGCTGGTCGTTCATGGGCCCGTTCGAAACCATCGATCTGAATGCGCCGGGCGGCGTGGCCGATTACGCCGCACGATATGGCGGCACGTATCGCAGCATTGCGGCAACGCGTGTGCCGTTCACGTGGTCTGCCGAGACGCTCGGCAAGCTTGATGAAGCGCGGCGCGCCGTGCTTCCACGCGATCGCATCGAAGCACGCAGCCGCTGGCGCGATCGGCGTTTGATGGCGCTGCTCGCGCATCGACGATCGCTGGAAGACGAGGACTGACCCACCCGAAGCCGGAAGGAGACGACGATGCCCGAAGTACGCTTGCTCGTGGATGCCAACAACCACCTGGGCGAAGGTCCGCTGTGGGATGTGCAGGAAGAGCGGCTCTACTGGATCGACAGCACCGCTGCGGAGATATACAGCTGCCGCGCCGACGGCGCTGACGTGAAGCGCTATTTCGTGCCGCGCCATATTGGTTCGATGGCGCTGCGCGAGCAGGGCGGCGCGGTGGTGGCGCTCGCGAACGGCCTGCATTTCTACGACTTCGACGCGCAGACGGTGGAGTTCATCGCAGACCCCGAAGCCGACGACCCCGAGACGCGTTTCAACGACGGCAAGGTGGACCGCCGCGGCCGCTTTATCGCGGGCACCATGTCCTACGATTTCGACCGCTACGATGCGGATCGTGGCCAGCGGTCCACCCGCAGCGGCGGGTTGTACCGGCTCGATGCCGATGGCAAGCTCGCGCGTCTCGACAGCGGCATCAGCTGCTCGAATGGGCCCTGCTGGAGTCCCGACAATCGCACGCTCTATTTCACGGACACGTACAGCAAGGAAATGTACGCGTACGACTACGACATCGAGACGGGCGCGGCAAACAACCGCCGGCTGTTCGCCTCGGCGCACAACATGGCGGGCACCTTCGATGGCGCAACCGTGGATGAAGAGGGCTACGTGTGGTCGGCACTCGTATTCGGCGGGCGCATTGTGCGGTTCGCGCCTGACGGTATGCTCGATCGCATCGTGCCGTTCCCCGTGCGTAATCTGACGAGCGTGATGTTCGGCGGCCCGAATCTCGACACGCTTTACGTCACGACGATGGGCCGCCCGATGTGGGGTATTCCACAGAAGGAACGCGACAAAGGCGGGCTATTCGCAGTGACGGGATTGGGCGTGCGCGGACTGCCCGAGCCGCGGTTTGCCGGATGATTCGGATGCCTCAGTGAGATAGCGCCATTCGAAGCCTTCGCGTCCCTCGCGCACCGTGCCGGCCGATGTTTCCGGGAAATGCGCAGCAAACACGGTTGCGCCTGTTTTCGCGGCATGCGCGAGCAGCCAGTGCCGCGATGCGCGCGCCTGCTCCTGATCGAGGCAAAACGTGGAGTTCCATTGCGGCCGATAAACCTGCAGTGGGCTGTGCATGACGTCGCCGGAGAACAGCGCGGTTTCTCCTCGCGATCGGATTTCGATCGCCATGTGCCCGACGCTGTGCCCCAGCGTCGGCAGAAAGCGGATGCCGTCGATTATTTCTTCGCCTTTGTCCGGCACCACGTGCGTCTGATTCGCTTCGACAAGGGGCTGCACGCTGTCCTCGAATACCATGCGCCGGGGCTCGCCCTGAGGCGTCGAAAAGAATTCGCACTCGCGCGCGCTGAATGCATACGTTGCGTTCGGAAAGAAGGGGGCCCAGCGGCCGTCACGCCAATGGGTGTTCCACCCCACATGATCGACGTGCAGATGCGTGAGCAATACATAGTCGATTTGCTCGGGACGGAACCCGGCTGCTTCCAGACGTGCCGGCACAGGATGATCGAGACGGTCGAACAGCGCGCTGAACGGCCGCGGCTTTCCGTTGCCGATTCCCGTATCCACCACGATAGTCAGATCACCCGTCTCGACCACCCACAGATGCGTTCTGAGCGGAATGCGTCGATTCGTGAGGTCCAGGCTCGTCGTTGCGAAATGGACTTCGAGGGCGTGGCCGCTCTCGTCGTTCCAGTCGGGAAACAGGATGTCGGGTGCGAGCGCGAATTCGGTTTCGTCCACGCGGGTAATGGTCGCGCCGCCTACACGCCAGCGCCAGCGGGGTGAAATGTCTTTCATAGCCATTCTTGCGTCCGGTTCGTTTGTGGCTCTTTGCGATCAAGGCAGCATGCGCGCAACGCGCACGCGTCGGGCAGCCAGGGCATAGAGGGCCGCGCTGAGAAACGCGGACACACCGCCCACCCAGGCGAGCGCCACGCCCAGGCTGTTGGGCACCTGCCCCATGTGTTCGTTCAGGTAACCGACCGAGAGCGGCCCAATGCCCCCACTGATTGCGTTGGTCATGAACACGAGCAACGCGAGCGAGCGGCCCCGCATGCGGTTGGGCACGGCGATCTGCAGCGGCACGGGCGCGAGTCCCATCGCGATGCTGGCAGTGAACGCGCACGTGCCATATAGCACGATGGCCAGCGTGCTATTGCCCACCAGCGGCATGGCGATGCCCGCGGGAACCAGTAACGCCGCCGCGCTCGCGGAAAAGCCCAGAACTTTACGCAGCGCGCTCTCATTGGTAACACGCGTTGCGAGCACGCCCGCGCAGGCCACGCCGAGTACTCCGCCAATCATGTAGGCGGGCGCGGCCATCTGTCCGACCGCCTTGGGCGAGAGATGAAAATGTCGCATGAGCAAGGTGGGAAACCACGCGGAGTGCGAGTAGAAGAGCGCAATCAACGCCACGTAGGCCGCGAAATAGGGCAGGCAAAAGCGGTTGCGCACGAACAGTTCGATCATGACGTCCCGCAGTGACGGCACCACGTCCTTTGCCTGCGAGGCGTGCGCGAGCGTTTCGACGCGCATCGGTTCGCGAACCGTCGACGCGACCAGCGCCGCGAGCACGAGACCAGGCAGGCCGACCACCACGAATACCGCCTGCCAGGCTTGCACGCCGTGCGTGGTCAGCCACGCCGCGCCGTCGCCGTGCGCTGCCGAAAGCAGCATGCCGCCGCCGAACAGCGCCACGCCACCGCCCACATACGGCCCCAGCATGAACACGCTGCTGGCACGTGCCACCCTGCGCGGCGCGAACATGTCGCCGAAGATGGAGAGGGCTGCCGGGCTCAATGCGGCCTCCGCAATGGCGGTGCCTGCACGAGCCACCAGCAGTTCCCCGAAGTTCGAGGCGAAGCCGCACAGCGTGGTGGATATGGCCCAGATGGCGATGCAGACGGCAATCAGCTTCACGCGGTTTGCGCGGTCCACGAGTCGTGCGACGAAGACGCCCGCCGTTGCGTAGCACATCGTGAAGGAAAAGCCTTGTAGCAGGCCGATTTGCGTATCGGTAAGCGCGAGCGACTGCTTGATAGGCAAAACCAGAATGCTGACGATCTGCCGGTCGAGATACGAGAACGCGAAGCAGACGAAGAACAGCAACACGATGTAGGTCGGATGCCGCACGTTGCGGTCGGCGCACACGGACGGCTCGCCGGGTCCGGCGGTGGCTTCGGGAAAAGGCGGCAAAGGGGGATCGGCGCTCATATAACGTCTCCCGGGTCATGAGTCGCAGCACACGGGCTGCGGCAATTGTTGTGGTTTTTCTCTGGTCAATCTGCGTGCGTTTCGGACGCCAGCAGTGCGATGCAGTCGCCGGGCTCCACTCGCGCGAAAGTGCGCAGGCACATCACGGTGCCGTCGCCGCGAAAGTGGATGTCTTGAGGCGCCTGCCATGGCCGGTGCGGATCGAAGAGACGGCCTGCCAGTTGTCCTTCGCGAACCTCGTCGCCCAATGCGAAGGCAGGTTCGAATACGCCTGCAAGCGGCGAATACACATAATGGCGTGCGCCTGCCACGCGAAGAAAGCGCGTGGCGGCTGCGCGGGGGGACGAGGTTTCGAAGGTTACGCCGAGCTGGTGCAGCACGCGATCAAGCCCCTGCTCCACGATAGCGAGATTCACCGCATCGCAACCCGCATGGCCGCCGAATTCGCCGCAAAGGAACAGCTTGCCGTGGCGTTCCGCTGCCGCCGCAAAGGTGCGGTCTTCGCCCAACAAATCCATGATCATCGTGTTCGGTGCACCGAACGCGCGAACAAGTTCGAAATATCGGGTGCGCTGTTCGCCGTGTGGCGGCGAGGCGAGCAGCGTGGGCAGGTGGTCGAACGACGCGCCGCCCGCATGGAGATCGATCACGATGTCTGCGCGTGGCAGCAGTTCCGTTTCGACGTAGTGCGCAATCATCTCCGTCGGTTGGCCGTTGCGCGCGCCGGGGAAGAGCCGGTTCAGATTGCCGCGGTCGATCGGCGAGGTACGTGAGCCGTTGATGAACGCGGGGAAGTTCAGCGCCGGAATGACGATGAGGCGGCCGCGAATGGTCATCGAAGGCAGCCGCTGAAGCAGTTTCATCAGCGCCACGGGACCTTCGTATTCGTCACCGTGGTTGCCGCCGGTGAGCAAGACGGTTGGGCCTGCGCCCGCGTTCAGCACGGCAAGCGGAATGGGCACGTGGCCGTACGCCGACGTGTCGTGCGACCAGGGCAGCCGCAGCGTGCCTGTCTGAAAACCCGGGCGTTCGAAGTCCACGTCGGTGGCGATAAGAGAGAGGAGGTTGGACATGGTGCGATCAGTAAGCGTGCGAGACGGCGCCCCGCGTATCTTTACTATCGCCGACGATAAAACCCGTCGCCAATGCCGTTTTCTGAGGCTGGTGATGCTTTCCAGGCATCACCGTGCGCGCCCGCTTACCTGGGTGTAGCCTGCCGCAACAAGTCGACGAACTGTTGCAGCGCCGCGTTCACACCGTTTGCCATGAAGCAGAATTCGAGCGGCAGCAGCACGGACAAATCCTGCAATTCGACGAAACGCACGCGGGCCGGCGGGCGTTCGCGATTCGCGGCGTTCACGATGGCCGCGCCCATTTCCGCGGAGACGAGCGAAAGAATCGCGGTTTCCGTGGTGGCCTCTTGCTGGATGTCGAGCGTGAGGCCGCGCTCCGCGCACGCGGCGAGCAAACGATCGTAGTACGACGGGTACACGCGCCGGGGAAACGCGATGAACGGAATGCCCGTGAGTTCGGCGGCTGCCACGGCCCCCGCTTTGCCGAGCAGCCAGCTTTCGGGCACGGCCAGCACGACGTTCTGTTCCAGCACCGGCACGCCAGCAATGCCGTCCGGCAGCACGCCCACGCGATAGCAGAAGCCTCCGTCCAGCCGACCTGCTGCAATGGCGTCGAGTTGCTCCGGGGTATTCATGGGCTGGAGTTCGAGCGATACGTGGGGCACTTTCTGTTCGAAGGTGCGCAAGGCAGCGGAGACAATGCCGCTCCACGCTGCGTTCTCCACGAACCCGATACGAAGATGGCCGCGCAGGCCCGCGGCGATCTGGCGGGCGAGGCGATTGGCGGCGTCCACGCGGGCGAGAATCTCGCGTGCCTCGTGCAGATAGGCTTCTCCTGCGGCCGTGAGCTTAAGGCCGCGCGGCGTGCGTTCGAACAGCGCCGCACCAATGGCGTCTTCCAGATCCTGAATTTGCCGCGATATGGCGGGCTGCGTGACGTGCAACTGTTCAGAGGCCGCGCGCACGCTGCGCAATTCGGCGACAGCGATGAAATAGCGGAGATGCCGAAGCTCCATGGCGATGTGCGACGCGAGTCAAAGCAACACGAACATCGCAACCGCTGCCGCGCCCATTACCGCGGTGGCGATGCTCCCGAGCGCGAGTATCGGACGGCTTGCCGTGAACGGTCCCATCACGGAACGCTTCGAAACCAGGATGAGGATCACCACCATCAACGGCACGGCCACCACGCCGTTGATGACCGCGCTCCAGAACAGCGCGCGCATAGGGCTGATGGGCGAATACTGTAACGCGAGGCCCACCAGCACGCTCACCGCGATGATGCCGTAGAAGCCGCCCGCCTCGGTCACGTTGCGCTCGAGTCCTTCTTTCCAGCCCATGGCCTCGGCAAGCGCGTAGGCGCCCGAGCCCGCCAGCACAGGCACGCCGATCAGGCCGACGCCAAGAATACCCGCGGCGAACAGCAGCGAGGCAAAGTTGCCCGCCAGCGGCTTCAACGCACTGGCGGCCTGTGCAGCCGTGTCGATGCTCGTGATACCGCCCGCGTGAAGCGTGAGCGCGGTGGCCAGCATGATGAACCAAGCGGTGAGGTCCGAATAGAGCATGCCGCTCCAGGTGTCCCAGCGAATGCGGCGCAATTCGGCCGGCGCGGCACGCGGGTCGCGCACGAGCGGTGCGCTGTCGTGATTCGCGTGCATGTCTTCAACTTCTTCGGAGGCCTGCCAGAAGAACAGATAGGGGCTGATCGTGGTGCCGAACACGCCGACTACCACCGCAGCCGCTGATGCATCGAACGTGACGTGGGGCCATACCGTGCGCAGCGCTACCTCTCGCCATGGCACGTGCACCGTGAACAGTACGGCCGCGTACGCGAGCAGCGAAAGCGTGAGCCATTTCAAAAAGAACACGTAGCGGTGATACGGCACGAACATCTGCAGGAGCAGCGTGACGAACACGAAGAGCGCCGTCATCAGGTGACGGTTCATGCCGGTGACCAGCTCCGCGACTTCGCCCATGGCGGCTACGTCGGCGGCGATGTTCAGCGCGTTGGCCACCAGCAGCAGCGAAACGAGGCCGTACAGCACGACAGGTGGAAAGGCCGCCTTGATGTTGGCGGCCAGGCCTTTGCCGGTGACGCGGCCGAGATTGGCGCACATCGACTGCACAGCGGCCATGAGCGGAAAGGCGAGCGGCATGGTCCATAGCATGCCGAGGCCGAACTGCGCGCCGGCCTGCGAATAGGTAGCGATGCCGCTGGGGTCGTCGTCGGCCACGCCCGTAATGAGGCCGGGGCCGACCCGCGCGAGCGGGTGTTCCTTCAAACGGTCGAGGAGCGTTCGAAAGAAGCTGGGCTGCGACGGACTGCCAACGCGCATCGACTCACCTCGCGAGGGGGAAAACGGTAGGTACGCCGGTACGGAAAACCGGACGGAATGGGCGGACGGGAACGGGAGGAGGATACACTGCGCGGCGTCGACGGACACGGATTTCGGCTGCGCGCGGTTACGCGACAGCCGGGTCGCGTCCTGCTGCTGTGCGGACGTAGCGACTATCGCGCGCACGTCGACAGAATGGCGGGCTGCCGTGGTCAGCCTGCCGAGGTGTTCACGCGCCTGACGGTCGCGGCCGAGCCATGTGGGACCGGCAACACCGCGTCGACCGCTCGTTGACATACATCAAATTGTGTACGGCGCGCGTGCTTAACGTTTTCAAAAAAATGCCGATTCGATTTTGCCGCCATACAAAGATGGCATTTTTTGATTGGTTTCGATGTGAAGAACGGTTATGAGAATACTTGCACTGGAAGACGACGACGCCCAAGCCGAACTGATTGAATCGGCACTGACGAGTGCCGGCCACCAGGTCGAAATCGTCAATAACGGACGGCTTGCGGTACGCCACCTCGAGAGCGCCACGGTGGACCTGTTGGTGCTCGACTGGTCTGTGCCTGATCTTTCGGGGCTCGATGTGCTCGCGTGGACACGCTCACGCATTGGCATTCATCTTCCGATCCTGATGTTGACTTCGCGCGGGAGGGAAGACGACGTCGCCAAGGCGCTTGAAGCCGGCGCGGACGATTACATGATCAAGCCTGTGCGCCGCCGCGAACTTACCGCTCGTGTGGGGGCGCTTCTGCGCCGCGCCTATCCAGGCGTAAGACGAGAATCGAGTCGTATTGAATTTGGCGACTATGTGATAGACATTCGCGACCGGACGGTTACCGTGGCCGGGCAGCCGCAGACGCTGACGCCTCGCGAGTTCGATCTCGCCAGCCTTCTGTTTCGACATCCGGGCCGAATTTTTCCTCGTGACGAACTGTGCAAGGCCGTGTGGGGAAAAGACGTGCGGTCAGACTCGCGCACGCTGGATACTCATATATATCGTCTGCGCCGGAAGCTCGATCTGACGCCGAAACACGGTGTGCGGCTACGCTCGGTTTATCACCACGGCTATTGCCTCGAGGAGGTTGTGCCTGAAGGAGGTGTGGCCGCCGCGGACGTTGATCAGCCGCAGCCTCATCTGTAAGGGTTCGCTCGGGCCCCTGTCTGTCGTTCTGCCGTCGCTTGTCTCCAGCGGCTCATCGTCGCTGGGATGAGCTGCGGTCCTGCGCAAATTTGCACGGCGTCGGCCGTGCGCTTCTATTGGAGACAGAGTACTCACCGAGTCGCTTACTGCCTGTGGGCCGCGTAGGCCGCTTCGTCATCATCAGGTGGAATATCTCTTTCATCCAGCGCTTGGGTGTGTGCCCGGATGCGCAATGTCTGAAATTATAAATTTGTGATGTTCAAGTTTGTAGAGAGTATTTAATAGCATTAATTTATGATGAATGCGTTTAATGAGAGCTTCCCATCGCGAGGTTGATATTTGTCGAATCCCACTTCGGCTTAACCGGCGTTAGCGATTTTAGAAATCGCTTATAGTAAATATCGACTGGACAGTATGTTGGTGAATCACCGTATTTCGTCTCAGTTCCGGCGGAAAGATGCATTTTCAGTTTTCGCATTTTTTCCAATCCCCTTCCATCTTGCGAATAAACGTGTCGACGTGTGCCTCATTAGGGGTGGTCAGAAAATTTAGAATTGTTCACAAACGCCGCCCGGCGAAATGCGATCATTTCTTCGCAGGCAAAGCAGGCGTGCTGATGAACCGGGGCATCTGCCTCGCTCAATACACGTGTGAAGACGAAGAAGGCGCTCTGAAGACCATGGGCGCCTGTGTTCCAGAAACATCAAATCCTCAGGGGCTCACGGGGTGGCCTTAGTGCCGAGCAGATTGAGCCTTGAGGGGGTATTGTGCGCATTCTCTTACTCGAAGACGACGACGCTCAGGCGGAACTCATACAGGCCACGCTCGAGCATGCGGGCCACACGGTTGTTAATGCACGCGAGGGTGTGGAGGCGATTCGCATCGTCGAACAATCGTCGGTCGACCTTTTGATTCTGGACTGGATTGTTCCCGGCATATCGGGAATGGACGTTCTCGGGTGGGTCCGCGAGCGCATGGGCCGTGCCTTGCCGGTGCTGTTTTTGTCGGCCCGTGTACGCGAAGAGGAAATGGTTACGGCGCTACAAGCCGGCGCCGACGATTACATCGTCAAGCCCATTCGACGGCGTGAGCTGGTTGCGAGGGTGGAGGCCCTCTGGCGCCGTGCCTATCCGGAAGACGGTCGGAATGTCACGCGTCTTGTGGTGGGGCGATACGTCGTCGATTTGCGGCAAAGAATGGTGAGCTTCGATAATCGCGAAATCGAGCTAACGCCGAAGGAATTCGATATCGCATCGGTTCTCTTCCGTAACGTCGGGCGAATCATGTCCAGGGAATTGCTATTCCGTCTGATATGGGGGCGCGGCATAGATGGCGTCTCGCGAAGTCTGGACACACACATCTACCGATTGCGAAACAAATTGAAACTTGGCGAGGTAACCGGGGTTCGGTTGCGCTCGGTGTACACGCATGGCTATCGCCTGGAGGCGGTCGAAGACCATTCGGACGATTGCGACTGATGACCGCCTGACGGTGTAGGCATCAGAGATGGAAGGGTAGAAGTGGATGTCCAGGCAACATTAGGCCGTCCGAGGCCTGATACGGACAGACCTGCTATCGCGTCGAGCAGCTTTGTTCTCGTGGTAGCACCCGACCAGATATCTTCCGCCTCGATGCAGAAAGACTGTGGATCGGGATGGCGCTTCGAGCGGGTAGCATCGGTGGCCGAGATGGCCGACGCGATGCGCTGTGTAAGGTCTGACGCGATCGTGCTCTATCCCGACCAGCCCGATGGCCGATGCTTCGAAGCCTGATGTTCTTGTCGGAAACTTCGACCGGGATACCCGTGTGGTTGGCTGGTGATGCGGTGTCGCCTTTGGTGAAGTGCACCGCGATTGCGGCTACGTCTAGCGGTTTTGCTGTGAGTTTGCATCATGCCGGAGACCGAGGCGCCCCGGACGGATATTCGTCGGCCATCGACATAGGGCGGCAGTCTGAAAAAACTGCCAATAGCGCACCACTGCTCGACGAGCGGACGGTGCGCGAGGCCGTCGAGCAGGGGCAAATCGTTCCTTATTTTTCAGCCGATCGTCGACTACCGAACTGGCAACGTTCACCGTCTGGAATTACTCGCACGATGGCCAAACGCCCCGGCACTATTGGGCCGGACGTGTTCATGCCAGTCATTACGCGCTGAATCTGGAGGGCAGCCTGATTGAGGCGATGTGCCGAAAGGCGCAGGCATCGGCCGTTTAAGCAATGGTCGCGGCGGGCACCTCCCTGTCCATTAACGTTTCCGCCGGGTTGATATTGTTCGAAACGTTTTCTGACCGTCTCGCGAAGGCGCTTGGACGTTACTGGCTATAAAACCTCATTATTGAAATTACCGTGGCGTAGGCGCGTGGATTTGAAGATGCGCGCCACATCATCAAGCTATGCGTTGGCCTCGCGAAACGGTTGGGCATGCGGACCGCGCTTGAGGGAATTGAGACGGCTCGTGATCTCCCGCTGGCGCGTGCGGCTGTGAACGCGAGTGCCGCGGGCGCGAACGCCGTTGCATTGGGTGTCAGTACGACGGTGGCCGGACGCGGTGCGGCAGCGTCGGGTGGCGAGGCCGTTGCCCAAAGCAGCAACACGACGGCAATCGGCTACAAGACGACAGAGATCGCGACAAACGCGATGGCGGTTGGTGCGAATGCTCGGGCAATTGGCAGCGATGCCACTGCGATCGGCACGGGCGCTGTCGCGTCTGGGGAGACCTCCGTGGCCCTCGGCAGCGGTTCTGTAGCGTCGGAGGCAAACACCATTTCCGTCGGTTCCTCGGGCAGCGAGCGGCGAATCACCAACGTCACGGCGGGTGTGAATCCGACCGATGCGGTGAGCGTTTCGCAGTTGAGGAGCGTCCAGCAAAGCGTCAACGACGTGGTGCGGATGGCCTACGCGGGTGTTGCCATGGCTGGTGCATTGGCCGGTCTGCCGCAGGTCGAACCGGGCAAGTCGTTCACGATGAGCGCAGGTATCGGCACCTACGGTGGCTACACCGCGCTGGCTATCGGCGGCGGCATGCGGTTCACGCCGAACGTCATCGCGAAGATGGGCTTCAGTACAATGAATGGCAGCCGTATGATGTTCAACGCTGGCTTCGTATATTCCTGGTAGCGCGAACGGATGTAGGGTTGCATAATCTGGCTGTTGCCCGCCTTTAATGGCAATTCTCGACCGGCCCCTCCGATTTTGGCGGGGCCGGTTTATTGCATTTCGGAAAAATCAATGCGCATTGGTATTTCGGTCATTACCCACCAAGGCCAAAACATCTGGCAAAACGGCCTCGGGCAGAACGTCGTGTTTCTGTCCTCGCTATTTCAACGCTTGCCATTTGTGCAGTCTGTCGTATTGATTGATGTGGGCGACCAGGGTGTCATGCCGCCACAGGTCGACCTTGGCGCGAATAATCTGCGGCTGATGAGGACGCACGAGGCGACAGACGAAGTCGACGTCATCATCGAGATGGGCGGCGCGCTGGATATCGGCTGGCTCGATCTGATGCGTGCACGTGGCAAGAAGGTGGTGTATTACTGTTGCGGGCAGCCTTATGTCGGCCTCGTTGAATCACCGATTTTCAACAAGCCGAGCCATGCGCCGCGGCCTGACCGCTGCGACGAGGTTTGGTATCTACCGAAAGACGCTGCTTACGCACCGATGCTGCGCACGTTGCAGCGTTGCGAAGCCTACGAGGTTCCGTATATCTGGCATCCCACGTTTATCGAACACCGCATGCGCGAGGTGGCCGAACAGGGATTCCAGTATGGCTACACGCCGACACAGTCTGCGGCGACGGGGGAGCGCTCCGGGCTGCGTGTCGCCATCTTCGAGCCCAACATTTCCGTGGTGAAAAGTTCGAGTATCCCCATGCTCGTGTGCGATGAGGCATATCGCGCGGATCCGACGAGTGTCACCGCTATGCACGTGCTCAATACGCTGCATATGAAAGACCATCCCACCATGCTGTATTTAGCCAACTCGCTCGATCTGGTGCGCCAGCACAAGGCGACATTTCACGGCCGGCACGACGTAGTGGGTTTTATGGTGCAGCACGCGAATGCGGTTGTTTCGCACCAATGGCAGAACGATCAAAACTACAGCTATCTTGACGTATTGTACGGCGACTATCCTCTCATTCACAATTCGCCCTGGCTGAAAGACGCCGGCTATTACTATCTCGATTTCGAAACTCGACTCGGCTCAGCCCAACTGCTGCGTGCGGCAGCGGAGCACGACAGACAGCTCGACGATTACCGCGCCCGGTCGCAGCGCGTATTCGAATCGGTCAATCCGTTTAAGCGGCATAACGTCGATGGTTATGCCGAACGCCTTCTTCACCTGTGCCGCGATGCACGTTTCATGAATCGGATGGCCTAGTCATGAGTACCCGAAACAATCGTGGCTCACGGCCGGCCGGCCTGCGCGTCGGCGTTTCCATCTACGTCCGCAAGGGCGCTCAGTCGCTCTGGGAAAACGGCATCTATCAGAACTGCCTGTACCTCGTGATGCTGCTTGCGCGGTCGCCGCTTGTTTCCGCTACGTATCTGGTGGCGGGCGGCGGCGACGGCGGGCCCGAAGACGCCAAAGAGTTCCTGGCCGATTCACCTGTGCCGCTAATCGACATGAACGAGGCGGCAAACACGCTCGACGTGATGATCGAGATGAGCGCGCAACTGGATCGCGACTGGGCCGTGGCGTTTCGCGAGCGCGGCGGCAAGATCGTGTCGATGCGGGTCGGCAACGACTACGTTATCGACATCGAGCGCATGATCTTCGACAAGCCGCACGGTCTGCTGATCTCGGGCGCGCCTTATCACGAAGTCTGGACGCTGGCCGAGTACGAGCGAACCTGCGTACCGTATTTCGCCAGCACGTTCCGTGCGCCGGTCCGCATGATGCCGCATCTGTGGAGCCCGCTCGCGCTCGACCGCGAGGCCGCCCGCTTGCCGGAAGGGCGTACGTTCGGCTATCAGCCGGGGCGTCGGCGTTGGCGCGTGGGGATATTTGAGCCCAACATCTGCATGGTGAAGACAAGCTTCATTCCCATGCTGTGCTGCGAGACTGCGCACCGCGCCAATCCCGACATGCTGGAGCACGTGTGGGCGTACAACACACTTCAGTTGAAGGAGCACGTGACCTTCAACGGTTTTGCCCGCAGCCTCGACATCGTGGAACACGGGCTTGCATCGTTCGAGGGACGTTATCCGTTTTGCCAGGTCGTGGCGGCCGATGTCGATGCGGTCGTCTCGCATCATTGGGAGAACGGCCAGAACTACGTCTATTACGAGGCGCTTTACGGCGGCTATCCGCTCATTCACAACTCCCACCTGATTGGGGACTGCGGCTACCGCTACCACGACTTCGACTGCGAAGAGGGCGGGCGTGCATTGCAGCGTGCGTTCGCTGAGCACGATGCCAATCTCGACGAATATCGTCGCAACGCAAAGGCGTTTTTGAGCACGCTCGATCCCGAGAGCGAGGCCAATGTCAGGGTGTACGGCGATGCGCTCGCCGCGTTGTACGACGGGCAGTGAGGTGCAGGCGTAATGAAATTCTCTTCCATGCGTAACCGCATTTCGTATCTGATATCGCTGGCGTTAACGGCGTTCTTGGCATCGGGTGCTTTTGCCCAAGGCGTGCTGGCGCCGCATGCGAACGCGGCTGTACCGGAGGCCGACGGCTCGTGCTCGGTGTCGGCGGAACGCATTTCCGTTGCTCCCGTGGCGTGCAAGACCGTTGCGCAACGTGAGCAGGGCGGATATCACGCGACGCCTTTGTCGTTGATCGAATCTCCGCCGGGTTGTCTCGCGATCCGGCGTTACATGAAATTTTCATCGGTTGCGTCGAGCGGAGGCATTCAATGATCGGCTTCGTGAAGCACAGCACGTATTGTGACGAAGCGGTTTTGGACCGTTCATCGGCCGTTCCGGCGCAAACGGGGAGTGCACAGTCATGAGCGGGCTGCGTATAGGCATTACCATCGGCCTGCATCATCCGGCGGAAACCCTTTGGAACAACGGTATCAAGCAGAACGCGGCATTTCTCGCCGAGGCGTTGCGGCATTGTCCGCAAGTGGCGAGCGTCGTTCTGGTCAATACGACTGATATACCGGTCACCTCGGCACTACCGTGGGACCTCGAGCGCTTTCCGACCGTGGCGTTCGAGGCGGCGAAAGACACTGTCGATGTGATGATCGAACTCGGCGGTCAGCTCGATCCGACTCGGACCGACTATCTGAAACAGCGCGGCGCGCGACTGGTGTCGTACTGTTGCGGCTTTGAATACATTCACGCGATGGAATCGGTTTTGTTTCGCAAACCGATGTGGGGCGTGAATCTGTTCATCAATCAGCGCTACGACGACATCTGGATCATTCCCCAGGTCGACAATATCAGCCGGTCGTATTTCGAGGTGCTGCGGCGTTTGCACGGACGCGTGGTGCCCTTCGTCTGGAGCCCGATGTTTCTCGATGAGCGCGCGAAGACGCTGCCGAATGGAGGCGTCTATCAGCCCCACGCCGGCTCGAAGCGTTTGACCGTCATGGAACCGAACATCAATGTGGTGAAGTTCTGTCTCTATCCGGCGCTGATTGCCGAAATGGCGTACCGTGCGCGTCCCGATAGCATCGCATTGCTGCAGGTGACGAATGCAGAGCAAATCGCGCGTGAAAGCATGGAATTTGTCGCACTGATGAACCAGCTCGATATCGTGCGTAACCACAAGGCGGTGTTCATGGGGCGCCATGAGACGCCGGTGTTTCTGGCGGAGCAGACGGACATCGTCATATCGCATCAGCTCGAGAACCCGCTCAATTATTTCTATCTCGAGGTGTGCTGGCAGGGTTATCCGCTCGTGCACAACGCAACGCTGTGTCCGGACCTGGGCTACTACTACCATGCGAACGATGTCGACGACGGCGCGCGACGCGTGATCGAAGCGATCGAGACGCACGACGCACAAGCCTCCTGGTATCGCGAGCAGCAACGCACGTTGATTGCCCGTTATCTGCCGGATGATCGGCAACTGGTGGCCACGTACGGCGCGCTGCTCGATGATCTCTTGAGACGGCCAATACGCTAACGTGTCCCAGCAGCGGCATTCTCGCGGCTGGCACTTCGCTACGACTCAATGTTGAAACCCGCTCACACGACGACGGCCGTCGATACACCATTCGCGCGTATCGAGCGGCGGCTGCTTCGGCACTCGGAAGCAACTACGCGCCCGCGTTGCTGGCTCACAGCAACGTGCTGAGAGAGTGTCAGTGCTGTGCGTCTACCGACAGCAGCAGTATCGCGGCTGACAACCCGCGCTCGAACAAATGACTGCCGATCTCGCTGCTCTGGCTCAATCTGCCGCCGAAGGGCGATAGTCCCCGACCAATTCTGTCGTGAAGCGCGGACCGACACTCGCGTCGGCTAGACAGTATGCAAAGGAACACTAAAGGTGCGTGCGCTCTGGGCAGCTGGACCGCTGTACCACCTCAGGCTCTCGGCTGAACACGATTCGGCTTCCCGGAATCCATCGGTTGCTTTCCCGTCGTCGGCTTGCCGATCGGAAAGACCCAAAACCACGAGAGCACGTGGCGTTCTCGCAACAACTTCCTCCTTATCGGCGACACTCAATGCCCATTGCATGGGGATGTGAACAGGCGGGCGATATCGATCAACAAGTCGACGTTGCGACCGCATCACGACGTGTTTCGTTCAGAAAGCGTGACTTTTACTCTTTTGGTTAAGAGTATTGTTCTATCTTACGATTCGCTTCGTCTGTGGTCATTTCAATGCAGATACTCATCTACGTTTATCGCGGCTTTGAATTGACGATGGAACTCGAAGCCGTTCGCTATCGCGCAGGCAATGTCGAATTCAAATGGTTGCCTCCCCGTGCCTTTGCCGCTGCCGTCAACATCAAGGGGCTAGACGCGCAGGGTGAGCCTGTATCGCCAGTTGAGGTCACACGGGACAGTGCGGCAGCCGCTGTCGAGGCTGCCGCTATGCAGGCGCAGGTAATCGTCGACTATATGCTGCGTGCATAGCGAAGTCGGTTCGTTACGGTTTTCGAGTTTTTCGCGCTGGTATAAGCGATCTTTATTCGCTCTCCGGGTGTCGCTGAAGGCCCATTTCGGACTATTGGTTTCGCTGTTCGTTATCTGTCTCGCCTCGCGTCGTGAAAGAAGTGATCGGAGGTGCCGTGGTAATGCGTGATTGCTTGAAGAGAGCTACTCAAGCGAGCGGGAGAAAAAATGAGCTATGAGGCGAACACTGGGCTGCGGGATGTCAAGGCGTCGCAGCTGCAGGGCGTACGGGCCGATTTGTGTGGGCCAACTCCGCAACCTTATTCGGTCCGGGAGCTGATGGGGGCGCTCGCTGTAGTCCCCTTGGCGTTGCTGTTTGCGTGGGCTTTTGTCCATATCATTCTGCGCATCATTCTGTGATGTCGGCTGCAACAGCGTGAGGGCGGGGGCGAACATCGCGGACACCTACCGAATTCGCGCCTCGCGGCGGTGACGCATTAAAGAAAGAATTGTTGAGGCCAAAGACCATCAAGTGGCGGGCAAATGCAGTCTAGGGCGAGGGTTTAGGGAAAGTGGAAGTTGAATCGGTAGCGAGCGCGGGCAATCCGGCATCTCGAGTTCGGGCGAAGATGTCGGGCGAAATGCGGATGTGGCGTGGTTTGTTGGCGTGCTATGCCCGAACGTGTTGATGCGGTGGGAAGCAGATGATTCACATTCTGATTGCTGGTACGCAGGCCATGATACGGGGCGCGTTGACGCAGGTTATTTCCGCTCAACGGGATATGGCCGTGACTGCGGAATTCCTGCTTGAGCGCGGCGTGTCACTCGAGGCAACGAAGTACTCGCCGGCAAATCTTCTGCTGCTCGACGTTACGACGCCAACAACAGAGTCTATTGGCATGATCGATTGGCTGAATGCGGAACGGCCTACCTTACCTTTGCTGGTATTGACGGGGGTGGCCGAGGCTCCAGCTGTTCCGTACATGCTGCGCATGGGCGCGTGCGGGTGTGTCGCACGGGAAAGTGCAACGACGGTTCTCATCGAAGCAATAAGAGAAATTGCCGCGGGCCGGCGATTCGTGGATCCGGCCATCGTTAATGCACTGCTTTTCGGTGACGCGATCAGCGAAGAGCTTCCTGAAGGGCTGCTGTCACGGCGCGAATATCAGGTGCTGAAACTGATCGCTGCCGGGCGCACGATCAGCGACATTGCCAGGTCGTTCTCGCTTAGTGTCAAGACGGTGAGCACACACAAGACACGCCTCATGCGAAAGCTGAACGTAGATAACAACGCGGAGTTGATGCGTTACGCGCTAAGCCATGGATTCTCAGTCCAGTGATGTGTCCCGCCTTCGCCTGTAAAACCTTGGCTATTCGTTCACATGCAAGTGGCCTTCTCGCGTCTGACTTCGTCCGGCTTGTCGGAACGACGTGGCGTTCGCTGGGATGCGTTGGCCACTTTTGCTGAATTAACCATGCGTATTCATCTACAGTCTGCAGCTATTGTTTTGTGCACGTATCTGACGGGTTGCAGCATCATCCCCGCGGCGGGTCCTGCTACGTCTGACATTTCGAACGGGCATGGCTCCGAAACTGGAAAAGGCAATTACAACATCGAGATCGTGAACCTGAGCCCGGCGGTTATACAACACCAACGAGCATTCCGCACCGCGCACACGTTTTCCGAGACGTTGGGTACGGCGAGCCGATGCGGCGACACGTTGGGGGTGGGTGACGCGCTCTCTGTATCGGTATGGGAGGCTCCGCCCGCGACGCTGTTCGGTGGCGGCGAGGCGGGAATGTCAGACGTGCCCGCTGCCAGCCGGACCACGACATTGCCCGATCAGGTGGTCGACAGCGCGGGCAACATCAACGTGCCGTTCGCCGGAAGCATACGCGCTGCCGGACTCACGATTACAGCGCTCGAAGGGACGATCATGAAGCGGCTCGCTGGGAAGGCTCATGAGCCTCAGGTTCTGGTGAGGTTGACACGCAACGCCGCCGCCGATGTTACGGTGGTCGGCGATGTCAGCAGCAGCACGCGAATGCCATTGACGCCGAAGTGTGAACGGCTGCTCGACGCGCTTGCCGCGGCGGGCGGCGTGCGCCAACCGGTGGACAAGATCACGTTGCAGGTCACACGGGGCGCAGGCGCCTATTCGATGCCGCTCGACTCGGTTATCCGCGACCCTCGGCAGAATGTCCCGCTGCGAGCCGGCGACGTTGTCACGGCACTCTATCAGCCTTCCAGTTTCATGGCGTTCGGCGCCACTGGAAAGAACGAGGAAATCGGCTTCGAAGGGAAAGGAATTTCGCTGGCGCAAGCTTTGGCCCGAGCGGGCGGTCTCGTCGACACACGCGCCGATGCGAGGGGAGTCTTCGTCTTCCGCATTGAGGACAGCCGGGAACTGGATGATTCGTCGGCGTCCTCGACCGCGCAGGGGGCCGCAAAAAAAGTGCCGGTGGTGTACCACCTCGATCTGAAGGACCCCGCCGGGATGTTTCTCGCGCAGCAGTTCGAGATGAACGACAAGGACACCTTGTACGTATCGAACTCGCCCGTCGCGGACATCCAGAAGCTGGCAAATCTCTTCTACACAGTCGTGTTTCCAGCGGTCAGCGTAGGCACGCAATTCAAGTAGCCGTCGTGGCGTGAGTGATCCATGGAACGGACCCGCCCCCGAGCACATTCGCAATCGACCCAGAAACCAAGACGTACCAGGCATGTCATTCATCAAACGGCATCTCAGAA
>NZ_JARCHA010000023.1:0-50130 GCF_048957895.1 Paraburkholderia sp. A1RI_3L
TAATGGCGAAAAAGGCTGCATCGTGCCTTTATGGTATTCGACAGACGGCGGGAAAACCTTCCATTCCAAGGTGTACATGGATCACAGTTTCAACGCGTTTGAGGACTCGAAACGATACACGGTCGCCGCCACCCAAAATAAGCTCTTTGTAGCTCAGGTCGATTACGGAGACGAGAATGGCGATCCTTATGTGACAGAGTATCCGCTAGTTCCTGATATCGACCTAAGCAAGCCATATCCCCCAGGAATCCACGGCTCTACATTTATGGCCTCGAAGCGACCAGGCATTTTTTCAAAGCTCAAGACGCCATCCGGACAGGACCGCATCATCTGCAATCCCTCCATCAAACCGACCAATCCCGACGCGCCGCTGGCTCCACAGTAAGGCATCGGGATTGATTACACAGCAGCAGCGAGCAACATCATCATGACCCCCCCCGTATGCCTCGGCGATCCAACCACGCACGGCGGCGTCATCAAAACCGCGTCGTCAACGTTCAACCTCGATGGCAGAAAAGTCGCCCTGTGGCACGACATCGTGTCGTGCCCCCAGCACGGCGATAACCCGATCATCGAATGCGCGGAGGGCTACAGCGAAGACGGCCGCAAATGGGCCGTCGATCTGTGCCGCACACGGTGCGGCAGCCAGGTCATCGCCCGCAGTACGGGAATGAACATCGCATGAGCCGGATGTGGGTTATTCGCCTAACGACAGCCAGGCCGAGAGCCGGCGATAACCGAAGCGCGGCACCTCTTGCGACGCTGCAATCAACTGATCGCCCAGCAGCTGGTCTTTCTCCGGCTGCTTGAGCGTGTAGGTCGGCATCCGGCGACTGAATCCCAGGTAACGATATGGCTTGCGTTGTGATAGACCCCGCCGAGTCGGGACTTCCAGCGCTTCGCGCCGGCCCGTCGGGGTGCTCGTTGTTTTCGACTGAACTCCTTCAGGCCGTCGATCACCAGCAGTTGCTCAGCAATCAGGCGTTTCAACCGGTCGTTTCTGATTCGAGCTCTTTGAGCCGACGGGCTTCGGCAACATCCATGCCGCCGAACTCATTTCGCCAGCGGTAGAACGTCTGCTCCGTGATGTTGTGCCGCTTGCACAGATCCTTGACCGGCTCCTCGCGGCGCTCGGCTTTCCGCAGGACACGGATGATCTGTTCGTCGGTATGGCGCTTCTTCATCGAGTTCTCCTTGCCTCCAGGATAAGAGAACTCACTTGCCGTTTGGCTACACAATCCGTCATTGAACCGCGCGAGCGGGCGTCGCCGCCCGCTGTGCACGCTAGAACCGATGCACGATACCCACGCCGGCCGCGACCTGACTGCGCGACGACGCCGGCGCGCCACTGAAACCATCGCCAATCGATGGCGTGGCGGCGACGACCTTGTGGTTACCCGACAAGGTATCGCCGTTCGCACGCTGATACGCTTCGACCATGTAGACGCCCGTACGCTTGGACACGGCGTAGTACTGCGACAGCGTGAACTGGTGATACCGCGCAGCGTTCGTGATGCCATTGGCTAGCGTGGCACGCGTGTAGCTATAGCCGCCCGCGAAGTCCCACGCTGTCGAAGGGTGGAAGTGCAGCACCGCGCCCGCGGTGTTGAAGATGGCCGTGTTGCGGAACGACGAACCCGTGCCGGGGATGTACTGGACGTTCGAATACGAAGCTGACACGTCCCATGCGTCCGAGAAGCGGTAGCCGCCCGTCACCGCGAAACGCTGCTGCGCCTGCGCGGTCTGGTAGCCGTTGTTGATGGCGGAGACGGCCGTTTCCGCACCGCCGTTCGATGTCGTCGACGAGGCACCCCACGCGCCGCCGCCGGGCGTCGAATTGTTCACGCGCTGATACGCCGCCCCGATGCCAAGAGGCCCGTTCGTGTATTGCAGGCCCGCGCTCCAGGTCGATCCGGCATTGATGCTGCCCGGCACGCCGCCGAACGCATACGAGGCGGCGAACGTGAAGCCGCCCAACGTCGGCGACTGGTAGACCAGTGAGTTGTTGGCGCGGTAGATGTTGTCGAGCGAGTCGATATCCCCGGGATGCGCGCCGAAGTAGCCGGTGATCCAGGTGGTCGGGCTCCACGGCGACAGAATCGTGTAGTAGGCCGTGTACTGGCGGCCAGCCGTCAGCGTACCGAAGCGCCGGTTGGTCAAACCCACCCACGACTGCCGTGTAAACATGCCACCGGAAAACTGCGAGGTGCCGTTCGCGCTGTTCACGCCCGCTTCGAGCGTGAAGATCGCCTTGGTGCCGCCGCCCAGATCTTCGCTGCCCTTCAGGCCGAAGCGGCTGCCCGCCCACACGCCGGCGGTCATCTTCACCACCGAATGACCGTTCGAGGTCGAGCCGACCGAGGTCGCACTGTTCTGCCAGGCAAGGCCGTTATCGACGATCCCGTACAGCGTCACGCCGCTCTGTGCATGGGCGCTCATGGCTGCGCCGCCAAGCACGCACGACGCGATGATGGTCTTTTTCATAATTAGTCATCCTATTTAATTGACAAAAAGATCTCTACTACCGTGAAACCCTGTTGCGTGTATCAGGAAAGCGTGGCGAGCCAGTGCGCCGCGCGCACGAGTACCGCATCCGCCGAATCGAAGCATTCGACGCCCGCCACCAGCGGTGCGTCGCAGACCGCGAACACCGGCTTGCCCCATTGCAGTCCGAGCACAATCTCGGACAGCGTGCCGAGGCCACCACCCACCGCGATGAGGCACAGCGACGCGCGTGCGATGAGCGCGTTGCGCGTGATGCCGAGCCCCGTGGGCAGCGCCACACCGAGGTACGGATTCGCGCCTTGCGCGTCCTCTTCGGGCAACAGTCCTATCGCGATGCCGCCCGCGCGCTGCGCGCCACGCGCGGACGCTTCCATCACGCCGCCCTTGCCCCCGCCAAGAATCGTCATGCCGGCCTGTGCAAGCGCATAGGCGATGGTCTCGGCGACGCGCAACTGCTCCGCGGTCGCCTCGCGCGGGCCGATCACGCCCACCGGCATCCGATGCCGGTTCTCCGTCCGCTGACGCGCGGCGAGGTCCGCGAGCGCGGCCTCGGCCAGCATCGGGCGTTCAATGTTGCCTTGGTCTGACAATCCATTCCCCCATTGCAAGAACACAGGTGCACAGCGCCGTCAGCACGATGGACAGCACAGCCGCCTGCGAGAAATCGGTCTGCCCATCGGACAGCTTCAGGTACATCAGCAGCGGCAGGATGTTGATCTGCGTGCCGGCCAGTGCGACGGCAGTGCCGTAGGTCCCGAGCGCGATCGCCGCAACGAGGCACCACGCCGACGCCACCGAGGGCCACAGCTCGCGCCACGCCACGTCGATCCAGGCGCGCCACGGCCCTGCGCCGAGCGTCAGCGCCGCGTCGAGCGGGCGTCGGTCGAAATTCGCGAAGGCCGGGTAGAGCATCAGCGCAACGCGTGGAATCAGGTAGTACGCGTAGGCGATCACCAGCCCGAAAGTGGTGTAGATCACCCCGCCCACGCGCGCCGGGTCGGCGCCCAGCTTCGCGAGCAACAGGGTTACGAACCCTGCGCGGCCGAACGTCAGGATGAAGCCGTAGGCAATCACCAGACCGGAAAACGCGAGCGGCACGCCGAGCATTGCCAGCCAGAGCCGGCGGCGCTGCGGCGACTGCCCGGCGAGCGCGATTGCCAGCGCGATGCCGACCATGGTGGACAACGTGCCCGAGGCCGCCGCAAGCCCGATGGAGCGGACGATCGCGTCGCCCACCAGTGGATCGCCGAACACGGCGCCAAACGCGTGGCCGCCGCCGTCGAACGCGGCCACGACCAGCGACGCGAGCGGCAGCGCGAACGCGACGGCGAACAGGATGGCGGCCGGCATCGCGCCGAAGCGGCGCAGCAGGCCCGCGTTGCGGGTATCGAGTGTCGGGTGTCGCATCACCGGCCGCCCTGGCTGTCGTGACAGAACGTCATGCCGTTCACTGGCCGAGCGTCGCCTGCGACCAGAGCTGGTCGACCAGCGCCTTCTTCGCCGCCGCCTTCGCGACGTCGAGCGGATGCACCTGCGGCGCGTCCGGCATTCTGGCGGCCACCTCCGGCGCGAGCGTGACAGCGGGCACGGCGGGGCGCACGTAACCGCGCGCGAACAACGCCTGCCCCGCATCGCTCATCACGTAGTTGAGCCAGAGCTGCGCCGCGGAAGGATTGGGTGCGTTCTTGACGAGGCTCATCGCGTAGGGGGCCGACACGCTGCCGTCCTGCGGAATCACGACTTCCGCCGTGTCGCCCATGCCGTCCACGTAGCGGGCCTTCAGCCCGTCGTTCTCGTAACCGATCAGAACCGGAATCTCGCCCTTCACGAACTTCGCGTAGGGCGTGGTGCCCTCCACGCGCATCACGTTGCCGACGGTCTTCAGCTTGCCGAAGAAATCGGCGCCCGGTTTCGGATCGTCGACGCTGCCGCCCATCGCGTAAGCCGCCGCGAACACATCCACCTGGCCCTGGCCCGTGGAACGCGGATCGAGGTAGACGACCGCATTGTGGTACTCGGGCTTGAGCAGATCGGACCAGCGCCGCGGCACTTCCTTCACGAGCTTGCGGTTGACGAGGAACGCGATGTTCAGCGAGTGGACGGTGAACCAGCGGCCGTCGGGATCGCGGAACACTTGCGGCAGCTTGTCGAAGTTGAGCGGCTTGAACGGTGCGACCAGGTCCTTCGCTTTCGCGTCGAGTGCGGAAGCGGCGAAGTAGTACGCCGTGTCCGCCTGCGGACGGCGGCGCGCCTTGTCGAGCGCCACCACGGTAGCGGCCGAGCCGATGTCGTTGTAGGTGATCTCGACCTTCGGATAGCGCTCGCGAAAGCCGGCGAACAGCGACTTCCAGTTGGCCCACTCGGGGCCGGTATCGAAAGAAACGACGAGGCCTTCGTCGGTCGCCTTCTCGTAGAGCGCCTGCTCGCCAGCGTACAGCGGCACACGCGGCTCGGCATGAGCCGCGCACGCGAGCAGCGCGCCGAGCGCGAGCGCAACGGCACGCATACGTTGGATCAAGGTAGGTGTGGCAAACATCGTGGTTCTCCGGGATGCGTAAATGCGTAAGAGAGGCCGGTCAGGTATCTGACGAAGCAGAGGGGTGTGTGGATTTCAAGAAAAGCCGGCTGCGCACGGCGCGCCGCACGCGCATTTATTCGCGCGCCGCTGCCGGCAGTACACGCAGATGGCGCGGGTCGATGGCAATGCTGTGCTCCGCCACGACGCGGCCCTCGCCGAGCAGCGGCGCGGCGGCCCCGTGCGGGAGGAAGTCATAGCGGTGTGTTGAGCCGAAGTAGCGGACCTCGCCTCGGGTGCCGCAAACCCGATTTGCGCGGCCCGGCTCGGGGTCGGCCTGCACATGCTCGGGACGAAGCAGCAGTTCGACGGCGTCGCCGGGGCGATGCCTGCCTGTCTCGGCGCAAAGCGTCGTGAAGCCGACGTCGATGCGGTCGGTGGTCGTCACGCGTCCGCGCAGAATCGTGGAATGTCCGATGAAGCGCGCGACGCGCACCGAGGCCGGCGCCTCGTACAACTCGCGCGGCGTGCCCACCTGCAGCACCCGCCCGTCTTCGACGATGGCAACGCGATCGGCCATGCTGAGCGCCTCGTCCTGATCGTGCGTCACAAACAGTGTGGTCGCACCGCACGCACGTTGTAGCGCGCGAATCTGGTCGCGCAGTTGATGGCGGATGCCGGCATCGAGTGCCGCGAGCGGCTCGTCGAGCAGCAGCACGCGCGGCTCGATGACGAGTGCGCGGGCCAGCGCGACGCGCTGCTGCTGACCTCCCGAGAGCTGCGCCGGCGGCCGGTCAGCGTGATTCGCGAGGCCCACGCGGTCCAGCATGGCGAGCGCCTGGCGGCGCCGTGTGCCGCGCTCGACGCCGCGCATCTTCAGGCCGTAGGCCACGTTGTCCGCCACGCTCAGGTGTGCGAACAGCGCGTACTGTTGAAAGACCATCCCGACGCCGCGCCGCCAGACCGGCTCGCCGGCAACGTCTTGCCCGCCGATCGCGATGCGACCGGTGTACCCGGTCAAGAGCCCCGCCGTGAGGCGAAGCAGCGTGGATTTGCCCGATCCGCTCTGGCCGATCACGGCCAGCAGCTCGCCGGGCGCGGCCTTCAGGGAAATGTCGGCGATGCCGTGCGACGCGCCCGGATACGTGTAGCTGACGGTGTCGAATTCGAGACTCATGGTTTCACTTCAGTCGTTGCACGGTGGTGATCGAGGCAAGCGTCGCAGCAACGGCGAGCACGAGCAGCACGACGGTCGCGGCACAGGCAAAGCCCGAGGCGCCATAAAACGCCTGCAGCAACACGACGGGATAGTTTCGATAGCGGAAGCCCGCAATCAGGTTGGATATCTGGAATTCGCCTATCGACAGTGCGGCCACCATCACCAGACCCGCAAACAGGCTGTGACGCAGGCTGGGCAGCGCAATGGTCAGGAACTGGCGCAGCGGCGTGGCGCCGAGCGTGGCCGCGCAGGCTTCGAGCGTCGCGAGATCGAGGTGGCGCAGGTCGGCCAGCAGCGTTTGCAGCAGGTACGGCATCGTCAACACCGCATGCGCGGCGATCATCAGCCACAACGTACCGAGCCACGGCAGCGCATCGCCGCCGAACACGGCGATATAGCCGAACCCGAGCGTCAGCGCAGGCACGGCGACAGGCAACAGCATCACAAGCCGCGCGGCGAGGCCGTGACCGGCGCGCGCCCGGTGATGAAGCGCATAGGCGAGCGGAACGCCGAGCACGGTGTTGAGCGCGCAGCACGCCAGCGCGACCGTGAGGCTCGTGCCGAACGCGCGGCGAAAGCTCGGATCGGCTGCGAGGTCGGCGTACCAGTGTGCGGTCAATCCGGTCGGCAGCAGCGTATTGGTCCAGCTCCGGCCGGTTGAGCCGATCAGAAGCAGCGCGATGGGCAGCAGCAGGTAGAGCGCGAACAGCACGACGACTGCCCGCACCAGCATGCGCCCCGGCGCCGGGGCGCGCGTGCTGCGACAAACAGGAACACCAGCCGGGCGAGCCGTGGCGGCAGGAGAGTGCATCGGGCAATTCCGTAAACGAGCGACAGGACGGCGCTAAAACCAGTTGAATCAGTCACCTGGCTTCGCGATGACGGTCGCCAGTGTGCGATCCCGACATGGCATCGTCATGAAAAAAACGTACAAACCACGCATCGATCTTTGCGAATCCGGAATACCTCGCGATGAAGCACCTCTATCCGAACATGGCCGAACTGCATGCGTTCGCAAGTTCAGCGAAACATCTGAACTTTTCGTATGCCGCGCGCGAACTGGGGCTCACGCCGAGCGCGGTCAGCCGCCAGATCGCCAACCTGGAAGCGCTGTTCGGCGTGAAGCTGTTCACGCGCGAGGGGCGCAATCTGTCGTTGACGAGGGCGGGGCAGCTCTATCACGGACGCGTGACGGCGCCGCTTCGTGAGATCGGCAATGCTTCACTGGAACTGCTGAGCGTGCGCGAAGACAGCGACCTGCTGACTATCGCGAGCGTGCCGACCTTCACGACCAAGTGGCTGGTGCCCAGACTGCCGTCGTTTCTGGCGGCGGCGCCGAACGTCACACTGAGTTTCCGGCGCCATCTGGCACACGGCGACCCGTTCCCGCTCGGGCTCGACGCGGCGATCCGCTATGGCGACGGCCGCTGGGACGGCCTGTGCTGCGACTATCTCGACGGACGCACTTTCGTGCCGGTCTGTTCACCCGGCTTCGCGGCAAAGCACGCGCTGCGCACGCCGGCCGACCTCGCCGCCGCGCCGCGGCTCGTGCATGAGCAGGCCGAAAGCGTCTGGTTTCAGTGGTCGCAAGCCTATGGCGTTGCACCCATGAACGCATTCTCGGGACCGCGTTTCGAGCAGTACGCGGTGTTGATCCAGGCGGCGCAGTCCGGGCTTGGCGTCGCGCTCGTCCCGGCGTTCCTGATAGGCGTACCGCTCGCTGCGGGCGCGCTCGTACAGCCCATGGACGCGCCCGTCGACGTCGACGATCAGGGGCACTTCCTCTGCTATACGCCCGAACGCTTCGATACGAGTACGGCATTACGCAAACTGCGGGACTGGATGCTGGGAGAATTTGCTGCCGCGCGACGCGGTGGTTTCGGCACCGCATCGTCTGTGACACGGGTTGAAGACGGGGCCGCCAAATGGAGCCCGATCAGGCAGACGCCAGGCGATGTTGCGTAGGACTGTCGTGAGGGCACCTCCAGAGCATCTGATTCGCAAAATAAACTCGCTTGAGAAGGGACTGCGTTTCGTTGAAAGGCAGGTGGTCAGCGATGTCGGTCGGATCGAAACACTTGCTCAGGACGCAAGCGGGCGCCGGGTCGTTATCGAGTTGAAGGTCGGAGAGGTGAAGGATGCCGCAGTCGGTCAGATTGACAGGTACCTCGGTTGGTACGCCCGGCGGGATGGTAACCCCCGCGAGGAATGTTGATAGCCAGCGATTTTCCCGAAGCCGTGCGCTCTGCGGCGGAATCTGTAAAGTAGCTTGCGCGGGTGCGGTATGCCCTTGCGCGGTTGTTCGACGGGAACCGGAAGGCGCAGATCGCGCTATCGACCGAACCGGTAGCTCATCAGAACGGGCGCTGCGCACGCCTGGCATCCTCTTTCGGCGGGCTGTGGCGTGGCATGTCGCTACTCCGTGCGCGACGCTGAGGCCTGTACCTGAAGTATTCGCCGCGCGTCGTCTGGCCGGTACCGTAACGTAGACCGTATTAATCGTGTCAATACGGCGTGTCGATGCGCGCTGACATCGGATCGGCCTTGCGGGACAAGCGTTTGCGGGCGCAAATTAAATGTGTCAACGACTACGGGACATCTGATCTGGCCGACTCCATCGATGTCGGGACGTCCGTCTCGGCTCGACGGACTGAGCGGCCGTGCGAAGGCAAGTGCGAAGCGGCTAGGTCTCTGTACGGCCATCTCCGGTCACTCACTCTCGGGTGTTCCCGGGCGTTCAAACGTCGGTTCTGTTTTCGATACCGGACAGTGGCTGCCTTTCGCTTTTAGTCCTATGATATAAATTAATCGAATCCCGGACTCCAGCGTCAGACTTTTAGTGCATAGGGCGTCCAGCCTATCCACAGCGCGTCCTCAAGCTTCAATGTTTGCTTACAAGGGATTGTCATGAAACTGCACTCGTTGAAGATTGACGGCTACAAGCGTATTCAATCTGTGAAGCTGCTCTTTGGTGACGCGACTTTTCTCATCGGTCCCAACAATGCTGGCAAGAGCACTGTCCTAAAAGCCATTGAGTGGCTGCTATCAGCCAAGAAGGCAATTCCCAGCTCTGAGTACTTTTCTGTTGTCGACGGCGAGACGGGGGAAACAAAGCCCGTTGTTGACACTATAACGTTGGAAGCTGAGTTCAGAAATCTTCCCATGGAAGCGAAGCAGTGGCGAGGATTCAAAGGCCGTATTTTTTCCTACCCAACAGACGACGAATCAGACACTGGCCTATCGGTGACCTATCGAAAGACCTTTTCACTTGGAAAAGATGTTGTCATCGAATTCAGGTCAAAGGAACGTGAAATTAAGCCGGAATTTTCCGACTACAAGACGGGACAAGATCTCATTGACAAAGGGGCGCCACTGACGGAGGTCAAAGAACTATTTGCTGATCTCGGAGCCAAGATCGGCTCAAGCAAGGGCGCACTCGAGAAGCTGGAGCAGCTCGACGCCATTTGGGATACCAAGGATTCGGAAACTTGGTTTCAAAATCCTGGAGGTATTCCAGGCGTGGTCCTGAAGATGTTGCCCCGATTCCTTCTCATACCTGCCGATACGTCTGTAGCTGAAATTGAGGGCACTTCATCGGGCGTACTCGGAAAGACTCTTAATGAACTGTTTGAGGATGTTCGGAGTGCGTCTGAAAATTACAACAAGGCTCAGGAGTATCTGAATAAGCTGGCTCTTGAGCTCGATCCAGAGGACAGTGGCTCAGAATTCGGAAAAATGATTATTGAGCTAAATGCGGTTCTTGCCGGGGTATTTCCCGAATCACAACTCCATGCCACCGCGAATTTGAGTGACCCGAATACTGCCCTCAGGCCGACATTCAATGTCGAGATGTCCAGTAACGTCAGAACTCCCGTTGCCCATCAGGGTTCCGGAATGATCAGGGCTGCTGCATTTGGCATGCTTCGATTTAGGCAAAGGTGGCTTTCTCGAAGAGAGGACGATCACGCTCGGTCACTGATCGTTTGTTTTGAGGAGCCGGAAATCTATCTTCACCCAAGTGCTGCGAATCAAATGCGCGACACTATTTATGAGTTGAGCGGGCAAGAATCTCAAATTATTGCTACTACGCACTCCCCATTCATCATTGATTTATCGAGAAAGCCAAAGCAGATATTGAATAGCCTCAGATTTGATGGGTCAGGCATAACATCTTCTCCATTCAATGTGACAGATGCCTTTCGTTCTCTTGAAGAGGATGCAAGAGATCATGTAAAAATGCTCCTGCGCGTTGACGATCATGTCGCCAGAGTGTTTTTTACAAGGCACGTTGTCATTGTTGAGGGGGATACAGAAGAGATAGTTATCAAGGAGACTCTTAAGCGCCTGCCAAAGGATCGCTATCTTAAAATTGTCTCGAATTTCGAAATAATCAAAGCGAGAGGAAAGGCATCCATTATTGGCCTAGTTAAGTACCTCGTTTCCATGGGTATTGAGCCAATTGTTGTCCATGATCGCGACAACGGCGTGATTGGGGCTGAGATATTTAACCAGCCAATTGCTGACGCACTTTCTGGTAAAGGCAAAGTCATCCAGATGCATGAGAACATTGAAGATGAAATGGGGTACGCAGCCCCGTCCTCAGAAAAGCCTTTTAGGGCATACCAAGAGACGCAGAAGTGGGGCGATGATTGGGGTGGAGTCCCAGAAGCATGGCGGGCAAAGATGGTCGAAATATTCGGTGAATACGTCGAGAACGTTGGCTCAGATATCTAGTCTCAAGCCACGCCGATTGTTGTTGCCCATATAGGTGCGCTGGCGCCTGCAGGTCGAGGCGGCGCCTGAAGTGGCGCCCTTAGTTTCGTGGATTATCTAACCCCACACCACGCGGCGGGTGCCTTTCTTCTCGGGCCAAGGTCCCCTAACTAGTCGCGAGCCGACCGACAGACGCCGCTGGATCAAAAGACGGCTCCGGGTCGACAACCGTCACCAATCTCCCCAACTCCCCCCCAAAAAAAACGCCCACCACTCACCTGTCCCAAAAAGTGAATGGCGGGCGCAGCCGATGCGCGAGGGCTTGTCGCGCTTCCGGGACCGAAGATTCAGTCGCCTTTCCTGCATTCGTTCACGGCGCTTTGCCGGTGCCCCTCAAGGCGCCGATTGATGCGTCAATTAATGGCCCCCCCTCAATGCGCCATCAAAACCGGCACCGTCATCGCCTCCAGCATCGTGCGCGTCACCCCGCCCAGCACGCGCTCCTGCACCCGCGTATGCCCATACGCGCCCATCACGAGCAGATCGGCATGCACGTCTGAAAGGCGGTTCAGCAGCGACGTGCCTACGCTCATGCCCGCCACGTGCGGCATCGTCGCGAACGACGCGCTCACGCCGTGGCGCGCCAGATAAGCGGCGAGGTCGATGCCTTCGGGCGCGTCGAGCGAATCCAGGTTCTCGTTGCGGCCGTGTTGCACCACCTGGATCGTGACGAAGCGCGCGCGGCGCAGAATGGGTAGCGCGTCGTGCACGGCGCGCGCGGACTCACGGCTCGCGTCCCACGCAATCAGCACGTTTTCGCCGAAGGTGCGCATCTTGCCGATGTACGGCAGCACGATGGCCGGCACACCGCTCGCCATGACGAGATCGCCCACGAAGTTGCTCGCGATGTACGCGGCGGGGTCGTCCGGGTCGTACTGGCCCAGCACGAGCACGTCGGCGTGGCGCGCGTGGAGCGTGGCGGCGTCGATTGCCTCGCCGCGCGGCGCGCGCCATTCCGCGGAGACGCCCGCAAGGCGCGCCGCTTCGTTGAAGCCTTCCTCGGCGCGGCGGGCGCGTTCGGCCTGCTGTGCTTCGTTCACGGCGAGGCGCAGGCTTTCGTCGTCGCGATAGATCGGCCGGAACAGATCCTGGCAGACCACGTAGAGCCCGATCAGATGCGCGTCGTTGCGGCGCGCGAAGTCGCAGGCGAAGGCGAGGCGCGTAGCCGCCTGACGGCTGTCGTCCAGGTGAACGATGATCGTGCGCCAGGCGGTGGTGCGGGCAGACGCGTTCATGACGGCTCCTTCGCGCTTTCGGGCGACTGCTTTTCGGGCGACTGTTCGGAGGCTGCGTTGTGCACCGGCTCAGGCTGATCGGGGTGGACCTCGCCGTGCGCCGGTATCAGCAGCACGGCGCAGGGCGCCGTACGCAGCACGCGTTCGGCCACGCTGCCGAGCACCAACCGCCTGAAGCCGCGTCGTCCGTGCGTGCCCATCACGATGAGATCGGCGGGCAGGGCCTGGGCGGCGAGGCGAATGCGATGCGCTACGTCTTCGCCCGGCGGCTCCACTTCCACGATGGTCGGTGTGCCGTGCACGCCGTGCTCGGTCATGCGTTGCGCCGCATCGGCCATGACGCGCGCGCCTTCGTCGCGAAACGCGTCGCGCACGATGGAGGGGTCGTAGCCCGGCGCGTCGAACGGCAGTACGGGAATGTCGATTACGTAGAGCGGCGTCAACTGCGCGCCGCTTTGCTGCGCGAGCTGCAATGCTGTGTCGAGTGCGCGCGACGACGTTTCGCTACCGTCCAGCGCGACGAGAATTCGGGTGTACATGGCGGGCCTCGGCTCGAATGACATGCGTTCAATCATCGGTAGAGGACCGGCAGGCGGTCCTGATCTGGATCAAGCGGCGGGGTCGCGTGAAACGGAGGCGACTGGGCGAGTGGCGTCGCCCAGCAACTGCCACGCGCTTTGCGCGGCCACCCATTCCTCGTTGGTGGGTTCCACCACCACGGTGACGCGACTCGACGGCGTCGAAATGACGTGGGCGTTGGCGCGGTTCGCATCGCTATCGAGTTCGATGCCGAGCCATTGCAGCGCCGCGCACACACGTTCGCGCACAGGCGCCGAATGCTCGCCCACGCCCGCGGTGAAGACGAGCATGTCGAGCCCGCCCAGCAGCGCCACGAGCGCGCCCGTTTCGCGCACGATACGGCGCACGTAGAGCGCAAGCGCGTCGCGGGCGCGTTCGTCGTGGCGCTCGGTGTCGAGCAGCACGCGCGGATCGCCCGACGTTCCCGACACGCCCTTGAGCCCTGCTTCGTCGTAGAGCAGCCTGCCGAGCGCGCGGTGCGACAGCCCCCGCACTTCGATCAGGTGCAAGAGCACGCCGGGGTCGATGGAGCCGCAACGGGTGCTCATCATGAGCCCGTCGAGCGCGGAGAAACCCATCGTGGTGGCCACGCTTTGCAGGTTCTGCAGCGCGCAGAGGCTCGCGCCGCTGCCCAGATGTGCGGCCACCACGCGACCGCGCGCCTGCGCGCCGAACGCTTCGCTGAGCGCGACCGAAAGGTACTCGTACGAGAGCCCATGAAAACCGTAGCGCCGCACGCCTTCGTCGAACATGGCGTGCGGCAGCGGCAGCAGTTGCTCGCAGCGCGGCAGCGTGCGGTGAAACGTGGTGTCGAACACGGCGACCTGCGGCACGCCGGGCAGGGCGCGCATCAGAATCTCGATGGCGCCGATGTTGTGCGGCTGATGCAGCGGCGCGAGCGGAATAAGCGTGCAGAGGTCGTCGAGCACGGCTTCGTTTACCACCACGGGCGCCGTATGGCGCGCACCGCCATGCACGACGCGATGCGCAACGGCGGCAAGCTGTACGTGATCGTTCTGCGTGCGCACCCATTCGATCACGGGCGCAAGCGCCGCGCGGTACGGGTCGCCGTCCGACGCCCCCGGCTTGATGGGCACGTCGACACCGTCCACGCGCATCCGCAGCGTCTCGCCGATGCCCTCCACTTCGCCCGAGCGCCGCGGCCGGCGCGGCGGACCTTCGGCGGCGCGATCGCTGCGTTCCTCGTCAGCAGGGCAATCGAACAGCGCGAACTTGATGCTGGACGAACCCGCGTTGAGCACGAGAATGGCGGCGGGGGTGGGCGAAGGCATCGGCGAAGGCATCGGTGTCGGCATGGGCATCGACGGCATTCGCCTTCAGTGCGACATCAGCACAGGCATCGTCATGGATCGCAGCAGCGTGCGCGTGGCGCCGCCCATCACCAGTTCCTGCCAGCGCGCGTGGCCGTAGCCGCCCATCACGATGAGGTCGGCACCGGCGTCGGCTGCGCGCGAGAGCAGCGTTTCGCCCACCGGCACACCCGACGGACTCTCGAACTCCACGACCTCCACGGTCACGCCATGGCGCGCGAGCACGAGCGCGACGTCCGCGCCCGGAATGCGGCTGCCGGACGGCTCGCCGCGCGTGCCGTTGATGGTGAGCACCGTGGTCTTCTTCGCGTGGGCGAGCAGCGGCAGTGCGTCGTGCATGGCACGCGTGGCTTCGCGGCTGCCGTCCCAGGCCACCACCGCGTGGTGTCCGATGGACGGAAACACGCCCGTGTAGGGCACGAGCAGCACGGGGCGCCCGCAGGTCATCACGAGGTTCTCGGCGAAGTGGTCGGCGATGTACGAGTCCGGGTCGTTGGGGTCGTTCTGGCCCGCCACGATCAGGTCCGCATAACGCGCGCGGCGCGGCACGGAAAGGTTCGCGTATTCCGTGGTGGCAACCCATTCGCCTTCCACCTTTGCGCGCGCGATCTCGGCGTGAAAGAGCCGCTCCAGCGCCGCGCGGTGCTGCGTGCGCTTGCGCTCGTGTTCGATGAAGTAGTCCGCCGACCCGGCCATCACGTAGAACGAGCGCGGCTCGGGCGTGAAGGTGGCGAAGAGGCCGGTGAGATGCGCCCCGAACTGGCTCGCGAGCCGCAGCGCGATTTCGAGGCGCGGATGCGCCCGTTCGCTCGTATCGAGGTGAACAACGATGCTCTTGTAGCTCATCGCGCGTGCTCCGCAAAAAAGAACCAGGGTGACGGTATGCCATGGAGTCTAGAAAGCGCCGCGCGTACCCCGTTGATACAGATCAAGCGCGAAGGAGTGCGACTGTCTTGCGCCGATGCCGCGGCGTGTTGCGCCGGTGCCGTATGTGCCATATGTGCCCTATGCGCCGTACGCACCCTACGCACCCTACGCACCGTATGCGGGGCCGCTTCGCTTGCTGCGTATGAAAGCGCCGCCTTCGGTGCACCGCAGCAGGGAACGCCTGGCGGGATTGATACAGGTCAACGCCCGGGAGGACCGGTCGCCTACAGTGAAACCCGACCATCCGGCAGCGGCGTGCTTCACTCGACTGAACCGGTCGAACCCATCGAACGGGCTCGGCCGGCGCACCCGTGCCGGAGCGCCCGAACATGGGAACGCGCGGGGTCGTCGACACACGAGGAAAGGGATCATGGCAAACGAATACAACGCGTTGCTGGAAACCTGCCGGGCCAACGCGACCATTGCACTACGCATGCTCGCGCTCGGCCAGCAATGGCGACAGCAGGCGCTCGCATGGCAGCAGCGCCGCGTCGAGCGTGACCGCAACGCCGTGCAGCAGGCGCTTGGCGCCCTCGCTCACGCGCAGGACTGGAACGAGATGGTGGCGGGCTACCACACCGTGGTGCGCGACTACCTCAGCGTGAGCACGTCGCTCTGGCAGGACGGCATCCAGATCGCCACGCAGGCGCCGCGCGAGGCCGGCAACGGCGTGCAGGAAGCACTGCGCCAGTGGCAAGGCGCGTGCACGGGCGAGTGGCACAAGCTCACCGCCGCCAACGGCGCCGCGCTGCCCATGCGCGACTGGATGGCCGCGTTCGAGCGCACGGCCGAGTCGGTGGCGCATGCGGTTGCGCAGGCATCGACCTCATTGGCCTCATCGGCCTCATTGGCCTCATCGGCCCCATCGACCTCATCCCCGGCCAGCACCGAAACCGCAGACTCAACGACCACTGCCGGACCCTCGGCCAGACAAACAGCAGCCGCGCGTTCGCGCGCCGCGAAAGGAGACCGCCATGCCGACTAAACGCGTTGCATTCGTGACGGGCGGCATGGGCGGCCTCGGCGCCGCGATCAGCCGACGGCTTCACGACGCGGGCATGACCGTGACCATGTCGCATTCCGAGGCCAACGACCACGTGTCTACCTGGCTCACGCACGAGCGCGACGCTGGCCGCACGTTCCACGCCTACGAGGCCGACGTCGCCGACTTCGATTCCTGCGAGCGCTGCGCGCAGCGCGTGCTCGAAGAGTTCGGCCAGATCGACGTGCTCATCAACAACGCCGGCATCACGCGCGACTCCACGTTCATGAAGATGAACAAGACCGACTGGGAGACCGTGATCCGCACCGACCTCGACGCGCTCTTCAACATGACCAAGCCGTTTCTGCCCGGCATGGTGACGCGCCGCTTCGGGCGCATCGTGAACATCGGGTCGGTGAACGGCTCGCGCGGCTCGTTCGGGCAGACCAACTACTCGGCGGCGAAGGCGGGCATTCACGGCTTCACGAAATCGCTCGCGCTCGAAGTGGCGAAGCACGGCGTGACGGTCAACACCGTGTCGCCCGGCTTTCTCGCCACGCACATGGTGGAAGCCATACCGAAGGACGTGCTGGAGGCGAAGATCCTGCCGCAGATTCCGGTAGGGCGCCTCGGCCAGCCCGACGAAGTGGCGGCGCTCATCGCGTTCCTGTGCTCGGACGACGCCAGCTTCATCACCGGCGCGAATCTCGCCATCAACGGCGGCATGCACATGCAATGACCGAGGCCAACGCACAGCCGACCGCGCCGGCGAACGCACACACGCCTGAAAACGAGCCGGTTTCCACGAAACCCGCGAAGGTCACAAAGGCCGCGAAACCCGCGAAGGCCGCGAATGTTACGAAGGCGCGCAGGAACGCTGCGCATCGTTCGGGGCAGGCCATCGAGCCTGTCGAGGTCACGCTGCATCCCGACCGGCTACCCGCGCCCACCACTCGCGACGACCCGCTCGACCGCGCCGCGCATGCCGCGCTCGCCATGACGACGGGTGGCCTTTCGCCCGCTTCCATGGCACTCGCCTGGCTCGACTGGAGCATGCATCTGTCGGCCTCGCCGGGGAAATGTCTGGAGCTTGCGCTGCGCGCCTGGCGCGACGCGTGGCTGCCGGGCGCGGGCAGTGCGCTGGCGGCGCACGCAGCACCCAACGACACGACCCACCACCCGCCGCCCAGCGAGCAAGCCGCCCCGGCCACGCCCGACCCGCGCTTCGCCGCGCCCGCCTGGTCGCTCTGGCCGTTCTGCGTGTATCGCGACACGTTTCTCGGCATGCAGCGCTGGTGGGAAGACGCCACCACGGGCGTGCCCGGCGTGGAGCGGCATCACGAAGAACTCGCACGCTTCGGCGCGCGGCAATGGGTCGACGCCTGGTCGCCCGGCAATTTCGTGGCGACGAATCCCTCCGTGCTCGAAGCCACCGCGAAGACGGGCGGCGCGAACTTCGTCGCGGGCGCGCAGCAATGGCTCGCGGACTTCGAAGACATGGCGGCAAGCCACGTGGCGGGCCGTCCGCGCAGCCCCTCGGCCTACCAGCCGGGCCGCGACGTGGCCATCACGCCGGGCAAGGTGGTGTGGCGCAACGCGCTCTGCGAACTGCTGCAATACGCGCCCAGCACGGCGCACGTGGCGCGCGAACCGGTGTTCATCGTGCCGTCGTGGATCATGAAGTACTACATCCTCGACCTGCAGCCGCACGATTCGCTGGTGCGCTTTCTCGTCGATCAGGGCTACACGGTCTTCATGATCTCGTGGCGCAATCCCGGCGCGGAAGCGCGCGACCTGGGGCTCAACGACTACCTCTCCAACGGCCTGCTCGCAGCCCTCGCGCAAGTGCGCGAACGCTGCGGCGAGCCTGTGCATGCGGTGGGCTATTGCCTTGGCGGCACGCTGCTCGCCATCGCTGCCGCGACGCTCGCGCGCGACGGCCACACGGACGCGCTGCGCTCCGTCTCGCTGCTCGCGGCGCAAACGGATTTCACGGAGCCCGGCGAACTCGGCCTCTTCATCGATGCGAGCGAACTGGCCGCGCTCGATGCGTTGATGTGGCGCCAGGGCTATCTGGACGGCGCGCAGATGGCCGCCGCGTTCCAGTTGCTCAACGCGCGCGACCTGATCTGGTCGCGCATGATGAGCGAATACCTGCTGGGGCGCCGCTCGAAGCCCAACGACCTGATGGCCTGGAACGCGGACACCACGCGCCTGCCGTACCGCATGCACACGGAGTACCTGCACAGCCTGTTTCTCGACAACGACCTCGCCGCAGGCCGCTATCACGTGGACGGGCGCAACGTGGCGCTCTCCGACATCGAATGGCCCACGTTCGTGGTGGGCACCGAACGCGACCACGTTTCGCCGTGGCGCTCGGTCTACAAGCTGCTGCTCTTCACGCACAACCCCGTCACGTTCCTGCTGACGGCGGGCGGCCACAACGCCGGCATCGTTTCCGAGCCGGGGCACGCCGGGCGCCACTACCGCTGCGCCACGCGCGAGCGCGGCGCCCCGTATCGCGGACGGCAGGAATTCCTCGACGAAACGCCCGTGACCGAAGGCTCCTGGTGGCCGCGCTGGACCGAATGGCTGCGCACGCAGTCGAGCGGGCAAGTGAAAGCGCGCGCCGTGCCGGATGGTCTCGGTGACGCCCCTGGCACCTATATCTTCGAACCATGAACGACATCCTCAAGACAGACGGCGAGCCCGCGCTCGAATACGACACGCGTGTGCCCGTGGGCGGTGTGACCCAGCCGCTGGTGGTCGGACTGCCGGGCCTTTTGCCCGCCGCAAACGGCGAGATGCCCGCGCTGCTCGCCATGGCGCATCGGTGCGGGCCGGTGCGCACGGCGATCGTGCATCCGTGCGACGCATCGAGCCTTGCCGCGCTGGTGGAAGCGAGCGTGGGGCGGGGCGCGGGCTTCATCGACCCCGTGATCGTCGCGCCGCGCCGCAAGGTGGAAGCCGCAGCCGCGCAGGCAGGTATCGACCTCAGCGGCATTCCAATCGAAGACGTGCCGCACAGCCACGCGGCCGCGCAGCACGCCGTGGAGCTGGCCGCGCGCGGCCAGGTGCATGCGCTGATGAAAGGCAGCCTGCACACCGACGAGCTGATGGGCGCCGTGGTGGCGCCGGCCTCGGGCCTGCAGACGGGCCGGCGCATTTCGCATTGCTTCCTGCTGCATGCGCCCGCCTACGAGCGCCCGTTCATCATCACGGACGCCGCCGTCAACATCGCGCCGGACCTCGCGCAGAAATTCGAGATAGCGCGCAACGCCATCGGCCTGGCGCACGCGCTCGGCGTGGAAGAACCGCGCATGGCCGTGCTGTGCGCGGTGGAGACCGTGAACCCGCAGATGCATTCCACGCTCGACGCCGCCGCGCTCGCCAAGATGGCCGACCGTGGGCAACTGGCGGGCGCCGTGGTGGACGGCCCGCTCGCGTTCGACAACGCGATCTCCGACGTCGCTGCGCGCATGAAGGGCATTACCTCGCCGGTGGCAGGCCGCGCCGACATCCTGCTCGTGCCCGACATCGAAGCCGGCAACATGCTCGCGAAGCAGCTGGAGTTTCTGGGCGGAGCCGCGAGCGCCGGCATCGTGCTGGGCGCGCGCGTGCCCATCGTGTTGACGAGCCGCGCGGACAGCGTGCCGGGGCGCATCGCGTCGTGCGCGCTCGCGGCGATTCTGGGCGCGCGCGAACGCGATGGCGCAGGCTGAACGCGGCACGGCATGCCGGGGAACGTCGAGCGCCGTCGACGCGCATCAACGCTGATCGGCGCCCATCGAAGCCGGTTGATACACGTCAACGGCATGCGGGCACCGGGTTCTAGAGTAAGAGCATGCAGCCACGCGCTTCGACCAAGTGGCATGCGGACTGGCCCGCTCCCGGGGCGCCGGACCCGGGAGTCGAACGGGGCGCTTTCAACCGGACCTGAAAACGTTTGAGGAGCAAGCAATGAGCAATCTGACCCGTTACGACCCGTTTTCGCTCGAACCTGTCAGCGACCTGTTTCAGGGGCTGTTCCGGCCGCTGCGCGGTATCGCGCCCGCGGAGGAAGAACAGCTCGCCGCCATGAAGATCGACGTGACGGAAGACGACAAGGCCTACATCGTGAAGGCGGAACTGCCGGGCGTGGAGCGCAACGACATCGACGTGAAGATCGACGGCAATCTGGTGTCGATCAACGCGAAGGTGGAGCGCAACAAGGAACTGAAGGAAGGCGAGCGCGTGGTGCGCCGCGAGCGCTATTCGGGCACGTTCAGCCGTTCCTTCACGCTCGCCGCGGACGTGGACGAAGCCGGCGCCACCGCGCAGTACAAGGACGGCGTGCTCGCGCTGACGCTGCCGAAGAAGGCACCCACGGCGCGCAAGCGTCTCGAGATTCAGTGAGGTTTCAGCAGGGGCTCGGTACGGCCCCCGTATGGCCCCCGTATGGCCCCAGTACGGCTTCACGATTCACGAGCGGAAAGTACGCCACGTGAGTGGCGTGAAAAACCGGGCGCATCGTTGCAGATGCGCCCGGTTCTTTTTTTGCGCGGCGCGATGGTGGCGACGGGTGGCGACGGGTCGGGGCGTGGGCAGCTTCCATGCGGCGCGCGGTATCAGGCAACCGCCAACTGGCGACTGGCAACTAGTAACTAGTAACTAGTAACCGGCAACAGCCCCCCCGCCGCGTGCACGTAAGCAAGCGTCAGCGCCTACACCTTGCAAGGCTCCGCATCGGGGTGATCCGGCAGCTCAGGCAACTCCACCGATTGCATCCACGTCGGCACCTCGCAGCGCCAGTGCAGCGTTTCCTCGATGCGGCGGCGCAGGGCGTCCGCGGCCGCGGGCTCGCCGTGCGTGACGAAGGTGCGCTCGGGCGGAATGGAAAGATGGCCCAGCCACGCCAGCGTCTCGCTGTAGTCGGCATGCGCCGAGAGCGACGAGATCGTTTCCACGTGGGCGCGCACGCGCACGTACTCGCCGTGAATCTTGATGGACGGCTCGTGCGCCGCGAGTGCCGCGCCGCGCGTGCCGGCCGCCTGATAGCCGACGAGCGCGATGGTGTTGCGCGGGTCCGGCGCGTACGCCTTCAGGTGATGCAGCACGCGGCCGCCCGTGGCCATGCCGCTGCCCGCGATGATCACCATCGGCCCGCGATGCTCGCCAATCGCCTTCGACTGGTCCACCGTGCGCACCATGATCGCCGCCTTGCCGATGGCCTCGGCCTGCGAAAGCGTGAGCCGATGGTCGCGCAGATGGTGGCGGTAGATGTCCGTCACGCTCGTCGCCATCGGGCTGTCCAGGTAGACGGGCACGTTCGGCATGCGGCCCGCCACCTTCAACTGCGCGATGTAGTGAAGGATCTCCTGCGCGCGGCCCACGGCGAAGCACGGCATGACCACGACGCCGCCGCGCGCGAAGGTCTTCGAAAAGAGCGCCTCGAGTTCGTCGATGGGGTCGCCCGGCTCGTGCAGACGATCGCCGTAAGTCGATTCCACCACGAGGTAGTTCGCGTGCACGGGCGGGGCGGGTGCCCGCATGATCGGATCGTTCGGACGCCCCAGGTCGCCCGAGAACGCGATGAGCTTGTGGCCGCAGCACAGCACCACGCTCGCGGCGCCCAGAATGTGGCCCGCGGGCAGCAGCCGGAACGCGACGCGTTCGTTGAGCGGCGTGGGCACGTCGAAATCGCGCGGCACGAACTGGCGCAACACGCGCTCCGCGTCGTCCACCGTGTAGAGCGGCAAGGCGGGATGGTGCTTCGAATAGCCATGCCGGTTCGCGAATTCGGCCTCTTCTTCCTGAAGCCTTGCGCTGTCGCGCAGCATGACCTCGCAGAGATCGAGCGTGCCCGGCGTGCAATACACCGGCCCGCGGTAGCCGTTGCGCGCGAGCACGGGCAGGTAGCCGCTGTGGTCGATATGCGCGTGCGTGAGGATCACGGCATCGAGCGAATCCACCGGCACCGGCAGCTCGCCCCAGTTGCGCAGCCGCAGGTTCTTCGTGCCCTGAAACAGCCCGCAGTCGATGAGAATGCGCAGACCGCCCGCTTCGAGCAGATATTTCGATCCGGTGACAGTTTCGGTTGCGCCGAGAAAAGTGAGTTTCATAGCAGGTCCATAGGGGAATGCGCGGTCGCATTTCTGTTGCGCTTGCTGTTGCGCCTGTCGGAAAAACGCCGCCTGCCTCATTGCACTCGCGAGGGTCCGATGGGCGCTTGATATGGATCATGAAACGCGGGCTGGCGCTTTCTATCCTGTGCGCATGTGGTTTCGCCGGACGTGCATCGTCGGCGCGCCAGACCGCCGTCTTCCACATCAATGAGCCAATCCCGTCGTCCCGCACGGAGGCCTGCCATGCCGGCTGCCCGAGTTCTCGTGGTCTATTTTTCCCGCTCCGGCACCACGGCGCGTCTTGCGTCCATGCTTGCCGGCATGCTGCACGCAGACCTCGAAGCGATTCGCGAAAGCGGTGCTGACCCGGATGCGGAGCGTCGCGGTGCACGTAAGGGCGCGCGCGGCTATCTGCGCTCGCTCATTGAAGCGGTGCGGCAGCGGCCCGCCGCCATCGAGCCGCCCGTGCACGATCCGGCCGCCTACGACGTCGTGATCGTCGGCTCGCCCGTCTGGGCGCGCAGCGTGAGTTCGCCGGTGCGCGCGTGGCTCGTGGCGCACCGCGCGTCGCTGAAGCACGTGGCGTTCTTCTGCAGCCTGGGCGGCAGCGGCGCGGCGAACGCGCTCGACCAGATGCGTGTACTCGCGGGCAAACCGCCCGTCGCGCAGTGCGAAGTGACGGCAAGCGACCTGCATGCCGGCAAAGATCAACGGCTGATCGCGGAATTCGCCCAGCGCATCGGCCAGCGCCTGACCGTGCTCGACACGGTCGAATGGACCTTGTGACGAACTGAGGAGAACGCTCATGAAAGTCGAGGAATGCCACAGCGAGGGGACGGTTCACATCCCCATGTCGTGCAACCTTCAGGAAGCAGCCACACAGATGCGCGCGCAGCACGTGGGCGCGCTGATCGTGACCGACCCGGCGGGCGATCGCATCGTGGGCATCGTGACGGATCGCGACATCGTGATCGAGTCCGTTGCCAAAGGCACATCGCCTACGGACACGCTCGTGGGCGAGGTGATGACGCCGCGCGTCGCGACGATCGACGAAAAGGCCGACCTTGCCGACGCGATGCAGACCATGGCGAGCCAGGGCGTGCGGCGGCTCGCCGTGACACGCGAAGGCGCGAGCATTGTCGGCGTGCTTTCGCTCGACGACGTGGTGGAAGCGATGGGCCGCGACTGGACGCTGCTTGCCAGCATCGTGCGCCACGAGCAGAACCGCGAGCGCACGGCGAGCGTGCAAACGCCGTTGCCGATGTGAGTGCCGCCTGTGAACCTGTTTATGTGAACGCTATTTCTGCGCCCTGAAGAAAGACCCGCTCCGGCGGGTCGTTTTTTGCCCGCGCCCGCGCCCGCTCATACGTTCGCGCCTGTATCGCTTTCTGCTTTTTGCGCTGCTCTTTGCCGTGACCCCCAACCCGTTTCCGATCCGAGCCACGCACGCATCATGCAAAAAACCGAAGCCGTCGACGCCATGGGGCAGCGCAGTCTGTTGCTGCCCGCGTGGATCCAGCAGGCTCTCGCCGCCAACGAGCGCCTGAAGCTCTATCTGAGCGTGTTGCAGGCCGCGGCCTCGCACGCGGATCATCCCGAGCGCGAGGCGCTCGATTTCTCGGCCGAAATGGCCGCGGCGCAAACCGACGCAGCGTGGCTGCGCAATCTGCCGGCCACCGCCTCGCGCGTGGACGACGCGTTGCTGCTGCCCGAACTGCCGCGCCTCGTGAAACGCCTGGCCGAAGAGCTCGCGACAATGGCGCGCCCGCTGATCGAGACCGAGCCGGAACGCGAAGGCGCAGCGAACGCGTTCCGCGCGCGCGTCGCGCACTGGAGCGCATGGCTCGGCGCGCTGGAGGGCGACCAGCTCACCACGGCCCAACTGCATGCGCTCACAAGCGGCGAACGTGGAGGCGAGCGCGACAGGCAGCACGGCGGCCCACACCACAACCAGTGCGACAACCAGCACGACAGCCAGCGCGACAGCCAGCGCGACAGCGAAGACAGCCTGCACCTGCTCGTCATGGACCTGCACCGCCAGCTCAACCAGCTGGCCGCAGCGCTCGCGACCGAAGACGTCGATGGCGCGCACGTCTGGCAGGTGCTGCCCGACGACAAGCTGCGCATTGCCGCGTTCATGCGCGGCCTGAACCGCACGGCGCCGCTGCGCTTCGACCACCCCGGCCTCGGCACGGCGGCCACGCGCGACGGCACGCGGCTGCTGCTGCAAAACGACATCGGCGAAAACGACGTGCACGTGCTCGTCGTGCAGGTGGAGGGCCGCACCATCACGCTGCGCTATTCGGACCTGCATCGCGTGCGCTTCGAGTTCTTCCAGTCGTTGTTGCAGCCGTACGGGGCGCGCTGGGGCAATCTCGAATCGAAGATCGAGGCACGTTTGAACGAGGGCGACGCGTTCACCTTCGGCACCGCCTGGTTCGAATGCGCCGACGACGCCGCGCTCGACGCCACGCTCGAAGGCATCGGTTCGCGCATCGTGTTCTTGATCGACTGGAATCGCGCGCGCAAGCGGCTCTTGCCGTTCGTCGGCAAGGCCGGCGCGATCGCGGTGTTGAAAGAGGCCGCGCGGCTCGACGCAGGGCACATGGCGTGGCTCAAATGCGGCGGCGAAGCGCTCGTGTACGCAGCCATGCAGGACGTGGGGCAGGGCGCGTTCCGCACGTTTCGCATCGGCGACCGGCTCGACACCGTGCTGGGCGACGAAGACGCGCAGGCGTTTCTCGTCGAAGTGCTGCGGCTCGCGAGCGCGGCGCTGCTAGCGGGGCAACCCGCTGCGCTCGTGGCCGACGAAACGCGTCTTTTGCTCGCGCGCAGCGTGCGGCATCGCAGCGAGGAATTCGAGCTGCTCGAAGAGCACGCGGCGTATTGCCATGCGTTGGCACAGGCCGTGAGCGACGGGCTGGAACACGACGTGATGCAGCCGGTGGCCAGCGGCGCGGGCGCTGGCTCGTCATCTGCGCCGGCCAGCGACGCGCAGGACCTCGCCGCACGCGCGAAGCGCTGGGAGCGTCAGGCCGACCACCTCGTCATGCGCGCCCGCGAAGAAGCGCAGCGTCAGCCGCGCTGGCAGCCCTTTGCGCGCGTAGCCGAGCTTTCCGACGACATCGCCGACGCCCTCGAAGAAGCAGCGTTCCTGATGAGCCTGATTGCAGACGGCCACCAGCAAGGCTTTACGGGCGACGTGCGCGAGACGCTGTTGCAACTGGCGCGCACGGTGCTTTCGGCCATGCAGGAGCACATCAAGGCGCTCGCCATTGCGCGCGACCTCGGCTCCGCCGCGGACATGACCGACAGCGACGCCTTTCTCGCCGCCACCTGGAACGTGCTGCGTTCGGAGCGGCAATGTGACGAACTGCTGCGCCACGCCCGGCGCGCGATGCTCGCAAGCCTGCGCGACGCGCCCGCGCTGATGCTCGCCAACGATCTGGCGCAGGCCCTGGAACTCGCGTCGGACCGCTTGCTCGCCGCGGGCTATGCCTTGCGCGACGTCGTGTTCGGACAAACCGGAGAGCGCCGATGAGCGTGCAGATAACCATGCAAACCGCAGCGCAAACCGTCGCGGTCGCGGACGAACGCACGGGCCGCGGCAACGGCAACGGCCAGTGGCCCGAGGACGTGCATCTGATTGGCTGCGGCGGGCCGCAACGTGGGGGCTCGAAAGCCGCGGGCCATACACGCGCGCAACTGGGCGACGAACGCGCCGCGGCCATTCGCACACCCGGACACACCGACACCGCGCTCGTCGCGCAGATCGGTTTCAAGGCTTATGGTCTCTCGCGCATGGCGGCGCTCGGCTTGCCGGTGCCGCCGGCCTTCGTGCTGGGCACGCGCTATTGCAGCGACGACAACGCCTGCCGTCGCGCCGTCGAACGCGCGGTGTGGGGGCCGCCGCTGCAACAAGTGGAACAAACCTGCGGTCAACGTTTCGGCGACCCGCGTAGGCCGCTTCTCGTTGCCGTGCGCTCGGGCGCACCGGTTTCGATGCCGGGCATGCTCGACACGCTGCTCGATATCGGCCTGTGCGATGCCACGGTGCCGGGCTTCCTGCGGCAGACCGGCAATCCGCGGCTGGTGTGGGACACCTACCGCAGGCTGGTGGCGAGCTACGGCGAGTTGATCGACGGTATTTCGCCCCAGGTCTTCGCCGACGAATACGCCGCGCTCGCCAACGTGGCAGGAATGGCTGGCGGCAGCGGCGACGAACGCGACGCCCTGGACTTCGCGCAGCTGCGCCAGCTCACGCGGCGCTATCTCGCCGCCTACGAGCGCGCGGCGGGTCGTCCGTTTCCGCAGGCGCCCGAGGCGCAACTGGCCGGCGCCATCGGCGCCGTGCTGGCGAGCTGGCAGTCGGAGAAGGCCGTCGCGTTCCGGCGCCAGTGCGCAATCAGCGAGGACGTGGGCACCGCCGTCACCGTGCAGGCGATGGTGTTCGGCAACGGCGGCGGGCGTTCGGGCGCGGGCGTCGGTTTCACGCGCGACCCGTCCACCGGCGAGCGGGCGCCCTGGGTGGATTTCCTCTTCAACGCGCAGGGCGAAGACGTGGTGTCGGGGCGCCGCGAAGCGTTCGGCCACGATGAACTGGCGCGCGTGATGCCGGCCGTATGGGACGCGCTGCGCGATGCGGCAAGCAGGCTCGAACAGGCGTTCGGCGACATGCAGGACTTCGAGTTCACCGTGCAGGACGGGCGCCTTTTCCTGCTGCAGACGCGCAGCGGCAAGCGCACGCCGCAAGCGGCGGCGCAGATCGCGCTGGATCTGCTCGACGAAGGCGTGATCGACGCAGGCACCGCGCGCGAGCGTACCGCGGCGATCGCGGAGTCTGCTCTCGCGCGCACGCGCGTGGTGTCGGCGTGCGACGCAGGGCGCCATGCAGGGAGTGACGATGCGGGCGGCGCGCAGCCGCTCGTGCCACTGGTGCCGCTGGTGCCACTAGCCCGCGCGGCAAGCGCGACAAGCGGCGTGGCCACGGGCGAGATCGCGCTCGACGAACCCTCGGCGCGCGAGCGGCACGCCGCGGGGCGTCCCGTGATTCTCGTGCGACGCGACGCGGACACGCACGACCTCGTCGCCTTGCAGGCCGCGGCGGGGCTGCTGACGCGCCGCGGTGCCCGCACCTCGCACGCCGCGGTGGTCGCGCGGCAACTCGGCAAAGTTTGCCTGACCGGTTGCGAGGCGCTCCAGATCGACGACGCGGCCCGCACGGTGCAGATTGGCGGCCGCACGTTCAACGAAGGCGACACGCTGACGCTGGACGGCAACGAAGGCGCGATCTACGCCGGCGAGACGCGCACGGTAACGGAACCGCTGACGGAACTGAGGGCGCGGTTGGCGCGGCTGCGGTCGGCGTGAACGGGGTTCGGGCCGGACGACTGTTCTGTAGGCACGCGCCTACACGCCGTGCCTCGCGATTACGTGAATTTCCGCCGGCGCTGATTTAAGCCTTGGCCGTTGCTGCCGATACTGTAGTCATGGACGCGCACGCGACGGGGATGTCCCGATTCCCCGCCGCGAAGGCACGAATGAAGGAGCGGACCATGAACGGCAATGCACTCTCCCTGCGCGCACTGGCGAACAAGTGGGTAGCGTCCACGGCTCACTCTGCCCACGTGACGCACGGCAGACTGAGCGCGAGCCGGCGCCGCTACGTCTGCGTCGAGTACGGTTCGCAGAAGGGCCGGCTCGCCATCCTGTTCTTCCGTCACGACGACGGCTCGTGGAACGTTTTTCCGCCCACGAGCGACCTGCTCGCGACACGTTGCGCACCAACACACGCTTTGGCCGCCTAACCGGGAGCCCGCCATGAACGCGATTACCCGACACCTCAGACGCGCCCGCCGCGACAGCCGGACGTTCCGTTTCGCCATGCCGCGTGGGGCGGGCACGTCGTCCTGCCGCCGTCTGCGGCTCACCGGTTTTTCGCACGGCGCGCTCTGCCTGCTCGGCGCGCCGCCTGCGCGCCAGGCTTCGCGATGAGTTTTCTTCTCGCCCGCTCGATTGCGATGGCCTTGCGGCGCGGCGTCGCGATGCCTCACGCGTGGCCAATGCGCGTGATGCACCTCGGGCACCTGAGGCCCCTGATGCTGGCTGCCGCGCTGGCGAGCCTCACCGCCTGCGCCAGTAACGCGGACGTCACCGCGTTGCGCCGCAACGAAATCCAGTTGCAGCAGGCGCGCGCCCAGGCGTCGGTGACCTGCGCGAGCGAGGCGCAATGCAATGCCGCCTGGCGGCTCACGCAGGACTACATTGCGAGTCACTCGGTAACGGACATGACGCGCGCCGACGCCAACGTGATCGAGACCGCGCAGCCGCACGGTTTCGGCAAGGTGTGGCTCGCTGCGTCGAAAGCCCCTGCGGATGGCGGCGGCTCGCTCATTCGCCTCAAGGCGATGTGCGAGGGCATGTATCGCAGCGACGGCACGCCGGGGTGGTTTTATCAAACCTGCTCGGATGCGATCCGGCGCATCGACGAAGGGTTTCGCAGTTTTGTGGAAGCGGGCTTGAAGCAGAAATAACGCGCCTCAAGCGCACGAACTAAAGGTCCGCCCAGAACTGCTCCAGCATCGGATGCACTTCTTCCCGCCAGCGCGGGCCGAGAAACAGGTCGTAGTGGTCCGCGCCCGCAATCGTGCGCTGCATGCGCCGCGCTGCGGGTATCGCGGTGCACAGCGCCGCAGCCGCGTGCGTTTGTCCCGCGCCTACGATGTCGTCGCGGTCGCCCTCCACCGTGCAGAGCGCCGTCGACGTCAACGCCTCCAGAGCGACGCGACGCCCCGCGACGTGCCAGGTGCCGTGCGGCAGCAACCGTTCCTGAAAGATCACGCGAATCGTGTCGAGGAAATAGCGCTCGGTCATGTCGAGCACGGACGCGTACTCGCTCAATTCGCGCAGCCGGCGCGTCATTGCGACCAGATCGCCGGTCATGCAACTCGCCCAGTAATGCGCCTGCAACTCGAGGTAACGGTGCGGATGCGCGGCCACGAGCGCGGCGTGCTGGATGAAGCCCGGATACACGCGCCGCCCTTTGCCCGCATACGGCGGCGGCACGACGTCGATGACGTGGCGTTTGAACCAGTCGATCTCGTGATCGTGCGCGAAGCGGTCGATGGGCGTGGGATGCAGGCTCGTATCGATGGGGCCGCCCATCAGCGTCACGCTCAACGGCGCAAAACCGTTGTCCGCCTGCGCATCCGCGGCGATCAGCGCCACGGCGGCGAGCGCGGGCACGGTGGCCTGGCACACCGAGAGTACATGGACGGCGCCCGCCGCGCGAATGAAGCGTTCGAGCGTAAGCACGTAGTCGTCGAGCCCGAACGGACCGGCTTCGGCGGGCACGTCGCGCGCGTTGGCCCAGTCGGGCACATAGACGTCGTGCTGTTCCAGCAGCGTTTCTACTGTTTCGCGCAGCATGACCGCATGGTGGCCGGCGAGCGGCGGGCAGAGAAACACGGCGGGCGAGCCGGACGCTGCGCGCGGCGCTTCGGCTGTGGCGTGGTAGGGGACGGCGGGGGCGGCAGCAGAGGAGGCAGCAGAGGCGGCAGCGTTGGCCGTGTCCTCGCGGGCGGCGGAAGCGGTGTCAGGATCAACCGCATCGGACGCCACGCGACGGAAGCGGCGCAGCGTGCAGAACGGCACGCGCGCCACCACGTCCTCGACGACAGCGACCGGCGTGCCGTCCACCATCACGTGTTCGATGCCGAAAGGCGGCGGCTCGGGTGACGCGTAGCCCACGGCGGTGAGCCAGTCGATGCCTTCTGAAGCGTCCGTCGGCTCGGCTGGTGGTGCGTCGTGCAGCGTATCCGACGGTGCACGCGAAGCGCTTCCTGCACCCGATGTGCCGCATGGCTCTCGTTGCGCGTTCGCATTTCGCGATGCACGCGAGGGTGGTTGTGCCCACGGCTGCATCGTGCGTGCCATACCTCGCTGGGCCTCAAGCCACGCGTACCACATCCTGTCTCCCGTCGGTCCCTAGAACGCCACCTGGAGCACGTAATCGAAGGCGAGCACGCCGGCCGACACCAGGAGGCCCAACGTGAGATTGCCGAGCCGGTGTTCCAGGTCCGGATGCCGGCCCAGCCACGTCCACGCGAGGAACGCGGCCTGCACGGCAAGCTGGATCGCGAAGGCCGTGAGCATCAGCAGATACTCGTAGCCCATTTCCTTGAAGGCGGCGAAGTGAAAACCCTGCATCGCGATCCATTCGCCCACACGATATATCTCGTAGAGCACGAAGAGAACCGGGAAGACGTAGCTGACGATATAGGTCGGAATCGTCGCGTGGCGCAGTTCCAGATGGAAGGGGTGAGCGATTTGCATGACAGTCTCCTCACAGGGCGCCGAAGCGGCACCCTTGTCAGATTAGAGCTTAGATAGCGCGCTAAGGTCCGGCTTGATGCGTATCAAGCCGTGCATCGGGCAGAGCGGGCTGAAGGGACAGAAGAAGGCCATAGCACCAGAAGGGCCGTTGATGCCGAACACCGCAACGTGGCTTTTGATCGCACTGTCTCGCGCGATCGCCCTTCGTCGCGCGCGGCAACGTGCCTGCGATAGACTCGAACCGATCGTCTGCGGGTGCCGGCGCGTGGTTTGCGACGGTGCTTGCCCCGGCAAGGCGACAACAGCGACATCGGTTACGAAAGAGATACCGCTGCCGGCATCCGACCCGCGGACTCCATGCAAGAGGAACGAGCAAATGAAAGACGCATATGAACGACGCGCGCTGCTGCTTCATCTGGGCAGAGTGCTGCATGCCACGAGCCAGATCGCGCAACGCAAACCCGGCGTCGTGTCCGCAAGCCATTGGCGTACCGCAGGCGATCTCGCGCAAGCGCTGCCTTGGCTCGAACATCTCTCGCCGCGCATCAGCGGTCCCGAGTTCGTGACGCGCGCATTGCAGGCGTTCCGCACGTGGCCCGAAGCGCTGCTCGCGCTGCCGCTCGATCACGCGAAGCTGGCCGAGCCGGTGCGCGAGCATCTGTTCGCGGGCAATCCGCGCGGATGGCAAGCCTATGTCGCGACGCTGCGCGCCGACGTGCCGTGGTTCGGCGAGGGCATAGGCGCTGAAACGTCGGGCGAATCCGGATCCGCGGCGCAAACACTCGATGAAGCGGATACGGGTGAGCGCGAAGACGAAGCCAACGAAGCCCCCGACAGCGGCGAAACCGAAGCCGCCGACGACGGCGCGGGCGGCGTGGAAGGTGCGGGCGGCGTGGGGTGGAAACGCGAAAGCATGGAAGGGACCGGTGAAGATGGCCAGAACGTAGAGCGCCAAAGCCCGGAAGGGCAGGCCCCGATCTATCCCTCCTGGCCGTGGAAGCCGGGCGTCTGAGGTAAATGAGGGGGCGAGGTCGCGGGCACCCGCAGCGCGCCCCGACCTTTGATCCCCGTCAAGCCCCGACCCGCCTGCAATGGCACGCTTGTCTGCACATTCGTAAGACAGGAGCGCGCCATGGCCACGCATACCACGCAGGTCGTCTGGTTCGAAGATCTGCGGCGCAGCGACGTACCGACCGTAGGCGGCAAGAACGCATCGCTTGGCGAAATGGTGGCTACGCTCGCCCCAAGCGGCGTGAAGGTGCCGCCCGGTTTTGCGACCACCGCCGACGCGTACTGGCATTTCGTCGAGGCGAACGGCCTGCGGCAGACGCTTGCCGTCACGCTGCGCGAACTCGCCGAAGGCAAGCTCACCCTTGCGGAGGCGGGCGACGCCATTCGCCGTGCGATTTTGCGCGGCGAATGGCCCCAGCAAACCGCCGATGCCATTCGCGCCGGCTACCGCTCACTGTGTGCGCGAGCCCATCGTGACGATCTCGACGTGGCCGTGCGCTCCAGCGCCACCGCCGAAGACCTGCCCGACGCCAGCTTCGCGGGCCAGCAGGAAACCTACCTCAACATCCGCGGCGAACGGGCGCTGCTCGACGCGTGCCGCCGCTGCTACGCGTCGCTGTTTACGGACCGCGCCATCGCCTATCGCGAAGCCAAAGGGTTCGACCATCTGAAGGTGGCGCTCTCGGTGGGTATCCAGCAGATGGTGCGCTCCGACGTGGGCGGCGCGGGCGTGATGTTCTCCATCGACACCGAAACCGGCTTCGACAAGGTCGTGCTCATCAACGCCGCGTGGGGCCTTGGCGAAAACGTCGTGCAGGGGGCGGTGGACCCGGACGAATACGAGGTGTTCAAGCCGCTGCTGGAAGACGAGGCGCACGTGCCGATCATCGGCAAGAAGCGCGGCGAGAAAGCGCAGAAGATGATCTACGCGAAGGCCGATGCCCAATCCGCCGTCGCCACGGCGCCCACTAAAAACGTGCCGGCGTCGAAGGCCGAACGTGCCGCGTTCGTGCTCACCGACAGCGAAATTCTCACGCTCTCGCGCTGGGCCTGCATCATCGAAGGACACTACGGCCAGCCGATGGATATCGAATGGGCCAAAGACGGCCTGACGGGCGAGATGTTCATCGTCCAGGCGCGGCCGGAGACGGTGCAATCGCGGCGCGAGGCGAGCGCCGTGAAGACCTACCGCATCACGCAGGCGGGCCGCAAGCTGGTTGCGGGCGTGAGCATCGGCGAAGCGGTGGCGGCGGGCACGGTGTGCGTGATCGAGAGCCCGCGCGACATCGACCGCTTCGTGGACGGCTCAGTGCTCGTCACCGAGACCACGGACCCCGATTGGGTGCCCATCATGCGCCGCGCGGCAGCCATCATCACCGACCACGGCGGACGCACCTCGCACGCGGCCATCGTGAGCCGCGAGCTGGGCTTGCCGGCCATTGTCGGCACGGGCAACGCCACGCATCTGCTGCACGACGAGCAGGAAGTGACGGTCTCGTGCGCCGAAGGCAGCGACGGCTTCGTCTACGAAGGCATCGCGCAATACGAAGTCGAGGAGATCGACTTCAGCAGCATTCCCGCCACGCAGACGAAGATCATGCTGAACCTCGCGAATCCCGCCGCGGCGTTTCGCTGGTGGCGCATTCCGGCCGACGGCGTGGGCCTCGCGCGCATGGAGTTCGTCGTGAGCAACCACATCAAGATTCATCCGATGGCGCTTGCGCGCTACGACACGCTCACGGACGAAGCCGCGAAAGCCACCATCGCGGCGCTCACCGAAGGCTACGAAGACAAGACCGAGTACTTCGTGGAGCGCCTCGCGCGCGGGCTCGGGCGCATCGCGGCGGCGCATTATCCGCGGCCCGTCATCGTGCGCATGAGCGACTTCAAGACCAACGAATACGCGCATTTGATTGGCGGCGCCGAGTTCGAGCCCGCCGAAGAAAACCCGATGCTCGGTTTTCGCGGTGCGTCGCGCTATTACTCGCCGCGCTACCGCGACGGCTTCGCGCTGGAATGCCGTGCCATCGAGCGGCTGCGCAACGAAATGGGCTTTTCCAACGTGATCGTGATGATCCCGTTTTGCCGCTCCACCAAAGAGGCGGACCGCGTGTTGCAGGTGATGGCCGAGAACGGACTCAAGCGCGGCCAGGACGGCCTGCAGGTCTACGTGATGTGCGAGATTCCGTCGAACGTGATTCTCGCGAAGGCCTTCGCGCAACGCTTCGACGGCTTTTCGATCGGCAGCAACGACCTCACGCAACTCACGCTCGGCGTGGACCGCGATTCGGCGGATCTGGCCGGCCTCTTCGACGAGCAGGACGAAGCGGTGAAGTGGATGATCGGCAGCGTCATCGCGCAGGCGCACGAGGCCGGCGCGAAGGTGGGGCTCTGCGGCCAGGCGCCCAGTGACCACCCCGAGTTCGCGGAATTCCTCGTAGCCTGCGGCATCGATTCGATTTCCGTGAGTCCGGACAGCTTCATCGCCGTGAAGCGCCGCGTCGCGGCCGCTGAATCGGCTGCTTCAAAGAAAACCACTCAATGACGCGAATGACGCCTCAACCGATGCAGACCACCTTCCACGCAGACCCATCGCCCACACCCGGGATTCTCACGGTCACGCTGAATCCCGCCGTCGATGTCGCGACCTCCGTGGAGCGGCTCGTGGAGTCGCACAAAATGCGCTGCACGCACGCGCAGCGCGACCCGGGCGGCGGCGGCATCAACGTGGCGCGCGTGATCCAGCGGCTATCCAGTGGTAGCGGCGGCAGCGGCAACAGCGGCAGCGACAACAGCGGCAGCGACAACAGCGGCAACTGTGTCGCGCTCTACCTCGCGGGCGGCGCAACGGGGCAGATGCTGCGCGAACTGCTGGACGCAGAGCACGTGAGCGGCGTGTGTATCGAGATTGCCGGCGAGACGCGCGAGAACTTCTCGGTGCGCGAAACATTGACGGGCCGCGAGTACCGCTTCGTGTTGCCGGGGCCCACGGTCACGGCGCACGAATGGCAAGCCTGTGCCGACTATCTGGCTTCGCTCGATCCGCCGCCGCGCTACCTCGTGCTGAGCGGCAGCCTGCCGCCAGGCCTGCCCGCCGATGCCTGGGCGCAACTCGCCAGAACAGCAAAGGCACGGGGCACGCGCGTGGTGGTCGATACGTCGGGGCCCGCGCTGGCGGCCGCGCTCGACGCCGGCGTGTATCTCGTCAAGCCGAGCCTGGGCGAACTGCGCGCACTCACGGGTCGGCCGCTCGACACGGAGCCCGAATGGCGCGAGGCAGCGCGGCAACTGGTGCGCGAAGGCCGCGCGCAGAGGGTGGCGCTCACGCTGGGCGAGCGCGGCGCGTTGCTGGTCAGCGAGGACCGCACGCTGAGCGCTCCGGCGCTCGACGTGCCGGTTTCGAGTTCGATCGGCGCGGGCGACAGTTTTCTGGGCGCGATGGTCTGGGCGCTGAACCGGCAAGCCGGCCTCGACGAGGCGTTCCGCTACGCGCTTGCAGCGGCCAGCGCCACGCTGCTCACCTCGGGCACGCGGCTTTGCAGTGCGGAAGAAGTGGCGCGGATGGTGGGGGAAATGGCGAAGGGGGGAGCGTCGGTAGACTGATTACGCCGCCCGTTCCGCCGCATACACCGCCGCCTGCACGCGCGAGGTCAGATTGAGCTTGCGCAGGATGTGCTGCACGTGAATCTTCACCGTGGTCTCGGCAATCGCCAGCGAGCGTGCGATTTCCTTGTTCGTGGCGCCGCGTGCGATGTGCTGAAGAATTTCGGCCTCGCGGGTGGAGAGCGTATCGATCGGGTCGCGCTCCACTTCGGTCGCGGGCGCTGCGGGCGCAGCCTGCAACTGCTGGAACGCGCTCACGAGCTTGCCCGTCATCTCGGGGCTGATCGTCGATTCGCCCGCCACGGCGCGCACGATGGCGTCGGCCATCACGTCGCTGTCCACCGTCTTGAGCAGATAGCCGCGTGCGCCGCCGCGCAGGGCGGCCGCGAGATCGCGTTCGTCTTCGCTCACCGTGAGCATCAGCACGCCGGCGCGCGGCGCCGCTTCCTTGAGGCCCGCGAGCGCATCCACGCCGTTCACGCCGGGCAGGTGATTGTCAAGCAGGATGATGTCGGGCTGCGTATCCGCAGCGCGGCGGTAGGCTTCGCCCGCGTCGCCGGCTTCGGCCACCACCTCGAAGCGTTCGTCGGAGGCGAGCAGCGCGATCAGGCCGCGGCGAAAGAGCGTGTGATCGTCCACCACGAGCAGGCGCGCAGGCTTGCGCGCTGTAGTGGCCGGCAGGGTTGGCGTGTTCATGCGGCGAGCCTCCGCGGTTCGGGCAAGGTGAGCACGACGCGCGTGCCGGCGCCTCGCGCGGAAGTCACCGTGACCGTTGCGCCCACGCGCTCGGCGCGCTCGTGCATGATGCGCAGCCCCACGTGTGTCTGGTTGCCGGCGTGCTCTTCGGCGGCGAAGCCGCAGCCGTCGTCGCAGACTTCGACGCTCCACTGCGGCGCCTGCTTGACCTTCACCCACACCTGCGTGGCGTGCGCGTGCTTGCGCACGTTCGAGAGCGCTTCCTGCACCACGTGCAGCACCTGGACCTGAACGTCGGCGGGCAGCGGCACGCCGTCGTCGTTCACCGAAAGATGGGTGGCAAGGCCCGTCTGATGCTCGAACTTTTGCAGCGTGATGCGCAGCGCGGCCGCGATGTCCTCTTCGTTCGTGCGGGTGCGGAAGTGCACGAGCAGTTCGCGCACGTCGGAGAGGCTTTCGTGAATGCCCGCTTCGAGCTCGCCCACGGTGCGCGTCACTTGCGCGTCGTCGTCGCGGCGCAGCGCCGCGCGCAGCAGCGCGATCTGGATCTTCATGAACGCGAGGCTCTGCGCAATCGAATCGTGCAGTTCGCGGGCGAGCAGCCCGCGTTCCGCGGCCACCGCGGCTTCGCGCTCCAGTGCGCTCGCGCGCAAACCTTCGATCGCCACGGCCAGATGGTTCGCGAGCGTGTCGAGCAGGCCGCGGTCTTCGTCCGTGAGGGCGGCCTGGGTTTGATAGAACAGGTCCATTTCGCCGACAAGGCGGTCCTGCAAGCGCACGGGCACGCTGACTACGGTCCGGTAACCGGCGCGCTCGCAATGGCCGAGCATCGCTTCGGCGCTTTCGGAGTGGATCGGGATGACGCGTGTGAGCGCCTCTTCCTGCGGCTGCGCGCACAGGCAGTCGCCCGTCATCACGCAGTGTTCGTTGGCGGCCACCTCGGCGGGCAGGCCGTCGGAGGCCAGCATCACATAGCGGCGGTTCGCTTCGTCGGACCAGCGGATGGCGGCCGCATCGGCGTGGGCCGCGCGCCGCACGCGCTGGGCGAAGCCCTGGGCCAGTTCGTCGAGCGTCGCGGCGTGCGCGGCGAACGCGGTGGCCTGGTAGAGCGTGCTCAACCGTTCGTGCTGGGCGGCAAGGCGCACCGTCTTTTCCTCGACCTTGACTTCGAGGTTCTGGTAGAGCCCTTGCAGCGTTTCCGCCATGCGGTTGAAGCCCTCGGAGAGTTGGCCGAACTCGTCGCTCGAATCCACGGCGACGCGCGCCGAGAGGTCGCCTTCGCGGGCGCGGGCGAGCCCCGTTTGCAGCCGTTCGAGCGGATTGAACACGAACAGGTAAGCCGAGTAGAGCAGCGTGACGGCGCTTGCCACGGTCAAGGCCACCATGAAGAGTTGCAAGGCATTGAGAATGCCGGTGAGCGACGAAAGCCGTGTTTCCACCGAAGACACCAGCACGTCGATGTGTTCGACGAACGCCTCGGCCTGCCGCGCGGCCTCGGCGGCGCTGGGCGCCGCGGGGCCGGTCCATTGCGCGCGCAGCGTTTGCCAGTCGCGCTGGACGTCGAGAAAGGCTTGTGTGGAGCGGGCATCGTGGGGCAGGAACAACGGCCGGGCGGGGTCGCCGCTTTGCAGCAGCACAACGCTGCGGTCGAACTGCGCGACCTGCTGCGCCAGTTGGACCGCATCGCCGCGGCCGAGCGTCTGGGCGATGCGCCAGGTCTGCATCCGCATGCGCCCGGCCTCGTTGACGGCCGCGGCGCCGCCTTCGAGCTGCCAGCTCGCCCACAGCGTAAAGCTGATGGAGGAGAGGGCGACCAGCAGCAGCGTGCCGCCGATCAGGCCGAGTTTGGCCGAGAGGGTACGAAACCGGCTCATTGAAGTCCTTCTATTGCGCTTTTCTGGGTGCGGCGGGGTGCTATGGGTGTTCTACGCGTGCCGCAGGTGCCTGGGATGTGGCCCACCGCATCCCGTCGCTCGCCTGCCGTGGCTTTCCGCCGCCTTCCCGGTCGCTCGGGCGCCTTCGCGACCGGTCAGCCGGCGAGGGCGCGAGCGCGTCTCAGGACTCGGGCGGCCAGCGCACGCTGCGTCGCTTCGCCATCTCGCGGCCCATTTCGGTGCGGACGGTTTCGTCCATAGCGGCCTGCACGGCGGGATACGCCCCGCTTTCCTCCGCCTCGATGTGGGCGCGGTACAGCGTTGCAAAACCGGCCCAATCGGCAAAGGCGTCTGGTTCGGCATCGCGGCCTGCGGCACGTTGTGTTTTTACCGTCCACTGGCCGTTGATCACTTGATCGAGGTCAAGCTTGATGGCCTGCCAGCGTCTGGACATCTCGACGTGATCCTGCTTCAGGCGCTCCACCAGGTGCTTCTGTTCGGGCGTCCCGTGGGCGGCCAGGGCGGGAAAGACGTGCCGTTCCTCGTCCTCGTGATGGGCGGGCGCCGCGATGTCGAAATATCGGACCACATCGCGGGCGGCTTGCTGCGCGGCTTCATCGCCCCCCGTTTCGGCAAGTCTTGCCGCGAGGCGTTCGAGCAGACGCAGCATGCGTTCGGCGTTGCCGTGGCGGGCGGCGAGCATCTCGAACGGCTCGTCGAAGCTGGCGGCGGGTCGGGAACCGGGAAAGAGTAAGGGCGGCATGGCGGGGCTCGGTCAAAGGCGGCGTTGAAGGGGGGGCAGTGTTGCGCGGAGGTCCGCTCGCTATGAGCCAGCACTTCCCGAACCTTCAACGCGCCCACAGGTAACTGAAGACCCCCGCCGGGCTGTGCGTAATCGCGACGGAGGCGATGAACAGGTAGAGCGCAAGCGCGGTGCCATAGGCGGCGCCGCGCGCCGTGAGCGTTTTGCCGCGCTTGAGCGCGACCGACCCCGCCAGGATGTACGCCACCAGCACCAGCAGCTTGGTGCCGAGCCACGCGTCGTGTACCGGGTTCAAACGCAGCGTGGCCCACAAGGTGACGCCGGCCGCGAGCAGCAGCGTATCGATCACGTAGCTGGCCATACGCCAATGGCGGCGCATGGGCCACGGCCGCTGCAGCAGCACGGCCGCGCCGCGCGTGGCGAAGAGGGCGCCGCTGCACGCGGCGAGCGTCATGTGCGCATGCCGCAGCGCGGGCCACATTTCGATCAGGGACATGGTGCGGGAGAAGAGCGTCCGGTTGCGTCGGCGAGGAGTCCACCCACGCAACCTTCGACGGAACCGCTATTGGACCAGCGGCGTAGGCACGCTGTCGAGATCCACGCCCGTGACGTCCGCCTCGCCTGCCAGCACGGTCACGTACTGGCGCAGCGCCGTGACGAACGCCTGCTGCCGCAGCGACTGCGCGGCGGCCTGGCTCACCGCCTCGAAGGGCGGCACGGTGCCCGGCTCGCGCGCCTGCACGTCCACCACGTGCAGGCCGAAGCGGCTGTGCACGAGTTGCGGCAGCACGCCTGTGTCGCGAATACCGAAGATGGCGCGCGCGAACTCCGGCGCACATTCCTCGGCGCGCAGCCAGCCCAGCTGTCCGCCTTCGGCGGCGCTTGGGCAGTTCGACAGTTCGGCCGCGGCGCGGGCGAAGCTCTCGTCGGCGCTGCTCGCGGAATCGGTGTCGTGGCAGCGCAGCTGGAGCAGGCACGCTTCCGCGCGCTGGCGCAGCAAGGTGATGTCCACGCCCGGCGTCACCGCGAACAGGATGTGCCGCGCGAGCAGCCGTTCGCCAATGGCGTAGCGGTTCGGGTTGGCGTCGTAGTAACGGCGGCATGCTTCGTCCGACGGCTCGGGCATCTTGAGCGCGGTTTCCAGCAGCGCCTCGATGGCGGCTGACGCCGCCGCGCTCGTGGCGCCCTGTACGGGCGCCGGGTCGTCGGCGGGGAGCAGGCCGGCGGCGATCGCGGCCTGGCGCAGCAGTTCGGTGCAGGCGCGCTGGCGCAGTTCGTCGGGGCTCAACGTTTCGTCGGCCTGATGCAGCGGCACGCCGTTGACGGTAGCGACATCGACGAGGTCAGCGGGAGCCGCGACGGGCGAGTCCAGGGTGTTCATGGTGTTGTCTCCTTGCTGGGCGTTATGCCTTGCGGCGCGCCGAGGGCAAATTCATGCGGCGCGAGCGCACCAGCTGATAGGGGCGGAACAGATAGCCGACCGAGGCGAATCCGCTCCAGATATGCACGAGCCGGCTGAACGGAAACAGCAGGAAGATGGTCATGCCCAGCACGATATGCACCTTGAACGGCCATTCGACAGCGGCGAGGAAAGCCGCATCGGGACGGAACGTGACGACGTGCTGCGCCCATTCGGCCAGCGAAAGCATGGTGGCGGCGTCGCCGCGGTCCGCGTACGAAAACGGCAGGGTCACGAGACCGAGGCACAGCTGGAGCCAGAGGATCGCGAGAATGGCGAGGTCGGTGCGATGGCTCGTCAGGCGAATGCGCGGGTCGAACATGCGCCGGTGCAGCAGCAGCGTGAGGCCGATGAAGCAGATCACGCCGGCCGTGCCGCCCGAGAGAATGGCGAGCATCTGCTTGTGCTGCGCGCTGATGAACGGCGAGTAGATGAAGTGCGGCGTGAGCAGGCCCACCGTGTGCCCGAACAGCAGGAACAGGATGCCGATGTGGAACAGGTTGCTGCCCCAGCGCAGTTGCCCCGCGCGCAGCAGTTGCGACGAGTCGCTCTTCCACGTGTACTGGTCGCGGTCGAAGCGGGCGAGGCTGCCCATCAGGAACACCGCGAGGCAGATGTACGGGTAGACGCTGAACAGGAAGGTATTGAGGGCGGAGTTCATGCGGACGCTCCCTGCGAAGAAGAAGGACTGGACGATGAGCGATGCGACGCCGCGGCGCCGCGCACGATGCGAATGGGTTGAGGCGCGCCGGCCTGCGCCGCCGCCGCTGCCTGGGTATCCGGCGAGATGCTCGCCGACGCACAGGCGCCGAACGCCTCCGGCTCGCTCCAGCTTTCGTCGAGCGCGGGCTCGGCGGGCACGGCCACGGGCTGCGCCGGTTGTCCGGCCAGATCGAGCAGGGCGCCCAGCACGCTTGCGTAGTCGCTCTCGCGCTTGGTGAGCGCACTGAAGATGGTCTGCACGATGTGCGCGACTTCGCCCAGCAGGCCCATCGCCGATTGCGCCGGCTGCGTCGACGCGTATTCGAGCAGCACGGTCAGGTGGTCGGGCAACTCGTTCGAGGCGAGGTACATGCCCGCGGCCTCATAGGTCTGGATGAGGTCGATCATCGCGGGGCCGCGGTCGCGCGAATCGCCGTGCACGTGCTCAAAGAGATGCAGCGCCGTGCCGCGGCCGCGATCGAACAGGTCCACGTAGACCGCTTCGGATTCGAGGCCTGGGCGCGTGGTCAACGTGTCGATCAGCGTGTCGAGCGCCGCAAGCCGCGCCGCGCCGAGCACGGCCTGCGCATGCAGCGCCTCGCGCACGTCGGGCAGGTCGGCGCGCATGGTGGCGTCCGGGTAGTCGAGCAGGCGCGCCAGCGCGCGCAGCGTCACCGGCAGGCCGTGGGAAGAAAGGGTGCGGGACGTCATGCTCAGATCTCCACCTTGATCGGAATGGTGCGTTTCTTTTCGCTGCCGAAGAGGCTCGTTTCCGTCGTGCCTTCCGAGCAGCCGTTGCCGAAGCTGAAGCCGCAGCCGCCGCGCACGTTGAACGCGTTCTCGGCGTACTCGCGGTGCGTGGTGGGAATCACGAAGCGGTCTTCGTAGTTCGCAATGGCCATCACGCGGTACATCTCTTCCACCTGGGCCGGCGTCAGGCCCGTTTGCGTGAGCGCCGCGTGGTTTTCCACGCCGTCCACGTGCTTGCCGCGCTGCCAGGCGCGCATGGCGAGCATGCGTTCGAGCGCGCGCACCACCGGCGCCGTGTCGCCCGCCGTCAGCAGGTTGGCCAGGTACTTCACGGGAATGCGCAACTGGCGCACGTCCGGAATCTCGCCGTTCGCGCTCACGTGGCCCGCCTGCGCAGCGGACGTGATGGGCGAGAGCGGCGGCACGTACCAGACCATCGGCAGCGTGCGGTATTCGGGGTGCAGCGGCAGCGCCACCTTCCAGTCCACGGCCATGCGGTAGACCGGGCTCGAACGCGCGGCTTCCAGCCAGTTTTCGGGCACGCCGTCGCGACGGGCCTGCTCGATCACTTCCGGGTCGTTCGGGTCGAGGAAGATGCCGAGCTGCGCCTCATAGAGGTTGCGGTCTTCGGCCACGCTTGCCGCTTCTTCGATGCGGTCCGCGTCGTAGAGCATCACGCCCAGGTAGCGGATGCGGCCCACGCAGGTTTCCGAGCACACCGTGGGCTGGCCCGCTTCGATACGCGGATAGCAGAAGATGCACTTCTCGGCCTTGCCGCTCTTCCAGTTGTAGTAAATCTTCTTGTACGGGCAGCCCGACACGCACATGCGCCAGCCGCGGCACTTGTCCTGGTCGATCAGCACGATGCCGTCTTCTTCGCGCTTGTAGATGGAGCCCGACGGGCACGACGCCACGCACGCCGGGTTCAGGCAGTGCTCGCACAGGCGCGGCAGATACATCATGAAGGTGTTCTCGAACTGGCCGTAGATGTCCTTCTGGATGTCGTCGAAGTTGCGGTCCTTGCTGCGCTTCGAAAATTCACCGCCCAGAATTTCTTCCCAGTTCGGACCCCACACGATCTTCTCCATGCGCTGGCCCGTAATCAGGCTGCGCGGGCGCGCGGTGGGCGCGGCCTTCATTTCGGGCGCGCTGTGCAGATGCTCGTAGTCGAACGTGAAGGGCTCGTAGTAGTCGTCGATCTGCGGCAGGTTCGGGTTCGCGAAGATGCGCATCAGGAGCTTCCACTTCGCGCCCTGGCGCGGGACGATGGAGCCGTCGGCCTGACGGATCCAGCCGCCGTTCCACTTGTCCTGGTTCTCCCATTCCTTCGGGTAGCCGATACCCGGCTTCGTTTCCACGTTGTTGAACCACGCGTATTCCACGCCTGGGCGGCTCGTCCACACGTTCTTGCAGGTCACGCTGCAGGTGTGGCAGCCAATGCACTTGTCGAGATTCAGCACCATGCCGATCTGTGCGCGTACTTTCATGTCTGGCTCCTTGTGATCGACGATGCTTCAGGGGTTCTCGCCCTGCGACTGGAAGGCTTTCGCGAGCTCGTCGCCGCGCGGCGTGTCGAGCCAGTCCACTTGTTTCATCTTGCGGACCACGACGAACTCGTCGCGGTTGGTGCCGATCGTTCCGTAATAGTTGAATCCGTAGGCAAGCTGCGCGTAGCCGCCAATCATGTGAGTGGGCTTGAGCACGATGCGCGTGACGGAGTTGTGAATGCCGCCGCGCACGCCCGTGATCTCCGAGCCCGGCGTGTTGATGATCTTTTCCTGCGCGTGGTACATGAGCACCATGCCCTGATTCACGCGCTGGCTCACCACCGCCCGGGCCGCAATGGCGCCGTTGATGTTGAAGAGTTCCACCCAGTCGTTGTCTTCGATGCCGGCGCGCTTCGCGTCGTCTTCCGAAAGCCATACGACGGGGCCGCCGCGGTTGAGCGTGAGCATCAGCAAGTTGTCGCTGTAGGTGCTGTGAATGCCCCACTTCTGGTGCGGCGTGATGAAATTCAGCACGATCTCGGGCTCGCCGTTCGAGCGGATGTTGTGAATCTCGCTCGTCGCTTTCAGGTCCACGGGCGGCCGGTAGCTCGAAAAACCTTCGCCGAACGCGATCATCCACGGGTGGTCCTGGTAGAACTGCTGCCGCCCGGTGAGGGTGCGCCAGGGGATCAGTTCATGCACGTTGGTGTAGCCCGCGTTGTAGCTCACCGTCTCGCTTTCGATGCCGCTCCACGTAGGCGAGCTGATGATCTTGCGCGGCTGCGCCTGCACGTCGCGATAACGGATCTTCTCGTCTTCGCGATAGAGCGCGAGGTGCCGGTGTTCGCGGCCCGTCGCCTTCGAGAGCGCGTCCCACGCCTTCACGGCGACGTGGCCGTTGGTTTCGGGCGCGAGTTGCAGGATCACCTCGCAGGCGTCGATGTCGGTGACGATCTTCGGCATGCCTTGCGTCACGCCGGGTTCACGCGTCACGCCATTGAGTTCGCCCAGTTGCCGCACTTCGGTTTCGGTCTGCCACGCAATGCCCTTGCCGCCGTTGCCCACGCGGTTCATGAGCGGCCCGAGCGCTGTGAAGCGCTTGTAGAGGTTCGGGTAGTCGCGCTCCACCACGTTGATCTGCGGCGCCGTCTTGCCCGGCACCACGGGGCATTCGCCCTTGTGCCACTCCTGGACGCCGAACGGTTGCGCAAGCTCGCCCGGCGAGTCGTGCATGAGCGGCGTGAGCACGACATCTCTCTCGACGCCCAGATGCCCCACGCTCACTTCGCTCACGGCCTTGGCGAAACCCTTGTAGATCTCCCAGTCGGAGCGCGCTTGCCAGACCGGGTCCACCGCTGCGGAAAGCGGGTGGATGAACGGATGCATGTCGCTCGTGTTGAGGTCGTTCTTCTCGTACCAGCTTGCGGTGGGCAGCACGATGTCCGAATAGAGGCACGTGGTGCTCATGCGGAAGTCGAGCGTGACGAGCAGATCGAGCTTGCCTTGCGGCGCGTGCTCGTGCCATTTCACTTCGGCGGGCTTCGCGTCGTCGCGGCCCAGGTCCTTGCCTTGCACGCCGTTTTCGGTGCCGAGCAGGTGCTTGCAGAAATACTCGTGACCCTTGCCCGACGAACCCAGCAGGTTCGAACGCCACACGAACATGTTGCGCGGCCAGTTTTCGGGCGCGTCCGGGTCTTCGCAGCTCATGCGCAGACTGCCGTCGGTGAGGCCCTGCACCACGTAGTCCTTCGGCTCCATGCCTTTCGCCGCCGCGGCTGCCGCGATATGCAGCGGGTTGGTCTCGAGTTGCGGCGCGCTGGGCAGCCAGCCCATGCGTTCGGCGCGCACGTTGTAGTCGATCATGCTGCCGCCGTACTGCTTGCGGTCGGCGAGCGGCGAGACGATTTCGTCGACGTTGAGCTTCTCGTAGCGCCACTGGTCGGTGTGCGCGTAGAAGAAGCTCGTGCTGTTGGTCTGGCGCGGCGGACGCACCCAGTCGAGCGCGAAGGCGAGCGCGGTCCAGCCCGTTTGCGGGCGCAGCTTTTCCTGGCCCACGTAGTGCGCCCAGCCGCCGCCGCTCTTGCCGATGCAGCCGCACATCATGAGCAGGTTGATCACGCCGCGGTAGTTCATGTCGGCGTGGTACCAGTGGTTCATGGCGGCGCCGATGATGACCATCGAGCGGCCCTGCGTCTTGTCCGCGTTGGCGGCGAATTCGCGGGCCACGGTGACGATCTGCTCGCGCGGCACGCCGGTGATGCTCTCGGCCCAGGCGGGCGTGTAGGGCGCGTCGTCGTCGTAGCTCGCGGCGCCGCTGCCGAAGCCGCGGTCGATACCGTACTGCGCGGCCTGCAGGTCGAACACGGTGGCGACAATCGCTTCGCGCACTTCGCCGTCTTTGCCGAGCGGCAGGCGCACGGCGGGCACGTGCGCCATGTTGATGTCGCCTTGCTGCGCATTGGCCGGGAAGTGCGGCGAGGTGATGCCGCCGAAGTAGGGGAATGCCACGTCGACGATCTCGTGGGCCTGTTCCTCTCCTTCGATCACGGAAAGCTTCAGGTGCACCGGCCCGCCGTGGCGCGCTTCCTTGTCTTCGAGGTTCCACTTGCCTTCGTCGTCGCGGCCTTCTGCGCCCCAGCGGAAGCCGATCGAGCCGTTCGGCAGCACGGCGTGGCCGGCCATGTCGAACGCCATGGTTTTCCATTCGGGGTTGTTCGACTGGCCCAGCTTGCCGTTGAAGTCGCTTGCGCGCAGATAGCGGTCGGGCACGAGCGTCACGCGGCCGTCGGGCAGCGTGTGCTCGCGCAGCAGCACGAGCATGGGCAGGTCGGTGTAGCGGCGCGCGTAGTCGTCGAAATAGGCGCTGCGCGTGCGGAAGTAGAACTCGTTGAGCGCGACGTGGCCCATCGCCATGGCGAGCGCGGCGTCCGTGCCCTGGCGCGGGTGCAGCCAGAGGTCGGAGAGCTTGGCTACTTCGCTGTAGTCGGGCGTGACGGCCACCGTCTTCGTGCCCTTGTAGCGCACTTCGGTGAAGAAGTGCGCGTCCGGCGTGCGGGTCTGCGGCACGTTGCTGCCCCACGCGATGATGTAGCTCGAGTTGTACCAGTCGGCCGATTCGGGCACGTCGGTCTGCTCGCCCCACACCTGCGGGCTCGAGGGCGGCAAATCGCAGTACCAGTCGTAGAAGCTCATGCACACGCCGCCGATCAGGCTCAGGTAGCGGCTGCCCGCGGCGTAGCTCACCATGCTCATCGCGGGAATGGGCGAGAAGCCGATGATGCGGTCCGGCCCGTGCTGCTTGATGGTGTAGACGTTGGCGGCGGCCACGAGCTGGTTCACCTCGTCCCACGTGCTGCGCACGAAGCCGCCCATGCCGCGCACCTTCTGGTAGTCGCGGCGGGCTTCGTCGTCTTCCACGATGGACGCCCATGCGGCCACCGGATCTTTGGCCACGGCAAGCGCCGCGCGCCAGCGCGAGAGCAGCCGGCCGCGCACCATCGGGTACTTCACGCGGTTGGCGCTGTAGAGGTACCACGAGTAGGAGGCGCCGCGTGCACAGCCGCGCGGTTCGTGATTGGGCATGTCCCAGCGCGTGCGCGGATAGTCGGTCTGCTGGGTTTCCCACGTGACGATGCCGCCCTTCACGTAGATCTTCCAGGAGCACGAGCCCGTACAGTTCACGCCGTGCGTGCTGCGCACGATCTTGTCGTGCGACCAGCGGTTGCGATAGGCGTCTTCCCACGTGCGGTCCTCGCCCGTGGTGACGCCGTGTCCGTCCGAGAAGCGTTCCCTGGGCAACACGAAGTGCGTCAGGCGATCGAGGAAGTGACTCATGTAACGGCTCCGTTTGAAATCAGCAAGAATCAGCAAGAATCAGCAGGGCATAGGCGCGTTGCGGCGGGCGTAGTGCCACCAGGTCACGGCGATGCAGATGAGGTAGAAGGCGATGAACACGTAGAGCGCCGCTTCCGGGCCGCCCGTGAGCGCAATCGAGCTGCCGTAGCTCTTCGGGATGAAGAAGCCGCCGTAGGCCGCCATGGCTGCGGAAAAGCCGAGCGTGGCGGCGGCTTCGGTGTTGCCTTCCTTCGTGGCGCGCGCCACGGCGTCGCGGTCCTTGGGGTTCACTTCGCGCAGCTTCAGCGTCTGGAAGATCACGGGGATCATGCGGAACGTGGAGCCGTTGCCGATGCCCGTGGTGAGAAAGAGCACGAGGAAGCTCGAAAAGAAGCCGCCGAACACGCCGCCCGAAGGACCGGTGGGCAGAAAGTACAGCACGCCGCCCACGGCGCAGGCCATCACAACGAAGTTCCAGAGCGTGACGCGCGCGCCGCCCAGCCGGTCGGCGAGCCATCCGCCGAACGGACGCACCACCGCGCCGACGAGCGGCCCGAGCCACGCGTAGGCAAGCGGGTTGATGCCGGGGAACTGGCTCTTGATGAGCAGCGGAAAGCCTGCCGCATAACCGATGAACGAGCCGAAGGTGCCCAGATAGAGCACGCACATGAGCCAGTTGTGCTTGCGGCGAAAGATCACGGCCTGCTCGGAGAACGACGCCTTGGCTTCGGCCAGATCGTTCATGCCGAACCAGGCGGCAAGCGACGCAATGGCGATCCACGGCACCCAGACGAACGCGGCGTTCTGCGTCCAGACCTGGATCGTCTCGTGATTCTTGATGATGGTTTGCGGCGCGCCGCCGAAGATGCCGAAGACGCCGGCGGTCACCACGAGCGGGCTCAGGAACTGCACAACCGAGACCCCGAGGTTGCCGAGGCCCGCGTTCACGCCGAGCGCCGAACCCTTGCGCTCCTTCGGAAAGAAGAAGCTGATATTGGCCATGCTCGAGCTGAAGTTGCCGCCGCCGAAGCCGCACAGCAGCGCGAGCAGCAGCATGGTGGGGTAGCTCGTGGTGTTGTCCTGCACGGCAAAGCCGATGCCGAGCGCGGGAATGAGCAGCGACGCGGTGGAGATCGCCGTCCAGCGGCGACCGCCCACGAGCGGCACCATGAACGAGTAGAAGATGCGCAGCGTCGCGCCGCTCAGCGCGGGCGCGGCGGCGAGCCAGAACAGCTGGTTCGTCGAGTAGTGAAAGCCGAGCGAGGGCAGGCTCACGGCCACCACGCTCCACACCTGCCAGATGGCGAAGGCGAGAAATAGCGCCGGCACCGAGATCCACAGGTTCAGTCGCGCGACGGCTTCGCCCTCGCGTTCCCAGAACGCCTTGTCTTCAGGCGTCCAGATTTCGAGCAGGCGGCCGCGCCGCGAGCCCAGGGGTTGGGAGTTCATTTGGATTCTCCTTGAGAGGGGCGCACATTCGGTACATTCGGCACATTGAGCACGTTGGCCGTGCGCACTTCGGTCCAGTACATCCAGATCAGCGAGACCCAGACGATTCCGTAAAGCAGCATGAAGGCGCTGGAGCGGATGCCGGTGAGGTCGAGCAGTGCGCCGAACAGAATGGGCAGCAGGAAACCGCCGAGGCCGCCCGCGAGGCCCACGATGCCGCTCACGGCGCCGATGTTGTGCGAGAAGTCGTTGCTGATGTACTTGAAGACGCTCGCCTTGCCGAAGGCCCAGCAGATGCCGAGCAGGAACATGAGCGCGGTGAAGGTGTAGACGTTGAGGCCGACGTGGAAGGTCTTCGCGCCGGCCACCGTCGATACGGTGAACGAGGTTTGCGGGTAGCTCAGCAGGAAGAGGCAGACCCAGCTCACCCACATCACCCACCAGGTGACGCGGTGCGCGCCGTGACGGTCAGAGAGCACGCCGCCAATGGCGCGCAGCACGCCGCCCGGCAGCGAGAAGCAGGCCGCGAGCAGGGCGGCCACGCGAATGTCGAGCCCGTATTCGCCGACGTAGTACTGCACCATCCAGAGGCTCAGGCCCACATAGCCGCCGAACACGATGCTGTAGTACTGGCAGTAGCGCAGCACCTTCGGGTCTTTCAGCACGCGCAACTGTTCGGTGAAGGTGGTGTTGGCGGGCACCACATGCTTCGGGTCGCTCGCGCTGCCCAGCCAGAAGACGATCAGCGTGCCGAGCAGCAGCGCGGCGTAGACCTTGGGCACGCTCGTCCAGCCGTAGGCCACGAGCAGTGCGGGCGCGAGAAACTTGTTGACCGCCGCGCCCGAGTTGCCGGCGCCGAACACGCCCATCGCCGTACCTTGCCGCTCCTTCGGGAACCAGCGTGCGACGTAGGGCGTGCCCACGGAGAAGGCACCGCCCGCCAGCCCCAACACGATACCGATGGCGAGGTAGTGCCAGTACAGCGTCGCATACGCCATCAGCCACACGGCGGGCACGACCACGGCGAGCAACACGGCCATGACGATGCGGCCGCCGAAGCGGTCGGTCCAGATGCCGAGCGGCACGCGGATCAGCGACCCGGAAAGCACCGGCATCGCGGTGAGCAGGCCGAACTCCGTCGCGTTCAGTCCGAGCGTCTTACGGATGGGAATGCCGATCACGGCAAACATCATCCAGACCATGAAGCACACGGTGAACGCGAAGGTGCTGACCGCGAGTACGGACCAGGCCTTGCGGGGAACGGGAGTGGGAGAGCTGCGCACGGCGTACCGCCATCGTTGACAGGATGGCTCATTGTGGTTGGCGCGCCGGTGCCTGAATATCCGCCCGGTGGGTGCACGGGGCGAAGCGGAAGAACGATGCCGAAGGGGTCGGGGTAGTTCGAAAGAACTATGTCGTGGGGCGCGTGCCGATAAAAGACCAGGCGCGAATGGCGTCGTGCGCCGACAGGCATGCGGCGTGCGGCCCCATGCGAAAGCGTGCGCACAACCAGGGCATGCACAAGTCGCCGGGCAGCGGTTGCGTAGAAAGGCCGCGCGGAAAGATCCGCTTACAAAAACGCTACGGCGTTCGACAACGCAGGGGCGGGGCTTGTGGTCAAATGCGCATCGACCTTGAGTTTTGTGAAGCCATGTGTACCCAGCATTCGAGCATTAACCCCTCCGGCAGTCTGATGAATGGCGCGCGAGCGCGTGCAGCGGGCCTGCGCCGCATCGCGTTGCGAAGCGCGGCGGCGCTTGCCGTGCTGACCGTGGCAGGCTGTGCGGCGTATCCCTACAACACCTACGGCACCTACGACAGTTCGTATTACGGCGGCGCGGTGGACAACGGCTATTACTACGCGCCGTACGGACCGGCAACCGTCTATGACAACGGCCCCGTCTACTACGGGCCGGGCTACGGCGGCTGGTATGGCGACCGCGGTTACTGGCGCGATGGCGACCGTGATTGGGGACACGGGTCGTGGGGCGACCGCGG
>NZ_JARCHA010000024.1:0-32666 GCF_048957895.1 Paraburkholderia sp. A1RI_3L
CATCCCCACTGCAGCCCCAAAACCTCCGGCATTCGCCACGACAGCTTCCAGCAAAGTCCACACTTAAGCCAGTTCCTGAAATGCGCCATGAGCGTTTAGTGTTGGCCGATGTTCCGCTCCAGACACTGCTGCTGAAAACGGCAGGGCGACGCTCCGGAGTCGCCCCTCGTTGCTTTGCATTTGGCTCGCGGGCTCAGGCTTCCCTTTAGCCACCACTTGCAACGCATCCACATGTACTATCGTGTCTGCCCCCAGATTCTTCGGCCGCGCGTTCCCCTGCCCCTAGGTCCTCTGGCGCGCCTCCAACACATCCAGCCCGCCGAACTCCCGCCGTACGTATAAAAGCGAAGCGTTACCGAACCCGTGCTCGCTGAGCAGCTCTTTGTCCGGCATACTGCCTGCAGCTTCCTTCAGGAACCCGACGATTGCTTCGCCGCATCGAGCACTCTTCTCCGACGGCCGACTTCACTGAACTTCTGTTGGCCCTGCCGCGCAGGCGGCAGGTCAGGCGCTCCGCCGTCCTGTAGCGCTCAATGCAAGATGAGCACATTTCAGTGGAAGGTGAAGTGAAGCGCCGTGCATTGCAGCTCATGCATTGCGCTGAATGACCGCTTCGCTGCACGATACTTCACTCCTTTATTGCCAAAGCCGGTGCAGGCGCGGACGTCGTCGAGGCGGGCATCGGAACGACTGTTTCGTCCAATTGCGCCTGGGAGAGCTCGTCGAGCAGCGCCTTATCGCGCGCGAGGACCTTGGGCAGATGTGTCCGGAGAAATTCAACCCACGTCTTCGTTTTTGCATCGACGAATTTGCGCGACGGATAGAGCGCGTAGATGTTCATCTTCTGCAATGTATGCTCGGGCAGCACTCGCATGAGCGTGCCGTCGCGCAACCCGTTGATTGCCGCATAAACGGGCAACATGCCGATTCCCATGCCTTCCCGAATCGCCACCACGAGGCACTCCGCAATATTCACCTGGACCGGTCCGTCGACTTCCATTCGCTCACTGCCTTCGGGCCCATCGAGCACCCATTCGTGTGCGGGGAATGCGGGCGTTTTCAGAATCAAACACTCGTGGCGGGCGAGATCGGCCGGCGACTGCGGCACACCTCTTGAGCGTATATAGGCGGGCGACGCGCAAAGCACGCTGCACGTAGAGCCCAGTTCATGCGAGACGAGATCCGAGTTGGGCAGGGATGCAGCGGTGACAATTGCGACGTCTGCACTGCCTTCGAACAGATCCGGCATGCGTTGCGAGAGCGTGAGCTCGACGGTCACTTCAGGATGCTGTGCACGGTAGCGCGAGATCGCCGGTAACACGTAGTGCTGACCAATGCTGGCATAGCTGTGCATGCGCAATGCGCCGCTGGGACGTTCATGTGCGCAACTTGCTTCCTCTTCAGCCTTACCGACGTCTGCAAGAATGTGCAGGCACCGCTCCAGATAGCGTTCGCCTGCCGTCGTCAACGCGAGTCTTCTTGTCGAACGATTGAGTAGCCGTGCACGCAGGTGCGCCTCGAGTTCGGACACTGCACGCGACATTGCACCGGTGGTCGAGTTCAGGGATTGCGCGGCGGCGGTAAAGCTGCCGGCTTCAACGACGCGGACGAACACCCGCATATTCTGTAACGTATCCATCAACCCTTCTTGATCAATAAAGAAGCGATATTGTCCGCCTGACACACGACGGCATTGTTGTGCATTCCATAACGGACGTTCTCTGCATGTCCCGTTAATTCGTGCGCGGGGCACTCCTACAATCGGCGCCGTCCAGCCGGTATGTATTTGCCGTTGCCGGCTTCATTTCCTGGAACAGCCGGAGCGGAATGTCGTGCATTTCATGAACCGGCAGCAGGCGATCTCGCGCACGTCGCCTCTGCATCGGCGCAGCGCAGCAATGCTGCAAGCCATCAAGCGCGCGGCCCGTGAGTGGGGAGCGGGCGAAGGCCTTATCTGGCTGCATCTTTTCAAGACGGTAGTGGCCGTGCTCGGGGCAATGGGCATTGCGATGCTGCTCGACCTGCCGCAGCCTCGCATCGCGATGACGACCGTGTTCGTGCTGATGCAGCCGCTTTCGGGCATGGTGCTCGCGAAGAGCTTCTATCGGATCGTAGGCACTGCGGTCGGCACGATCGCGGCGCTCGTGTTGGGCGCTGTATTCGTACAGCAGCCGGAATGGTATGTATTGGGCTTGACTGTCTGGGTTGCTGCCTGTACGGCAGCAGCAGTCCGGAATCGACATTTTCGTTGGTACGGCTTCGTGCTTGCGGGATACACCGCGGCGCTGATCGGCACTCCGCTCGTGATGCAGCCAAATGCACTTTATCTTGCGGCGCTCGGACGTGCAGCGGAAGTAGCAGTTGGCATCGTGTGCTCGAGTGCAGTCAGTGCATTGATCGTACCAATGCAGACCAGCACGCTGCTACTGCGGACGCTACATGTGCGGTATGCGAATTTTACCGCGCTCGCCTCAAGCGTGCTTTCAACCCGGCTGCCTCGCGGTACCTTCGAGCGCCGTTTTGCCAATCTCGTCGATGCGATCGTAGGTTTCGAAGCCACGCGAGTGTTCGCTGCCTTCGAGGACCCAACGATTCGTATGCGAAGCCAGCATCTCGCGCGGTTGAACAGCGAATTCATGGACCTGTGCGCGCGATTGCATGCGTTGCGCCAGCTGCTGAAACGTCTGCACTGGCGCGGGGAAGTGATCGAGAGCGTTGAACCGTATTTTCATGAGCTTGCGAGCCTGTTGTCAGCGCCGCCGCGTGACGGCGAAAGCGATGGCGCGCATGCCAGCCGCGTGTCTGCGGCACTCGGGACGTTCCAGGCGTCGCTGCCGAAACGCATGCGGTCGACACGCCATGCCGTCGAGGCGCGCGCACCTTCGCTGTTGCCTGATTTCGATACATCGGGTGAATTGCTCTACCGCTTTGTCAGCGAGTTCATGCTCTATGCGAACACCTATGCATCGCTTGCTATCGAAGACAACGTAAGCCGCGAGCCGGGCATTGCCCCCTACATGAACAAGACGAATGGCTATGTCGTCGCGTTCATGTTCCTGCGGACAGCGCTGGTCATGGCCATGGTGGGATGGTTCTGGATCGAGACCGACTGGCCCAGCGGCAGTCTCGCCCTCACGGGCGCGGCGCTCACTTGTGCGCTCACGTCGTCGGCGCCGAATGCGACGCGCCTCGCATTTCAGATGGCCGTGGGGGCCTTGTTCGCCACGGCAGCGGGGTACGTATTCACCAGTTTCGTGTACCCCGCCATCGACGGCTTTCCGCTCCTATGCGCTGCACTCACACCGGTGCTCGCTGCAGGTGCGTTCCTGATGACCCGTCGGGGCATTGCAGGCTACGGCGTCGGCTTCTCCGTGTTCTTTTGTCTGCTCGCGGGGCCCGACAACGTCATCGCCTACGCTCCGATGCCGCTCATCAACAACGGCATGGCGATCGTGGCGTCCATGCTCGCCGCCTCGGTTGGATTCGCCGTCGTGTTTCCTCCAGACATGGGCTGGCTGATCGACCGCATGTGTGGAGATCTGAGAAGGCAGGGCGTATTCGCATGCCACGGTGTGCTGCCTGGACTCAATCGACGCTTCCAGTCCGGCACGCACGACTTGATGTTTCAGTTGCGCATGTTGCTCACGCGACGCTCGCGAAGGCATCGCGATGCACTGCGATGGATGCTCGTCACGCTCGAGGTCGGCCATGCCATCATCGATCTGCGCAAAGAATGCGCGGCGGCGGCGTACGTGAACCAGATGAACTCGCGTTGGAACGCGAGCATCGACGACCTGAGAGGCGAGATCGCGCGTCTCTTCGCGCGACCCGATAAACGCCGCCTCGTGCGCGCATTGCTTGCCGTTCGTGCCGCCACGTGGGTGGCGCAGGACGTACTCGATCGTCTTCGCCACGATCGCGACCGGCGGCACGACCTGCAGCGCATGCTGAGTTGCCTGCACTTCATCCGCACAGCGCTGCTCGATCGCGACGCGCCGCTCGGCACGCTTCGTATGCGTTCGCCGCGTTCCGCATGGTCCATCGCAGCGGCCCGATGAGCATGCCGGCATCGAATCTTGCCGCCGCCTGGAAATATGCCTTCCAGGCCGCCTTCTTAATCTCAGACAGACCCAGTCCTATAGTGTTCGCACTGCCACGCAGTAACCGTACGAACTGGAGAAACACAATGAAATTGCTGAATATCGCCGCTGTAACTTGCACCATCGTTTGTTCTACGCTCGCCGGCGTCGCGCAAGCGCAATCCTCGAACAACAACGCTCCCGAGAAGACCCAACAGGTTGCCGAGGTCGCTGGCTCGCACCAGGAAGGCGCCGCATCGGCCGCAGGGCGGGAGTCCGTGAAGCAGCGTTCGAAAACGGACGAGTGCGTTGGTCCCGTCAGCTTCTGCAACATCTACTTCGGTAGCTAAGCACGCAACACGACGCCCATGGTGCGACTGCAAGGTTGCATTGCATGGTGCAAGACGGGCCGCGGCGCGAGCACACGCATGACGCCAGATGACACCACGCCACGGCCTAGCCGTTCCTTCAAGAACAGGGTCCGGTCTGCGTTCCCGGCCACATCGAAAGAGCTCGGGCGCCGCATCAGAAACCGCAGCAAGCGGTGACGGCAAGACCGGGTGACACTGGAGACAAGATTCATGTACGACGATCGCATCCGCTGCGCCGCGCTGCGCGAAAAAATCACATCGGCCGAAGAGGCTGCCCAACTCGTGAACGACGGCATGCGCGTAGGCGCGAGCGGCTTCACACGCGCCGGCGATGCGAAGGCCGTTCCGATTGCGCTTGCGAGGCGCGCACGTGAAGCGAACGAGCCGCTGCGTATTACGCTGATGACCGGCGCTTCGCTTGGCCACGATGTCGATCGCATGCTGACCGAGGCGGGTGTGCTCGCGCGTCGCTTGCCGTTTCAGGTGGACGCGACGCTGCGCCAGGCCATCAACCGCGGCGAAGTGATGTTCGTCGACCAGCATCTTTCCGAAACGGTGGAGATGCTGCGTGCCAACCAGCTCGGCAAGCTCGATCTCGCAATCATCGAAGCAGCGGCGATCACGGAAACCGGCGGCATCGTGCCGACCACCTCTGTGGGCAATTCGGCGAGCTTCGCCATTCTCGCGGAGCGCGTTATTGTCGAAATCAATCTCGCGCAGCCGCTCGCATTGGAAGGGCTGCACGACATCTGGATTCCGGGGCGCCGGCCGCATCGCGATCCGCTTCCCATCGTGCGTCCTCAGGATCGCGTGGGGCAGACCGCAATCGAGATCCCGCCCAGCAAGATCGCGGCCATCGTCCTGACCGACACGCCCGACAGCTCGTCCACCGTATTGCCGGCGGACGAAGAAACCGCGCAAATCGCGGGCCATCTCATCGAGTTCCTGCAACACGAGGTTTCACGCGGACGCATGCCTTCCGCGTTGCCGCCGTTGCAGGCGGGCATCGGGACGATTGCCAACGCTGTGCTATCCGGCTTCGTCTCGTCGCCGTTCGAAGCCCTCACGATCTATTCAGAAGTGCTTCAGGACTCCACCTTCGATCTGCTCGACGAAGGCAAGGTCACGTTCGCGTCCGGCGCGTCCATCACGCTGTCGGCCGCGCGTCAGAAGCAGGTGTTCGGCGAACTCGATCGTTATCGCGACCGGCTCGTGCTGCGTCCGCAAGAAGTCAGCAACCATCCCGAGGTGATTCGCCGGCTTGGGCTTATCGCGCTCAACACTGCGCTCGAATGCGATATCTACGGCAACGTGAATTCCACGCACGTGGGCGGCACGCACATGATGAACGGCATTGGCGGTTCCGGTGATTTCGCGCGCAATGCTTCGTGCGCGATCTTCGCGACGAAGTCGGTGGCGAAGGGCGGCCGCATCTCGAGCATCGTGCCGATGGTGCCGCACTGCGATCACAACGAACACGACGTCGACATCATCGTGACGGAGCAAGGTCTGGCGGACCTGCGTGGGCTCGCACCGCGCGAGCGGGCGCAGCAGATTATCCGCAACTGCGCGCATCCGCTCTACCGCGATCTGCTGCTCGATTACTACAGGGAAGCGTTGCGGGGAGGAGGGCAGACGCCGCACCAGTTGAATCAGGCGTTTGCATGGCATCTGCGGCTGGCAGGAAGTGGCTCGATGCTGCCCGATGGCTTCGGTGCGGTGCCGGCTGCCGAGGCGCGCAGAGCCTGAAAACAGGCCCGAAAAAAGAAAAGGCCGGGCGCCTTGCAGCGCCCGGCCTCTCGCCAACCGGTTCTAGCCTCGTCGGAAGAGCCGGATGACGAACAGCAGGATGACGGCGCCGATAAGCGCGGTAATGATCGAGCTGATCCATCCGCCGCCGATCGAGATGCCGAGAACGCGCGCGAGCCATCCGCCAATGAACGCGCCGACAATGCCGACGATGATATCGACGATCAGTCCGAAGCCGCCGCCCTTGACCAGAAGTCCGGCCAGCCAGCCTGCGATTGCGCCGATGATGAGCCAGGCGATGATGCCGTGTTCCATGTTGTTGCTCCATGTTGACGTGAAGAATTCACGGTGAAAGGGAGCTTAGACGAACGCACAGAACGCGTCCACACGTTGCGACCCGATTTGACATTATCTGAAATTCTTTGCCGGGCCGGCACGATGGGCTGTGAGGGAATTGAAAGCAGTCGTGGCATCGACTGCAGTCATTCGGACACCGTAGGTTCAACACGACGAAGTTGAATCGTCTTATTCCGGGGCCGGCTCTGCTTCCGCCGCCGTCCAGCTGACGCTCGACACGCTTTTCTCCATGCTGAGGCGGCTCGCCATGAGTTCCAGCTTCGACTGGTCCTTCGGATGCAGCTTCAACGTCGCTGTCACGCGAATACGTCCGGGCTGGTCCGCCACGTCCTCGCTCGTCAAGCTCTGAAACGATAGCGGCGCTGCGTACATCGAGTTCGAAATCGCCGTGCGAATATGAATCTCGTCTTCTTCGCGGCACACGATAGTGAGCGCGTAGAGCTGCACGAGGTCCGCAGCGGAAACGGGCGTCGCATTGATCATGCGGCTCACGTCTCGCAGCACGGTGTTGGTGAGCAGCACGACGCCCGTGCCCGCAAATGCCGGCAAGTAATGGCCCGATCCGCACAACACGCCGACGGCCGCGGAGCACCACAGTGTGGCCGCCGTATTGATCCCCTGGATGGATCCTTTGTCGCGCATGATGACGCCGCCGCCCAGAAAGCCAACGCCCGACACGACATAAGCCGCGATCTGCGTGACGCCCGCCACACCGTTTCCGGTGAGTACGCCGAGCGTGACGAAGAGGCAGGCGCCACTGGCGACGAGCGTGATGGTTCGCAGGCCGGCGGTACGTTGGCGCATCTGGCGTTCGAGGCCGATGGCGACGCCACAGGCGAAAGCGGCGGCGAGCCGCAGGGCAAATTCGAGAGTCATCGTTTTCTTGTGGTCGTTATCGCATGTTGAACGGCATGCATGACACGCATGCGAAGGCCGACCGGAAACCACGCGCTCACGAGCGAACGCCCGGCACGCGCGATGAGCCCACGCGTGGGACGTCGCACGGCGAGCGTGCAACAGCGACTGGAAAGGAATAACGGCGACGCACACCGTCCTGCCCGGCAGGCAAGACGGCGGCAGAAGAGAATCTGACGCGGAGCTTGCGGATCAGCGGGCGGAGCGGGCTGTGGGTCGACTACAGCTACTGTCCAAGATGAGGTTTCCTGTTCGGCGATGGGCCGGATTGTAGGGGCCGCGGCAAAGCGACGTCAACCTTTGAGGCGCGCGTTCAGGGCAGGCGCGAGCAGCCTGCCCGTGTCATGTCATGCGGCCGCTTCGATCGTTTCGATCATCACCCGCTTCCAGCCTCCTTCGGCGTGCTGCGAAACGAGCGCTCCGGTTTTCGCGACGATGCGCCTCGATTCCGACGCGGGCAGCCAGACCTCGACAGGCCCGAGGAGCTGAGTTGGCCGCTCCATGCGCCCGGCCCATGCAACGGAGAGCGCGAGCGTTTCGTCGTCGCCTTCTGCACGCACTTGCCAGAAGCCGACCGTGCCGTCTCGCCAGGCTTCGCTTTCGCCGTCGTCCTCGATGCATTCGGCTGTCGTGACGCCCGTGCCTTCCTGTGGCACCACGATGAACGCACGTCGTTCCGCCGGCCTCGCGAAATGCTGTTCGGCCACGTTGAGCGGCACCACGCTGCCTTCGCGTACGAGCACGACGGGCTGATCCCACGGCGCAGGCAGGGTGACGTGCTGGCCACCGTCGAAGGTTTCGCCGCTCCAGTACGACACCCAGCGCGCGCCTTCGGGCAGCCACACCGTGCGCGCGATTTGCCCCGGCTCCACCACCGGAGCGAACAGCAGCGCGCGGCCAACCATCATGTCGTCGCTGTCCGTTGGGCAGCGTGCGTCGTTCGGGAATTCGGCGAACACGGGCCGCAGTACCGGCTCGTAATGCTGCGTCGAGTTCCAGAGCAACTGGTACAGGTAAGGAATGAAGCGATAGCGCAGTTTGATGAGCGCGGCCACGTGCGAGGTGGTCTCGGGATACATCCACGGTTCGTTGACGGTGCCGTCGTCGTTCCATGAGTGAATCGAGAAGCGCGGCATCAGGATGCCGAACTGTACCCAGCGCACGAACAGTTCGGGTTCGGGCGCGGGGCCCGAGAAACCGCCAATGTCGTGACCGATGTTCGAGACGCCCGACATCGCGAGGCCCAGCCCCATCTTCAGGTTGTAGCGTAGCGTTTCCCACGACGTGTAGTTGTCACCCGACCAGGTCTGCACATAGCGATGCATGCCGACGCCGCCCGAACGCGAGACGAGGAACGGACGCTGTTGCGGCGCCCACGCGCGCTGCGCGTCGCGCGAGGCGCGCATCATCAACATGGTTTGCAGCACCTTGGCTTCACGCGCGGGGAACGGCGCACCGAAGCCATGCGCGATGGCATCGGGCGACCAGATCTCGAACTCGTTGTTGTCGTTCCATGTGGCGGCGATGCCGTATCGCAGCAGGGCGTCCGTGACGTGTTCGCGCCACCACGCGATGGCGGCCGGATTCGTGAAGTCCAGATACGCGCCCACTTCGTCCCAGAACTGGACCCATGCGGGCTTGCCGTCGGCAGAGCGGATCAGCAAACCTTCGGCGTGAGCCAGACCGAACTCGGGATGGTCCTGCAGCAGGCACGGCTTGATGTTCGCGGACAGCTTCACGCCATGTTCCAGGTAGCCGCGCACGAAGCCTTCCACGTCGGGAAATTTTTCGTGGTTCCAGTTGAACACGTAGCGCTTCGCGCCGATCGATGTGTAGCCCGAAGAAAGATGAAACGAATCGCAGAGAATGTCGTGCTCGCGGCAGCGTTCAATGAACTCGCCCATGCGCCGCTGTGCATCCGGCGCATCGGTGTAGGTCATGGTGGAGCCCGAGTAACCGAGGCCCCATTTCGGCATCAACGCCGGGCGCCCTGTGAGCCACGTGAAGCGGCGCACCGCGGCAAGCGGCGTATCCGGCGAAGCGATGAAGTAATAGTCGAGGTCGCCATGCTCCGCCACGAAATAGCGGTAGTGGCCGTGATAGTTGTCGAGTTCGCGGCCCATGTCGAAGGTGCAGTCCGCGAGCGTGTCGTAGAAAAGCCCGAAGCCGAGCGACGCTTCGCGCCGCCATGTGAGATAAAACGGAATGTGCTTGTAGAGCGGATCCGTCGTGCGTGCGCTGTAGCCCATCGCATCCACGTTCACCATCGTGTAGCGCTGCCCGGCGCGGTCCAGCTCGCCCGCGCGTTCGCCGAGGCCCAGATACATCTCGCCTTTTTCGCGGCTCAGGTAGTGATACGCGCGGTCATCCCACCAACCGAAGTTGTAGGCCTGGGTCGCGCGATCCTGCATCACGGGCTGCCACGTGTTTTCGCGGCGCAACGACCACGCACAATAGCCGCCTTGCAGCGCCACCTCGAGCCGCACCTGCGAAGTCTCCACGACGATCCGCTCCGCTTCTTCTCGCAGCGAGAAGCGCGGCAATGCGAAGCCCGAGAGGTCCAGCCGCTCGCGACCTTCGAGCGGCACGTCGTCCACACCCGGCGCGATCGACCACGTGCGCGGACTGCGCACGGCGCCGTCGGGCAGCACCCGTACGCGGACGATGTCCTCTTCCAGCACGAAGATCTCGATCACCGGGCCCATCTCGCTCACGAGACGCAGCGTATTGCCTTCTCGTTGCGCAAGTTCGAAGACAGGCGGATGCAGTAACGACGTCATCAAATTTCCTCGATTCGAATACGAATGCGGTTCACGCAGCGGACAGCGCACGTTCCTGTCGCGTCTGACCGCGAATCAGCAAGATCAGCAGCACGGCCCCGATCAGGTCGAACGCGCCAAGGCAGGCGAACAGCGGACCGAACCCGACGCGATCGGCCAGCGCCCCCACCACCAGCGAAAAGCCGAGTCCGCCGGTCCACGCCGCCATGCCGCCGAAGCCGCTCGCGGTGGCCACTTCGTCGGGGTCGAACACGTCCGCGGAGAGCGTGTTGACGAGCGCCGAAATCATCTGGTGCGCAAAGCCGCCCACGCAGAACAGCGCGATGGCCGTGTACGGCGACGCGACGAGCCCGATGCAGGCCGGCCCGACCATCATGAAGGCGCCCAGCACCACGCCGGCCACGCGCGACCACACGAGCGGAATACGGAAGTGCTTCATCAGGAAGGGCGACAGATATCCGCCCAGTATGCCGCCAAGGTCGGCGGCGAGGAACGGCAGCCACGCGAAGATGGCGATCTGCTTGAGATCCATGTGCCGCTCGGTGGCGAGATAGAGCGGGATCCAGAAGCTGAACGTCTGCCAGGCCGGTTCCGCGAAAAAGCGCGGCAGCGCGATGGCCCAGAAGCGGCGCGAAGTCAGGATGTCGCGCACGGGGCGCTTGCTGGCGGGCGGTGCCTGGGTCTGGCCGTCCTTGATGAGCGCGAGTTCGTCGCCCGAAATGCGGTCGTGCTTTGCGGGCGAGCGGTAGAGCGCGTACCAGAGCGCGGCCCATACGAAGCCGAGCGCGCCCGTCACCATGAACGCCGATTGCCAGCCGAGGCGCAGCGAGAGAAAGATCACGAAAGGCGGCGCGATGAGCGCGCCAAGCGAGGTGCCCGCGTTGAAGTAGCCGACCGCCACGGACTTTTCCTTGTCCGGAAACCATTCGGCCACGGCTTTCATGCCCGACGGAATGGCCGCGGCTTCGAAGAGGCCGAGCAGGCCGCGCATGGCGCCGAGCGACATCCAGCCCGTCGCAAACCCATGCATCACGCCGCTTGCCGACCACAGCGCCGCGAATAGCGCGAAGCCGAGCCGCAGCCCGACCAGGTCCACGATGATCCCGCACACGGGCTGCATGAGCGTGTAGCCGATCTGAAACGCGCCGACCACGTACGAGTACTGCTGGGTCGACATGTTGAGCACGTGCTTGAGTTCCGGCGCGAGCACGCCGAGCGAGTTGCGCGCGACGTAATTCATGATCGTGCCGAGGCAGACGAGCACGATGATCCACCAGCGCAGACCTTTAATCGTTTTCAAAGTTGTCTCCATCCTGTTTGTCTCGTTTGCTCGTCCTTGCCGCCGCGCTGAATGAAGGGCGCGATCGAACAAGGCGGCTCTCTCTTTGATGCCGCGACGGTTGTCGGCCGTTCGGCTGGTAGGTTGTCACACAACTTGATCGGCCGAACGCCCGGCGTCGCGACCCTCTCGATAACGCCGGGGAGAGGGGTCTTCGGCGAATCTGCACGGGCTTTTCATGCCGATCAGGCATCGACTCCAGCCCAGCGCTTCGGGCCGCGCACTGCGTGATTCTAGTTGTCTGATGACTGATGTTATGGCTACCTGATCCGCATCGTATGTTCGTAAACGAGCGTCGTCAAGCCTTTTGATGTTCGATCGAACATCGAACGAAAAAGCGCGGCGTTCAGGTCGGCACTTCGCGTTTGCCCGAGCTTGCCGGCAAAACTGACACCGTTGTCATCAACGGGTCAGCATCCAGTCACCCCCTCTCGTCCATTCTCCAGACTGGCACGAAACCGGATGGACAGGAGTAGGCAATGGATACGCTGCGCAACATGCGGATGTTTGTAAGAGTGGTGGAGTCGGGCAGTTTCACGAAGGCAGCCTCGAACGAGGCCATGACGACGGCTCAGGTCTCGCGGGCCATCACGGACCTCGAATCGCGGCTGCGCACGCGCCTTCTGAACCGTACCACGCGTCGCATGTCACTCACCGAGGCGGGCGAGCGCTACTTGCAGCGCTGCGAGCGGATTCTCGCCGAGATCGACCAGGCCGAAGCCGAAGCCGCCGATGCCCAGGCCAACCCCGCAGGCCGCCTGAAGGTCTATGGCGCATCCAGTTTCGGCCATTACGTGGTGCCGCTCATTGCGCGTTATCGTCAGCACGCGCCGGAAGTCTCCGTCGACCTCACGCTGTCGCAGCGCATGCCCGCCGTCGTGGAAGAGGGCTTCGACGTCTCGATCGTCGTGGCTGCGGAACTCGAAGACTCCGCGCTGATTTCGCAGCATCTGGGCACCACCTCGGCCATTCTTTGCGCCTCGCCCGACTACCTCGTGAAGCACGGCGCGCCGCGTTCGTTCGCGGACCTCGAGCGGCACACCTGCGTGCATCTGACCGAGGCCGGGTTGCCTGCAAGCCAGTGGGTCTCCATTGGCGCGGACGGCGAGCGTTTTCGCCACGCGGGCTTGACCTCGCTCCAGGTGAACAGCCCCGAGGCGCTTGCCATTGCGATTCGCGAAGGCATGGGCATCGGTCCGCTGCCGGTACCGGTTGCGCTGCCGGGCCTCGCCGACGGCTCGCTTGTGCACGTGCTGCCTGCGCATCGCCTGCAACAGTTCAACGTCTACGCGCTCTATGCGTCGCGTCGCTACGTCGACGCAAAAATCCGCACGTTCGTCGAATTCCTGCGCAAGAGCGTGCCGCAGATGCTCACGGAGCAGGAAGCCGCGCTGCGTGCGCACGACGGCAGGCTCGCCGAATTCGGCATGCGTCACCGTGCATCGCGCGATGTACGCGATGTGCGGGACGTACGCGACATCCGCGAAGCCGAGCGACTGCGCCTCGTGAACTGATTCACGCACTGAATCGCCGACAACGTACCGAAGCACCCACGCCCGTCCTGTTCTCTTCGAAGAGGCAGGATCGGCGCTCGTGCAACGGCAAGCTGCCGTTGCGGCATGCGTCTTTCCTGACAGCCGCGCCATTTTGGCGTCATCGGCACGCCCCGCGCGCTTTCCTATCATGCGGAACCGCCCGCGCCTGGGCATGACCGCCTTTTGTTCCTGCCCGACGCTGTCACATGTGGATCGTCAATCTCGCGTTAAAGCGGCCATACACGTTTATCGTGATGGCCATCATGATTCTGCTGGCCACGCCGTTCGCGTTGATGACCATGGCAACCGACGTGCTGCCGTCCATCAACATCCCCGTCATCAGCATCATCTGGAACTACACGGGGCTTTCGGCGAAAGACGTGGCCGACCGCATCACGTCGGTGAACGAACGCGGGCTGACCACGACGGTCAGTAACATCGAGCACATCGAATCGCAATCGCTGCCGGGCATCGCCATCATCAAGCTGTTCCTGCAGCCCGGCGCGAGCCTGCAGACCGCCATCGCGCAAACCGTGGCCTCGGAACAGGCGCAGTTGCGCCAGATGCCGCCGGGCGCCACGCCGCCGCTCGTCATCAGTTATTCGGCGTCCAGCATTCCGGTGATCCAGCTCGGGCTCTCGAGCAACACGATGAGCGAGCAGGTGCTCAACGACATCGCGATGAATTTCCTGCGTCCGCAGCTCATCACGATCCCGGGCGCGCAGGTGCCGTATCCCTACGGCGGCAAGACGCGGCTCATTTCCGTGGATATCGATTCGCAGGCGCTGATGTCGAAAGGCCTCACGCCCGCAGACGTCGTGAACGCCGTCAACGCGCAGAACCTGATCCTGCCCACCGGCACCGCGAAGCTCGGGCAGACCGAGTACCGCGTGGACATGAACGCGTCGCCGGACACCATCGCCGGTCTCAATCGCATTCCCGTGCAGACCGTGAACGGCGCGACCACGTATCTGGGCGAAGTGGCTCACGTGCGCGACGGCTTTTCGCCGCAAACCAACGTGGTGCGCCAGGACGGGCGGCGCGGCGTGTTGATCTCCATTCTCAAGAGCGGCGACGCGTCCACGCTGCAGGTCGTGAACACGCTGAAGTCGCTGCTGCCGCATGTGCGCGATACGCTGCCGCAAGACCTCAAGATCACGCCGCTCTTCGACCAGTCCGTGTTCGTGAGCGCGGCGGTGCAGGGCGTGTTGCGCGAGGCGCTGATCGCCGCCGCGCTCACCGCGATGATGATCCTGCTCTTTCTCGGCAACTGGCGCAGCACGGTGATCATCGCGGTGTCCATTCCGCTTTCTATTCTCTCTTCGCTGCTTGCGCTCGATGCGCTCGGCGAGACCATCAACATCATGACGCTGGGTGGTCTCGCGCTCGCGGTCGGGATACTGGTCGACGACGCCACCGTCACCATCGAGAACATCGAGCGCCATCTGCATCTCGGCGCGCCGCTGCACGACGCCATTCTGGAGGGCGCGGGCGAAATCGCCGTGCCGGCGCTCGTCTCCACGCTGTGCATCTGCATCGTGTTCGTGCCGATGTTCTTCCTCACCGGCGTGGCGCGCTATCTGTTCGTGCCGCTCGCGGAAGCGGTGGTGTTCGCGATGATCGCGTCGTATGTGCTCTCGCGTACGCTCGTGCCGACGCTCGCCATGCTGCTGCTCTCGCACCGCAAGGCTGCGGCGAGTGCGGCGCCTTCGCGGTTCGAGCGCATCCATCATGGCTTCGATCGTGCGTTCGAGCGCATCCGCTCCGCTTATATCGTGCTGCTGAGTCTGCTGCTCGCGCGCCGGCGCTTCTACGCGAGCGCGTTTCTCGGCTTCTGCGTGCTCTCGCTCGGGCTCGTGTTCGTGCTGGGCCGCGACTTCTTCCCGAGCGTGGATGCCGGCGACATTCGCCTGCACATGCGTGCGCCCACGGGCTACCGGATCGAAGAAACGGCGCGGCTCGCGGACGAAGTCGAGAGCACCATTCGCGAAGTGATTCCGCCCGTGCAACTCGCGACCATCGTCGACAACCTGGGGCTGCCGTATAGCGGTATCAATCTTTCGTACAGCAACGCGGGCACCATCGGTACGCTCGACGGCGAAATCCAGGTCGCGCTCAAGGACGGGCACCCGCCGTCGCGCACCTATATCGACCGTCTGCGCATGCTGTTGCCGCAGCGTTTTCCGGGCGTCGAGTTTTTCTTCCAGCCTGCGGACATCATCACGCAGATCCTCAACTTCGGGCAGCCCGCGGCCATCGACGTGCAGGTGATCGGCGCGAACCAGGACGCCAACATGGCGCTGGCAAGTCGCCTCCTGAAAGAGGTCCGCCAATTGCCGGGCGCTGTGGACGCCCACATCGCGCAGCGCAACGACGAGCCCGCGCTCGGGCTCGTGATGGACCGCACGCGCATGCAGCAGTTGAACCTCAACGCGCAAAACGTTGCGCAGAACGTGCTGATTTCGCTGTCCGGCAGCTCGCAGACCTCGCCCGCGTTCTGGGTGAATCCCGCCAATGGCGTGGAATATCCGCTCGCCGTGCAGACGCCGCAGTACAACGTGGCGTCGGTCGGGCAGTTGCTCAACACGCCGGTTTCGGCGCGCGCCGACGCACCGCTGCAACTGCTCGGCAATCTTGTGCAGCTGGATGCGCACACGAATCCCGCGGTGGTCACGCACTACAACATCCGGCCCGTCATCGATCTGCTGGTGAGCGTGGAGGGACGCGATCTCGGTTCGGTGGCGGGGCAGATCGAGGAGCGCATTGCCGGCGTGCAGGCCACGGCGCCGCGCGGCACGACGATCACGATGCGCGGTCAGGTGAGCACGATGCGTTCGTCGTATCTCGGCCTGGGCGTTGGCATTGCGATGGCCATCGTGCTCGTCTATCTGCTCATCGTCGTCAACTTTCAGTCGTGGGCCGACCCGCTCATCATCGTCAGCGCGTTGCCTGCGGCGCTCGCGGGCATTGCGTGGATGCTGTTCGTGACGGGCACGCATCTGAGCGTACCGGCGCTTACGGGCGCCATCATGACCGTGGGCGTGGCGACCGCCAACAGCATTCTCGTCGTGTCGTTCGCGCGGCAGCGCCTGGCGGCGGGCGCGCCGCCGCTCACCGCCGCGCTCGAAGCGGGCGCCACGCGCATTCGTCCGGTGATGATGACGGCGCTCGCCATGATGATCGGCATGGTGCCGATGGCGCTGGGTCTCGGCGAAGGCGCGGAGCAGAACGCGCCGCTCGGGCGCGCCGTGATCGGCGGGCTGCTGTTCGCGACGGTTTCCACGCTGCTGTTCGTGCCGCTCGTGTTCGCCGGCGTGCACAGCCGGCTCGCGCGGCGCGCTGCGGCCCGTGCGGGCGAAAGAGGAGGAGACGACATGACCGGCCCGCGTTCGCATGCAAGCGGCGACGGCAACGACCACGACGGCGCGCGCGGCGGCCACTGAATGCGGCCCGACCCCGACGGCCCACATCGATCGATTGACGACATGAACGACCACCAACATCACTCCTCTCTGGACATCCAGGCGAGTACGCGCGAGGGCGGCCTCGACCTGCCGTCGCGCAGCCTCGTGTGGCGGCGCGGCCGCATCGCGGTGCTGCTCGTCGCGCTGCTGCTTGCGGCCGGCGCGACGCACACGATCCTCGCCAACCTGCGCGACGCGCGCCGGCTCGAAGGCATGACCGAGCAGAACGCGCGCCAGTACGTGACCGTCGTGCGTCCCGTGCCCGCGGGCGACGACGGCCGGCTCGTGCTGCCCGGCACGCTGCGCGGCTATGTGGAGTCGCCTATCTACTCGCGCGCGAGCGGCTACGTGGTGCGCTGGTATGCCGATATCGGCGCGCACGTGCAGCAGGGTCAGTTGCTCGCCGAACTCGATACGCCTGAGATCGACCAGGAACTCGCGCAGGCCATCGCGCAACGCGAGCAGTCGGCCTCCACGCTCGCGCTCGCGAAGACCTCGTTCGATCGCGCACGGCAGTTGCGCGAGCGCGATGCGGTCGCGCAGCAGGAACTTGACGACCGCCAGGGCGCCTACAACCAGGACGTCGCGAACCTCGCGGCAGCGGATGCGAACGTGCGCCGTCTCACGCAGCTGAAGTCGTTCCAGCGCATCGTGGCGCCCATCACGGGCGTCATCACGCAACGCAATATCGACGTGGGAGACCTCATCAACGCGGGCAATGGCGGCGTGGGGCGCGCGCTGTTCGCCATTGCCCAGGCCGATCCGCTGCGACTCTACGTGCAGGTGCCGCAGGCCTACGCGCAACAGGTCGCGCGCGGGCAGCACGTGAGCGTGACCCAGGCCGAGTTGCCGGGCACGACGTTCGACGGCACCGTTACGCGTACCGCGGACGCCATCGACGTCGCCACGCGCTCGCTGCAGGTCGAGATCACGCTGCCCAATCACGACGGCAAGCTCATGCCGGGCGCCTACGTGCAGGCGGCGCTGCATACCGACGCACCGGGCACGCTCACGGTGCCGGGCAACACGCTGCTGTTTCGCGCGGAAGGCCCGCGCGTCGCCGTAGTGGATGCGAATGGGCGCGTGCATTTGCAGCCGGTCACGATCACGCGGGACCTGGGGCAGTCGCTTGTGATCGGCACGGGCGTGTCGGCGCAGGACCGCATCGTCGTGAACCCGAGCGATTCGCTCGCGGACGGCGATAGCGTGATCGTCGCGCAGACGCCTGCGCGTGGCGAACCGGGCGGCCGCAGTGCGCCGGGCACGCCTGGCACACCGGGCACGCCGGGCTCCGTGCCTGGCGCTCAGGCGCGCCAGGCCACTGCGGATAGCACGGACGGTGCCCATGCAAAGTCAGCGCCATCGCAAGGAGGAGCCGCGTCGTGAAGCGCGAGGCCGTGAAAGCGAACGTGAACACCATGCGAGCGACCGCCGCGATGCTTGCGGCGGCGATGCTGGCAGCGTGCACCGTGGGCCCCGACTATCAGCGCCCGGAAACCACTGCGCCCGCATCGTGGCGCGTCGCCCAGGGCGACACGTGGTGGCAGCCGGCGCGGCCGTCTCACGCGCCGCTCGATCCGCAGTGGTGGCGCGCATTCGGCGTGGACGAACTGAATACGCTGGAAATCGAGGCGCTCGCGAACAACCAGACGCTGCAAATGGCCGTCGCGCACTATGCGCAGGCGCGCGCCACGCTGGCGTCCGTGTCGTCGGCGCTGTTTCCGCAGATCGATCTCTCCGCCTCCGCAGAGCGCGCGCGCATTTCGCAGAACCGGCCGAAGCTCAACTACGCGACGCAGAACATGTCCACGGTGCAGAACGATCTGACCATCGGTCCCACCGTGAGCTACGAGACCGATCTGTTCGGCCGCATTCGCCGCTCGATCGAATCCGCGAAGGCTTCAGCGCAGCAGGCCGGCGACGACCTCGCGAACGCGCGGCTCGTCCTTACCGCTGAACTTGCGACCGACTACTTCGCGCTGCGCGAGCTCGACAACGAAGTGGACGTGGTGAACCGGTCCGTCGTGCTGCAGCAGAAGGCGCTCGATTTCGTGACCGCGCAGCACGACCTGGGCGCGGTATCGGGGCTCAATCTGTTGCAACAGCAGGCACAGCTCGATGCCACGCGCACCCAGGCGCAGTTGCTCATCAACCAGCGCGCACAGTTCGAGCATGCCATCGCAGTGCTCGTCGGGCAGCCGGCGCCCACGTTCGTGCTGGCGCCCGTGGTGAAGGCGCTGCCCGTGCCGAAGCTGCCCACGGGCATGCCGAGCGACCTGCTGCAGCGCCGGCCCGACGTCGCATCCGCCGAGCGCGCCATGGCGGCGGCCAACGCGCAGATCGGCGTGGCGCGCGCCGCGTATTTTCCGGACCTCACGCTCACGCCGGGCATCGGCTGGGAAAGCACGCGCTTCGCGAGTCTCTTCAGCTTGCCGAGCCTCGTGTGGTCCGTGGGTGCGTCCGCAAGCCAGGTGCTCTTCGACGGCGGCCAGCGTGCGGCGGGCGTCGCGTTCGCCCAGGCGGGCTACGCCTCGGCCGAAGCGAACTATCGGCAGACCGTGCTCACGGCGTTCCAGGAGGTGCAGAATGCGGTCACGGGGCTTTCGGTGCTCGAAGAAGCCGCGCGGGAGGCGCACGCGGCGGTGGTGGATGCGCGCCAGCTCGTGGACCTCGCCGAGGCACGTTACCAGGGCGGCCTCGCGGCGTTCATCGACGTGATCAGCGCCGAGCAGCAACTGCTCACGAGCGAGCGCCAGGAAGTGCAGATCGAAGGGCAGCGCGCGGCGCTCGTGGTGTTTCTTGCGAAGGCGCTGGGCGGTGGCTGGAGTGCGGACGACGCGACGGCGCATGTCGCGGGCAGCATGGGGCACGATGGAACGGGTGGCGAGACGGCCGGGGCGGTGAATCAAGCGGCAGATCAAGCGGTGAATCAAGCGGCAGATCAAGCCGCAAATCAAGCGGTGAGTCCAGCCGCAGACAACCGAGGCAAGCGCGGCGGCTGAAGCGGTCAGCCCGTGCCATGGCGCTCGCCTTCGTGAACGCGCCATGCTGCGGCCCGCACGGCACACCGCGGAGCGCAAGCGTAAGGAAGGGGATATGAAAGTATTGGTGATCGAAGATGAACGCAAGGTCGTCGACTATCTGCACAGTGGCCTGACGGAACAGGGCTGGATCGTCGACGTGGCGATGGACGGCGAGGAGGGCGCGTGGATGGCGATCGAATACGACTTCGACGTGATCATTCTCGACGTGATGCTGCCGAAGCTCGACGGCTTCGGCGTGCTGCGCACGCTGCGCGCACACAAGCAGACGCCCGTCATCATGCTCACGGCGCGCGACCGCGTGGATGACCGCGTGCACGGTTTGCGCGACGGCGCCGACGACTATCTCACCAAGCCGTTCTCGTTCCTCGAGCTCGTTGAGCGCCTGCGCGCGCTGACGCGGCGTGCGCGGGCGCAGGAATCCACGGTCATTTCGGTGGGCGATCTGCAGGTGGATCTCATCAGCCGACGTGCCATGCGCGACGGCGTGCGGCTCGATCTCACGGCCAAGGAGTTCCAGCTGCTTTCCGTGCTCGCGCGGCGGCGCGGCGAGATTCTCTCGAAGACGCTGATCACCGAACTCGTGTGGGACGTCAACTTCGAAAGCAACGCGAACGTGGTGGAGACCGCCATCAAGCGGCTGCGCGCGAAGCTGGACGGCCCGCATTCCGCCAAGCTGCTGCACACCATCCGCGGCATGGGCTACGTGCTCGAAGTTCGCGAAGAGGGAGGGCCAACATGAAGCGCTCCATTTCCATGCGGCTTTCCGCGATGTTCGCGGTGGTCTCGCTAATCGTTTTCACGCTCGTCGGCGTGGGGCTCTTCGTGATGATGCAGCGACAACTCTTCAACGAGCTGCGCGCCACGCTCGACACGCGTTCGCGCGTGGCGACGGTGATCGTCTCGCATTCGCCGCTCGCCGCGAAATGGCATTTCGTGCAGGAAAAGCTGGCTGATCTTTCCACGCCGGACAGTCACACGAGCTATTACATCGAGAGCCCCGACCCGCGCTTCACGTTCGGCACGCCGATCAAGGGCACGCTGACTGCGGCGCCTGAAGGCCGCTACGCGAAGATCCGTCTGCCGGGCCATCCCTACGACGTGATCACGGCCACCTACGACATACCGGGCGCCGGCGAGCGTCCCAACCTCAAGCTCGTGGTGGCAAGCGACTGCGAACGCACCGAACGCATGCTGCATCGCATCGGCGTGGCGCTCGGCCTGCTGATCGCGCTCGCGACGCTCGTCGTGCTGCTGCTGAGCCGGGCCGTTACGCGCTTCGGCCTTGCGCCGCTCACGCGTCTGTCGAGAGAGGCCACGCAACTGAGCCCCGTGAATCGCCGGCAGCGTTTGCATTCCGACGAGTTGCCCGAAGAACTGCACGAACTGGCGACGTCGTTCAACGGCGCGCTGGAACGTCTGGACCGCGCCTACGAACGGCTCGAATCGTTCAACGCCGACGTTGCCCACGAACTGCGCACGCCCGTGAGCATCCTGATCGGCCAGACCCAGGTGGCCCTCACGCGCGACCGCTCCGTCATGCAGTTGCGCCAGACGTTGCAATCGAACCTCGAGGAATTCGAGCGGCTGAAGGTGATCGTCAACGACATGCTGTTCCTCTCGCGTTGCGATCGCGGCGAACGCGCGAGCGGCCTGATCGAAGTCTCGCTCGCAGGCGAGGTGGCGCGCATGCTGGAGTTCCTGGAGATTCCGCTCGAAGAGGCGCAACTGCATGTCACGATGCACGGCGACGCGCGTGCGCCCGTCAATACGTCGCTTTTCGGCCGCGCCATGAGCAACCTGCTCGTGAATGCCCTCCAGCATTCGCCGGCGGGCACCATGCTGCACGTCGCCATCGTGCAGCAGCGCGAGCATGTGGAGATTGCCGTGTCGAATCCGGGCGAGCCGATCGACGCCGAGGCGCGCGAGCACATCTTCGACCGCTTCTACCGTTTGCAGGAAGCACGCTCGAATAGCCGCGAAAACCACGGTCTGGGGCTCTCCATCGTGAAGGCCGTGGCCGAGATGCACAACGGCAGCGTGTTTGTGCGCAGCGAAGGCGGCATCAACACGTTCGGCTTTTCAGTGGCGGCCGGCGGTGGCGCGCAACCGGCGCCGTCGAGCGAACCCGCGCAGCCGCGGCGCGCGGGGCGCACCACGTTGCCGGCTCGCGCGTCGACTTGAGCGGGTGCGTTGCACGCGTGGCTGTTTGACGCGTTCAAGCTGTGCGTTCGAGCTGTGCGTTCAAGCCGGTGCGTTCGACCTTACGTGTATCGAGCGAGCCCGCTCATTCGTTGTCCGCTTCGCGCTTGTCGCGAGCGAACAGGTCCCAGCAGGCGATGAAGAGGGCTGCGACGAGCGGGCCGATCACGAACCCGTTGATGCCGATGAGCGACATGCCGCCCAACGTCGAGATCAGGATCACCCAGTCGGGCATGCGCGTGTCCTTGCCCACCAGCACGGGCCGCAGCACGTTATCGACGGTGCCGATCACGAGGGCGCAGAACAGAAAGAGCCCGATGCCCTTCGCGAGCGCGCCGGTCAGCACGAAATAGATCGCGACCGGCGCCCAGACGAGCGCCGCGCCGATAGCGGGCAGCAGCGAAAGCAGCGCCATCAGCGCGCCCCACAGCAGCGCGCCCTGAATGCCGATCACCCAGAACGCGAGGCCGCCCAGCGTGCCTTGCACGAGCGCCACCACCACGTTGCCCTTCACCGTCGCGCGAATGACGGTGGTGAACTTGCGCAGCAGATATTGCTTGCGGTCGCGGTCGAGCGGAATCGCGTCGCGCACGATGCGCGAGATGGTCTGACCGTCGCGCACGAGAAAGAAGAACAGGTACAGCATTACGCCGAAGCTCACCAGGAATTGCAGCGTGTTCTGCCCGATGGAGAGCGCCTGCGTGGCGACAAACTGGCTGATCTGCGCTGCGCCCGCGGTGAGCTTCTGCTGCAGGCCATGCAGGTCGAACACGCCCAGCCGGTCGAGCAGCCGTTGCAGCCACGCGGGGGCCATGTGCACCATCTGGTTGAAGTACTCGCCGAAGTTCAACCCGCCCGACTTCATGGCCGTATAGGCCGTGACCACTTCCTGCACGAGGGTGCCCGCCACCAGCATCAACGGCAGGATCACCAGCACCACGCAGATCAGCAGCGACACGAGCGCCGCCAGGTTGCGCCGCCGGCCGAGCCGCGCAAGCAGCCAGCGTTGCACGGGCTGAAAGATCATGGCGAGAATCGCGGCCCACAGAATCGTGCTGAAGAAGGGCAGCAGAATCAGGCACAGCGCGATGGACACCGCGAGCAGCAACAGGTGAAACGACGTCTGGTTCAGGTTCTTCTTGTTGTCCATGGGCGGGAGCGGTGCTCGCCGCGCGGGCCGTAACGGACATAACAGGCGTAACGGGCCAGCGCGGCGAACCGGTCGAAAAAGGGATGCAGGAAGTATACGGTCGGCTTACAAAGCCGCTACCAGCCCTTTGACCAGCCGCAGCCGGGTAATTTCCGACGGCGCGCCCAATCTTTTCGGCGGCCCCCAGTAGCCGGTGCCCCGGCTCGTGTAAACCCACAGCCCGTCGAGGCGCGCGAGGCCCGCCGTGAAAGGCTGCTGCAGGCGCACGAAGAAATTCCAGGGGAAGAACTGGCCGCCGTGGGTGTGGCCGGAAAGCTGCAGCGTGTAGCCCGCCTGCGCGGCGGCGAGCGCGGTACGCGGTTGATGCGCGAGCAGAATCTTCACGCGGGCATCGGGCGGCGCGCCGTGCAGGGCGGCCGCGGGGTCGCTGCGATGTTCGGGGTCGAACTGCTCCGCCGAATAATCGGTCACGCCGGCTACTACCACGCGCGCGCTTTCGTGCTCCACCACCGCGTGCTGGTTGAGCAGCACGCGCAGGCCGAGGCGCTGGAATTCGTCGATCCACGCATGGGCGCCCGAGTAGTACTCGTGGTTGCCCGTCACGAAGTAGGCGCCGTGCCGCGCGGCGAGGCGGCCGAGCGGTCGCGTGTGGTCGGCGAGCTGGTCCACGCTGCCGTCCACCACGTCGCCGGTCACGGCAATCAGGTCGGGCTCAAGGCGGTTCACTTCGTCGACGATCGCATTCACGTAGTCGTTCTTGATGGTGGGGCCCACGTGGATGTCGCTGATCTGGACGATGGTGAAGCCTTCCAGCGCCTCGGGCAGTTGCTCGATGGGCACGTCGATGGTCACCACGCGCGCGCGGCGCCGCGCATTGACGAGGCCGATGACCGAGAACGCCACGGCAAGCGCGATGGCGAACGCGGCCGTGTCAGTGCGCCAGCGCGCGAGCGCGAGCACGTGCGGCCAGATGGCGTCGATGGTCAGCAAGGAGGCGAGCAGCACGTCGCGCAGGAAGGTGGCGACGAGCAGCGACGAGAAGAAGCCCATCGCGGAAAGGCCGATCCAGGCGAGGCGGTCCGCGAGCGGTTGGCGCTCGATCATGCGCGCCAGCATGCCGGGCGGAATCAGCAGGCACGAGAGCACGAGGTACAGCCCGGCGAGCCACTTGCCGGTGGGCGAGACGGCCAGGTCCGGAATCAGCCGGAAGCCGACATACACGTGCAGTAGCACGCCGATGACGATGAAACGGATGAAAAACGAGGAGAAGCGTCGCATACGGGCGGTGAACGGAGGGGGAAGGGGCGCCTTGCAGGGGAGGCAGTGCGGCATGCGGCGGCAGGGCCGGTCGCGCAAGTGCACAGCCTGGACGCCGCCGCGAAGCACGCGGCAGCGTCCGCGAAAGCGTTGGCTGCAATGATTCTACCCAGAGTCGCTACAGGCTGCCGGCTACGCAAAAACGGCGGGATGGCGCGGGCGCACGCGGCTGTGTGCGGGTTGGGTGCGGTGCGGTATCAGAGCAGTATCAGAGCAGTATCGGAGCGGGCTGACGCCTTGGAGAGCCGCCGGCGCGACAGCACCCCGCGTCGCCGAAATCTATGTTGGGGTCCGAATTAAGCAGGCTTTGAAACAGAGCCGCCATCGACTATTCTCGAATGGAACCCTGCCGCCACGGGTCTCGAGCTTCTTCAAGCTCCTAAAGCGCGGACCACCGTCCTGCGCACGTTTTTCGGCCGGCAGCGCGTTCGATCGCCGTCGGACGGCGGGGGGGGAGACAACCATGAGAATGACAAGGCTGGTTCACCACGGTCATCACGCGCACTCGACGCACCATCTCGGGCACGAAGGCAGTCATGTGATGCTGCCGCTCGTCGTGCTTTCGCTGATGGCGGTGGGCGTCTGGTACGGCGTGCGGCACATCGCCTTCTCGGAGCTGGGACGCACCGCGCTCTTCGACGCCGTGATGGTGTTCGTGGCGCTCGGCATCGCGGGGCTCTTCGGTGTCGCGGCCGCCTGGCTGCGCACGAGCACCGACGAGCCGCCCGAGGGGTTCTGCTTTCTCGGTGCGCTGGTGGGTGCGGTGGTGTTCTACATCGCGCTGTTCGCGTGAGCCGGTGCTAAACGAAGGCCGCTAAACGATCTTCGCCGCTTCGTTGAACGAGAGCCGGGGGTTGCGCGGATGCAGCGCCGATGCGTCGCCGTGGCCCAGGTTGATGAGGAAGTTCGACTTCACCGCGGTGCCGGCGAAGAACGCCGCGTCCACCCGTTCCTTGTCGAAGCCGGACATCGGTCCCGCATCGAGCCCGAACGCCCGCGCCGCGACGATCAGGTACGCGCCCTGCAGCGAGGCGTTGCGAAACGCGGTGTCGGCAATGGCCGCATCGTTGCCGGCGAACCAGCTGCGCGCATCGGCGTGCGGGAACAGCTTCGGCAAGTGCTCGTAAAAGGCCATGTCCATGCCGACGATCACCGTGACCGGCGCCGCCATCGTCTTGTCCACATTGCCCGGGGCGAGCGCGGGCCGCAGCCTCTCTTTCGCCTCGCGCGATTTCACGAACACGAAGCGGCCGGGGCTCGAGTTGGCCGACGTCGGTCCAAGCAACGCGAGTTCGACGATGCGATGCAGCAACGCGTCGTCCACAGGTTCGTCGCGCCACACGCTGTGGGTGCGCGCTTTGCGAAACAACTGGTCGAGCGTGTCGTCGGAAAGAATCATGATCGGAACCTCTTGACGTGGAGGTGGAAGGGCCGCGACCGGATGCAGGCTCGCACGCGAACGACACAGCAAGGCGCGGGAAGGTACGTGCTTTTCAAGCGCCATAATAACGATCGACGCAGACGTTTTTATCCGCGCCCCCCGGTTTTTCCGAACCTTTTTCGTTACGTCCAGCTACACGCTCTGCCATGTTCGATCTGTTCGACGACGCTGCACAACCCGATGTCGCCTGGTATCCCGACTGGCTCACGCCCGCCGAGGCGTCGCGCGCGCTCGACGACGTGATCGCGCAGACTGCATGGCAGCAGGACACCATCGGCACGCCCGCCGGGCGCGTGCCGCTGCCGCGCCTGACGGCATGGCAAGGCGAGCCCGACGCGGTCTACGTGTATTCCGGCATTCGCAATGTGCCGCAGCCGTGGGTGCCGGCCGTGGCTGCGCTGAAAGCGGCGGCCGAAGCGGTGTGCGGCGTGCGCTTCAACAGCGTGCTGCTCAACCGCTACCGCAGCGGCACGGACAGCATGGGCTGGCATGCCGACCGCGAGCCTGAACTCGGGCCGGAACCGGTCATCGCATCGGTCAGTCTGGGTGCGACGCGACGCTTCGATTTGCGGCACAACGCGACGGGCGTGGTGCGCTCTTTCCAGTTGAAGGGGGGCAGCCTGCTCGTGATGCGCGGCAGGACGCAGGCCGAATGGCGGCACCGCGTGCCGAAAGCGCCAGACGTACGCGGCGAACGCGTGAATCTCACGTTCCGTTGGGTGACGCCGCGGCGTTGAAGGTCCACTGAGCGCGACGAGCGCGAGTGAAGTCCGCTTGCATCAACGCACCGCTGTGACGGGCACGCGTGCGATGCGCACGAGCCGGTCGAGCACGCTTTGGCGGGCGATGTGCCGGATTGCATGCAGCACGCTCCTGGGCGGTGCGGCGACGACGATCTCGTCGCAGCGTTGCTCGTCGGCGCAATGGGCGATCGTCGGGGCGAGGGGGCCTACCTGCACCGCTAGCGAATAGCGCACGTGGGCGTCGTCGAGAATGCGTGCGGCGCGCTCCAGCGCCTCGTTTGCGGCAGCGGCTTCCATGGCGCGCAGTTCTTCGAGCGGGTAGAACGCTTCGAGCCGCGTCGATTCGAGCGGCGGCTGCACGTTTAGTAGCACGACTTCGGACACGCATCGCTCGTGGTAGAGAAACGCCGCGTGCCGCACGGCCTGCAACGACCGTTTCGAACGGCCCACGGGAACCAGCAGCTTCAGCATGACGGTCCTTCCTTGTGGATGAGGGAGTGAATTTCACCGGCCGAAGGGGGTGACAGCGTGCTGGAACCGGCATTCGCCGTTGCCCTCCGGTTGCTGACGGGAAGAGTAGGCGGCGGCGCGTAAAAAGGGTGTCAAAAGCGCGACGTAACGGGAAATACATTGTTATTGCTTTTAAATATCGCTCAACGTCTTTCAATATCGCTCAACTTTCCCAATTTCGCCCGGCGGAGTGTTGTCCCTCGTGTGGTTCTCTCGCACGAACGCGAAAAAAACTTTATGCGCATAAAAACCGGATACGCGCACATCGCCCGATAGCGTTTCGTCACACGTATGACACGGTCGTGCGATTCAGCTTCGCCCGTTCGTCTCCCGGTTCGCAGGGCGGCCGTAAGGATCGCGATCAGGACCTATAGTCGCCTTGCTGTGGCTGTGCCTGCCGTCTGGCGGGCGAGTCCCTCATTGGAGAGGCGATGTGACGACGATTGGAAACTGGCTAAAGAACCATTTGCTGCCCTCCGCGCCGCAGCAGCCCACGCCGGCCACCCCGAACGAGCCCGCGGCGGTCAAGCCGGTTGCGCAGACGCGCGCGGCCGGCACCCAGCTCGAGCCGCTGCGCGCACTCAACCAGGCGGTGCGCGGCCAGCCCGCGCAACCGGATGAAAAAGCCGTGATGCGGACGGACCTGAAGGGCGACTTGGGTCGCAAGTTCCGCCCGGGCACGCGTTCCCTTCCGGTACTGCCCGGCTACACGAAGAATGCTGTCGACGCCATGCCGGCCCAGCCCGACGTCCAGCTTCACAAGCGCCAGGTGCGCACGCACGACCCGAAGGCGACTGCGCCGGCCGCGGTCGAACGCCTGCGCAACAAGGACGTGAAGAGGGTGACGGGCAAGACCGACCGCACGCGTTCGCAAGCCAGCTTCGAACTCAATCATGCCGGCCCCGCGGCGCAGCGCATTGCGTCGGGCTTCACGCTCGGCACGCATCCCACCGCGCGAGACGAGCGGGCGGCGCTCGGCGAAAAAATCCGCGATGCCATTCCCGCGGACAAACGCGGCGAGCCGCCTCACACGCTCGCATTGATGCTGGGCCGCGCGCTCGCGGAGGTGTCGGGCGGCGACGTGGGCCGTGCGAACACACTGCTCGACCAGTTGCGCGATTCGTCCGTGCCGCGCTCCGACGACGAGCGCCGCGATCTCTTCGCGCTGACGTGCGCGCTGTCACGTGCGCCGCTCAGCTTCGAGGCGCTCTCCATCGTCGCGCCGCACGAACTCACGCAACTGCAGTCCTCTTCGTTCAGCAAGACCGAGAACAAGATTCATAACGACGCGAACCGCGAAACCCGGCGTGCCGCCGACAGGCTGCTCAAGCACTGGCCGCCGAACGAACCGCGTCCGCGCGACATCGGCGAGATGCTGGTGGCCGCCAACACCGTACTGCCGCGCGCCGACCGTCACCCGGGGCTGGCGAGCGACGCGCCCGATACGGTCGCGAAGGCGCTTGGTAGCGAACCGCTCGCTGCCAAGGCGCTGATCTGCGGCGCAGCGCTCATCGACGATCCGCGGGCGAATCCCGAAACGCGCTTTCGCTCGGCGTATCTCGCGTTTCGCAATCACATCAGCGAAGAGAAGCTCGGGCAGGTGCAGTCGCGCATGTACCACATGGTCACGCAGGCGCAGCGCACCGCGCAGAACGCGCAAACCGGCTCGTGGCTGCGTCGCGCCGCCAATTTCATGAAGAGTCCGCGGCGCATGGCGCAGGCCGCGCAGCACACCGTCGGCGCCAACAACTCGGCGCACGACGCACTGAATCTCGGCACAGCAGGCGGCCTGCTTCAGCATCCCGAAGACGACTTCAGCACGGTGCTTTCCATCGACGTCGTCATGAAGCAGCTCAACAACCGCATCGTGGCTGCGCCCGTCACGCCGTACGGGCAGCAGCCGGACCCCCAGCTCGTGCAGAATGCGGTGCGCGCGGTCGCGCTCGGTCAGTGGCAGCAGGCGATTGGCGCGAAGGGCAAGCTGCGCCGGGGCATTGGCTTTGGACGCACGCAGCGCGGCATTATCGAGCGCGAAGTCGCGAAGATGCTGCACGTGGATCGCAAGACGGTACGCGAAAGCCAGGCGTTCAAGGACCTGCCCAGGCAGATGACGGCCGACGAACTCGCCACCTGGGCCGAGGAATCCGGCGCGGCCATGGACGACGTGGTGCCCGATACGAGAGACCGCACGCTGCGCCAGAACATCGAACGCATGAAGGTCGTGCTCTACGAACCGGACCCGCAGGCGAGCAGCAGCGTGGAGGGCATCGGCGATTCGCTCTGCTACGTGATCGGCAACATGCCGCGCACGTGGCAGATGCAGCTTTCGAGCGGCGGTGTCTACGGCGTCAACGCAAACATTTCGGATAACCTGGCGACAGCGCTCGGCATCGTCGGGCTGCCCGCAGCGGCCATTGCGCCCGACGTGGCGCTTCTGCGCGGGCGGCATTCCGTCGTCGAGGTGGGTTCGTCGGCGCACAACGGCCAGCTTTTCATCGGCACGGACAAGCGCGTGTCGATGCACGCGGGCATGGGCGGCTTTATCGGCTGGTCGTTGCTGGGCGGCCGACTCATGGCGAGCGGCTACGGTAGTGCCGTAGCGGGGCGCGACACGAGCAAGCCGCGCGGCGTGATGTTTCGCGCACGCGTGAGAAGCACGGAAGATCCCACAGGGGAACCCGAAGCGTGGCGCGACAAACTGCAGTCGGTGGTGCGCAACATCTATCGGTCCGGGCCGGGCGCGCAGGCGCCGCGCTCGCAGACGGAGATGTGGGATGGCCTTGCCGAAGAGTTCTACAAGGACCCGGACCTCTCCATCAACTGGCTCGAGAACAACTCGGCAACGAACTACGTGTCTGTCTCCGGTACGGCAGGCGCGCGCTACGTGAACCCGGACGGCTACAAGTTCGGCCCGTATGCGACGGCGGAAGGGCGTGTGAGCGGCAACACGATGCATCGCGAAGACGCCACCGGCATGCAGACTGTCGAGACCGCGGTGAAGGGGCGCACGGCCGGCGTGAACGGCAGCGCGTCGCTGGTTGCGGCGCCGGCGCCCAGCCCGTATTCAACCGGCAGTCCGTTCGGCTCGTCTTCGCTGCCGAGCACGCCCGCGTTCGGCATTGGCGTGTCGGTCCTGCAGTCGGCCACCGGCGCGGCACTGCGCATTGCCGAGGAGGACGGCAACGTGGTGCCGGAGCGCACGTTCCGCGACACCGAATTCACGAACGTCGATCACTATCTGCAATACATCGACAGCCGCAACGCCGACTGGAGCGCGTCGGCCGAACACGGCCAGCAGCAGGTCAACGAGTACCTCACGAAAGTGAAGCTCAACAGCGGCCACGGCAACCAGATTCATGGCGAGCGCCAGCGCATGACGCCCGAAGCAGGCGCGGAAATCAACGCGTATCGCAACGTGCTGCGTCTCTACGACGAAAGCGGCCGGCCGCACAGCGACGAAGACAAGAAAGAGATTGCGCGTATCCAGGGCGAGATGGCGCGCGTGCTGGAGTCGCCCGCGAGCTGGACGAACCAGGTGCTGTACACCTACGAGATCAACGTGAAGCAGCAGGTGAAGGGACCGATGTACGTGATCGGCGCGCAGTCCGTGAAGCAGGTATCGGCGGAGCGGGAAGTGAGTACGCTGGCGGCGCGGAACTCATAGGATTCTCGCGACGACTATGTCATTTGCGCGTGCTGGCGCATTCTCTTTCAAACTCCCGTCGAATCGAATTAGTGCCCTTGTATAGTGCTTGTGTAAAGCATCCATCATAAAAAATGTTTACATTGATCAGGATTTGCAAAAACTGCCAAAAAATCATGGGCGAGGCACTAGCCGGGGGCAATGAGAGGTAAACGCCATTCCTCATATTTGCGTCTAATAGAAATCCCGCGTGTGGCGGTGCGCGCCGAATGGCAAGAGGACATCAGCCTTGCAGTGGTTTAAATCAGCAACAGGAACGTAGGCAGCGCCCGATACAACAACTACCCCATCATTCGAACTCAGTGGGACGCCAATCGACTTCTCATTTATCAAGCAATGAAATTTCTCTGTCTTGATCCGCATAGGGGAATTGAAATATTCTGCGCTGTTCGGTGCGTTATCACAGTATGCACGGGTCGAAGTGGCGAATGGCGCTATAAATGCGAGCTAATTTTTCGCAGAAGAGGCTCCTTGTTCATGCACTTAAACTGATTCGAGCTTGTCGGCCTTGCAGAAGGAAGGTTTCGAGGAAACTATTTTTCCAGGCAATGCTGAGTCTTGAATTTCGGAATATGCGCCGCGTCAAACAATTGAGTCCTTTTTTTCTTGATATTTATTATATCTACTCCAAATTGGTTATTTACAACAACAAAATTCTTGTCAATGCTAAACGCAGCATCGTACACGCCACCCCCATATACCTCCTTTTCAATGAGTCGAAATTTTGGTTTCACCAAAAAAACGGATAGATGCGTAACCTGCGGATAATTCGGATCAATCTTCCTGGGTGGCCCAAATACTACTAATATTGAATTATCGAGACTAAATACCCCTCCCCGAATAGTATGGTCGATTTTTGCTGATCCAATATTTCGCTCGCCATGATTTATCATTACCTGACCGCGAACATTGTCTACTGCCGAATAATTCCCGTCACAAGAACTGACAACACCTGCCCATGCATTGCCAAGGTGAGCCGCCAAAAGAAATAATAAAGAATATCTTTTCACGTCTGATCTCCCAATGCTCGATATGAATTTTGTGTCTCCCGCCAACGCAAGGGTGGACTTTTTACGTCGTACGGGTTAACTATTTTGGTCACTGCGCGCGAAACGGACTCTGAAATTCCATGATCTGCTGCCTTTTGAAGCGCAGTATGAACACAAAAAAATCCCGCAATGTCAACACAGGAGTAGGTGTCATTTCCGATAAATTCTGGATTATTTATTTTTGGGCCGGGCTTGAAATTATTGCCTTCCTTCTTCTTAAACCACGTGTGATCGTACGATTTGCGATCGAGCCATCCTCTATATATCCAATACTCAGAGTAATTATATCGTCCAGTGAGTTGCTTAAAGCCCCTTCCGCGAAATTTTATTCCATCGCCTGGATCGGTATTTCCCAAATTTATATTTCCATCGTATTGGCTAAAGTATGTCTCATCTATTGGGGTGGCGGCAGGCGAGCGAAAATATCCATTCAATTCAGGAATAATCGAAGGGTGATTTGTCTTAACTGCTTTACCAATGGCGGTGGAGCTTTCGCGAACCACCATCATATGGTATGACTCGATTGCGCATTGCCCAAAAAAATGAGCGCTACGCATCGGATCATGAATCCTGTATTTCCTAAAAACGGCATTAATGGCTCCGCGATAAAGTTCCCGATATTGCTCGCCCGTCTTCCCTAGCGCTGTGTATGTTGACTCATCGTAGATTTGGGACAATTCCCCCTTGCTTAGCCACCCACACTTCCTGAAATGCCGGATAAACGCGAGTGGATGGAAGAACCAGAGCTTCTGGCCGGCAGGCAACCCCGTCACGTCCCAGAACTGAAGTTCCTTGAGGTACTTCAGAAAATCCTCGTAGCCCTTTCGGTTGCCGTGATAGAACCCGCCCTCGTCGAGCAGCCTCGCGAAGCGCGTCTCGTTGTGCGTGCTATCCCATTCACTCGGCGCGTTGCAGATGAAT
>NZ_JARCHA010000025.1:0-31366 GCF_048957895.1 Paraburkholderia sp. A1RI_3L
GCGATCTTTAGCGATGCTTCATTTCGCCAACGGCCTATGAGCCGCTCATGTCCGCTCATGCGGGCTTATGCGCCACGTAATGCACCCACCAGGCGTTGCTCGTGCCTGCGTCGTCGGCAATGCGGTCGCCCTGATCGCTGCCGAACGCCGCGTCGTTCACGAAGCCCGTTTCCGTCAGTTGCCGCCGCTGCTCCGCCACCGTCGTGTAGATGATCACAATGCCGAAGTAGTGCGCCGCCGCCGCGCGGACTGAATAGCCCGGATAGTCACGGTTCAGGTTCATGTGCCGCAGGTAGTTGGCGGTCGCGACCGGCAGCCTGACGAGCGAGCGCAGCACGCGCCAGCCGAGTCGCACCGGGTTCGGCGTGAAGCGCGGCAGCAGCTTGAGCGGCGTCTCGCCGTAGCCCGGGCCATCGCGGTTGTGCGACGAGACCAGCACGTAGCCGCCGGGACGCGTCACGCGAAACATCTCGCGCAGAATGCGCATGCGGTCTTCGTAGTCCACGCAGTCGATGCCGTTCCAGCTGAATTCCACGAGCCCGTAGTGATCCGAGGGCAGCGTGTGCATGTCGCGCGCGTCCATGTGGCGCAGGTCCACGCCGGGATGGCGGCCGCGCGCGAGTTCGAGCAGCTTCTCCGTGTAGTCGATGCCCGTGTAGTCCATGGAGATGGCGCGCATGAGCGGGATCGTGCGGCCCGCGCCCACGCCGATGTCGAGCAGCGGCGTGCCCGCGCAGCGCGGCGTGATCCACGCGAACGCGGCCGCTTCGCCGGCGTCGGTCCATGTCTTTTCGAGCGTGAACTCGCGCTCGGCGTCGTGGGAATTCCACGCGCTCTGGTTGATGCGGTCAAGGTCGGAAGTCGGGTTCACAGCCTGGCTCCATCGAGGTACGGCGGCGTGGCGCTCGCGCGCGCCGCCGCAGGTCGCGCTGACTGGCCGCCCGTGTGGGGCGCAGCCTGAATCAGCTCCGTAAACAGCCAGCGCTCGGCATCGGCCATCACGGCCTCGCGCGCGGGCCGTGTAAACAACGCATGGTCGAGCTTCGGCAGCGTCGCCGCGCGCACGCCTTCGTGACAGTGCAGCGCGGCGAGCCGCGTGCCGAACTGGATGCGCGCTTCGTCGAGCCCCACGTCGTAATCGCCATATACGAGCCGCAGGCGCACGCCCTTGCGATGAATCGCGCGCACGAGGTCGCGCGCCTCGTTGGCCGCGAGCGCCCGGCCGGTGCAGCGCTCGATCCAGCCCGCCGCCGTAAGCCAGCCGCGCCGCGCGAGCCGCGCGGCCACCACGCGGGCGATCCGCAGCGGATGGCTCTGCCCACGCAGGGCGCGTGCCCACTTCTCGGGGTTGAGCGCGGCGCGCCAGTACACCTTCGAGGACGCGAACTGATGCGCCCCGGGCGCGCGCGCGTCGCCGTCCCAGATGAACTTCTGCAGGTTCACGCAGAACGCGCCCTCCACGGCGGCATGCCGTGCACTCGCGTGCAGACCGGCAAAGGCGCCGCCGCACACGCCGAATACGGCCACGCGACGGTGCCCGTGCGCGACGAGCCAGTCGGCGCCTGCCGCGGCGTCGCGACAGGCGTCGTCGGAGTAGATGGTGTCGAGCGTGACCTCGGGCGCAACGGGCGTGGCATCGCCGATGCCACCCAGATCCATGCGCAGCGACGCGATGCCGAGCGCCGCGAGCCGCCGCGCGAACAGCACGAAGATGCGGCCGTCGCCGATGTGGTGACTCGCGCCGGTGTTGAGAAACAGCATGGCGGGCGCGCCTGCGCGCGGCACGTCGGGCTCGCAGTAGATGCCGAAGTACGCGCCGAACACGACCGGGCGCTCCGTGGCGCGCGTGCCGGCCAGGCGCAGGGCCGGAGCTTCGTCGTTCGATGCAGCCACGCTTTGCCCACCTGCCGGCGCAGCAGTGGAACGCTCACACGCGCCTGCCGCGAGCCACGTCGTCACGCGTTCGAAGGCGCTCGCGGGTGCTTCGCTGTACAGCGCTTCCACGAGAAAGCGGTCGAGTTCGTCGAGCGGGCCGTGCTGCACCTCCACGCCGTGCGCGGCGTAATGGGCGGCCAGCGCTTCGGTACGCGTGCGGTTGCTCGAATCGAGCAGCAGCACGCGCGCGGCCGGCGCGTGGGTGTCCTTGCACAGGTCGACGGCTGCAAGGCGCGCAATGTCCTCGCCGTGGATGCCGAAGCCGAACGCCTCCACATAGGCGTCGGGGTTCGCGATGGGGTCCGCGTTCATGCCCGCCGGCGTGCTGAGCCAGCTCTGCCGGTGAGCGCGCAGTTCGCGCACGTAGTTGCGCCCGAGCACCGCGGGCGCGAGCAGCACCAGCGAATCGACGCTGCCGACATTGCGTTGTGCGGCGAGCGCGGCGAGCGTCGCACCCAGCCGCAAGCCGACGAGCGACACCTGCTTCACGCCGGTCCATTCGCGCAGCCGCGCCATGGCCGCTTCGATACTGCCCAGCCAGGCGGCGAGGCGCTCGGGGTCGTCCTCGGCGCCGTCCGAATCGCCCGCGCCGGGGTAATCGAAGCGCAGCACCGGCATGCCCGCCGCCGCGATGCCCTCCGCGAGCGCGCGCCAGCCGCGATGGGTGCACAGCGCGTCGTAGCCGAACGGGTTGCAGAGTACGACGCCGCGTTCCCCATCCGCCTCATGGAGCCAGCCGAAGCAGCCATCGAACACGACAGGTCTCATGGAATCCATCCCTTTGCGCCGGCCCGGCTTACCGGTCGACGGTCATTTAAGCAACGTGCTTCTCGCACATTCTGTTCGGGTGCGCACACACTCCCGGAGGACGTTGTGCGCCTGCAAAAACCGCATAAAGGCTCGCTGAGGGGTTGCTTAGGGGCTGCTTAAGGGTCCATTTAGGGGCCTTGCCTCGCGGCGGGCTAAAGACCCGCACAACGGCCTACCCCACGGCCCGCACAACCGCACAAGGCCCCCGAAACCACACGCAGCCCCCGTTTCACTTCATCCGCGCACCTCATCCGCACACCTCATCCGCGCGGTCCATCTGCGGTGCCGGCCACGGGCACCGTGGGCGCCGGCCGCCTGCGCAGCCACGCGCGCGCCACCCGCACGAGGTCTTTCACGCACGCCTGCACGCCCGGCCGCAACGGGTTGTACCGATACCGCCAATGCACGCACATCGAAACGAACTGTGCCGTGAGCCGCCACGCGCCGCGCGATTCGTAGAGCGCCGCGCGCGCGAGCAGATACTCGCTCACCGCTTCGTAACGCCGCGACGCATCGAGCAGTTGCGGCGCGAAGCGCGTCGGTGTGCGCTGCGCCAGGTGCGCGAGGCCGTCGCGATACTGCGCGGCAATCGCCGCGCGTTCGCGGTACGCCGCTGCCCCGCTCGCAGCCACCCGGGCACGCGCGTGACGCAGCCCCGCCTGCGGCGCGCCGCACGCGTTCTTGCCATGCTGCCGATACGCGACGAGCGGCGCCTCCACCACGCGCACCGTGCCCGTCACGTCACCGAGCAGCGACGCCCACTCGTCGTGCGCCACCTCGGTGTGCTCGCCCGGAAAATTCGGCAGCCGCGGACGTTCGAGCAGCAGCGGCAGCAGCGCCGCGTCGAAGCAGATCTTCATGCCCGCGAAGAAGCCGAACGGCGCCACCCTTCCCGGCCCCGATCCGCGCTTGCGCACCCACGTGTGCAGCGTGTCGCCCGCGATCGGCTGCAGGTTCTGGTCGACCGTGCATACGCGGTGCGCCACGAGCGTCACGCCCGGTTCCGCCGCCGCGGCGGCCATGCGTTCAAGCTTGTCTGCACGCCACACGTCGTCCTGGTCGCAGAAGGCGATCCAGTCGCCGCGGCAATGCGAGGCCGCCAGCAGAAAGTTCTCGGCATAACCGAGGCGCGCCGCATTGCGATACAGCCGCACGGGAAACGGCGCGTGCTGCGCGAAGATCTCGACGAGTTCGGGTGTGCCGTCTGTGGAGCCGTCGTCGGTGACCACGAGTTCGTACGGCAGCCAGCGCTGCGACACGAGGCTCGCCAGTTGCTCCGGCAGATAACGCGCGCCGTTGCAGGTGGCGAGCGCAATCGAAATGGCGGGCAGCCTGCGAGCCCGGCCTGCTGTTTTCGTGTCTCGCGTCATGAGGTCCTCCTGAGCGCCGTGCGCCTCGAGAGGCGCGTCGCGAAGCGCCGCACGCCGTCCGCGATGAGCGGTTCCGTGCGCCATGCCCAGACGCAGGCCACCGCCACGAGCAGCAACGCCGCCGGTGTCGCGGTCCACGTGGGCCAGCCGCCCGCGGCGATCAGCGCGAAAGTGGCGACGAGCGTAAGCACCGGCGCCACGAGCCGGCGCCAGAACGCGCCGCGATAGCCCGCCAGCCACATCAGCACGACGCCGTCGACCGCGCATCGCACGCTCCAAGCGAACGCCGCGCCCACCAGACCGAAGGCGTGCATCGCGCCCCACAGCAGCGCGATGAACGGCACCAGTTCCACCACGTGCAGGCGCGCGACCACGTCGGGGCGTCCCTGTGCCTGGAGCTTGTCGAACGCGACGTGCGCGAGGCTGTTGATCCACACGCCCGCGAGCAGCACTTCGCCCACGAGCGACGCATGCGCGGCGAACGCCGCGCCCACCCAGAGCCGCAGGAACGGCTGCATCGCGAGCATGCCCACGACCACGACGGGCGTGATGAGCGCGGCGAGCCCCGTGATCGCGCGTTCGGCAAGCGCGCTCGAATGTTCCGTGGCGAGCGCGGAAAGGCGCGGAAACAGCGTGCGGCACAGCACGGCCGGAATGAGCCGCAGCCGCGTGGCGAGATTGAACGGCACCGTGTAGTACGCCACCGCGTTGGCACTGATGACGCTGCCGATCAGAAAGCGGTCCGCGGCTTCCAGCAGCGGGCTCACGAGATTCGTGAGCGTCACCCACATGCCGAAGCCGAAGAGCGGCCGCACGTGGCGGCGCGCGGGACCGCCCGCGCCGCGCAGCGGAAACACGCGCGCAACGGTCGCGGCGAGCAGCAGCAGCGTGAGCGTGCTGCCCACCATCGCGGCCAGAATCAGGTGCTCCAGTTGCGGGCCGAACAGCAGCGCCGCGGCGAGCGGCAGCGTCTGGTAGAGCAGCATGCCGACGAACTGCACCGCGTTGAGCGGCCCGAACCGTTCGATGCCTTCGAGCGCGCCGGAGAACACGCCGGTGAGCGTGGCCATCGGCACCGCGCAGGCGATGAACGGCAGCGCGGGAATCACCTCGGCGCGAATCGATGCGTCCATGTGAAACACGTGCCCGAGCGCGAGCCCCGCTACGCCGTAGAGCACGAATCCACCCAGCACGCCGAACGCCGCGTTGAGCACGACCGCAGTCCACAACAGCGACTCGCGCTCCGCATGCGGCGCGTCGCCCATGCGCGCAACCTGGTTCGACGTGGCGCGCGTAAGCCCCAGATCGAAGAAGCCGAAATAGCCCTGCAACATCCACACGGTGACGAGCACGCCGTAACGCGCATCGCCGATACGGTGCAGATAGATGGGCACCGTGACGAGCGCCACCGCGAGCGGCAGCACGCTGCCGAGCAGATTGAACAGCGCGTTGCGGGCGAAGCCCGGAGCCTTGGGGGCGTCTTTCATGACCAATGCCAATGGGAACCAGAACCGAATGTCAGAGCCGATACTGCACGGCACAAACGCTTCGAGTCTGTGGTCTGCGCCACGCTGGCGGGCACCTCGGACTTGCTGCGGTTTCAGGCGGCCCCGTATGCTTTCAGGCGGCTTCGAGAAGGCTTACGGCACGTCGCGCAGCAACAGGCCCGAGCGCCCATTTCCAGCGCTTCGTGCGCCGACGAAACAGTCCAACGAAACAGTCCAACGAAGCGGCCCCACGAAGCCCCCGGCTCGGCCCAACGAAGCCCCGCGAAGCTCCACCCTTCACGCGGCCACCGTATCCAGCCGCCGCTGCCGGCGCGCCGCATAGAGCCGCTCGAAGCGATGCGCGACCTTCTCCCACGCATAGTCGAGCGACGTTTCCCGTGCACGGCGTTGCAGACGCGCCCAGTACGCGGGATCGTCGACGAGCGACTGCACCGCGCTCGCCAGCGCCTCCGCATGACCGGGCGGCACGATGAGGCCGTTGTCGCCGTGCCGCAGGAACGCACGCAATCCGCCGATGTTCGAGCCCACCGGCACGAGTCCGCACGCCATGGCTTCGAGCGGCGAAAGCGGAAAGCCTTCGTACATCGAGGGAAACATCAGGATGTGATGCGACGCGAGCAGCGCAGGCAACTGCGCGTTGTCGAATGCGGGCACTGCGGTGATGCGTTCGCGAATCGACTCGGGAAAGCGCGCGAGCGTCGCCTCGGCGCCCTCGCCCGTGCCGAACAGCGTGAGCGTGAGCTGCGGATTGCGCGCAAAGAGCGCGGGCACCGCCTTCGCCATCGTCTCGATCCCCTTCCAGTAGTTCGCGCGGCCCATGAAGGCGAGCTTCGTGGGCGCAGCGGGCATCGGCTCGATGCTGTGTTCCTGCGTGTGCGCCGGCTCGCTCTGAGCGCTCAGCGCTGCGCGCGCCACCGAGGCAAAGGTCTCGTCGATGCCGTTGTCGATCTGCACCACGTGGTCGCCCGGAAAGCCGAGCTTCGTTACGGCAAATTCGCATTCCGTATCGTTGAGCAGCATCGCGACATCGGCCCAGGCGAACGACTTCGTGCACTCCCAGAGCCGCAAGCCGCCGTGATAAAGGGGATAGCGCCACGAGCGGTCTTCCTCGCCGTTGCGGCAGCGTTCCAGAAAGAGTTCGTGCACGACCGGCTCCATGCCGTGACTGCGCGTGACGGACAACTGCTTGGGACGCCAGCCGAACGCACGGCGCGCGAAGTTGATGAGCCAGCCGTCGCCGGAGGACATATCGAGCACGTCGTACTCCGGGTGCATCAGCACGTGCCCGAGCACGAACCAGGGGAAGAGCATCGTGCGCAACATGCCTGTCACCCCTTTCACGTCGTCGTGCGAAAAGATGCGCACATCATGGCCGCGCTGACGCAGCGCCTCGGCAAGCTTCACGGTGACGCCGGGCGCGCCGGCGCTGCGGCTCAGGGTGTGGTGGATCGTGAACAGGATGTTCATGGGTTCGCAGTGGTGGAGTGAATCGGATCGCGCGCTCGTGCGCTTGTTTGATGTTCGCTTTTTGCGGTGCGTAGGTTTTCTGCGTATTGGTTTTCTGGGTTCTCGGGGTTTTCTGCGTTTTGGTTTGCCGTGTGCGCTATGCCCGCCGTTCGTCCTGTTCGCCCCGTGCGCCTGTCGCGCCCCGCTAGCCGCAACGCGCACAGGCGGGCACCGACCGCCGCCACGCGCGCCACACGTTGGAGCGCCGCACGATCTCGGGCAGCGAGCGCAACGCGCCACGCCGCGCGAGATACACCGTCATATGCGCGAGCCAGTACGACGCGAAGGCTGCGAGCTTGAGCGCATCGGGCTCGATGCTGCGGTAGCGCTTCACGCCGATGTAGAGCCGCGCCGCCTCGCAGCAGAGTTCGTAGCGCGAGAGCGCGCGGGGCGCATCGTCCGCGGGCGTGGCGAGCACGCCCTTGCCGGCCTGGGTGTCGCGCGACCGCAGCGCGGGCACGAGTTCGATCGGATAGCCGCGCTTCACGGCCCTGAGCGAGAGTTCTGCGTCCTCGCTGCCGAAGTAGATGTTTTCGTCCCAGCGTTCGGTGCGAAAGAGCGCGAGCGGAAACACAGCGGCGTGGATGTTCACGCACTCGGGCCGCTCCGATGCCGTGAAATAACCGGCGAACGAAAGGCGCACGGCGGAACATGAAGTCGCGTGGCCGGCGCACGCCTCGGCGAAATCCGCCGACGTGGCGGACGGTCCACCCGTGAGCACCGTCTGCGTGCGCCGTGCAGCAGGCAGCGCCGTGAGCCATGTCTTCGCCACGGCGAAGAAGTCGGGCGCGGGCTGCACGTCGTCGTCGATGAACGAAACGTGCGTGCATTGCGGCGCCTGCGCGAGGCACTGCATGACCGCGTTGTTGCGATTCGCGCATACGCCGCGGCGCGGGCCGGCGAGCCACGTCACGCCCGGATAGCGCGCCACCACGGCAGCGTTCGCCGCGCGCGTGTCGGGCGCCGGCGAGTCGTCGCTGACCACCACCCACGCGGGCGGCGGCACGCAGCGCGCGAGGTTCGCAAGACACGCGTCGAGCGTCGCCGTGCGGTTCATCGTCGTGATGCAGACGGCGAAGCGGATCTCGGAGAACACGTTGCGAGCCGCGAAAGGGCCGCGGCTTCCGGTGTTGCTGCCGGTGCTCTCGGTGCTCACGGTGCACTCGTTGCGCTGGGTGCCCGGGACGGAGACCGCACCGGCGCCATCGGGCACAGCGTCTGTTGCATCCGATCCGCTCTGCGCGGCACACGGGCCGGTCTCGGGCCACGAAGGGGTCGGCGCATTCGACACACTCGACACACTCGGCGCACTCGACTCGCTCAACAGATTCCGCGCGTTCATCGCACCACTCCACGCGCCGACGCCGTGCCTCGCGCGGCGCCGTCCGCCGCTGCCGCCGTCGCTCGCGCCCCCGCACCGCGTGCGCGGCCGGCGCGTCGCGCTTCGAGCGTGCGTTCGTAGAGCGCGAGGTAATCGGTGCACACGCGCGTCACGCTGAACACGTCGAGGTGTTCGCGCGCCCGCGCAGCCAGGGCATGTCGCGCAGCCGTATCGTCGATGAGGCCGCCAATCGCAGCGGCCAGCGCCGCTGGGTCCGACGCCGGCACGAGCCGCCCCGCTTCGCCGCGGTCCAGCATTTCTGGGTTGCCGTCCACGTTCGTCGCGACGATGGCGCAGCCCGCTTCGCGCGCCTCGGAGAGCACGAGGCCACCGGGCTCGCGATGCGAGGCGAGCACGAACACGTCGGCCTGCGCGAGCCACGCGCGCGGGTTCGCCATGAAGCCCGTGAAGTGCGCGCGGTCCGCCACGCCCAGCGCTTGCGCCAGCGCTTCCATGCGAGCGCGATCGGGACCATCGCCGACGAGATACAACGTGGGCTGCACCGCCCGATGCGTCTGCCCGCACAGCATCGCGAACGCACGCAGCAGATCGGCAATGCCTTTGCGCTCGTACATGCCCGCTACGGTGACGATGCTCGGCCGCATGACCGCCGGCAACGCACTAGCGGGCTCCGCCTCCGCGCTCGAATCGCCCTCCGCCACCTCCCCGCAGCCACCGCTATCAACAGCAAACCGCGGCGTGCCGATCGTACCGTTACGCACCACCGCGAGCTTCGCGGCCGGTATGCCGCGCGCCGCCATCGATGCGGCCACCGCGTCGCTCACAGCCACCACGCAGTCGCCCACGCCCATCACCGTCGCGCTCTTCTGAAACTCGTTGTGCACCGTGGTCACGAGCGCAAAGCGGCGCCGCGCCGTGCAAAGCCGCGCCATCAGCGCGCCCGTCATCATGTGCGCATGCACGACGTCGGGCTGCGTCTGCGCCACGAGCCGCCGCATGCCCGCGAGCATGGCCGGCACGCGCCAGGGTGTCTTCGATTGCCGAAGCTCGACGTGACGCACGCCATAGCGCGCGAAGAGCGGCTCGAAGCCGCCGCCCGAGGTGGCCACCGTCACCTCGTGGCCCGCGCGCGCCTGCATGCACGCAAGGTCCACCATCATGTTGACGATGCCGTTGCCCACGTTCTGCGCATGATTGGCGAGATGGACGATTTTCATGGCGACCCCGGATGAAGCGCGGCACGCGCCGCGCGGGCAGAATCAGATGGCAATGCCGGCGGCCTGAAGCGATACATGAGCACCTTGCCGTGGCTGTCTTCCTCGACGAACACGAGGTACTCGCCGGCATACGGCCCCGACTCGATGCGGTGGGCCGTAACGGGCATCGGCACGTCGACGATTCCGCTTCGCTCGCCCACTTCGGGCCCAGGTGTGAGGCGTCCCACTTCGCGGCCGGTGTCGCGCTCGCGCACGTGCACCACGCCCGCGTGCGTCTCCACGGTGAAGAGGTAATCGCCCGCCACGGTCCAGCCGTTCATCGAAGCCGGGTCGGGCGGCCCGCGGTCGGGCAGATCGATGGCATAGCGCAGCACCGGCTTGCCGCGCAGCCAGTGGTCGTAGCGCGCGAGCCGCGAGCCCGTGCCGTTCCAGTTGTATTCGAGGAACGGATGCGCGGGCGTGGAGCCCGAGAGATAGAGCGTGTCGTCGGCGGGGAAATACGCGACGCGCGCAATGCGCGTGAACGGCGCCGGCAGCGGCCACACGCTGACCGCACTGTAGCGATAGACAGGATTGCCAACGGCATCGAAGCCGACGAGCGCAAAGCGCCGGATACCCGCTGCGCCCAGCCCTTGCCAGACGTTGCCCGCGTCGTCCACCCACCAGGCCGTGACGCGCGGCGCGCCCTGGCCCCACTGCGGCTGATCGAAGTCCGTCACGGCGAAACGCCCCTTGCCTGCGGTGTCGCGCCAGATCCATTCGCCGCTTGGGGGCTGGTTCGGCGGCCACGGCTTGTCGATATGCGAAGGCGAAAAGAGTCCCGACGGAATCGCGGTCTCGCTGCCCGCTTCGAAGCGGTAGACGCGCAGGAACGACGAGGTCATGTCCGTCGTGTAGAGCAACCGGTGCCCGCGCACGTCGCGCACGAGCGGCAGCCCGCGCATGCCCTGGCCGAGATGCAGAAACGGGTCGTAGGGATAGCGGAAGCGGTCCGCCGTGAAGCCCGCATACGACCACTCCGCGCCGCTTCCACGCGAGAGGTCGAGCGCAAAGCGCTTGCTGCCCGTATAGACCGAGGGCGGCGTGCCTTCGACAAACTGCGCGCCGTCCACGAAAAGCAGCCCCTGCACGCTGAAGCGGCGCGTGCCGTCGGGTGCGTAGCCTTCTATCACCGCGCCTTCGGTGTCGCCCGGGCCGCCTGCGAAACCGCGCGGGCCCGTGCCGTTCATCGCCACGTAGACGTTGCCCGTCGCGTCCGCGGCCACTGCCGTGAGGCCGTTGAAACGCTGCGGCCCGGGCGTGCCCGCCCTGCCGGCATAGATGCCGCCCGCGACGCCCAACGTCCCCGACAGTTGCATGGAAGCCTCTTGATTCGTGATGCGGCCATCCGCGGCCGCCGCGTTGTTCTTGTGCGTGGGCGCGCCGCCGCTTGCGGCTGGCGCGAAGATCAGCACCTGCTGGCGCACACCGTTGTCCGCGACAAGGAGCCGCCCGCGCGCATCCACGGCGAGGTCCACCGGCACCGTGCCGCGCGGCAGCGCGAGCGTGCCGAGCACGGTGCCCTCGCGTGCATGGTGGACGACGCGTTTTGCGCTGTCTGTGCGGCTGCGCTCGATCACCCACAAAGTCCCGTCCTTCGCGAGCGCAAGGCGGCCAGGCTCAGGCACGGAAAAACCGCCGACGGGCTGCATGGTCTGCGCATCGAAGATGTCGATGCGGTTGTCGTGCAGATTCGAAACGAAGAGGCGCGTGTTGTCGGCGGCAAGCCCGCGGATGGCGTCGTCTTTCGGCTCCGGCGCTTGCGAGATCACGCGAAACGCGAGTCCGCTGCCGGGCCAGTCGGCTTCGCCGGCGAACGGCACGCCGCGGCGCACGTCCGCGCGGCTGCGCCGCGAGACGCCGAACCAGCGCATGCCTTGGCGCGGCAGATGTTTTTCGGTCGCCATCGCGTTGCCGATGCTCACCACGATCTGCGCGGCGAACACGTAGTCGTCGTTCACCGCGATGGCGTCGCCGCCCAGCATGCCCCAGCCGTGCGAGCCGCCGCCGTAGCCCAGCAGCGCGCCGTCGCGGTAATGGCCTATCTCGCCGCCGCCCTCGTCCCAAGGCGCGTTGGTGAAGAGATCGCCGTTCGGCGCGACGGCGAGCGCCTGCACGTCGGACTGCACCCAGCGGCCATCGCCGAATCCCCATGTGTTGCCCACCCACGAGGTGCGGTACGAGAGCGGCGGTTCAGCGGAAAAAGCGGTGGAAACAGCGGCAGCAGGGGCGGCGGCAGAGGCGACGACAGAGGTACCAGCGAAGACGGCAAAGGCGGCAGCAAAGGCAGCAGCGAAGGTCGCAGCAAGGGCGGCCGCGCGAAGCACGGCCCGGAGCAGCGCGCAGAAAGCGACGCGTTTCATCGCCCGCGTGCTTCAGTGCGCCTCGATTGCTTCGCGATAGACGCGCGCCACGCCGCGCGCGACCACGGGCAGATCGAAGCGGCCCCGCGCGTAGGCAAGGCACGCGTCGGCGTCGGGCAGCGCGAGGCGGCCGCGCAGCGCGTCGGCCACGCCGGAGGCAATCGCGTGAAAGCCGCCCGCGGGCAGCACGAGGTCCGGCGAGAGCGGCGCCACGGCCTCGGGCAATCCGCCCACGGGCGTGACGAGCACGGGCGTGCCCGCGGCGAGCGATTCGATCGTTGTGAGTCCGAAGCCTTCGAGCGACACCGTGGGCACCACCGAAAGGTCCGCGGCGCGATACCAGAGCGGCAGTGCGGCGTCCTCGACGAAACCCGCGAGATGCACCGCGGACGCGAGGCCGCGCGCCTCGATACGCCCCTGCAGCTGCTCGGCAAGCGGCCCTTTGCCCGCGATCACGAGCAGCACGTCGGGCACGGCCTGGCGCACGAAGAACATGGCGTCGATCAGGTTTTCCAGCCCCATGCGCGTCACGAGCCGCCGCACGCAGAACACGAGCGGACGGTCGTTGGCCACGCCGAGCCGCTCACGCGCCTCGGCCTTCGTGGTGGCGATATCGAAACGATCCACGTCCACGCAGCCCGGCACCACGCGAATAGATTCGTCCCGCACGCCATAGGTGCGCTCGAGAATGTCGCCGAACGCGCGCGAAAGCACGATGTGCCGCGTGCCGCTGCGATAGACGAAGCGCTCCAGCGCCCGGCGCGCCGCGATCGACAGTCCGCCCCCGCCTTCGGGAAACGACTCGTCGGCCCACGGTCCATGAAAATGCACGACGCGCGGCACGCCGCCGAACACGCCCGCCAGCGGCGCCGCGTAGAGCGCGAAATGGGTGGCCACCACGTCGGGCCGCTTCGTGCCCACGAGCCGCCGCGAGTGCCTGCGCGCGCGCCAGAGCCGCACGCCGAGCGGCGCGTGGGCGTCGGCGAACGCTTCCACCCGCCCCGCCGACGCTTCGCGCACCGCGCCGCTGCCCGCCACGAGCCCGCGCACGTTCACGCCCTCGCCGGGCAGCGCCTCGACAAGCGACATGAACATGCGGTCGAGCCCGCCCGGCCGCTCGCCGAACCAGTGCATGCCGATCTGCAACGAATCGATGGGCCCCGTCATGGCCGCGCCGCCGCGATGGCATGCTGCGCGCGCGCCGCGTGGGGCGCGTGCGCGCGCACCTCTTCGTAGAGCGCGAGGTAACGTTCGGCCATGCGCGGCCAGCCGAGCGAGGCAGCACGCTGCCGGGCGGCCTCGCCCATTTGCCGCGCGGCCACGCGGTCCGACGCAAGCCGCGCGAGCGCGGCGGCGAGCGCGGCGGCGTCGTCGGGATCGTCGAGCACGATGCCGGCGGCGGGCTCGGCGTACGGCGCGCCTTCCATGCGGCATGCGTTGTCCATCCCGTCGTCCTTCCCTTCGCCCTTCTCTTCGTCTTTCGCGTTACCCGGCGCGCCAGCCTCGATCATCTCCGCGCCGCCCGCGGTGCGCGCGGTCACGACGGGCAGCGCCGCGGCCATTGCTTCGAGCAGCACGAGCCCGAGGGGCTCGTAGCGCGAGGGAAACACGAAGGCATCGACGGAACGCATGAGCGCCGGCATGTCTTTCACCAGATCGAGAAAATGCACGCGGTCGGCCACGCCGAGCGAGCGCGCAAGCGCCGGATACGGGCTGTTGCGCAGAATGCCGGCCACCGCCAGATGCACGTGCGGCGGCGTCTCCCGCAGCGCGCGCAGCACCGTATCCAGGTTCTTGCGCGACATGCGCAGGTCGCCCGCGAACAGCGCCATGAACGGCTCGCGCGGCAAGCCGAAGCGTTCGCGCTCGCTTTCGCCTGGCGCGAATTCGTCGAAGTCCACGCCGTTGTGGATCACGTGCAGCCGCGCGTCGGCAATGCCGAGCGCGGCCACCTCCTGCGCGACTTTCTCGGAGACCGGCACGATGGCCTCGGCACGCCGGAACGCCCAGCGTTCGCACCAGGCGTTGAGCCGCGTATAGAGCACCTGATACGCGTGATAGGCGCCGCGCGTGGCACGAAACGGATAGAAGCCGCAGCGGTACCAGCCGTCGTGAACGAAGTGCACGGCGTTCACGTGCGCACGCGCCCACGTGATGAAGCCGTTCACGTGGATCACGTCGAACGCGTCGCGATGCGCGGCGATCCACATCGCCGTGCGCCACGCGAAGAGCTGGTATTGCACGAGGCGCGAAGGCAGCTTCGAGGGCGCGATCTTCACGAAGCACGCACGCGGATGCGCCGCGAGCACGCTGTCCGCTGCGGAAGCCAGCAGCGTGACCTCGTGGCCCGCTTCCAGCGCGGCGCGCGCGATCTCGTAGTTGACGCGCCCCTGGCCGTCGTTTTTCGTGACCACATGCGTGACGATGAGAATGCGCATCGGCGGCCCGCTCATGGTTGCCCCCTCGGGTTGAGCGGTCCGGGGCCGCCACGGAAAACGCCGGGCCGGCCGCCGCTCGCATCGGCACGCAAGGCTCCCATTGCGCCCGGGCGCGCCGCGCTCGTGGGCACGGCAACGGCGGTGCCCGCGCGAGCCTCCGGCGGCGCCGTCCCTGCGCCACTGCACGCAGCGGCCAGCGCGCGGCGTCGCCGCAGCCACTGCATTTCGCGCGCATGGCGCTGCGCAATGGCGGGCAGCAGCACGCCGACGAAGAAGAACAACCCCGGCAAGCCCGTGAGCGTGTTGACGAACACCATCATGCCGAGCATCGCGAGCGCCACGCCCACCGCCGAAATCGCGAAGCGGTCGCGCCCGCGCGCAAGACTCGCCCAGAATGCGCGCCACAGCAGCATCACCACGCCCGTCACATAGAGCAGCGTGCCGGGCCAGCCCATCACGTAGGGCACTTCCATGAGGCCGCTGTCGAACACCACGTTGGCCTGGGTGCCGTCGTTGTCGTCGGCGGCCAGCTTGGTGCCCAGACCCGTGGTGCCCAGCCCTTGCCCTGAAATGTCGGTGAGCGCGACGGACAGAAAGCTGCGGTAGAACTCCGCGCGAATGCGGTAGCTGTTGTCTTCGCCGAGGTTCTGCATGGAGTCGAAACGCTGCATGATCGGCGCCGAGATTTCGTCGATCATCAACGCGGGCGCGCCGAGCAGCGCGAAGCCGAGCAACGCGCCCACGAGACGCAGCCGGCTTTTGCCGTCGAGCATCGCAAGCGGATAGACGAGCCCGAGCGCAAAGCCGCCCCACGCGCTGCGCACCGCCGTGAACATCAGCGACGGCACGCCCACGAGCGCCGTGGCCACCTTCAGCCGGCCGCGTGCGGCGAGCGACATCAGCAGGATCGACATGATGGTCTGCGCGTAGGGCCCCGACGAATTCATCGTGCTCGACACGCGCATGCCGAACGGCACGGGGTGCCCTTCGGACTCCATCTGCGAGGCGAGCAACCAGAACGCGTCCCACGGCGGCGGCGAGATGAACTGGATCACGCCGTAGAGGCCAATGGCAAAGCCGCCCCACGTGAAGGTCTTGAGCAGCACATCGCGATAGAGCGGATAGTCGCGCCACGTCACGAGCAGACGAAACGCGACGAGCACCGGGAACGCCCAGTTGACCACCGTGAAGGTGGCCGCGGCGGGTCCGGCCCTCACCACGCCCACGATGTAGGCGTAGAAGAGCCCGAGCACCACGAGCACGAGCGGCATGGCGCGGCGCTCGCCAAGCACACGCAGGTTCGAGAGCAGCGAGAAGCCCGAGAGCGCGACAGCCAGCATCGGCGCAATCATCACGGGGCTCTTCGGATTGAACGAACCGTTCACGAAGTCGGCAAGGCGCCGCACTTCGGGCGAGAGGAAGAACAGCCAGCACACGAAGCCCAGGTAGTGGGCCGGCGAGCGCCGGTAGAAGCGCAACGCGATGGCGAACGCGCCAACCGGATAGACGAGTTCGACGAGCCGCCCCTGGTGCAGCACGATGAGCAGCAGCGTGATGCCGAATAGCGCGAGCGGCAGGCGCAGCGGATGCCGCTCGCGCGCGGTGCGCGCGGTGTGTGATACGGCGCGGGCTGCGCCGGCCGGGCTCGTAGCGCTCGCCTGCGGTCGGGCGCCCTCCGGCTCGCCCGCACGCGCGCCTGCGGACAAGCCGGAAAGCGGCCCCCCGGCGGGCTGCAATACCGGCCGCAAGCCGGGGCCCGGACCCGGCATGGGCGCCATGGCGGTACTCACAGCTCGAAGATGCTGCCGAGCGTGAAACCGCTGCGCTCTCGGCGCGTCCCATTCACGACCGCCTGCGCCGCGCGCGAGCTGCGCGTGAGACCGATGAACGGCACGCCGTATTCGAGAAACGGCCCTTCGGTTTTTCGGAACCCGAACTGTTCGTAAAACTGCCGCAGTCCGAGCGGCGCGCTCACGCGCACCACGCGGCCCGGCCAGCGCTGCGCAATGGCGTTCAGCACGCGTTCGATCAACTGCTCGGCGGTGCCGTCGCCGCGCCGCGACGGGCTCGTGAGCACCTTGTCGATCACGATATCGGGGTCTTCCGCGTCGCCCGGTTTCACCCGCGCATAGGCGACGATCGGCATGGGCCGCGTGATGTCCTCGGCGCCGAATACGTGCAGCGCCGCTTCGTCGTGTCCATCGGGATCGAGGCATACGTGCGACTGTTCGACGACGAACACCGCACTCCTCGCGCGCAGGATCAAATACATCTCGCGCGCCGTGAGCTGCTCGAACTCAAGCGTCTTCCAGTTCATCTGGTCTTTCCTCGGCTATTCGTTTTCGTCCCGGGCCGCGTGCTTTGCGCACGCTTCGTCGCGGTGTGCGTAGCGGCTTTTCGCCGCGTTGTCGCCCCATTCACGCCGCGTTTCTCGAAGTCCCGCGCCTTCTGTGCGGCCCGCTTCGTTGTATGGGGACACGTTACGTGACGTAGCTATGCGGTTTCCGTGCGGAATCGCACCGACCGCCCCTGATCGCGGTCCGTTAAATACGCACTGCCGGCTCTCTCGCCGGACATGCATACCAAACGCGTGCGCCGCAGGCACACAGGCTGCGACGATCGACATGACCAAAACGTGAGGGCCTCTTACATGAAAAACGTACTGCGACGAATTCTTTCCGAGTCGGCTCGCCTGTCTGTTTCACCGGATACGCTCGCCGACGACGCCGATCTGTACGCAGCCGGCCTTTCCTCGCTTGCGACCGTGCATCTGATGCTTGCCATCGAAGACGAGTTCGGCATCGAGATTCCGGACCGGATGCTCACGCGGCGCCTGTTCTCCAGCATCGATTCGCTTGCCGCGGCCGTGACCGAGCTGCAACAGGCAAAGGCGGCAGCATGAACGCCCCGCTCCTCCATACCCCCGCCGCGCCCGGCGCGAACGAAGCGGCGCAAGACGCACAGGACGCGGCCGGCGCATCGGCCGCCCCGCTCGCCGCCGTGGAAACGGAACCGGGCTGGCGCGCCGCCGCGCGCCGCGCGGCCCAGGTTGCGGCGCAACATGCCGACGCGGTGGACCGCGACGCGCGCTTTCCGCACGAAGCCTTCGACGCGCTGCGCCGCGAACGGCTGCTGTCGGCCATGCTCGCGCCGGAGCTGGGCGGCATGGGCCTGCCTGTGGCGGACATCGCGACCATCTGCGGCATCCTCGCCGAAGCCTGCGCGTCCACCGGCATGATCTACGCCATGCACCAGATCCAGGTGGCCTGCATCGACGAGCATCGGCACGGCTCCGCCTGGCATCGCGACTTCCTTGCGCAGCTGGCCGACAAGCAATGGCTGCTCGCCTCGGCCACGTCCGAAGAGACCATCGGCGGCAACACGCGCACGAGCGCCTGCGCCGTGGAACTGGACGGCGACGACGCGAACGCGGCCCTGCGCATCGAGAAGCTCGCCACCGCGGTCTCGTACGGCGCTTACGCCGACAGCGTCCTCATGACGGCACGCCGCAACGCCGAAGCGGCTGCCTCCGACCAGGTGCTGATCGTCACGCTGCCGTCCAACACGACGCTCGAAAAGCGCGGCACGTGGGACTCGCTCGGCATGCGCGGCACCTGCACGGAGCCGTTTCGCATCGTCTCGCACGGCACCGCGGCGCAGATCCTGCCCACGCCGTTCGCCGACATCTCCGACCAGACCATGCTGCCCATCTCGCACATGCTGTGGTCGTCGGTATGGACGGGTGTAGCCACCGACGCCGTGAACCGCGCGAAGGCCTTCTTCCGCGCGCAGGCGCGCGCGAAGCCGGGCTCGGTGCCGCCCGCGGGGCTGCGTCTGGCGCAGGCCGTGGGTCTGTTGCAGATGATGCAGGCGCGCCTCGCGGTGGCGCTCGACGCCGACCGCGCCGCGCATGCGGCACGCCAGCGCGCGGGCGACCAATGCCAGTTCGACGCGCCGCTCGCGGCCATGCTCGGTTTCGCCTCCGACATGAACACGCTCAAGACCAGCATCTCGGCCACGGCGCTCCAGGTGGTACAGGAAGTGCTCATGATCTGCGGCCTTGCCGGCTACAAGAACGGCACGGAGTACAGCGTGGGCCGTCATCTGCGCGACCTGCATTCCGCGCCGCTGATGATCAACAACGACCGTATCGCCCAGAACACGGCCAATCTGCTGCTCGCGCAGCGGCCGGCCGCGCCCGGGAGGGCCTGAGATGAACACGATGACTGAAGCGGCCCAACTGGCTGCCGTGGATTCAACCGAACCTGCTGCGGCAAAGACCGACGCCGGCGCGGCACCCACCTTCCGCGACGAACTGCTGGCAAAGGGCATCCTGATCGACACGGGCGAAAACGGGCTCTACGGCCGCAGCCAGGTGTTCGAAGACGTGGTGGACCGCCTCAACGTCGCCATCACGCATCTGGGCGCGGACCAGAACCCTGAAGTGCTGCGCTTTCCACCCGCCATGCGCCGCACCGACTTCGAAGACAGCGAGTACCTGAAGAGCTTCCCGAACCTCGCGGGCACCATCCACTCGTTCTGCGGCAGCGACGCGGGCCACCAGCGCCTCTTGCGCTGCCTCGACGACGCGATGGCCGAGCGCGACGACGACCGCGACCCCGCCTGGATGGAGCAGCAGCAGCCCACGCGCGTGGTGATGACGCCCGCCGCGTGCTACCCGGTGTACCCCGTGATCTCGCGGCGCGGCCCGCTGCCGCAGGGCGGCGCGACCATCGACGTGCTCTCGTACTGCTTTCGCCACGAGCCGTCGCTCGACCCCGCGCGCATGCAGATGTTCCGCCAGCGCGAGTACGTGCGGCTGGGCTCCCCCGACGAAGTGATGGCGTTCCGGCAGATGTGGATCGAGCGCGGCTCGCTGCTCGTTTCGCTGCTTGCGCTGCCGGTGGACGTGGATCTTGCCAACGACCCGTTCTTCGGCCGCGGCGGCAAGATCATCGCGGACAGCCAGCGCCAGCAGGCGCTCAAGTTCGAACTGCTGATTCCGGTGGCGAACCCCGAGAGCAAGACCGCGTGTCTCTCGTTCAACTACCACATGGACCACTTCGGCGTGATCTGGAAACTGCAATGCGCCGACGGGTCCGTAGCCCACACGGGCTGCGTGGGCTTCGGCATGGAACGCATCACGCTCGCCCTGTTCCGCCACCACGGCCTCGACGTGAAGGCCTGGCCCGCGGACGTGCGCGCGCTGCTGTGGGGCGACACGCAGCGCGTGGTGGAAGACGCACTCGACGCGAACCGGGGAGGCACGGCATGAATCCGCCACTGACCACCGTGAGGAAAACCGTCCACCTGGCAGCCGGCGAAGCGCCCGCCATGTGGCCGGCCCAGGCCAGGCCGCCGCGCGTGCATACGGCGCACGCGCTGCACCAGGGCGAGCGCGTGTGGCAGGAGACGAACTGCTACGTGGATCTGTGGATCGAGCTGCTGCACGGCTACGGGCTCGACCCGCGCGCGGCGCTCGCCTTCACGGTGACGCAGGACTTCGAAGGCGACCAGTTCACGTTCTTCAAGTTTCCGCTGGAAGACCTCGACCTGCTCTACGGCACGCAGGTACAGGAATTGGCCATCTACGACTCGCTCGAAGACCGCGTGTTCGCGCAGACGCAGCGCGGCCACACGGTGCTCGTCGAAGTGGACGGCTATTACCTGCCCAACACGCGCGCCACCTCGTACCGGCGCGAGCATCCGAAGACGACCATCGGCGTCGACTTCATCTCGCCCGCGGAACAGCGGCTCGGCTACTTCCACAACACGGGCTACCACCACCTGGACGGCGAGGACTACGACGGCATCTTCCGCAAGCTGCCGCGTTTCGAGAATCAGCCCGACGTGCTGTTTCCCTACGTGGAGTTCGCAAAACAGGTGCGGCCCGCGCTGCAGGGCGCGGAACTCGTGGATGCCTCCGCGGAGCTGCTCTGCGCGCACCTCGAGCGGCGCCCGCTCTCGAACCCGGTCACCGCATGGCGCGCCGTGTTCCCGCAGCACATGGACCTGCTGCTCGCGCGCGGCGAAGCGTTCTTCCATCCGTACTCGTTCAACCTGATGCGGCAGCTGGGCGCGAACTTCGAATTCCTCTCGAAGTACCTGCAATGGCTGGGCGCCCAGGGCGTGGACCTGCCGCCCGAGATCGCGGTGTCGGCGCAGAGCATCGCGTCCGAAGCGATGGTGATGCAGTTCCGCCTCGTGCGCGCCATCACCCGCGGGCGCCGCGACCTGTGCGACGACTGCTTCGACGTGCTGGAAAGCGCGTACGAGAAGACCGTCACGACGCTCGCCGCGCATGTGCTGTGAGGACGACGGTGCGGCCCGCATTGCCGTCCAGGCCGTCTTCGCCTGAGGCCGCAGGATGCGGCGACGAGGCCGCGGCGCATGCGGTTGATGTGGCGATTGAGGGGGCGATGGATGTGGCGATTGAGGTGGCGATGGATGCAAGCGCGCGGACAGCGGCTGAAGCAGGCGAAACGCCTCGCGCGGGCGCTGTGGCCGCGGCTCATCGAGTGACGCCCGAAGCACCGGACCTCTGCGTCTGGCCTGTCCCGCTCAGCGAAGGCTGGCAATGCGTGAGCACGCCGGCGGGCGCCTGCGCCACGCCTGCCGACCTGCCGCACGACGGCTGGCTCGACGCGCCCGTGCCCGGCACCGTGGCAAGCGCCTGGCGCGCGGCGGGCCGGCTCGATGCAACCCTGGGTGCCGTCTTCGGCGTCGCCGCGCTTCATAGCCGGACCCATGGCTCGCTTCATAGCCCGCTTCACAACCCGCTTCATAGCCCCACACCGCCTCCCTTCGCCTTCGACGACCACTGGTATCGCCTCACGCTCACCGGCCACGGCACGGAACGCCTGCGCCTGCACGGCCTGGCCACGCTCACCGAGGTCTGGCTCGACGGCGCGCTCCTGCTCACCTCGGATTCGATGTTCGAGCGCCACGATCTCGACGTGACGCTCGACGGCCACGCCACGCTCGCACTCTGCTTTCGCGCCTTGACGCCGCTGCTCGACGCGCGCCGTACACGCGCGCGCTGGCGGCCGCGGCTCGTCTCGCCCGCCACCTTGCGCAACGTACGGACCACGCTGCTGGGCCACATGCCCGGCTGGTGTCCGAGCGTGCAGGCAGTCGGCCCGTGGCGGCCCATTGAACGTCTCGCCGCCACACCGCGCGCCTTCGATACCGTGCAACTCGCGCCGAGCCTCGCAGGTGACGACGGCGTGCTCGCGCTCACGCTGACCTTCGTGAAGCCGCAGCCCGTCTCGAGCGAGGCGACGCTCGCCTGCGCCGGTGCACAGACCGCGCTCGCCTGGCGCGACCCGCACACGCTGGAAGGCACGCTGCGCGTGCCGGGCGTCGAACGCTGGTGGCCGCATACACACGGCAAGCCCGCGCTTCACGAGGTCACGCTGCATCTGGACGGAATGCCCATCGCGCTGGGCCATGTGGGCTTTCGCGCCATCGAGGTGGACCGTGGCGCCGACAGCGAAGGCTTCGCCTTGCGCGTGAACGGCACGCCGGTGTTCTGCCGCGGCGCGTGCTGGACGAGCGCCGACCTCGCCACGCTCGCGGGCACGCCGGCGCAACTCGCGCACGCGTTCGCGCTCGCGCGCGACGCCGGCATGAACATGCTGCGCGTGGGCGGCACGATGGTCTACGAATCCGATGCGTTCTATCGCCTTGCCGACGAGCACGGCATCCTGATCTGGCAGGACTTCGCGTTCGCCAACTTCGATTACCCGCGCGACGACGCCTTTCTCGCCTCCGTGCAGCGCGAGGCCACGCAGTTCCTCGAACGCACGCAGCGCTTCGCGTCGCTCGCCGTGCTGTGCGGCGGCAGCGAAGTGGACCAGCAGGCCGCGATGTTCGGCCTGCCGCCTGCGATGCGCGAACAGGCTCTGTTCACGGAGCATCTGCCTGCGCTCGCGGCCGCGCTGCGGCCAGACGTGCCCTACGTGCCCAACTCGCCGACGGGCGGCACCTGGCCGTTCTCGACGCGCACGGGCATCACCCATTACTACGGCGTGGGCGCGTATCAGCGCCCGCTCGACGACGTGCGGCGCGCACACGTGCGCTTCGCCGCCGAATGCCTCGCCTTCGCCAACGTGCCCGACGACGCCACGCTTCACGCAGCGGGCGGCATGCAGCCCTACGACGCGCGCTGGAAGGCCGCGGTACCACGCGATGCAGGCGCGGGCTGGGACTTCGACGACGTGCGCGAGCACTACCTGCGCACGCTCTATGGCGTCGATCCCGCACGGCTGCGCTATGAGGACGCCGCGCGCTATCTCGAACTCTCGCGCGCCGTGGTGGCGGAACTCATGACGGACGTGTTCGCCGAATGGCGCCGTCACGGCTCGCCCTGCGGCGGCGCGCTGGTGTGGCAGTTCCAGGACCTGCAGCCGGGCGCGGGCTGGGGCGTGATCGATTCGACGGGCCGCCCCAAGAGCGCGTGGCACGCACTCGCGGCAGCCCTGCGCCCGGTGCAGATCGCCATCACGGACGAAGGCCTCAACGGTCTGGACCTGCACGTCGTCAACGAAACGGAGCGGCCGCTGCACGCGCGGCTCGCGCTGGTGTGTCTGCGCGACGGCAGCGTGCGCGTCGCCGCAGGCGAGCAGATGCTCGACGTTCCCGCGCGCGGCACGCTGCGCGTGGAAGCCGCGGCATGCCTCGGCCAGTTCTTCGACTTCACCCACGCCTACCGCTTCGGGCCGCCTTCGCACGACGTCACCATCGCCACGCTCACCGATGCCGCAAGCGGCGCGGTGCTGGCCGAAGCGTTCCATCTGCCCGACCGCTCGCCCGCGCCGCGCTACGACCCGGGCCTCACCGTCACGCCCGTGCAGGGTCCCGACGGCTGGCAGCTCGTGATCGAAACGCAGCGCTTCGCACGCTTCGTCCACGTGACGGACGCACACTACCGCGCCGCGTGCGACTGGTTCCACCTGGCGCCGGGCAGCCGGCGCGTGGTCGACCTGGTTGCTCTCAGCGCTTGCGCGAGCATCGATTCCACCTCACCCACGCCGTTGTGCACGAAAGATACAGCCACGGCGCCCGCGGGCGAGGTGCGCGCCATCAACGCGCCCACGCCTGTTTTCTACGGCTGAACCCTCCGGCCACGCCCAACCCTCTCAAGAAGCGCATCAAGCCTTGCGATACGCGAGGCTTGCATCGCGCGCGTCTGCGTCAGGCTAATGACATGGAACTGTCAAAAAGCCGTTCCGTGCGGGAGCCCACGCAACCCATAGAACACAACTGAATCATTTCGGTTCGCGCGAACCGTGCACGGGCGAGACGCATCCAGCGCGTGTTTGCGGCGTGCCAGGCGCGCGCCGCCATCTTTGATCAAAAACAAAAAAAGCCTATTTATCAACGGGTTGATGTGCGCGGAATAAACCAGCTACTTAAGAGTTTCCAGCCCTGCGGCGTTGTGCAGATTTGAAACAAAAACGCACGCTTTGCCGCAGTCCGCCTCGCAGGGTGGGTCTCCCTATGTCGCTGCGCCGCATCAAGCCATGGTCTGACGTGTCTGGCACGGTCTTCGCTAAATGTGGTCCGCAACACGGTGCATACGCCGGGCAACCGAGGGCCCACGGCGCATGCACAGGAGGCCAAACGGGGCCGGCGCGATATGAACACGGAAAGCCTGTCGATCGACGGCAGGCAACACGACACGTGCAAGTCGCGCCGGATGAAGAAGAAGCGAAGCTGCACGCTGCGCGGCTTCAAACGAGGACCGATCATGTTGACCCTTCAATCCGACCTGCACGGTAACCATCTGCTGGGCGCACTGCCGTCACACGAATGGCAGGCACTGGCACCGCATCTCGAACTGGTTCACCTGCGCACCGAACAGCTGCTGTGCGATTCCGGCCAGCGCATTCACCACGTGTATTTCCCGACCACCGCCATCATCTCGATGCTCTCGACGATGGAAGACGGCAGCTCCGTGGAAATTGCCGCGGTGGGACGCGAAGGCATGACGGGCGTGCCCGTGCTCACGGGCGGCGAAACCATGCCGAACCGCGTGCAGGTGCAATGCTCGGGCTTCGCGTATCGCATGAGCGCGCAGGCGCTGCGCCAGCAGTTCGCGCGCTCCGACTTCCTGCGCCGCCTGATGCTGCTCTACATGCACGCCCTCCTCACGCAGGTCGCGCAGACGGCGGCCTGCAACCGGCATCACTCGCTCAGCAAGCAGCTGTGCCGGTGGCTCCTGATCGAAGTGGACCGCGTGGCCTCCGACGAACTCACCGTCACGCAGCAGCTCATCGCCGACATGCTCGGCGTGCGCCGCGAAGGCATCACCGAAGCCGCGGGCCGGCTGCATGACCAGGGGCTGATTCACCATAGCCGCGGCCACATCAAGGTGCTGGACCGCAAGGGTCTCGAAGCGCGCGCCTGCGAATGCTACGGGCTCGTGAAGCGCGAGTTCGACCGGCTGCTGCCGCGCCTGCATGAAGCCAGCCACGCGGAAACCGTCGGTTGACGGCCGTGCGAACGGAAACGGGAACGAGGCTCCACGACAGGAACAGGACGAGGAACGCGCCATGATGTTCGCCAACGTCGCCCGGTGTCTCGATGCGCTCGCCGTCATTGCAGGCGCGCTCCTCGCGTACCTGCTGCGCTACCCCGCGCCGATCGTGCTCACCGATACGCAGTCCCTGCTCATCGCCTTCAACTGCACGCTCGCCATGCTGCTCTTTCCCGCGTTTGGCGTGTACGAGACGTGGCGCGGCAAGCCGCTCGTCGCCATGCTCATGCGCGTGGTGTGCGCGTGGCTCATCGTGGTGGTGGCGGGCCTCATGCTGGTCTTCACGCTGCATCAGATGAACGCGGTGTCGCGGCTGTGGTTCGGCTATTCCACGCTGATCTCCGGCGCGCTCATCGTGGCGATCAAGCTCGTTGCGCACCTCGCGCTGCGCCGTGCGCGCAGCCGCGGCATCAACTGCCGCACGGTGGCGATTGTCGGCGCGCCCGGTTTTGCGCGCTCGCTCGTCGCGCACCTGCAAGGCATGCCGCAAGGGGGCTTCAGGCCCGTGTGCGTGTTCGACGCAACCACGGCCGGCGCCGTGCCCGACCCGTACGCGCTGGAAGAGCGCGGCGCGGAGCGCATCGGCAAGCTGCCCGTGCTCACGGATGCCGACGCGTTTGCGGCGAAGGTGCGCCGCGAACACGTCGACGAAGTCTGGCTCGCGCTGCCGCTGTCCGAAGAGCACACGCTCTATCGCTTCATGCGCGCGTTTCGCGACGACTTCGTGAACCTGCGCTTCATCCCGGACGTGCGCTCCATCTCGCTGTTCGATCACGGCGTGGTGGACATCGTCGGGCTGCCCACCATCAATCTCACGGCCCCTGCGGTGTCGCCGCCGCAGCTGTGGCCGAAGATGGTGTTCGACCGGCTCTTCGCGCTCGCGGCGCTCATCGCGCTTTCGCCGTTGCTCGCCGCGATTGCCGTGGCGATCAAGCTCACCTCGCCTGGCCCCGTGATCTTCAAGCAGACGCGCAAGGGCGTGGACGGTCAGCCGTTCAGCATCTACAAGTTCCGCTCCATGAGCGTGCACCGCGAGACGCCCGGCCAGATCACCCAGGCCACGCGCGGCGACGCGCGCGTGACGCGCATCGGCGCGTTCCTGCGCCGCACGAGCCTCGACGAGCTGCCGCAGTTCTTCAACGTGCTGCTCGGACAAATGTCGGTAGTAGGCCCGCGCCCGCACGCGCTCGAGCACGACGACCTCTACAAGGATCTCGTCTACGGCTACATGCATCGCTACCGCATCAAGCCGGGCATCACGGGCTGGGCCCAGGTGAACGGCTACCGCGGCGCGACGCGCAAGGTCGAGAAGATGGAAACGCGCGTGAAGTTCGACCTCTTCTATATCCACAACTGGTCGTTCTGGTTCGACATGAAGATCGTGCTGGTCACGATTCTCAAGGGCTTCACGGGCCGCAACGCGTACTGAAAGAACACAGCAGAGAGAGACCACGCAGCAGCAGTCGCCGCAGGGCTACACCACGCAGTGGCACGCGGCAGCAATGCATTACCACGCATAGGCAGCAGACAGCATCGCATAGAGCACACCGGGGAAAAGCCGTGAAACTGTCCGTGATCGTACCGACGTGGCGCCGCACCGCCGATCTGGCGCGCTGCCTCGCCGCACTCGCCGCGCAGCGCCGCACCGCCGACGAAGTGCTGGTAGTGGCACGCCCGGACGATCATGACACGCATGCCTTCTTGCGCGCGCAGGAGACCACCTTACCGTTGCGCGTGGTGTGGGTTCGGGAGCCGGGCGTCGTGGCCGCGTACAACCGCGGGCTCGACACGGCAACGGGCGACGTGTTGTGTTTCACCGACGACGACGCCGCCCCGCATGACGACTGGCTCGCACGCATCGAAGCCGCATTTGCGGCGGATGCGGCGTTGGGCGGTCTGGGCGGACGCGACGTCGTGCACGAGCGCGGCGGCGTGCTGCAGGGACATAAAGCGGCGGTGGGCCTCGTGCGCTGGTATGGGCGCGCGATCGGCAACCACCATCTGGGGCATGGCGAGCCGCGCGAAGTGCATGTGTTGAAGGGCGTGAACATGGCGTTCCGGCGGGTGGCGATCGGCGCGTTGCGCTTCGATCCGCGCCTGCGCGGCAGCGGCGCACAGGTGCACTGCGAGATGGCGTTCAGTCTCGACGTGCGCCAGCGCGGCGCGAAGCTCGTCTATGACCCGGCGCTCGTGGTGGAACACTACCCGGCGCCGCGCAGCGACGAAGACCAGCGTTTCACGTTCAGCGACGCGGCGTTCTACAACGCGTCCTTCAATCTCAGACTCATCATGTGCGAGCACCTGTCGCCGCCAGGCCGCTGGGCGTTCGTCGCTTACTCGTCACTAATAGGCAACCGCGCGGATCCGGGGCTTGCGCGCGCGTTGTCACTTGCGTTGGGGCGCGACGGGGTTGCGCTCGCCTTGCGCAAGTGGTGGGTCGGCCTGTGTGCCATGCGCGTTGCGTGGCATGAGGCCGTACACACAAGAAGCTGAAAAGAAGCTCGGGGTTGCAAAAAAGAGGGACCATCCACATGAAGATCAAAACACTCGCCGCGGGCAGCGCGGCCATAGCGCTTTGTGCCTGCTCACTCGCGCCCGGACCGTATCTGGACAGCAAGCGGCTCGACGAAAGTGCGCAGGCGCAGCAGGAAGCCGACCGCTTCCCGGTGCAGCCCATCGACGTCGCGTGGTTCCGCGACCTCGCGAAAAAGGAGACGGCGGCGGTCAACGAATCGACGTGTCCGCTCAGCTGCGTGACGCCTGCCACGCGTGGCCAGTATCAGTACCGCGTGGGCATCAACGACCAGCTCACCATCATCGTCTGGGATCACCCGGAACTCACGGGCGCAGGCTTCGGCAGCGCGGCGGGCTCGCCGCCGCTGCCGCAGGGCTATGCCGGTTACGGCGCGGGCGGCCCGGCGGCGGCCGCAGGCGGCGAAGGCGCGGGCAGCGCCATCGCCAACGGCACGGCGCCCACCGTGGGCGGCGGTGGCGGCGAGGCCGGGCTCACGGTACGCATTGCCGCAGACGGTACGTTCTTTTTCCCGCGCGTAGGCCGCGTGCAGGCGCGCGGCAAGACCGCCGCGGAGATTCAGCACGACCTCACGAAGGGCCTCGCGAAGACCATTCGCGACCCGCAGATCGACGTGCGCGTGTCGGGCTTCAACAGCCAGATCGTGCAGGTGACGGGCAGCGTGCGGGCGCCAGTGGCCGAGTCGATCACGGACCTGCCGCTTTCGGTGATCGACGCGATCAACCGCGCAGGCGGCGCCCAGGCCGATGCGGATCTGCAGAACGTGGGCGTGACGCGCAACGGCAAGCGCTACACCATCGACGTCGCGGCGCTGCTCGACACGGGCGACCCGCAACAGAACGTGCTGTTGAAAGACGGCGACATCGTCGACGTGCCCGACCGCGCGAACAGCCGCGTATTCGTGCTGGGCGAAGTGGCCAAGCCCACCTCACTGCCGATGAACCGCGGCAAGCTCACGCTCGCCGACGCGCTCACAGGCGCCGGCAGCCTCGACGTGAAGACGGGCGACCCGCACTTCATCTACGTGATTCGCGGCGCGGACAAACTGTTGAACCCGGTGACGCGCGACACGGTCATCAACTCGCGCACGCTCACGCCCACGGTATTCCGGCTCGACATGACCCAGGTGGACGCGCTGCTGCTGATGACGAAGTTCGACTTGCAGCCGAAGGACGTGGTGTACGTGCAGGTGGCGAACTCGGCGCGCTTTAACCGTGCGCTCCAGCAGATCACGCCGACGCTCGAAACGCTGTTCTTCACCCGCCAGCTCACGCGCTAAGACCCAACGGAGCCATCAACATGAGCACTTACGAAACACTGGAGCACGCCCCGGCGGGAAGCGACGAAGATGCCGTGATGCGCGACCTCCTGCGCATCATCGGCGAACAGATCGGCTGGGTGATCGGCATTGCGGGCTGCGTGATTCTCGCGGCCGTGATCTATGCGCACCTCGCCACGCGCATCTATTCGGCCGACGCGCTGATCCAGGTAGAGCCCGCCGCCAACAACGCGAACAGCACCTCGCAGGCGCTCGCCTCGCTCGTGCCGTCCGCGGGCGCGATGCGCACGGACGCCGAGATCGAGATCATCAAGAGCCGCGCGGTGGTGGAGCCCGTGGTCGAGCAGTTCAAGCTCAACTTCAGCGCGGCGCCGAAGACGATGCCGTTCCTCGGCAAGCTCACGGCGTTCTTCGCACATCCCGGCGAGCCCCTGCCGGCATGGTTCGGCATGGATTCCTACGCATGGGGCGGCGAGCAGTTCGCCGTGGATTCGATCACGGTGCCGAAGTCGCTGGAAGGCGTGCGACTCACGCTGCGCGCGCTGGGCGACGGACGCTACACGTTGGTCGACCCCTACGGAAAGGCGCTGCTTGCGGGCGTAGCCGGCGAACGCGCGACGGAAAACGGCATCTCCATACTCGTGAGCACGCTCGTGGCGCGCCCCGGCACCGAGTTCTACGTGACGCGCGCGAACCAGCTCGACGCCGTGGCCGGGCTCGCCTCGGGGCTCCAGGTGATGGAAAAAGGCCGCGAAACCGGCGTGGTGCAGCTTTCGTACATGGGTACCGACCCGCACGCCATCACGGCGATCACCAACGCCGTGGCCGCGTCGTACCTGAAGGAGCGCACCGAACGCGCGCAGGAAGAAGCGAGCCGCATGCTCGCGTTCCTCAACAGCGAGCTGCCGCGCGTACGCGACGAAGTGCATCGCGCGGAAACGGCGCTCTCGGGATACCAGCAGCGCGTAGGCTCGTTCCAGCCGACCCAGGAAGCGGGCATGTACCTGTCCGGCGGGCTCGAATACGAGAAGCACATCGCCGAGCTGCGCATTGCACGGGCCCAGCTGCTGCAACGCTTCACGAACGACAGCCCCGAAGTGCGCACGCTCGATGCGCAACTCGAAGCGCTCTCGCGCGAAAAAGCCCGCTTCGAAGACCACTTCAAGACGCTGCCGGGCTCCGAGCGCGAAGCCATGTCGCTGCAACGCGACGCGAAGGTGGCCGAAGAGATCTACGTGGCGCTGCTCAACAAGATCCAGGAGCTTTCCATCTCGCGCGCGGGCACGATCGGCAACGTGCATATCGTCGATGAAGCGCTGCTGCCCTCCTCGCCCGTGCGGCCGAAGGCGGCGCTCATCATCTCGGCGGGCACCGTGCTGGGCGTGATTGCGGGCATCGTGTTCGCGTACTGCCGCCGCACCTTCTTCACGGGCGTGAGCGACCCCGAGTTCGTGGAGCGGCGCTATCAGCTGCCCATCTTCGGCGCAATTCCGCTGTCGCTCGAACAGGCGCGCAGCGACCGCATCGCCCTGAGCTCGAGCCGGGCGGCGTTGCCTAAAAGTGCGGCACAGCCTCGGGGCGCGACGCCGCGGCACGGCCTGCCGGCGCTGCCGGCCGGCCTCGCGCGGCTGATTCGCCCGCCGCACATGGCCGGCGCCGCGGGAGCCGCGACTGCGCCCGTGCAGGTGTCGCTGCCCACCGGCACGCAAACGGTGATGCCGGCGGCGCGGCCCGCGCTGCGTCCGCTGCTCGTGAAGACGCACCCGTTCGATACCTCGGTGGAAGGCCTGCGCGGGCTGCGCGCGACGCTCCAGTTCGGTCTCATCGATGCGCCGAACCGCGTCGTCGCGGTGACGAGCCCGGCGCCCTCGGACGGCAAGAGCTTCCTCTGCGCGAACCTCGCGGCGCTGCTCGCGGAATCCGGCAAGCGCGTGCTGTTGATCGACGCCGACCTGCGGCGCGGGCGCCTCGCGCAGTACCTGGGCCGCTCGCCCAACGGCGGCCTCACGGAACTGCTCACGGGCCAGATGGACCTCGAAGAAGCCGCGCGCGCCACAGGCGTGGACGGGCTGCACTTCATCGCGGCGGGCGCCTATCCGCCGAACCCGTCGGAGATCCTGACCTCGGCGCGCTTCGTCGACATCCTCTCGCGCTTCGAGCAGCAGTTCGACCTCGTGATCGTGGATACCCCGCCGCTCCTCGCCGTGGCCGATGCGGCGATCGTGGCGAACATCGCGGGATCGACGGTGCTCGTGATGCGGGCCGGCGCGCACACGGAACGCAACATCGCGGAGTCGCTCAAGAAACTGCGGCGCGCCCACGCGCGCGTGATCGGCGGCGTGATGAACGCGATGCCGCTCAAGCACGGCGGCCGCTACGGCACCTACGATTACGCGTATGCGTACACCTATACGGCGGGCGGCCCGATGGACGGCAAGACGCACTGAGTGAGGCAGGACGGATCGGAGCGCGGGTGGGCTCCGATC
>NZ_JARCHA010000026.1:0-22087 GCF_048957895.1 Paraburkholderia sp. A1RI_3L
GCCTCGACTTCGCCCCGCAGCGCCTCGAGCGCGCCATGCGCGGCCGCGTTCGACTTGCCCCACAGCGACGCGATGAGTTCGCCGGCGGCCTCTTGTAGCTCGGGGGGCAGGTCGGGCCTGGCGAGGCGGGCCCGGTTCTTTTCACGGAGTTCCTCCCAGAACGCGTTCACGACTTCGGTGACCGTGGTCATGCTGCCGCGCTTCACGAGCTGGTAGGCGCCGTTCGGCGTCGGCCGGATGCCGAAGCGGTCGAACATCAGGGCGCACACCTCGCGATAGAGCTCGCGGGTCCTGGGCTGCGCGGCCTTCAGGCGCTCGACCGCGGCGGCCAGCGTTGCCTCGGCGGCCGCGCTGGCCACCGGTTCAGGCGAAGGGACGTCACTCATGGGCGGTTTCCGGGAGCAGGGCGATGTTCGATATTACTACGTAATACGCCATGAACCATACATTTCTTGCCTATTAATTCACATTATGCCTATAATGGGAAATTACAAATTCAGCAGGGCCCGCGCACTGCGTCTGGGCGTGGCGCCGCCGGCGCAGTGCCCAAAACACGCCTCAATGCGCCGCACGCGCCTCGTGCGCATCTCATCCGATCAGGAACGCCGATGACGACCGAACCGAGCCCATCCACGGCATTGCCCGCCCGGTTCGCGGCCGCGATTGACCTGCGGGCGCATGCCGGGGGCGGCCCGGGTGCGAACCTGGGCGAGCCGGCGCGCCGGCAGATCCGCGCCGAGACCGACCTGGACGCGCTCGCGCTGTGGCTCGGGAACTACGTCGATCGCCCGACCACGCACGCGAACTACCGCAAGGAAGCCGAGCGGCTGCTGCTGTGGGCGTTGGCCGACGCGCTTGCGGGGCCAGGCGCGATCGCGCAAGACGATCTGCGCGCGTTTCGGGCGTTCCTGGCCGCGCCCGACCGGCGCCATCCGATCTGGACTGCGATCGCCGAGCTCAAACCGATCAGTTCGCTCACGCACGAAGATTTGACGCGCTATCGGGAGTTCCTGGCCGATCCCCAGCCGAGCCGGATCTGGATGACGGAGAACGGCGCCCGCTACGCGACGCACGACCCGCGCTGGCGACCATTTGCCCGCCCACTCGATCCGGTCAGCGTCAAGCAGGCCGTGCTGATCCTCGACAGCCTGTTCGGCTGGCTGGTCGAAGCCGGCTATCTGCGGGGCAATCCGCTGGGCCTGCTGCGCCAGCGCCGGCGCCGGCCGGCGCAACACGTCACGCGCTTTTTGCCGACCGTGATGTGGCAACACGTCAAGGACTACGTGGCAGCGATGCCCGACGACAGTGCGGCCCAACAACGCGAGAAGGCACGCGCCCGGTGGCTCACCACCCTCTTCTACCTGATGGGCCTGCGCATCTCGGAAGTCGCCGCGGGCGTCATGGGCAACTTCGTGCGCGAAATCGGCGCCGACGGCACCCGGCGCTGGTGGCTCGAGGTGACCGGCAAGGGCCTGAAGTACCGACGCATCCCGGTGTCCGACGAGTTGCTCGAGGAATTGATCCGCTACCGCCAGGCGCATGGGCTCGCGCCGCTGCCGGCGCGGCACGAAGCGACACCCCTGCTCCTGCCCTTTCGCCGGCGGGCGGGCGCGGCCGCCGGCGACGGCGTCAACCGCAAGACCGTGCATAACGCGATCAAGGCGGTATTCGAGCAAGCTGCGGACTGGGTCGAGGCCCAAGGGAGCGCATTAGGTGATGCGGCAAGCGGGGACTACGCCGAACATGCGGCGCACCTGCGCGCGGCGTCCGCCCACTGGCTGCGCCACACGGCCGCCTCGCACATGCTGGACAACAACATCGACCTGCGAGCGGTGCGCGATAACCTCGGCCATGACTCAATCAATACGACCAGCCAATACGCGCATGAAGAGGACGATCGCCGTCACGATGAAACGACCCAGAACCATCGGATGGACTGGCGCTGAGCGACGGCGCGCGAGCGGGCGCCCACCCGGTGTGGCGCGCACAATGGACCGATCACCCAGCTCAGCGGCAAGCCGCGCCTGCGTCGCGGTTACACTGGCGGGAACTGGAGAAGACGGACTCTCGGGGACATCATGACAGCATCAGACGCGTCGGACTGGCACACGTTGCCCGTCCAGGTTCAACAGGCACTGTCGGCGAGTTGGAGCGCCGGTGCGATGCCCGCCCACGCCTCGGCGCTGTACAGCCGGTGGTGGCAGCTCGAAACCTGGCTGCGTTCGCTGGTCTACGTGGAATTGCGTAGCAAGTACGGCAACGCATGGGCCGACGAGTTACTGCCCAATTCGGCGAATCGCCAGCAGCAGGACGCGGCCTACCACTACATGCCCACGCCCGATGCGCAAGACCAACTCGCGTACCTCGACGCGGCGCCGCTGCTTCAATTGACGCACGACCATGGGGAGTTGTTCGGTTCTTACTTGCCCGCTCCCAAAATCTGGGCCGGCCGCATCGAGGAACTCAAACAGATCCGCAATCGCATCGGCCATTGTCGCCGGCCCCATGACGACGATCTCGATCGTCTGGAGCAGACACTGCGCGACCTCGAGCGCGGCGCCTTCCGAGCGACGTCGTCGTTCAATGACCAGGACGTGGCGAACCAGCAATGGTCGGATGTCTTGGTCCGCGATTGGATGCACGAACGCCACTCCTACGCGCATCTGATCGAACATGCGAATCGGCAGTACGACACGAGTTTCCGATTGATGGTCTCGACCCGCCCGTGGGCGCAGCCCCCGGCTTCCCAAGACACGCAGCTCGGCGCGCGAGCGGGCTGTGTGTGGCACGCGTGTTGGTATTTCAGAGGGGGACGGTTCTTCGATCTTGAAGAGTTTTGGCGAGAGATCGAGGTCGAGAAGGACCTGATCATGCTGGTGTGCGCGGATTCATCGTCGAGCCTTCAGGTCTCGTTCTCGGCGCTCGAAGATCAGCAGCGGGTCAGCGATGCGATCGGCCGTAGCTTTGACTCGGCGCTGGCGAACGTACGGTTCACCCACAACGACGCCGATCCCGCCACCTGGGCGAGACGTTTCGCCAATGTGGATCCGCGCGTGCATGCCGGTACGCCCTGGGCGTCAGTGTCCCCCTCCATGCGCGGGGTGAGCCTGTTTTGCGCTTGAATGTTCGCAGCTCGTGACGCCGTGCCGCCTCCAGCGAGCGGCGCGCCGCGTCGGGGCGATCGCCCCAGATGCCCGCTCAGTTCGTCCCCACCGTGCGCCCTCCCCGGCAGACGGTTACGAAGCAACGAGGAAATCGACCGGTGGTCAAGCGCATTGAGTTCGACATCCCAGACGTGCCCGCCCGCACCAATCCGTTTCTTGGATATTGGGGTTCGCAACTGATCATCGGGCACTTCTCGGATTCACCGAAGATTATTACGCTGTCGTCGACGTTTGTGCGCTGCGTGTTTTCCGCGCGCGAGGACTACTTGGCGGCCGCGGCGCATCTTCGTGCGGCCTTTCAGTCCACCCGCGCGATGCATCTGAGCGAGATGTACCGGTGTATTGCGCGATTCGAGTCGAGTATCAGCAGCATGTACCTGGCCGAGCGGGCTTTCGTCCAGTTGCGCCGTTGTAAGGAACTCTCAGCCAACGGTGCGGCGGTGATCAACCAAGAAAAGCCCGCATTCATTGCGCCCGCCGTCCGAGATCGCCTAAAAGCCATGCGGGACACGATGGAGCACATTGAAGAGCTGCTCGCCAAGGGAAGATTGACGCAGGATCTGCCGTACATGGTGCAGCCCACGGGGGAAGAGCATCCGCTGAGCGATCCCGCCCAACTTGCGGATACCGTCATGGTCATCGACCGACTCCGCATTGGCGAACACGTAGTACGCTTTGCCGAACTTGTCGCGTGGCTCGGCGAGATGATCGTCTATGTCGAGAAGCTGCGATCACTGATGCCCACGCGTTATACGTCGACGCGGGGCGCACATTGACGAAACGATCGGAGAAGGAATGAACATGAATCAGCCAGCGATTCGGCCGTGGCGGGCCAAGGACTTCACCGTCGGCAGCTGCGTGATCCAATTTATGGAGGATGCAGTGGACCGCGATTTTGTCCGTCTGATCGATGAACTGGATCGCGCGGTGCAAGCCTTCACGGGCGCGGTCCGCGACGGCACCACGCGCGACCGGCAAATGGCGACCGCGCGGGAAGTGGTGATCGTGTTTGGTCAGCTCATTAAAGTTTCGACGCCGACAACGCGTGGCGTGTCGGCGCGGCCAGTGCAGACACGAGTGATAATCGAAGTCGCGCGCGCACTCAAGGACTGCTTCGTCGCAACGCTGCCGTCCAAGGACGGTCATCGTTTCAGCGATGAGATCGGCATGCAAGCCCTCGCCTTCTACCGCACCCATGCCGATCATGCTCGGACGGAGAGAGGGATATGGAAGCTCAAGTTCTACGATTGGGCCCGCTCGAGGAACCTGGTAGAGGATCCGCACTATCGGTGGACAGACAACGAACGAGCGGTGACGTTCTCGCGAGATGAGCTTGCCGATTTCTTCCGGCACTACGAGGCTCGGATACTTCAAGAGCTACTCAACTGCGAGCGGGAACACTACGACGGAACCAACACGCGGATAAGGTTGCCCGATCCGCTTCGGGACGACGAGTTGCGGGAGTTGATCGTGGCATGGACGCTGCAGCCGACCGAGACCAAAACGATCAACGGGCATGCGCCCTCTGGCGCGGCCACATGATCGTCTACGTCTACGTCAGCGTCATCGATCCGCCGGGCGGCACGTCGTTCATTCCGATTTTCCGACACTGTCGATCGGCAGCGGCGGTAATCCGACGCAGGCAATGCAGTCGGGGCGGGAAGTTGAGAGCGGCGCTAGACTTTCAAAAGTTCATGCAAATGGAGCTTGGCTAAGGTTGGCCTTAGCCTGTACGAGTACAAGGCAGCGTTCTTTCGCGCGGGTGACTGCGTTATAGAGGAGCCTGCGCTTTTGATCGTCGCTACCTCCAATGGCCGCTGGCCATAGGACGATAACGTTGTCGAACTCGCGGTTCTTTGCACCATGAACCGTCATGCCTCTCCAGCCGCTTCCATCACCCCTCCGTACTCGACGTCGCTGAGCAAATACTCGCTCGATCGCCGTTCCAATCTCGTCTTTGGAAAATGTGGTCTTGGCACGAGTTCGTCTTTGCGTGTTCATCCAATCAGTGAGGTCTTGTGTAGCCCGGGGGTCACCCGCGGCAGCGAGAAGAGCGACCACCGACGGAATGTCGTTCATATCCCGAAGAGCGACCTTGTCGACGAAGCTCGTGACAGCCTTTGCCTCTGACTCCTCCCACAGAATGGAATATGGACCGGATCCTTTTGTCGTTTTGTTCTGAGCAGCCCATGTCACGGTCGCCTGCGCAAACGTCCCCAAGGTAGGTGTGATCACGGCGACGCTCTTGCCCCCGCCATACCAGCACAGATTCCCATTAAGCCACGCACCCGCAAGTGGCGGTTTCGAAGTCAATGCGATCATGAATGCCTTCCCCGACTTGGGAGGTTCACCTCTTCGAATTGCAGCGGCAGCGTCAAGTAGCTCTGCAATGTTCGTGCGTTGCGGTTGAGTGAGCTCTTCCGCTTGGCACACCTGGGCGAGCCATACACAAGCGGGGTTTGGGCGCAGTTCCTCGTTGAGGCATTGAAACTCATCGGCGGCGGCAAAGACTTCCAGTCCGTTGGCCAATCCTTCCACCATACGAAGGCGGTTTGTGGTCATGTCTTGCGCTTCATCCACTAGGAGGACGGGGTAGGTGGCTGCCACCCAGCCGCAAACCTCTTTAATCTGCAAAAGCGCCCCAGCTGCATCGCAAACCCGTTCGTACTGGTTCGATTCAATGTCGGCAAATCCGAGCGTCGCAGCAAGAGACAACCACCTCCGAACCAAGTGCCAAGCGAAGCTGTCGATCGTCGAACAATCAGCTCGTCTCTTTAAGGCTTGCAGTTGCCCCAGCCGCTCTTCTAGAGGGTGTTAGATGGTATGGACGCCTCCCCCCGGTAACGGGTCGGTGAAAGCCCAATAACAGAGAGCATTTGCAGCTGGCTGTAGAGTGGTACGTCGAACCCGACAGCTCGCGCAGGAGGTTTCCAAATGAAGACGCCCGTCATCGGTATGGATATCGCCAAACATGTCTTCCAGTTGCATGCGGTCAATGTTGCCACCGGGAAGATCGAGCGGGTGAAACTCAAGCGAGGCGACGTATCGAACTTCTTTGCAAAGCGGGAACGCTCGCTCGTGGTGATTGAAGCCTGCGGCAGTGCTCATCACTGGGCCCGGCAGTTACGGCAATTCGGTCACGACGTCAGGCTCATCTGCGCACATTCGGTACGCCCCTTCGTCTTGCGTAACAAATCGGATGCCGCCGATGCACGTGCGATCTGGACCGTTGCGCAGCAACCCGAAGCGCGGTTTGTCGCAATCAAGAGTGAAGCCCAGCAGTCAGTTCTGGCTCTGCACCGGATACGTGCCCAATTGATGAAGGTTCGCATCATGCAGACCAATGCATTGCGCAGCATCCTGTATGAATTCGGTGAAATTCTGTCCGAAGGCTACCAGTCGTTCGCGAAGGAAATCGCGCCAGCCCTGACCAGAACATCCGAACGCCTGCCAAGTATGTTAGTCGATAGTTTGCGCGAGCAGTGGGCTCGCATACAGGCGGTCAACGAAGATATTGCCGTGCTGGAGCGTCGCCTCTCGCATGCGCTCCGGGACAGCCCGGAATGCCAGCGCATCGCCGAGATTCCGGGTGTCGGTCTGCTGACTGCAACCGCGACAGTTTCGATGATCGGCGATCCCGCGACCTTCCACTCCGGCCGTGAATTTGCCGCCTGGCTGGGTCTTGTGCCACGGCAGACCGGAACTGGCGGGCGCATACGACAACTGGGCCTGAGCAAAAGAGGTAACACCTATTTGCGTACGCTGCTGATGCACGGCGCAAGAGCCGTGATCGCGCGTTGCACCCACACACCCTGGCTCGACGATTTGCTGGCTCGACGACCCTTCAATGTTGCCGTCGCTGCAGTGGCGAACAAGCTGGCGCGACCTATCTGGGCCCTGCTGTCGAGGCAAACGCGGTATGAGGCGCCAGTCCACGCGTAGCGACGGCTCTGTTGCCGCACATCGAGATGTTGCAGATCCACCTCACCAAGGAGCGCAAGCAACGAAGTGCATGATGGAGTACAGGTCGGACCGGGACGAGGTAAGTCTGAAAAAGTGCTTGAACCTTGAGTTCGTGTGTTAGATGAGACCCTCGTCAGCGAATTCCATATTGGCCAGCAGGCTGAACTGCCTGCATCAACAGGCCGGACATAAGCGTGCTGCCTTGACCTGCAGACCAGAAATGCAAAACCAGCTTGCAATCCGGGAGGCGTCCACATAAGGCACTTTTGTTAAGGGCTGCAAAGTGGACAAGCATAAGCACCGAGAAGACGACGAAGTGCAGACCCGCCAGGGTTTCGGGCAATCGCTCGTAGTCTCTGGCCAGGCGGCGGAAGCGGTTGAGCCAGCCGAAGCTACGCTCGACCACCCAGCGGCGCGGCAACAGCACGAAGCCCTTTTTGGCCTCCGGCAGCTTGATGACCTGAAGCTCGATCCCTTCGTCGAGTGCGGCCTGCGCAGGCTCTTCGCCGGTGTAGCCCTGATCGGCGAACGCCACCTTGACCGTGTGGCCCGTGGCCTGCTGAACCTGATGCGCCAGTTCTCCGACCTGCGCGCGTTCCTGTTCGTTGGCCGGCGTCACGTGCACGGCAAGCAATTGCCCCAAGGTATCAACCGCCATGTGGACCTTGCTGCCGCGTTTGCGTTTGTAGCCGTCGTAACCGGCGCGAGGTCCACTCTCGCAGGTCGACTGCAGGGTTCGCCCGTCCAGAATGACCGCACTGGGTTGACCACGGCGCTCCTGCGCGACCCGGATGATCGAACGTAGGTCACTCACCATGGCCTCGAAACAGCCGGCCTGAATCCAGCGGTGCGTCTGCTGGTAGACCAGCTCCCAGGGCGGAAAGTCATTGGGCAACAGACGCCACGGTGCACCCGCGCGTACGATCCAGCGCAGCGCGTTGAACATCTCGCGCAATTCGTAGCGGCGCTGCGGTGCAGCCTGGCTCATCAAGCTCAGGTACGGAGCGGCGAAGTACCACTCTTCATCCGATACATCCGTTGGGTATGGCCTGCGTTTTTCCATTCCGCCAGGATACCAGGTCTAACTCAGAGTTCCTAACACCCTCTAGCTAATACGCATAAAAATCGCCTTTAATTGCTTTGTTTATCGAGGTTTATTAACGGGGTCAAAACAATTTCATAATAAATTATTTATCCAATTTGATCTGGATCAACCGGGTATCTTCCATTTCGTACAATCTAATTTTCATATTGAACGTCAAGAGATAAGGCTGTCCTGCAAGAAGAATGCTTGAGATTGTGTGAGCTGGATTGGTGTAATATGTGTCTCTATAAATATTTCTAGATTTGGCTAACCTGGTAGCCTCTTTATGCCGGGATAGTGGATCAAGTGCGTGGTAGGCCTGAGCGAAGTCGGGGGAATAACCGTGCAGCAGCTTTTGATCAATCACAGGTGCAAGGATGCACGCATGCGTGCATCGGGACGGTTGCAGTTTGGGCGCAAGGTCGAGACAAAGGTCATCGCTGTGCAGCTTTGCGTCAGCGGTCAGTCGGCCGACAATTCAGCTCACGTATGGCACGACGACGGCGTATGCGCCCTTATAGGCGGCCAAATTGCCCAAAATGCATGGGAGATTCGCGGTACGGCAGCGCGCCATGGAAATGCTCGGGACGGCTCTCAAGCGCGAAGGTTTCTCTTTCAAGCGCAACCGTTACGCCCTAAAAAAAGCGTAACGAAGAGACGCCAGCCATGAAACAGGCTACGTCTACAAACTTCAGCTCGCCGCTTGCGACCGGCAATGCCGCCCGTTCCACCTGGACGAAGTGGGCACTTGCGCAGCACCGCCGGTTCAGCACAACGGCTCGCCCCATTCCATTGAAGCCGGCAGCAACGGCAATCCCACCGTGCTCGTGCTTGATAACGCGAGCATCCATCATGCGATACCTATTGAAAAATAAAAAATGACATCGCGTACAGATTCCACATCGCGCTATTGTTTTTATTTTCCGATACTGCACGGCTCGGCGGATCTTGGCAATGTTGCATCGAAGCTTAAAAAGGAAGAAATGGACGCCGTGGCGCGGCAGAGATATTTTTCCGGAATCGACGGCATGTGGATCGATATCGAGAAAGCGATTCTCAGTCTCAATCTGGATTACGCCAGAACCCACGTTTATCAGGACGGCTTGCCGATCTGCGGATGGGAAGTGGAGATCGTCGACGAGCTTGCCGGCGCAGGCAGTCGCAACCATCGGCTGTTGCAGGTGCTTAAGGATCGCGGTGCAACCCTGATGGGAACGGAGTCACCCGAGCTTCTGGTCGCCGAGTACCAGCTTACGATGCAGATATTCGGCGCGGACAGCTCTGGAAGTGGGCAGGCCGAGGCTCAACGCACGCGCGCCGCCGATCTGCTGGAACAGCGCGATCGCTTCATCGCGCGCCGCATCGACGACACCCTGCCCGCCGGCTACGCCTGCCTGCTGTTCATCGGTGCGTTGCACCATGTGGCGTTGTTCCTGCCAGCCGATATCACCGTGATCTACCCGATCGGCATACCACCGACTGGGGGCCTGCAATGACGACTCCGACCATCTTGCGGCGTCCGCGTGTTCTCGTGGTCGACGACGAGCCGGAAATCTGCGCGCTGGTCGCGGAGCTTCTGGCCGCCGCCGGCTTCGACACACTGTCAGCGTTGGATGGCTCCATGGCGATTTCGGCTGTCGATCGTGGACGTGTCGACGCGATGGTTACCGACTATCGGTTGCCCGACATGACGGGCCTCACGCTGATACAGGAGGCACACCGGCGCGAACCGCATCTGCCGGTCGTCATGATCACGGGCTATGCCGACGTGCGGGGAGCCGTCGTCGCGATGCAGGCCGGGGTCTTCGACTACCTCGCTAAACCGTTCAGCAACAAGGATCTGGTGGCGGCCGTCAGGTCCGCACTGGCGAGCCAGACCGGGGACACCGGCGCGTCCGCCGACCGCAACCCTTCGCTTTCGAACAGTCTGAGTGAGTCGATGGGGCCAAGCGACGCAGTGCGCCGGTTGAGTTCCCGCATCGAGATGGTCGCGAAGAACGATTTTTCGGTGTTGATCCTCGGTGAAACCGGCACCGGCAAGGAACTCGTCGCGCACGCGCTGCACAGCGCGGGCGCGCGCGCGCGGGCGCCGTTTCTGCCGATCGATTGTGGCGCCATTCCAGAGCACCTGTTCGAGGCGGAGTTGTATGGCCACGAAAAAGGCGCGTTCACCGGCGCCGCGGCAAGCAAGCCCGGAAAGTTTTCGGCTGCGGGCGGGGGCACGCTGTTCCTCGACGAGATTGCCAACATGCCGCTCGCGTCTCAGGCGAAATTGCTGCGCGCGATCCAGGAGCGCACGGTGTATCGCATTGGCAGCAACACGGCGCACGAGGTCGACGTGCGGATTGTGGCCGCTTCGAACGAGGACCTCGAAAAGAGCGCCCTGTGCGGGCGCTTTCGCAGCGATCTGTTCTTTCGCCTGTCCGAGTTCGTCGTGCACCTGCCGCCGCTGCGTGCACGTCCGGAAGATATCCGCTACCTCGCCGATCGCTTCCTGACGTTTGCCAACGCCGAACTCGGCAAACATGTGGCCGGATTCACCGACGCTGCTTATGAGCGGCTCATCGATTACCGCTGGCCCGGCAACGTGCGGCAATTGCGCAACACCGTCCGCCAGGCGGCGCTGTTCGCCGCCGAGATCATCGTACCCGAGCACCTCGACATCACGCCTGGGTCTCACGTGCCCGCCAATCACGACGCCCATTGGGCGCCGCTTTGCGAATGGGCCGGACTTTCGTTGAAGGAGGTGGTGCGGCGAGGCGTGCTGAACATCGAGCGTCAGGTGCTCGAAGAGGCGCTCCGTCAGACGCGAGGTAATAAAGCAATGGCGGCACGTCTCTTGCATCTCGACTACAAGACGATCCACACCAAGATCAACCAGTATGGCTTGCGGTAAAGAGGAGGTGGCGATGAGTACCAAGCGTGGCGGCAAGGCAAATCCAGGCACCACCGTCGAGGGCGTGTTCTCGAGGTTCGCTGACCTGGTGGAAAAGCTCAATGAACTTGCGCAGACGGGCAAGGAGTTGCATCAAGTGAAGGAGTTCACGAGCGGGTCCGGCGTGAGGGGCATATACGGCGTGAATGTGCGGGTCGGACTAGGCGAGCATGCGAACGAAGTCGTGGTCGAGCCGTTCGGCAATATCCGCCGGGATGAGCAATCGGGGCAAGCGGTGGTGCAGGACGTGCTGGAACCCGTCGTGGACGTGTTCGAGGAGAGCGATCACACGCTTGTCGTAGCGGAAATGCCCGGCATCGCGCTCGCCGATGTCTCGCTCGACGTTCACGACGACGTGCTCGTCATCGAAGCCGCAAGCAATCTGAAAAAGTACCGGAAGGAAGTGCTGCTGCCGCGCGCGTTCACACGCGAGCAAATGCAGCTTGCCTGCAACAACGGCATTCTCGAGATCAGGTGCGTCGGATAGCGGGTAGATCGGAAAGACACGTCAGACTGCGCTTTCGGGCTAGGCCGATGGCCTGAAATTGCGTCGCGCAGTACGCGGCCACACGGCGTCCGGAGGGCAAACATGGACAAGGCGGAACGAACTGGACTCAAGCTCAAAGTGACCGAGGCCATCGCGCGCGATGCCGGTCGGGCGCTCGCGCGTATGGGGCCGGAAGACCTCGATCGGCTGGGGGCGTCGGTCGGCGATCTGGTCGAGGTATGCGGCAAACGGCGCACCGTGTGCAAGGCCATGCCGGCGTACAAGGAACTGCGCGACCAGTCGCGCGTGCAGCTCGACGGCATCAGCCGCGAAAATGCTGGCATCGGCCTTGACGAATACGTGCTGCTAAAGAAGGTGGAGACACATCACGCCACACGTGTGCAGATGGCGCCGATCAACGGCGCACCGGGGCAGCGCGACCTCGAATACATCGCCCATTTGATCGACGGCCTGCCTGTGGTGGAAGGCGACCGCATTCGCGCGACGCTGTTCGGTAGCCGCTGGGCCGACTTTAGACTGGAAAGCTGCAGTCCGCGCGGGCCGGTGCTGATCGGTCCCGGCACGGAGCTGGTGATTAGCCGTGCCAAGGAGGGGGCGCCCGCTGTCAGCACCCCGACGCTGTCGTATGAGGACATCGGTGGAGTCAAGCCGCAGCTCATGCGCATCCGCGAAATGATCGAACTGCCGTTGCGCTATCCGGAAGTGTTCGAGCGGCTTGGCATCGACGCGCCCAAAGGGGTGTTGCTCTACGGTCCGCCGGGGTGTGGCAAAACGCTTATCGCGCGGGCAATTGCCCACGAGTGCGAAGCCACTTTCTTTTCGATCTCCGGACCCGAGATCGTGCACAAATTCTACGGCGAATCCGAGGCCCATCTGCGCAAGATCTTCGAGGAAGCGGCCCGGAAGGCACCGTCCATCGTGTTCATCGACGAGATCGACGCGATTGCGCCGAAGCGTGAAACCACGGTCGGCGACGTGGAAAAAAGGATCGTCGCGCAGTTACTGGCACTGATGGACGGACTCAACCGCCGTCAGCAAGTGATCGTAATCGCCGCCACAAACCTGCCCAACTCGCTCGATCCGGCGCTGCGCCGGCCCGGTCGCTTCGATCGCGAGATCGCTATCCCCATTCCCGACCGCAACGGGCGCTTGCAGATTCTGGAAATCCACAGCCGCGGCATGCCGCTCGCCGGCTCGGTCGATCTCGATCATCTGGCCAGCGTCACTCATGGATTTGTCGGTGCCGACCTGGAAGCACTGTGCAAGGAAGCGGCGATGCTGTGCCTGCGGCGCCTCATGGTTGATATCGACTTCGAACAGCGCTCGATCCCGTACGACCGGCTCGCCCGCCTGGAAGTCGGCATGGACGACTTTCTCAGTGCGCTTGCCGAGATAGAGCCGTCGGCGGTGCGCGAGGTCTTCGTCGAAGTGCCCGACGTACGCTGGAGTGACGTGGGCGGACTGGACGAGACCAAGGCGCGGCTGATCGAAGCGCTCGAATGGCCGCTCAGGTATCCGGAGCTGTTCGCCAAGGCGGGCGCGCGTCCGTCCAAGGGCATCTTGCTCGTTGGGCCGCCGGGCTGCGGCAAGACCTGGCTTGCCAAAGCGGCGGCCAACGAATGCGGCGTCAATTTTCTGTCTGTGAAAGGGCCGGAGTTGATGTCGAAGTACATCGGTGAATCGGAGAAGGCGCTGCGGGACGTCTTTCGCACGGCGCGGAACGCAGCGCCCTGTCTGATGTTCTTCGACGAGATCGACGCGCTCGCCCCGAGACGCCATGCCGATGCCTCGGGCGCACAAGTATCGGAGCGCCTGTTGTCGCAGTTCCTGAGCGAGTTCGACGGCGTGGAGGAACTTAAGGGGGTAATGGTGCTGGCCGCCACCAACCGTATCGACATGCTCGATACGGCGGCCCTGCGCCCCGGCCGCTTCGACGAGATCATCGACGTTCCGTTGCCGGATATCGAAGGCCGCCGGGCGATCTTTGCGGTTCACATGCGCGGCAAGCCGATCGGCGGCGACGTGGAACCGGAACGGCTTGCGCAAGAGTCCGCTGGCTTTTCGGCCGCCGACGTCGCCGCAGTCTGTCGTCGCGCCGCGCTTTCGGCGGTGCGTCGCGCGGTGGCGGCGGGCGGCGACGCCGGCAGCGTGCGCGTGGACGCCAGCGACTTCGCGCAGGCTATGCAGGAAGCGGGCGCCCAGCGCAGGCATTCGTCATGAACGAATTGTTCTATCTCTTCTGCTTTGCGCGGGCGAGCGGCGTGGCACGCGCGCAGGAATCCGCGCCATTCGACTGGCCGGCGCTTCGGTTTCACCGCGAGGGCGACCTGGTTGCCGTGCTTGCTGTTGTGCCATACGACGAATTTTGCGGTGCGCAGGCCGCCGAGCACTTCGGCGACCCCGCGTGGATCGCGAGCCGGGTCGTCCTCCACAGCACGGTGGTCGAACGAATCATGCGGCATTCGCCCGTCTTCCCGGCCCGGCTGGGTACGCTGTTTTCGTCGGTCGATGGCGTGGCGGCGCGAATGCGCTCGCACGCGCCGGCCATCAGCCGCATGCTCGATCAGGTCGACGGCAAGGCGGAATGGGCCGTCAAAGGCTGGCTTGATCGGCACATCGCCGAACCGCGCCAGGTGACGGCGTTCGTTGACGAGCACCCAGAACCGATTCCGCTGACGGCGGGCGCTCGCTATTTGCGCAAACGCCGGCTCGAGGCACAAGGCGGTCGCCTGCTCGACGCCTGGACCGAGCGGAGCGCGCGGGGAATCTTCGAGGCGCTGTCGGGTCGGGTAGCGGCGTTTCGTCGGGGACCGGGCACAACGTCGGCGGTTGCGAATGCCGAACTCGTCGCGAACTGGGCGTTCCTCGTCGAGGTTCGCGAAGCGCCCGCCTTCGCGGAACTTGTGCGGGACATCAACCGCGAATTCGCCGACACCGGCTTGCAGCTCGACATCTCGGGGCCGTGGCCGCCATACAGCTTTTGCGAATCGCTGGCGGAGCCGTCGACATCATGGCCTGGCTGATCTATGCGGTGCTGCCGAGCTCGCCGTCGAGTCTACCGGCACTCGCCGGCGTCGACGGGGCGACGCTCGCGACTGTCCGCCACTCGGACCTTTGTGCCGCGGTTTCACGACACGCGGGGACGCCGACGGTAAGCGTCGCGGCAACCCTCGCGTTCGGCGACGTTGTCACGGCGCTCTGGGCACGCGCGAATGTCGTGCCGCTGCGTTTCGGCTCGTCGTTCGGCGCCCGGCGCGAATTGTTGGCGTGGCTGGACGCCGAGCACGGCGCGTTTCGCACTCTGTTGCGGCTTGTCGGCGGGTGCGCCGAGATCGGACTGCGGTTTGCGCTCGCACAGACGGTGCGCGGCGAGCACCTGATACCGGGTTGCGGCGAGGGTCACGCGTATCTCGCGGCCCGCATGCGGCAGGTAGAGGCGACATGGCGTCACGAGTTCGCTGCGCATGGGCAGGCCGAACGTTTCGCGGCGGCGCTGACAGGAGGTTACAGGTGCTGGCGGTTCGACGGTGTGTCCCAAGGTTTCGTCGGCATGACGTTTCTGGTACCGCGCCCGGACGTCGACGATTTTGTGCGCGCATGCCAGCGCTACGCTGGCGAAGCCGGCGGTCCGCTGTACATTTCGGGGCCTTGGCCGCCGTACAGCTTTGCGATGAGTGGTGCGACACCATTTGCGGCGGCGCTTCCGCCCTCAAATCACGGTAAGCGCTAGTTATAAAGCACACAGGATCGTCAGATGTGTCGGAGAACAGGGGGGCAAGCCTGTCTACTTTTCGCCCCAATTGTTCCACGCCATGCGCAGCAGCGTCGAGTTGGCTATCCGCCGATCGAACAGTTTCGGGATCTTCAGCAACCGGATCGAGCATGCTGTCGTTGTCACCCATCGCGTAAGTCCGCCCGTCGTGTTGATGTCCACGCAGAACTGACCCGTTCGGCCGGCGCCGCAAGCTGGACTTCGCCGCGATCGGCCGGTTTTTCGGCTGCAACCGGGCCCGCGATCAGACTGGGCTGGACCGCTTCTTCGCGGTGCTTCGTAACCGGGCCGAACTGGTGCGGGGAACGTCCCCCTCTTCGCGCGCATCGTGAATCACTTCCGGGTTAGCCGTCGTCGCCGGCGCGGCCGGCTCGCGAGCTACGAAGAGCGGGTCGGTGCGCCACCAGTCCATGCCAATCTCACGTGCCTTGTCGACTGAACAAATCAGAAGCCGGATCTTGATCGTGAGCAGCTCCACATCGACGAGATTGATGCGAATGTCGCCCGCGATCACAATTCCCTTGTCCAGGATGCGTTCGAGTAGGTCGGCCACCGTGGTGCTGGAAATACTGTGCTGCGGTGTACTACGTTGAACGCTCATGGGGTGCCTCAAAAAAGACGTCCAAGCGGGCCGAGATCGAGATTCAGATCTGCGGGATCCAGCCCGAACTGGGCGGCAATCCTGTCGATTTCCTCGGTCTGCCGCATGAAGGTTAGGCCGAGGCGCTCGATCTCGTCGTCGTTCAGGCCACCGGCTTCGATTCGCCGCAATGCCTGCCGCTCCAATAGTTCATGCAGGAGCTTGACGACTGTCAGCACGAGCTGGGCAAGGCCATTGCATCCCGGCCCGGACGATACGTCGAAGCGTCTGGGCCGGGATGGGTCGATGCGCTCTTTGGCGAGCGCCTGCTCCAGCGCGGCCGCCAACACCGCCGCTGCCGAGTGCTGTTCCGTGAACGGTCCCGTCATGGGGCGGCTCCTTTATCGGCCGTCGCATTGCAGCTCGTCCGGATGGTCTCGACGGCGCTTAACAGCACGCGCAATTGCAGTCGGATCAAGTCGACGTCGGCGACCGAGATGACGGCATCTGCCGCGATCACCGCGCCCTTGTTGAGGATTCGATCCAGTGCTTCGCACAGCGAGAGGCGATGCGCAAGCTCCGTCGACAGCGGATCCCTATCCGCACACCATACCGGCGCAAGGCAGGCCGGATCGCCCGCCGGGTCGTGCGGCTTCATGGCTGGTCCTCTGCAAGCTCGTCGAGCCGGTCGAGCAGGCGCTGCTCCTGCAAATCGAACTCCCGCTCTCCGATGGCACCGGATTCCAGATCGCGATAGAGGTCGGCGAGCGCCGCTTTCAGCGTTTCCACTTCGGCATCCTGGCTCTCCCGGACAGCGTCGGCCACTTGTTCGAAGACCCACATCAAGCCTTTGAACGGCGAAGCAAGGATATTTTCGACCAGAAGCATGGCAGTCTCACACACTGATGTTCAGGTTAACGAAATGATGAGGCGGCCACGGGCCGTTGAAGCTCAGGACGAAACTGTCGTCGAGCTGGCTGGACACTTCTGTCACGCAGACGTCGAGTGCTGCGCGGGCGTCGCTTGGCGCAAGGCAGGCGAGACGCGCGATTTCGGTCGTACGGCGCGTCGCGCCGTGCGTAATGTCGCTGCAGCACCGGCGCAGCACGGCTTCGACCGAAGCGGTGTGGCGCGCTCGTTCTTCGTCCAGTAAGCGCTCGAACAGACAGCCGAGTTCGATCTTCTCGTCGCGCGACGGGGTGTGGCCGAGCGCCGTCACCTCGTCGCGTGCAGCCTTCAGCTCGGGATGCAAGTGAACGATGTGCTCAAAAATGTTCGGCACGTCCCACGCGAGGCGCACTTCGAATTCCGCCTGACCCGCCAGTCTGTCGAGCTCGGCACCGAGTGTTTCCTGATGCTTCTTGAGCATCCTCGATAACGCGCCCTCGCTCGTGGCGATCATCCCGAACGCGACGGGAAGCACCGTGCCGGCTTGCATCAGGCTCTGGACGACAGAGTGATGGGCGGACAAGTGACGTCGTTCAGGACGGATCTTCGGTAGCGTCGTGTTGCTCACCACAGCGGCGACACTGCCCCCAGCGAACGCATGGACCGGTGCGCCGCCGATACCGGGCGGCAAGTGTGCCAGCGGGCGCGCCGATGGGGCGATTGCGTAGAGGTAACGGGCGCCGCCGGGCGCGGAGCGCTGCGTCACGATGCGACTCCTTGGCTCTGCGGAATCGGCTGCGGTTTGGCCACCTCGTGTCTATGAAGCACTGGCGGCGAGCTGGGCGGAATTGACTTGGCCTCGCGGGAAGACGTGGCGGTGTCGGGAAACGTGAGGGACTCGACACTGCTGTCGACGATATGGACTTTCATCATGGACTTGCAGACCCAGCAGCGCACCAGCCCGTCGTAATGCTCATAAGTCTGGTCGTCCAGGTCGAGTTGGTGTCCGCACGAAATGCAATGAATTTTCATGACGCTTCCTTTCGGCAAGTTGGCCACCTTCCGGCCGCATTGGCCAGCGGCGTGGCCCTGCTCAATAACGAATGTGGAATCCACCTTTGGCGGGACTGGCCGGTGACGCTTCTCGCGGGCCGACCGCTGACGTGCCTGCGGTGCTCAACAGCACCTTCTTTTCGCGTTCCAGCGTGCTCAAGCGGTTTTCCACGATTGTCAGGCGATGCTGTGCCGCGCGCCGCTCCAGTTCGCGCAGGCTCTTTTCCATTTCGATGCACGAAAGCCGCAGGTAAACGGTGTACGCCTGGGCCTGCGACCCGGCGCGCTGGCGCCGCGTGTGAATATCGCGCAGGCCCTTCGGTGGAATCGGCATGATTCATCTCCTTGCGCTTTTTCTGTTGTGCTGGATAGACAGGCGCGCGGCTTTTGCCGCATGCTCTGCCGGCACGCCGAGGATGTCCTCGCAGGCCCACACGAACCACGGATCGTCCGGCGTTGCGTGGGCGTCCCGGTATTGCAGCGACCTGGCGAGCGTGATTGCGGCCCGCAGGCTCGGCTCGTGACCGTCCGGGCCTCGCAGCTGGCTGGTGAAATCGACGATCTGTTCGGCGTCCTCGCGCGCAATACCGGATTTAGCGCAGACGATCTGCACTTCGGTCTCGCGGTCGTGATGGGCTACGCGGATCGTCACGAGCCGTCCCATAAGAGCGTTTTGGGCCGCGTACACGCCGACGTATTCCTCGGTGTTCGACGTGAAAATAGCCCGGAAAGCAGGATGTACGGAGACGTAGCCTGTGCCGCTCAAGCGGTGCGGCAAGTTCAGGATGCCTTCCGATAGTACGGAAAGCAACGCGTTATTCGCTTCGGGACGCGAGCGGTTGAACTCGTCGTAGATCAGCGTGTAGCCATGCTGGCATGCGGTCGTCAGCCGGTTGTCGACCCACTGCGTCGTGACCTCGTCCTCCGTCTTGATGACCGAGTGGATGAAATTGTCGACGAGTCGCGAGCGCCGATAGCCCGACCCGCGCCCCGTCAGGTCGGACCCGGCGAGTTCTTCGTCTCCGTGCACCAGTACCACCTGGCGGCCGAGTTGCGAGGCAATGTGAAAGGCCAAGGTGGTCTTGCCCGTTCCGGAGGTACCGGAAAGATGGATCGCGGAGCCCGCGCCCAGGTAAGTGAGTGCGCGGTCCGTCAGGTTCTGGATGGTCGGCGTCAATACGAACTCGCTGCTCGCCTCCAACTGGACGTTGTCGCGGGTTGTGCCAGGGACGGTTTCAGCGAGCCCGGGTGGTGGCACGAGGTCGGTCATCGTCGTTGCTCCATTTTTGAATGAAATGCCGGCGGATAAACCGCCGGTTTACAGCTGCTGCGGGTCAGTGCGTAACTTCAACCAAGCCATGCGTGCCGTGCCTTGGTCAGCTCGGCGCGCCACACCGAGCGCGTGGCATTCACCTGTCGGGTGATGTCCTGCACAAACGTTCGGCGCGCGTTTTGGGCGAGCGCGAACATCTCGGCGTGCTGCATGTGTTGACGTGTCAGCGTGTTGGCGACTTCATGGTGCAGGTCGAGACGGTACTCTCCCAAGCCTTTAAGCAGCTTCTGACGCGCCTTGCGACTCACAACGATTTCCCGGCGCAACCGGCGCAGGTCTTCCTTCAGGTGTTGCATGGTCTCTCCTTTCCTGTTCCGGCCGCGGAGCAGACGGAATGGATTGTGAGTATGCGGTGGGAAACCCTCGACAGCGGCTTACGCCGGTGCCGCGGCGCTGGCGGTAAGACCGATGGCTTCGGCATACTTGAGATAGGTTTCAACAGACGCCACGACGACACGTGCCTCGACCGACAGGAGCTCGATGCCGACCAGCGAAACCTTGGCCCACACGTCGATCACAATGCCCTTGTCGAGAATGCGGTCGACGACTTCCGCCAGGCTCGAAGAATCGGTCGACTTCTGGATCTTTGCCATGATGTACTCCAGTAAAAGGTTGAACCTCATAAGCATTTGCGCTGCACTGCGGCAGGCATTCGTTTAACGCAAGAGACGTACCATGCGATGCCATTCAGTCCCTTTAATTGGTCTTGCGGCATTTCGTAATGCATTTCCAGCGGAAAAATCGCCAGGGAGGCCTTGTAAAAGGAGACCGGTTTTTTGAATACGTCGTTTCCGTCTCGTGGTACTTGATCGCTGTCGGTGAGATCCCGGCTCAGACTGAGGTGCCGGGACCACGCTATGGAATGAATTCCATAGCGTGGCTTCCCCGGTAGTCACCAAGGGATCGACAGACAATCCTCGTAACCCGAGCAGGACCGGATGTTCTGGATCCGGCTGCGCACCCTCCTGCCCGGCGCGAAGGACGAAACGCACATGCGGCGCGAGGGCGGACGCGTTCTCGCCATCCCGCTGCACATCGAGGGTGTTCCGTCGCTGCGCAGCGCGCGCTAACAGCCCTTCCCCGTCGACTCACGAGGAGCCCACCATGACCACGATCACCGAACGCCACGTGTCCGACTTCGACCTGGTGCCCAGTTGGGCCCACAACCAGCGCGTCCGCGTCGATCCGGCGGTGTGGACCGGCAAAGCGTCGATCTACGCGCACTACGGCGATCAGTGCCGCGCGTTTCGCGCCGTGCTCAAACCGGAGTCCTCGTTCTGGCCGCGCCTGCACGACCTCTTACGGCACGATCCGAAATTCCGTGGGAAGACCTGCCGCAGCAACTGGGTTTCGGCAGCGGGATGACATGCTGGCGGCGACTACGGGCAGGCCGAAGGCGTATGGGAGCAACTGCATCTGGCGATGCTTAGCCGGTTGCGTGAACATGACCAGATTGATTGGGAGCGGGCGAGCCATGATGCCGCTAGCGTTTCCAGTCCCCCGGGGGGCAGGAAACCGGCCCGAACCCGACAGACCGGGGCAAGCTCGGGTCGAAACGGCACATCGTCGTAGATGCACGGGGCATTCCTCTGGCCATCACGGTCACGGCAAATTGCGCATTCGTTTCGAACGGCGTCTCGACATTCATATGGCGTTGCTTTCCCTGGCGGCTGCCGTTATCTGCTCACGCTTCGTTGACGACTTCTGTTAGCGACTCCAAGTTCGGCGGCACATAACCCACGCCTGCGCTGCTCGAAGTGACGCTGCCGGCGAATGTGAGCGCGTCGGCAGGTTGAACCGGTAAGCGTGCCGGTAAGCCCGCTTGCCAATGGCCGTCACGGTACGCCCGGCGAAAGCGATCTGCCGCTTCATCGCCGGTCGCTTCATCGCCTCACTTATTCAATCAATTTCCTTATTTTTGAAATAAAAATTACTTTCCGGGTATTACGGAGCCAAGGCTGGTTGGCCTGAATGGCAATGTCAACTTGGTGATGCAGGCGGCTAGAATGGTCAGATGACAAAGACCCGCTGCTCATTTCACGGCTACCGTTTCCCGGCAGCGATCATCAGCTGCGCGGTGCGCTGGTACCACCGCTTCAACCTGAGCCTGCGCGATATAGAGGAACTGCTGCTCGAGCGCGGCGTGGAGGTGACATACGAATCGGTGCGCAACTGGTGTGACCGATTCGGCGCGCAGTTTGCGCATTGTGCGAAGGCCGTGCGCCTCAGGCCGGGCACGACGTGGCACCTCGATGAGCTGTTCGTGAAACTGCGAGGCGAGCCGTATGTGCTGTGGCGCGCGGTGGATGAGCACGGGATGGAGCTCGACGTGCTGTTACAGAAACGTCGCGACAAGGCAGCCGCGAAACGCTTCTTAAGGCACATGCTGCGCTCAAACCCGGTGCCACGAAAGATTGTCACCGACCAGTTGCGTAGCTACCCGGCAGCGAAAGCCGAAGTCCCGGAACTGGCCGGCGTGAAGCATGTATTCGTGAAGGCCTGCGCCCGGGTCAACAACCGCGCGGAGAACAGCCACCAGCCCACGCGCCGGCGCGAGCGCCAGATGCAGGGTTTCCGTGATCCACGGCGCACGCAGCGCTTCCTATCGAACTTCGGTCCGATCCGGCAACACTTCGCGCTGCCCCGGCACAGGATGAGGGCAGGCGATCATCGCGCACAACTGCGGGCACGTCTGTCCAGCTGGTTCCAGTGGACTGTCACAGGGTCGACGGGCATTGCCCAATAATCAGAAGGACTCCTGCACATACCGCATTGGCACATGCCTGCATCGGCAACTTGACAATGCC
>NZ_JARCHA010000027.1:0-19942 GCF_048957895.1 Paraburkholderia sp. A1RI_3L
TAAAAATGTCGATAATTTATATTATGTAAATTCAATAATGGCCCTAGGCAACGGCGGCAGTTCCTTCAGGATGCGCGCCGCGCCCAGCAGCATCACCGTGTGCCCATCGTGCCCGCACGCATGCATGACGCCATCCGCGCAAAGGCGTGTCGTCGAGGCCGCAGGCAGCATCGACCGCGAAACGCGTGTGAAGACGATGATCCATGCGAACACGTGCGGCTTCCTGAGACTGCATCGATATCGCCGTCCGGATGGCGTGCAAGAACCTAAATGAAATAGCTGAGTCCGGCGACTACCTGAATCCCCCCAAATACCGCGATCACGATGGCCGATAGGCGCGCGATACCGTGCATGAAGGAGGCAGGCATCTTTCTGCGCAATGCCGCCGTCGCGCTGCTCAGGCACAGCCACCAGGCTGCGGAGCCGACAAAGATGCCCGCAATCATAGGCCATACCGTCAGCCACCCTGCACCTTCCGGCGCTCCCTGCCTGGCCGACAGTGGCCCAAGCGCGGCAAAAACACCGATGAACGAAAGGATGGTCATTGGGTTGGACAGCGTCAGGCCAAACGTCGTCAGAAAATCGCGTGCGATCGTTGTATGCGGTGTCTCCGGTAGAGCCGACGGAGTCGTCGCCGCCTCACGTCCGATGGTCCAGGCGAGCCACACGAGAAAAACTCCACCGCCAATTTTCAGGGCGATGGTTAGTACCGGCAGGGTCGTCGCAATGGCTGCGATGCCCAGTGCGCCCAGCAGTCCATAGACCATATCTGCACATGCCGCACCGATGCCTGTAGCGAAACCGGAGCGAAAACCACGACTCAGGGTTCGCTGGATGCATAGCATGCCGATTGGGCCGACCGGGGCTGCGATGGAGAAACCCATCGCGACAGATTTGATGAACAGCATTTTTCTGCTCCTACGATATGCGTTGCTACGGAAACACATCGTAGGCACTATTTGCAGGCCGCTGAATGCAATTTTTAAGGTAAATTGGCAATTTAACCTTAAAGATATCGACGTCATGGACGACCTGGACTGGAAGGTACTTTCGCTTTTGCAGCAGCATGGCCGCATAACCTATACAGAACTTGCCCGTCAGGTCCATCTGTCGGTGCCTGCGGTGACGGAGCGCGTAAAACGTCTCGAAGAAGCCGGGGTTATCGAGGGTTACGCCGCCCGAGTCAATCCCGTTATGGCGGGCTACGCGGTGAGCGCATTGATAGGAATTACGGTCCCTCAACCTGCGAAAGCGAAGTTTCTCAATCTGCTCGACACGATCCCTGAGGTACTGGAATGCCATCACGTGACCGGGGCTGACTCGTACATCATGCGATTGGTGGCAACGAATATGACCGACCTTGAGCGGTTGATCGAGAGGATCAACCTGTATGGCGAAACCCGCACTTCGCTCGTAATGTCGACACCGCTGGCTAATCGGCCTTTGAAACGGCCGTCCGTCACGTCGCGGAAATCGAAGAACGAGCGCTAAACCAACGGCTGCTAAACGGTCCCGAATTGCGCGCGCCGTATCGGGGAACGGCTGGCCGTGGACAGGCACCTACCATATGCAATGGAAGGCAGCTTGCGCGTGCCCTTTATCGCACGCTGGCCCGGCAGGATCCCTGTTGACGTCAACAACCAGATTGTTCACGTCGTCGATCTTTTGCCGTATGGGACCCAGGCGCTGAGCAAACGTACGACCACCTTTGCCCGATGAGCGCCCTCGTCTATCGACTCTGAGCCTGACGAGGCAACCGGAGACAATTCCTCCTCGAGACCGGCTCCATTGGGGCGACGCGAACGACAAGCACTCCATCGTGAGCGGATCGGACAACCGCTCGAGCAACGGACCGGATGCCGCAAACTTATCATCCGGTAGTGCCGCTCAATAAAGACATCGTGTCCGTCGATAGCAGCAGTTTCAAGGCGGCCAACCCAAGGGCTTTCGCTCACCGGGCGTAAAATTCTCCCGTCACATCGGGTGCTATATAGTTTTTGGGGAGGCGTCGTCAACGGCCCCGAACGACAACACCGTGAGAACCGCCAACCCATAGGTCCGGCAACTTCGTGCCCGTCAGTGGGGAACGAGCCATATGCCCGCTCAGATAACACCCAATCAACTCGTTCAACTGATCATCCCAGGTATCACGGCCGTCTTCTCGCTCGGTTTTGCCTGTGCATGGATCTACGATAGACGATTGCGCTACCTCCGCTTTCTCGCCGCTTCTTTTGCTGCTTTCGCCTTCGGTTCGGCAGTGCAGATCTGTCACCTGCCGGATGAGTGGCGATGGAACGCGCTGATATCGGCGACGTTTTATGTCTCAAGCATTCAACTGTTAGCGGAAGGTGTGTTACGCAGGGCGGGGCTTCACTTCAGGCTGGCAACGCATGCGTCGATCTTCGCGCTGGTGATGGGCGGCATGTTTTACTTCTCCTTCGTGGCGCCGAATCTGCTCGTGCGCGTCTACATTCTGAATCTCAGCGCCGGGTTGCTGATGATGATTACCGCGCTCCGCTTCAGGAAGCGCTGCAATGGGCGCATCGTTAACCACGTGCTTCTCTGGGTGCTGCTGATCTTCGGCGCGAGTTTTTTCATCAGGACGCCGCTCACGACGATCCGGCCTTTACCTCATAGCACTGCACCCTTCGGGCAAACGATTTTCTGGGTCTTGCTACAGTTGTCGCTCGCCCTGATGGGCGCTGTGTTGGGACTCGTGCTGCTGGCCGCCGCGATGTCCGACGTGATCGACCGGCTGACTCTCGAGCGCGATCTCGATCCGCTCACCGAAACGTTGAACCGGCGTGCCTTTGAACGCGTCGCGCGCCACCGCATTGCCGACAGGCACAACTACCCGCTCGCGTTGATCGCGTTCGACATCGACAAATTCAAATCCATCAATGACCGTTACGGACATGCGGCCGGCGACACGGTGTTGCGCCGGTTCGCCGCCATCCTGCGTGCCGCGGTGCGCGAGAAAGACGTAGTAGCGCGTATCGGCGGCGAGGAGTTCGTGCTTCTGCTGCCAGGCGCTGACGAACAGTCCGCGTTTCAGATTGCAGACCGCTTGCGCACCGTGCTGGCGTCTTCACGCTTCAACGAAATCGACGCTACGGTCTGCGTCACGATGAGCGCCGGCGTTGCCCCGTATCGGCCGGGCGAGGCGGTCGCGGCGTTGCTGGCGCGCGCCGATCACCTGCTCTATGCGGCGAAGCGCGCGGGAAGAAATCGGGTGATCACGGAATCGCTGGGTCAGACGCGGGATACCCCCGAGCGCGATATCGCGTGATCGCGCCGAAAGCCGGCGCGCACCCAGACTGCATCGTCACGGACGTACCTGGGTTGGAAAAAGGAGACGCGCCATCGGCTGCATGCTTTGATGCCGGAACGCCGGCAAGTGCGATGCCGAAGCCCCCGATTGCGTCGAGCCAGCGGATCGGGTCAAGCAGCACATCCAGCTCAGTTCGAAATGATTTTGCGCGTTTCCATAACCAAATGCTTATGACAGGAATTTACGCTTACCTTGTCGCGCGCCCACACCGTTTCCGCGATTGACCGCTCCACCTCCGCCTCCTAGATTCATTGTGTCAGCGCACAGGACTCGCGTCCGGCCCCGCGCACGCCGATTGCTCCAGGGACGCCACAAAAAGCAGACAGGGAGACACCATGTTCAGGCATCTGGTCGCCATGGCCGCCGCCGTGGCCAGCACGTTGGCGCAGGCGGCTCCCGCGCTCGATAGCCCCGCGCCCGACAGAAAGGCCGAGTGTGTCGAGACCCGGCAAAGCGAGATCGCGCGCGACACGGAGTCCGTTGCAAGGCTCGACGCCCTTGTCGAGCAGGTGCCGCCGGACGAAGACAAGTATCTCGGCGTCGAATACGGCGCGGCCGACGACGCGCAAAGCCGGGCGCGACTACAGACGCTCCGCCTGCGACCGTACTATCCGGCCTGGGCGTTGCATCGCGAACTCAAGGCGCTCGCGGACGCCCTCGCGCGCGTGGACGCGCCACCTGTGGGCGAAAGCAAAGAGGCCTATCAGATCAAGACGGCCGCATTCGCGCTCGTCCAGGTGGCCGCCGCGTCCCGGGCGCTCTCCACTTATGTCGCGTACGACCAGCAACGGGCGTCTCACGTCCTGAGCGAGGACGACGTCAGCCAGCACACGTTCAGTCTCGGCACCATGGGCGCGGGTCTCGCGTGGTACATCGGCTGCACCGTCGACGCCATGAAGGCGCCCATCGCGCCACGCGGCCGGCCGTCGTCCATCCATCGCACCCGGGCGCACGGTGCCTATGGCGCACCGAGGCGCCGCACGACGAGCGCCGCCGTGCCGGCCGATCCCACCTTCTGGATGCGCGGCGCACGCTAAGCCCCGCGCCTCGCGCGACCGAGGACGGGCGAACGGGCCAACGCGCAGGCCGCCCGCCCGAACCCGCAACAGGGCGCCGACCGTCACCGCCCCGCCCTGCGTCACGCTTCCGGCTGCCGCTTTCGTACGGCTGTCATCCAGCTTCCGCCTGGCTGGCGTACGCTACGCATCGAGCGCGGCTCGCGTGCGACCGGCCGGTGGCCGAAAGGCGCTGCGTTCGAGAACAGCGGACACAGTCGATGAAACCTGAGACGACCCTTCAAAGCTATGGCGCCGACACGGCAGGCATGATCTGCGGCTTTCGCTTCACGTCCGATGCTGCGGGCGAGACGCTCGACGCGGACACGGCAGCGAGCTTTACCGACAGCCCCGCCCAGCCCGGCGAATTTCTGTGGCTGCATTTCAATCTGGCCCATGCGGCCAGCGAGCGCTGGATGCGCGCCCATCTGCGTCTGCCCGAGACGTTCTACGAATTCCTGCGCGAGGGTTCGCACTCCACGCGCATCGAGCAGCAGGAAGGCACCTTGCGCGCCGTCGTGAACGACGTGATGTTCACACTCGACCTGGAAGCGTCCGAGATCGCGACGATGTGGGTCTACGTCGACAGGACGATGATGGTCACGGCGCGCGCCAAGCCGCTGCGCTCCATCGACACGCTGCGTGAAAGCGTGCGGCACGGCGAGCGCTTTCGCTCCCCGGCCGAACTGCTGATTCATCTGCTGCGCGACCAGGCGGACCTGATGATGCAGATCCTGCGGCGCGCGAGCGTCGACGTCGATCGCATCGAAGACCGGTTTCTCTCCGAACGCCCCACGGCCAACCGGACACAGCTGGGCGCGATGCGCCGCACCCTCACCCGCCTGCAGCGCATGCTCGCGCCCGAGCCGGGCTCGATCTTCCGTCTGCTCGCGAAGCCGCCCGCCTGGCTTTTGCCCGAAGACCTGCAGGAATTGCGCGAGTCGACCGAAGAGTTTTCGGTGGTGCTCTCGGACCTCGCGGGCCTCGTCGAACGCATCAGGCTGTTGCAGGAAGAAATCACCTCGAGGCTCGACGAGCAGAACAACCGCACGCTCTTCACGCTGACGCTCGTGACGGTGATTGCGCTGCCGATCAATATCGTGGCCGGCTTCTTCGGCATGAACGTGGGCGGCGTGCCTTTCTCCGAGAACAAGCACGGTTTCTGGCTCATGGTGGTGCTGGTGGCCGGCTTCACGGCGCTGGCGGGATGGTGGGCCTTCCGGCGGCGCGGCGACCGGTAACGCTCACGCAGGCAGTGTTACATGGCATGTTAATATGGTTAACATGCTATAAGCATTACCCGGTCCGCGCGTACGCCGCCGTGCGCGCCCGGCAGGTGCAACGGCGCGCCTGCCGCCTCGGACCGGGGTCCATTTCGCGAACACATTCATGCCTGCGCACTACCTTCGACGCCTCGCGGGTAAAGACCGCAAGACGAGCGCAAACCGCCAGCTCGGTTTCCAGCTCGCGTTCATCGCCGGGGCCACCAATGCCGGTGGCTTTCTGGCGGTCAAGCAATACACCTCGCACATGAGCGGCGTCGTATCGACCATCGCGGACCAGCTCGCGCTCGGCGACATCGAACTCGTGCTGGCCGGCATCGGCTCGCTCATCTCGTTCCTGATCGGCGCCGGCTGTTCCGCGGTGCTCGTGAACTGGGGGCGCCGGCGCGACCTGCACAGCCAGTACGTCTTGCCGCTGCTCATCGAAGCCACCCTGCTGCTGCTGTTCGGCCTGCTCGGCAGTCACCTGGCGTTATGGGAGGCGGCCTTCGTGCCGGTCACCGTGATTCTGCTGTGCTTCATCATGGGGCTGCAGAACGCGATGATCACGAAGCTCTCCGGCGCGGAGATCCGCACGACGCACATGACCGGCATCGTCACCGACATCGGCATCGAGCTAGGCAAGCTGTTCTACTGGAATTCGTCGCGAGTCGGCACGGACGCCCAAACAGTGATCGCGAACCGCGAAAAGCTGAAGATTCACGCCACCACGCTCGCCATGTTCTTCTCGGGCGGCCTTGCGGGTGCGGTCGGGTTCAAGCATGTAGGGTATGTTTCGACGGTGCCGCTCGCCGCGCTGCTGATCTCGCTTGCGGTCGTGCCGGTGATCGACGACATGCTCGACTGGTTTTACGGCGCCGAACGCTAGGCTGCCCTCGGCGCGATCGTTCACAGTCAGTCGGACCTCGTCCAGTCCGGCACCTTCCAGTGCGAAATGCCCGGCTCGTGCCAGACGAGCCGCTTCGGGTCGAAGCACTCGCCCTCCTTCAAACGCTGCGCAGTCGCCCTCAAGCCGAGGTTGCGCGCCCAAGCCAGGGCATGCGCCCGGTCGAAAAGCACCTGTCTTGACGGCAAAGCCTGCGCCTCCTTCCAGGCGAACGCCAGGTAGTTGTCTCCCGTCGCCACCGGGAAGACGGAACGCGACGCGCCGAACGCGCTTTCAAGCCGGGCGAGCTGCTGCGGCAGCGCCGGATCGTCATTGCCGAGATTGATGGCGAGCACACCGCCGTCCGTCAGGCGTTCGCGGCACGCTGCGAAGAACTCGACGCTCGTGCATCGTTCGGGCATGCCGTCGGCGCCGAATGCATCGAGCAGGATCACGTCTAGCAATGGCCCGGCGCTCCCGACCTGGCCGATGTAGTCTGCGCCGTCCGCGCAGAGCACTTCGAAGCGCGCGTCGTCGGGCGGAATGCGGAACGTGTCGCGCAGCGCGATGACTTCCGGATTGATTTCGATCGCGGTGACCTTCGCCTGCGGCAGATGGCGATAGCAGTACTTCGCAAGCGACCCGCCCCCGAGCCCGATCATCGCGATATGCCGTGGCGCGGGCTGCAGCAGCAGGAATCCCATCATGGCCCGCGTATAAGGCAGCACGAGCCGGTCTGGCTGGCGCAGCGACATGAAGCTCTGCGTCGCGAGGTGATCGAAATGCAGCGACACCGCCTGCCCGGTCTCCAGAACGAATGGACGCGCTTCGTCCACGGGCGTCGACAGGAACGCCAGATACGCTTTCCACGACGTCTGATCGCCGCTCATTGTTGTTTCTCCCCTTCTCTACTGTTGTCGGCGCCGGCTCACGGCGCTGTCGTCACTGGGCCGGCCTGCATTGGCCAGACAAGCCATTCGCGCATGAAGTTTCCTGCGCGGATTGATCCTTCACAAAAGCATTCATCGATGCGTGCGATCACCGCACGAATCGCGGGTTACCCCGTAGCCGCCGTGGCTCAAGCGTTGAAGGGCCGCGCCGATATATGTACCAGATAGTTAATAGAGCCTCTCTACCTTGCACCCACGCCGCCACATCACCCACATGACCCACATGAAACTGTCCACGAAACTGCTGTTGCTCGTCGGCGCCGCCCTGCTCGGCGTCGTGCTGCTTGCCGCCATGGCGTTGCAGACACTGCGGGGCGCGCTCATCGAGAGCCGCCGCGAAGAGATCGTCATTCTCCTGACGAAGGCCGAGCATCTCGTGAACGCGTACCGCGCGTTGCAGGCGCGCGGCACGCTCACGCGCGACGAGGCCCAGCAGCAGGCGAAAGTCGCGCTTTCGCAGCTCAACGCGAACACGAAGAGCTACTACTGGGTCACGACCTCGGACGGCATCAACCTCGTGCACCCGAACGCGAAGTTCATCGGCACCCGGGCCAAAGGCAACCGCACGACAGAGGGACTCACGGACAGCGAAGCCTACCGCGCCGGCATGGCACAATCGCACTTCGCGCTCGTCGACGTGCTGATCAGGCGCAGCCCCGATGCGGACGTCGAGCCGAAGCTCCAGGGCGTGGTGTCCATTCCCGACTGGGACTGGTGGATCGGCACGGGCTTCTTCTACGACGACATCAACGCCGCCTTCAACCGGCTCGCCATCGTACTCGGCAGCATCGCGCTCGTCATCGCGGCGGCCCTTGCGGGCATCGCGTGGGCGGTGCTGTGCAGCGTGCGGCGCACGCTCGGCGGCGAGCCGGCCCACGCCGCGCAGGTGGCCACGCAGATCGCCAACGGCAACCTCGGCATCGCGTTCGATGCGACGCGCGCCGGTAAAGGCAGCTTGCTGGCCGCGCTCGGCGAAATGAAGACGCGGCTTGCGGCCACGATTGCCGAAATCCAGTCTGCGACCCACGCGATCGCCGTGGGCACCGGCGAGATCGCGCAAGGCAACCTCGACCTCTCGCAACGCACCGAACAGCAGGCGGCATCGCTCGAAGAAACGGCCGCGAGCATGGAGCAGATCACGGCGACGGTCAAGCAGAACGCCGACAACGCCCGCGAGGCCAACGGCATCGTAAGCACCGCGCGGCTCGCCACGGAACGCGGCGGCGCTGCCGTGCGCGAGGTGGTCGACACCATGCAGCAGATCTCGCAGCAGTCCGGGCGGATTGCCGATATCACGACGGTGATCGAGAGCATCGCGTTTCAGACCAACATCCTTGCGCTCAACGCCGCCGTCGAAGCGGCGCGCGCCGGAGAAGAAGGACGCGGATTCGCCGTCGTAGCCGCCGAGGTCCGTTCACTCGCCCAACGCAGCGCGGCAGCCGCGAAGGACATCAAGGAACTGATCGAGGTGTCGGTCGGCAAGGTGGACAGCGGCAGCCGGCTCGTGGAAGTGGCGGGCGAGCGCATGAACGACATCGTGCGCGCCATCGGCCAGGTGGCGCACATCATGGGCGAGATCTCGGCCGCTTCCGATGAACAGAGCACCGGCATCGAGCAGGTCGGCAAGGCCGTTGCGCAAATGGATGAAGTCACGCAGCAGAACGCGGCCCTCGTGGAACAGGCCGCGGCGGCCGCATCGTCGCTCGACGGGCAGGCGGGGCGGCTCAGGTCGGCGGTCTCCGTGTTCCGGCTGGGCTGATGCCGGCGCGATGGACAAGCAGGCGTCGAGCAAGCGTGACTACGGCGCGCGAAGGCCGGCGCCAAAGATCGCCGGTCCGCGCGCTGCACGGCGCCGACGCCAGCCGGCCGGACCGCAGCGTTCAGATCGCGAGCCGCTGGATGCGATGCGCGAACCGCGCGCGTTCGGCGTCGCCCATGAGCGAAAGGAACTGCTCGGGGCCCATGTGGACGAGTTCTTCGTGATCGCCGGCCTCGAAGTAAATGTCCGGCTGCTGCGCGAGGCTTTCGTCGAGATACGTCGTCATCCCGTAGGCGGTGCAAACGGGCGGCAGCGCGCCCACGTCGCAATCCTTGAAGAGCTCGCGCAGGTCCATCTCCCGCGCAAGCGTCAGGCGGCGGCCCGTTTTCGCCCATAGCTCGGAGAGCCGCACAGCGTAGGTGGAGGGCAACACTGCGGCCACGTAGCCCTGCTCGTCTTCGAGCAGCACCGTCTTGGCCAGCCGGTCGCCGGGCACGTGCGCCGCGACCGCGGTCTCAACACTCGAATGACTGTAGGGGTGATGCACGATCTCGTAGCGGGAGCCCTTGCTGCGCAGGCACTCCTCAAGGGTGGCTGACATCGGCATGACGCACCTCCATGAAAAGAGCGGTCGACGAAAACAGCGCGTGTGCCATCCAGCATAGGTCGCTTTGCGGCGGCCTGCCGGCCCGGTCAGCGTGTCTCGCATGGCGGTTTCGCCAAAGCGCTTCGGCAAAATCCTCACCTCGCCTTACTGCGCCGCAACATTCATTCCTCAGACGGTTTCGAGATAAATTCGCGCTTCTCTCGCCTTTCGTCTGGTTTTTTCGCGCTACGCACGCGCTTTTCGTATCGGCCACGCGCGGCGAATAATTTCCGATTTCTTTCGAGTTTTTTTCAACTACCGTCATGCCACCCGGCAAAAGTTCGCATTGCGAATACCGCCGCGGCGCCTTCCACGACCGGAGCGTGTCATGACGACAAGTACCAAAGTCTCCATTTGCCTGCCGACGTGCGACCGTCCGCACCTGATCGTGCGATGCATCGACTCGTGTCTCGGACAGACCCACGCCGACCTCGAGATCCTGATCGGCGACGACTCCCGCGACGACCGCACCGAGCGGCTCATCGCCACGCGCTACCGGCACGAGCCGCGCGTGGTCTACCAGCGCAATACGCCGCCGCTGGGCCAGGCACGCAACGTCGAGAGCCTCTTTGCCCGCGCAAGCGGAGACAAGATTCTCCTGATCCACGACGACGACTCCCTCATCACGAACGGCGTGGAGCGGCTCCTTGCGCAATGGGAGCGGCATCCGGGGCTCGAGGTGGCGTTCGGCAATCAATACGAGGTAGACCAGCACGGGCGCGTCGATCTCACGGCGAGTCGCAAGCTCAACGCAGCATTCCATCGAACGCCGCGCGCAGCGGGACTGCAGCCGCAGCCGGGCCGCGTGGGTCTCGTGCAGATGTTTCCCAACAATGGGTGGATGGCCAATGCGGCGCTCGTGAAGCGCATCGGCTACGACGGACACTACGGCACGTGCTGCGATTTCGTGTTCGGCACGCGCCTGTGCCTCGCGGCGCAGCAGGTCTGCTATGTGCACGAATACGTGTCGTGCTACCGCAAGACCGACGTCTCCGTTTCGCAGTCCACGCGCCATACGACGAGCGCGGCGTCGATGGCCGCGTGGCAGTTCGTAAAGGGACTCGCGCTGCCTGCGGCACTCGAGCCGGCCCGCAAGGTAGCGCTGCGCCGCCTCGTGCCCATCGTGGTCTCGCTCTACGCGCGCAACGGACAGGCCCGCGCGGGACTCAATCTCGCACTCCGCCATCTGCACGCCTACCGCTACGGACTGAGCCCTCGCCTCTACTATCACCTGCTCATGATCGGCAAGGCAGCGCGGCAGGCGCACGAGGAACCGGCGCCCCTGGCGGGCGAGCAGGTGGTGGACACGACCAGGGTGCGGCTGCCCTGAGTGTGTCGCTGAAGCGTTCGCAAGGGCGCGCGGCGCGCGCCCTGCCCTTCAGCTTCCGACATCAGGGTTCGCGCCGCAGATAACCTTCCGCGGACGGATCGCGCATGCGCAGCGACACGATGCCGGCCAGTGCGCACATGGCCGTGACGTACCAGTAGAACATCGACTCGCTGCCCGCCTGCTTGAGCCAGAGCGCGACGTACTCGGCCGAGCCGCCGAAGATCGCGTTGCCCACCGCATACGAGAGACCGACGCCGATTGCGCGCACTTCAGGCGGAAACATCTCGGCCTTGATGAGGCCGCTGATCGACGTATAGAAACTCACGATGGCAAGCGCGATCGTAACGAGCACGAAGGCCGCGACCGGGCTCGTCACGCTCGCGAGCGCGTGCAGCAGCGGCACGGTGCCGAGCACGGCGAAGAAGGCAAACAGCAGCATGGACTTGCGCCGGCCAATACGGTCCGACAATGCGCCGAACAGCGGCTGCATGACCATGTAGGCGAAGAGCGCGCCCGTCATCACATTGCTCGCGGTCTTCGCGTGCATGCCGGCCGTGTTGACGAGGTACTTCTGCATGTAGGTCGTGAACGTATAGAAAATCAGCGAGCCGCCCGCCGTGAAGCCCACCACCGTCAGGAATGCGCCGCGATGCTGCCAGAGGCCGCGCAGCGTGCCGGCTTCGCGGCGTCGGCGGGTTTCCTCCGTCGTGGTTTCATCGAGCGATTTGCGCAGATAGAGCGACACGAGGGCCGCGAGTGCGCCTACGACGAACGGCACGCGCCAGCCCCACGCCTTGAGTTCTTCGCTGCTGAGCGCCTGTTGCAGGATCACGAGCACGAGCAGCGCGCAGAGTTGTCCGCCAATCAGCGTCACGTACTGGAACGATGCGAAAAAGCCGCGCCGGCCGCGCAGCGCCACCTCGCTCATGTAGGTGGCGCTGGTGCCGTATTCGCCGCCCACGGAAAGACCCTGAAACAGCCGGGCGACGAGCAGCAGCGCCGGCGCGAGTGCGCCGATCTGCGCGTAGGTGGGCAGCACGGCAATGACGAGCGAGCCGCCGCACATCATGAAGACCGAGATCATCATCGCGGTGCGCCGGCCATGCCGGTCCGCGAGCCGGCCGAAGAACCAGCCGCCAATAGGACGCATCAGGAAGCCCGCGGCGAACACGCCCGCGGTGTTGAGCAACTGCGTCGTGGTGTTGCCGCTAGGGAAGAACGCCGGGGCGAAATACAGCGCGCAGAACGAGTAGACGTAGAAGTCGAACCACTCGACGAGATTGCCCGACGATGCCCCGACAATGGCGAAAATGCGGCGGCGCACGTCTGCGGCATCGGGCGCGGCGATAGCGGTCTGGTCTGTCATGCTGGGTGGGTCCTCTGGCTGGATAGAGACGGCGGTCGTGATGCCGCCTTGCCGGCCCCGCCTCTTGCTGGGCGGGCGCGCGCCGGAGTCGGCAGATCGTAAGATTCGGCGCCGGCGTATCTTAGCGGATATCCCAGAAAGCTGACTGAATAGTTTTAGAAAGGAATGCGCGGCGGGTGAATGCCGATGTGCGCTCCGGCTAATGACGCCGGGGGATCGTCCGCGCGTGCTATGGAGGCCGTCGCTTAAGACCGGCGGCAACAAAAAAAGCCAGCCCGGAGGCTGGCCTTGCATGGCATGTTGCTGTGGCGCAGTGGTCGCTATAACCGCTGAGCAGGAAGCCCGCCATGCTCCCTGCCCGTTTTGCGCGAATCTAGAGCCTCAGCGCCGGCGGCACGTACCGGCACTCGTAGCGCTTCCTGACCGTACCGTTCTCGTCCACGCTCTCCAGGTACACGTCGAATTGCCAGAGCCGCGCCATGTGCTTGAGTACCTCGTCGCTATCGCTCGACAGGTGCCGGTTGTCGCTCATGAAGTGGCGCAGTGTGAGACTCCGGTCGCCACGCGTGTTGACCGACCACACCTGGATGTTCGGCTCGCGGTGATGGATGTCGTACTGCCGCGAAAGCGCCTGACGCACGTACTGATAGCCGCTGTCGTCGTGGATGGCCGAGACTTCGAGTGCATCGCGCATGTCGTCGTCGAGCACCGAGAAGAGCCGCATTTCGCGGATCAGGTGCGGCGACAGATATTGCGCCACGAAGCTCTCGTCCTTGAAGTTGCGCATCGCGTAGTGCAGCGCCGGCAGCCAGGGGCTGCCCGCCAGTTCCGGGAACCACTGCCGGTCTTCTTCCGTAGGTGACTCGCAGATGCGGCGAATGTCGCTCATCATCGAAAAACCAAGCGCATATGGATTGATGCCGCTGTAGTAGGGCTTGGTGACGGGCGGCTGGTAGATCACGTTGCTGTGCGAATGGAGAAACTCCATCATGAAGCTATCTTCCAGCTTGCCCTGGTTGTAGAGCGTATTGAGCAGGGTGTAATGCCAGAAGGTAGCCCAGCCTTCGTTCATGACCTGGGTCTGCCGCTGCGGATAGAAGTACTGGCCGATCTTGCGCACGATGCGGATGACTTCGCGCTCCCACGGCTGCAGCAGCGGCGCGTTTTTCTCCGCGAAATACAGCAGGTTTTCCTGCGGCTCAGGCGGAAAACGTTCTTCGACTTCTTCGGCCATCTGCAACGGCCGTGTGGGCAAGGTGCGCCACAGGTCGTTCACCTGCGACTGCAGATACGCCTCGCGTTCGCGGCGCATCGCTGCCTCGCGCTCCAGTGAGAGCTTTTGCGGCCGCTTGTAGCGGTCCACGCCATAGTTCATGAGCGCGTGGCACGAGTCGAGCAACTCTTCGACGCGGTCGAGCCCATAGCGCTCCTCGCACTCGGCGATGTAGTTCTTCGCGTAGACGAGGTAGTCGATGATGGCGTGCGCGTCGGTCCAGAGCCGGAACAGGTAGTTGCCCTTGAAAAACGAGTTGTGCCCGTACGCCGCGTGCGCGATCACGAGCGCCTGCATCGTCATCGTGTTCTCTTCCATGAGATACGCGATGCAGGGGTTCGAGTTGATGACGATCTCGTAAGCGAGGCCCATCTGGCCCCGGCGATAGCTCTTTTCGGTGGAGAGGAAATGTTTGCCGAACGACCAGTGCCGATAATTGACCGGCATGCCGACGGACGCGTAGGCGTCCATCATCTGTTCGGCGCTGATGACTTCGAGCTGGATCGGGTAGACGTCGAGTTCGTATTGCTCCGCAACACGGGCGATATGCGTGTCGTACTCTTCGATCAGCTCAAAGGTCCAGTCTGACGGGCACGGCAACGGCCTTCTGTCGGCTACGTTCATACGGACTTCCCTTTGCCCGGCGACGGGCATTTCGGTGCGCCCCCGCGCTTCACCCTGCTCGGTTGCGCTCTGCGCGGCTTCCTTCTGAACGCGCGGCTCGTCGTGGTTCTGCGAGCCCGCGTCTTTGCCGCGCTCCGGCTGGTAACCGCGCGCTTCGTTATCCAGATGCCGGGTCGTCATGATGCGGCCGCCTGCTTTTCAAACAGCTCCCGGAACACCGGATAGATATCGGCGGCCGTTTCCACCTTCTTCATCGCAAGGTGCGGGACGGTTTCCGCCAACTGGGCGTACTCGAGCCAGAGGTTCTGCTCTTCGGGGGTCACCTGGATATAGGCAAAATACCGCACCTTATCGAGGATGTCATCCGAAAGGATCTTGCGGCACTTTGGCGAGTCGTCGGTCCAGTTATCGCCGTCCGACGCCTGCGCCCCGTAAATATTCCATTCAGTCGGCGAGTAGCGCTCTTCGATGATCTTGCGCATGAGTTCGAGCGCGCTCGACACCACCGTGCCGCCGCTTTCGGTCGAATGGAAGAACGTGTCCTCGTCGACCTCTTCGGCGCGCGTGTGGTGACGGATGAACACCACCTCGATGCGCTCGTAATTGCGTTTGAGGAACAGGTACAGCAGGATGAAGAAGCGCTTGGCCAGATCCTTGCGCTGCTCGTCCATCGAACCCGAAACGTCCATCAAACAGAACATCACCGCCTGGCTGGACGGTTGCGGCTGCTTGACGCGGTTCACGTAGCGCAGATCGAACGGATCGATGAACGGAATACGCCAGATGCGGCCGCGCAGATGATGGATCTCGTCTTCGAGCAGCTTGATCTCTTCGCGCCGGTCCGCCGGGTCGGCCTTGAGCTCTTCGAGCTGGCGTTCGAGTTCGTGCAGCTCGTTGACGAGCGGCGCACCCAGCGCGATGCGCCGGCCGAGTGCGCTGCGCAGCGAGCGCACCACGTCGATGTTGTTCGGCGTGCCTTCAGCGGCCCAGCCTGCGCGCACGCTCTTCCACGTGGGCACGGCAAGCAGGTGCGTTTTGACGAGCCGCGGCAACTCCAGGTCGTCGAAGAAGTACTGCATGAACTCTTCGCGCGAGAGTTCGAAGACGAAGTCGTCCTGCCCCTCGCCTTCGTTGCTCGCCTGGCTGCCGCCTCCGCCCGAGCCGCCGCCCGGGGGCCGCGGAATGCGGTCGCCGCGAATGTAGTCGGCATTGCCGGGATGCACCATTTCACGCCGACCGCCCGGGCCATGCCGGAACGACGGTTCGGCGATGTCCTTGCGGGGAATGGTGATGCTCTGGGTGTTCTGAATGTCCTTGATGCTGCGGTCACGCACCGCTTCCGAAACGGCGTGACGAATGTAGTTCTTTACGCGACGCAGGAAGCGCTCGCGATTTGCAATGCTCTTGTTCTTGCCGGCCAGTCTGCGGTCGATGATCTGGTGAAGCACATCCGGTCTCCCGCTCCAGTTTTAGAGAGGCGAAGCGCGGGTTGCGGATGCGACGTACGTGTACGTCATCCCGCAACCGGCGGCCATGCGGCCCGCGTCTCGCAAGGTGCCCGCGCGGTCCCCGTCAAGCAGGCTCGCGCGGGCTGTACGCCCGCCGTTTTCATGACGACTTGCGCACACGCAGGTACCAGTCGCACAGGAGCCGGACCTGCTTCGGCGTGTAGCCTTTGGCGACCATCCGGTTGACAAAGTCTTCGTGCTTGCGCTGTTCCTCCGCCGACCCCTTCGCGTTGAACGAAATGACCGGCAAAAGTTCTTCCGTGTTCGAGAACATCTTCTTTTCGATCACGACGCGCAGTTTCTCGTAGCTGATCCAGGCGGGGTTCTTGCCCGCGTTGGCCGCCCGTGCGCGCAGCACGAAATTGACGATCTCGTTGCGGAAGTCCTTGGGGTTGCTGATGCCCGCGGGCTTCTCGATCTTCTCCAGTTCGGCGTTGAGGGCCGCGCGGTCGAAGCTCTCGCCCGTGTCGTGGTCGCGGAACTCCTGGTCCTGAATCCAGAAGTCGGCGTACGTCACGTAGCGGTCGAAGATGTTCTGCCCGTACTCGGAGTACGACTCCAGATAGGCTGTCTGGATCTCCTTGCCGATGAACTCGGCGTAGCGCGAGGCGAGTACATCCTTGATGAACGAGAGGTACTTCTGTTCCGTTTCCGGTGGGAACTGTTCGCGCTCGATCTGCTGTTCGAGCACATACATCAGGTGCACCGGGTTGGCCGCGACCTCGGTCGAATCGAAGTTGAACACGCGCGACATGATCTTGAACGCGAAGCGCGTGGACACGCCGGTCATGCCCTCGTCCACGCCGGCGAAGTCGCGATACTCCTGGTACGACTTCGCTTTTGGATCGGTGTCCTTGAGGTTCTCGCCGTCGTACACCTGCATCTTCGAGAAAAGACTGGAGTTCTCCGGTTCCTGCAAACGCGTGAGCACCGAGAACTGCGCCATCATCTTGAGCGTGCCTGGCGCACACACCGCACTCGCAAGCGACGAATTGCGCAGCAGCTTCTCGTAGATCTTCATCTCTTCCGAGTAGCGCAGGCAGTACGGCACCTTCACGACGAAGATCCGGTCGAGCAGTGCTTCGTTGTTGCGATTGTTGCGAAATGCCTTCCACTCGGACTCGTTAGAGTGCGCGAGGATCACGCCGTCAAACGGGATTGCACCGAAGCCTTCCGTGCCCTTGAAGTTGCCTTCCTGAGTCGCGGTGAGCAGCGGGTGCAGCACCTTGATCGGCGCCTTGAACATTTCCACGAATTCGAGCAGGCCCTGATTCGCGAGGCACAGGCCACCCGAGTAACTGTAGGCGTCGGCGTCGTCCTGCGCATATTGTTCGAGCTTGCGGATATCGACCTTGCCGACAAGCGAAGAGATGTCCTGATTGTTCTCGTCGCCGGGCTCGGTCTTCGCAATGCCGATCTGCCGCAGGATGGAAGGATAGCGGCGCACCACGCGGAACTTGCGGATGTCGCCGTTGTACTCGTGAAGCCGCTTCACGGCCCACGGGCTCAGAATGCTCTTGAGGTAGCGTCGCGGAATTCCGTATTGCTCTTCGAGGATCGGACCGTCCTCGTCGTAATCGAACAGGCCGAGCGGCGACTCGTTCACGGGCGACCCTTTGATCGCGTAGAACGGCACGCGCTCCATCAACTGCTTGAGACGCTCCGCAATCGACGACTTGCCGCCCCCTACCGGTCCAAGCAGATAGAGAATCTGCTTCTTCTCTTCGAGCCCCTGTGCCGAATGGCGGAAGTACGACACCACCTGTTCGATCACATCTTCCATTCCGTAGAACTCACGGAACGCGGGGTAAACCTTGATCACCTTGTTCGCGAAGATCCGCGAGAGCCGCGGGTCGTTGCGAGTGTCGATCTGTTCAGGCTCGCCAATGGCCATCAACATGCGCTCGCCGGCGGTGGCGTACGCGGCGGGATTGTCTTTGCAGAGCGCGAGATACTCCTCGAGCGAGAGTTCCTCCTCTCGCGTTTTCTCGAAGCGGGTCGCGAAACTGCTGTAGATATCCATGCTACCTCCTCGCCGAAGTCTGCGACCGATGTCGTGCGCGGCGCGCTAATCGGAAACGACATCGCTCGAATTCATCCTAAACCCTTTTAAATTTTTTTTCACGGGCTCGTTGCTAAAAAAGCGCCGTACTGCGTTCGCGCAAAACGCGCTGGAAAGCGCGTACAGCGTCACCTACAATCTTCGTCCCTGCTGCGTCATTCCTGCGGTACATCTGCTTCGTCAAGCAAGCCTCGATGGGCAACATCAAGACGTCTTGCCCCAACCCCTTCACGCTCTGTCACGCGACGCGACGCGACGCACTGTCACGTTCATGGCACATCAGCCCATGCCCGTTAGCACCTTTCCATGGTTGCTGCTCACGGCTCAGCAACGCACAGGCTCTGGTGGTTCCACCCGGTTCGTCTCACCATGTCTGTCGAAGCCATGCGTTCATGCATGGGTAGCGCCGGGGATATCGCTGCCGTTTTCCGTTTCAACGCGCCGACCTCATTGTGCGATTACAGCCTTGGTAGCGTGTTACAACTTCTTCCTGCGCTTCGATGTCACGCCCACCGTGCAAGGGGGATGCCTGCTGTTTCGCAGGCTGCAGCCCGATCGAAGTTGCGTGTTCCGTATGTGTGAAACCTGTGGCGCTTCACCTGCAATAACGGCGGGCGAAACGTTGTCAGCGAGAGGGGTTATCCACGAGAGGGTCTACCCGGACCCGAAGGAAGACGGCACGACCGCAGCGAATGCGGCATGCGCACGCCGGAGGCGGACAGCATGTCACGGCGCTTGCGCGTCAGCCAGCGACAGGGAAACAGCAGTGAGCGGAAGAAAGCAGAAAAGAAACGGAAAAGAAGCGGAAAAAAGCGGCGGGCGTTAAAGAAGCGAAACCTCGACCTCGCCGAGGCCGTCGATATGCGCATGAACCGCCCCCGGCCCTTCGATGCGATGGGCCCCCACATATGAGCCCGTGGTAACCGTCCAGCCCGGCTCGATCGTGATGCCCATGGCGGCGCAGTGATTGACGAACCAGACCAGGAGTTCGCGGGGATCGCCCGCCGGATTGGCCGGCGCTTCGGGCACGAGCGAACGGCCGTCAAACGACAGTTCGAGTTCGGGCGCGACAAAGTCGAACGTGCGCGCGAAACCGCTATAGGACACGGGGTGGCCGATCACGAGCGCACCGTTGTTCTGGGCGTCGGCGAGTTGCGCAAGCGGCGCGACGTTGGGCCAGCCGCCAAAGCGGCTATCGACGATCTCGATAGCCGGCAGCACGGAACCGACCAGCGAGAGCACCTCGTCGCGCGCATACGCCTCGCTGCGAGGCGCAATGGCGTGGCCGAAGCGAAACGCGATTTCGAGTTCGATCAGCACACGGAAAAACAGGCCGCGCTCGAGCCGCGCAGGAGATTCGTACACAGCCGTGGCGGGAATGGGCGCACCGGCCGCCTCCCCACCGGGCGAGCGGGCGCCGATCTTCCAGCCGCCTGTCGTCGTGCCGAGCCCCGCAATCACCTTCTGCTGGATGGCGTAGGCGGTGGCCGCGTCCGGCGGCAGCGCATCGGCAGACAGCGTCTCGATGAGGCGATGCTCGCGGCGCGCATCGATGAGGTATTGCGCAAGGTCGTTACGCGTCATGTGGGATTCCTCCTCGCTCGCTCCGTTGGTTTGCTGCCGCCCCTGCACCCGCGCCTGCACCTGCACCTGTGTCTGGCGGCGAAGCGGTGCCGCCCGCATGGCTGCTGCGGCAGATACCGGCGACGCCATCGCGTCAGCGTGCTGCGGCTTTGGCCGCCGCATCCGTGCAGGCGGCGTGCCAGGCAGACGCATGGCTACCGCGCACGACAATGTACCGGAACCCGGGCCGCGTCGCGACCGTTCATTTATGAAGAATGAAAAAAAGACCGCCATTGCATGTCATGGCGGTCTTTTCTGGACATTCGC
>NZ_JARCHA010000028.1:0-18020 GCF_048957895.1 Paraburkholderia sp. A1RI_3L
GAACTCGCCCAGGCGCTCGCGGGCGGCGAGGCCTCGCGGCGCGCGCTCGAGGGCGATGTCGGGCGACTACAGGCGGAGCTCGGCCAGCGCGACGCGGCGCTGGTCCTGGCGCGGGCGGATTTCGCGCAGGAACTGGAGAAACTGCGGGAGGCGGCGCAGCGCTCGGAGGCGCGCTTGCAGGCGGCCGAGAAGCGCGCCCTGCTGGAGATCGAACGCGAACGCGCAACGGCCGCACGGCTACAGAAGGATCTCGACGCTGCGGTGCGCAGGGCCGAGCAGCGCGACGAGCGTCATCGGACCGAAGCGGAAGGCTTGCGAACCCGGCTGGGGGATGCACAGCATGAACTCGGGGTCTTACAGGGACGGCTCGATGCCGCCGAGGCGGTAAGCGCCGCACAAGCCCGCGAGCTCGAGACGCTGCGGCAGCAGCTATCTGCGGCGCCGGCGCGGGGCCGCCGGCCGCCACGAGGCAGCGCTGCTAAGAAATCGCCCGCACTGGTGCCCCGGCCACGTCGCCCGAAGACGCCCGACGCGTAAAGCAATACTGATGCGATTGGTCCGTCCCCGCTCAAATAATGGGCTGCGCTTGGAAGGCGGACAAGCCAGCATGATTGCGCCCTCGACTCGTGGACTCTCGAAGCGGACGGACGGTTGATTCCTTTACTTGCATTTGTTACTATGAGCGATGAGTCGGGAGTGCTGACCTTTTTGCAGCACGTTGGGCGATTGTTCCACCTGACTTACCAATTTCGACGGGCCGCTGCATGCGGCCCGTTTTCATTGCTGCTAGGGGGTGGCATGTACCTGTCATACTTGGACGAATCTGGGACCCCGGCAGATAAGAACACGAAATTCTTCGTGCTTGGTGGTGTCACAGTATTTGAGCGCCAAACCCATTGGCTCGAGCGAGAGCTGGATTTGATCGCTGCAGCGTATCAAAACAAGATTGGGGGACAGTATCTCGAGTTGCACGCTTCCCCAATGCGCAACGGCAAAGATGGCTGGGAGAGGCTGGCGCCAGCAGATCGCGCACAAGCTACAGCCGACATCCTGCGTCTTCTCCAGAATTCCCAGCTTCGGGTCAACGTGTTTGCTGCGGTCGTCGAGAAGAGCCAGATCCTCAAAACGGCGGATATCCTCCCCTACTGCTTCGAAGTGCTCGCCACGAAAGTCGACGACTTTCTTGCGCTCAAGTATCGGTCCAAGCACAAGGAACAAGCCCGCGGAATCTTCGTCCTAGATCGGAACCGCGCGGCCGACGAACAGAACATGCAGGCGCTGCATCACACGTTCAAGCACTTCGGCCACTCGAACGGCGGGAGGCTACGCAACTTTGCGGAAGTACCCTTGTTCGTCGATTCAAGGGCCACGCGGCTTATGCAGCTCGCGGACACAATCTGCTACTGGATTTTCCGCCGATATGAATCCGGTGACGATCGTGGCTGGCAGTTCATTCATCCGCACTTCGCCAATCTTGGGAATAGCCTGACCGGATTGCATCAAGTTCTCGATCCCGAAACGCCTCAATTGCTGGCGAATCCCAAACCACAACCGTACCCGTTCCCACCTCCAGTTGTTGACCCACCGCCGGTCATCATCCGCACGATAACGCCGACAATCAACCTGAGCCGAACAGCGCCGAACGCGCTAGTGATCCCATGATCGTCGCGAGCCGCGCGTGCGGGGGAATGGCGGCGCCTGTTTCTACTTTCGCTTCCGTAACGCTGCCAGTTTTACTTCATTGCACGGCGGGGCGTTTCGCCCGCAGGCCGCGAACGACTATGCGACGACCGTCGCGGCGCTGAACCGCGGCGACTATGGCGCGGTGCTTGCTCTGGTGAACACCGGCTACGCGGATCCGGCCGACGCCGCGACGTTCTACCGCCTGATGGTCGCGGAGCGCAATCGCGCGTGGATGGCGCCGCTGCAGCGCTACCTCAATGAAGGCAACGCCCTCGTCCTGGTCGGTGCCGCGCATCTGCCGGGTAACGCGGGGCTGATCCAGTTGCTGCAACAGGCGGGCTACCGGTTCGAGGCGATCATGCTTCCGGCCGATCCTAAGCAGGGGTAACGTCGCATCGCTGCTCGCGGGGCCCGGTCGTCAACCGTAGACCGCACAAATGGGTCACCGCGCGCGGCTGACAACGACGCGGTAAAGCGCGGCCGTGGTGACACTTTCGCTTCCACTCCGAACGCAGTAAAAACGTCACCTCGGCTCAGTCCGCATTAAATCTGACACTTCGCATCGCAGCAGGGCCACCTGGAATCCCAGCGGCTCGATCAGCACGAGCACAGTTTTGCTGCAAAATGCCGCTATATCGCCAATATCCGGTTAGCGATGGGGCCGCGGCGTGCGGCAATGTCGCCCCAAGCATGCCGCCGTGAGAGGCGGTTCTCGGCCGCTACGTCAGGCGGTCGTCGGCCGAGGGCGTGTGAAAACGCGAAAGTACTCGGTTTTTGAGTGTCGCTTTACCCTTCCCAAGACGCTGCCAGGCCGATACAACGCGATCTGAAGGGGCGCATTTCTCAGACGTCGCGCTTATCCTGCGTTTTCACACGCCCTCGGCCAGAAGCGATCGCTAGGTCTGGGCGCGCAAATCGTTGACAATCGCAAAGACAAAGACGCCCTCTCATGCAGGGCAACGCCTGGAGAGACGGCATGGAGAGTGGAAGCGTATCGGCCATCATATCGGCCGTGTCGGGCATTAGTGGAGTGTTGCTCGGCAATTCGTTCGTCGCGGTCAAGGAATGGCTGGTCAGCAAAACCAGACGTCAAAAGGATGCCGTCTACCTCGCGATCATCGTCGTATCGCATCTCGAGCGGATCGCAAACCGCTGCTTCTATGTCGCCTTGGACGATGGAACTGAACAGGGACGTCCAGCTGGGAACGACGAAGAATACGTGCCTACCACCAAACCGCCCGAGTTCAAGCCGCTCGAACTGGACGTCGAGTGGAAGGTGCTCCCGCAGGATCTCATGTATGCGATATTGCGATTGCCAGACGAGCAGGCGCAGATCGAGAGCAGGCTGTGGGGCATCGACGAGTACAACGAGGACTTCCCCTTCCATACCGAATTCTTCTGGGCCCGGCAACGCGACTATGCCGAACTTTCACTCCATGTGACAGCCCTTGCGAGACGCCTGCGCGCGTACGCGAAGCTACCGCCGGTCGCAGAACCGAAGCCTGGCGAATGGCATCGTGATCAGGAATTGAACGACATAATCAAACGCGTTGACGACGCGCGAGAGGCACATGAGCGGCGCGTCGCAACGAGTCCGACGATGTGGCCCACCACAACGTAATGCGCTCAAGAATTATTCCTGAATCGACACGGCAAAACGGCGGTCTGGTAGACAGGAGCAAGAAAGAAAATGAGCGATGCTCTCCCGAATTCAATCGATCTATACCGTGGACCGCTCTACAAATACAAGTCTCTGAGTGACAAGACGTTCGCACATACCGTCGAGATACTTCGCGACCACCGCATCTTCATCCCAAAGCCATCTCAGCTAAACGATGCTCTCGAATGCAAGCCTGGGATGGTCATTGGCGACTTCGACGATCCGAACTATAGAGCCACGGTAGAGGCGTGGGTTAGGCGTTGTGTGCGGCACAGACCTCAGCAGCCGACCGAGGAGCAGATTCAGCACGAGCTTGCTCAACTGACGGTGGAACGACTTAAAGAACTCGCGGGACTGAGCAGCCCTGAGTACCATGCCGCGATCGATCGACAGGTGCGCATTTTGAGCATGGCAATAGCCCCGGACAACGATCGCCTTTGGCAAGCGTATGCCGACGGTTACTCAGGGGTCTGCATCCAAATGCATCTCACCCCGTGGCTTAACGCCTACCGCGTGAAATACTGCGACGAGGTGCCGATTCTCGATCTGGCCGATGACGAATCATTTTGTGCCCTCGATATGACGGCACTGCGCAAACGCTTGAAGTGGTCCTATGAAGGCGAGGCACGCATTATTTTGCAGGAGCCTGCGCTACCCCTCGATCCGACATTGGTCGACCAAAAACTGGCCTTTGACCCACGCAGAATCAGAGCGGTGGTTTTCGGATATCGCGTCGAACCGGACAAGCTTGCCGAGCTTCAATTAATCTTGCGGGGCCGCAGCGTACCTTTGTACATGGCATACGGGGGCGTTCCGCATCGTGCGTTGAAGTTGCACGCGCTGGGAGCTTCCTAGCTATGGTGTTGGACCGAAAATGCAATTTCCCCGAGCGTCCGCTTCCGAGCGATTCGACTGTCCCCTGAGGGGGCGACACCGGTACTTTGTGCCCGGCTGCGGTGTTTGCCGCGGTCGCTCTTCAGCGCCGTCCGGTCGGCAACGAGGTCGGGTGCCCCGTGCGTGGTGACACAATTATCGTCGCAACGGTGTCACTTTTATTGCGGTCTACGATTCCGGCGGCGATGATCTTCGCGCTGACGTTCATATCGATCTTCCCCGTGGACATCTACGGGGCCTACACCTGCCATCCATCGAACGGACCGGCGCGAATCGGCGGGGGCGGGCTGGCCGACTCGCTGCTTCACACGCCGCTGTCGCTCTCGGTCATCCATACCCTGATCTACTATTTCTGTGAGCGCGATGAAAATCGTGGCCAGGTTCCATTGGACGACTTTCTGCGCAGGCAATGGGCCTTCTCGCCGGACGATGAAGCGCCGCGTGGGACAGGGAGCGATACCTGCAATGGGATCTAGCCGCTGGGGGCGCGGCGAGATGAATGGCTTCTCCGTAGTGGGTTCCGGGCAACGTTCACCCGTCAACAGCGACTGGCGCATCGTTCGAACGGCATTCGATACCATGCAGGGCGAGGAAATCACTGTTGACAAGCACGTGGGTCGAGAAGAAAGGGCTTCGCGCACGTAACTCGTCACCCACGCGGTCCCAGAGCAGATTCAGGTCTGTGTTCCTGCCCGTTCCTTTCTGAACGAAGACCGGGAAGTATTGAAGGAAGATGAATCTCTTGCCGGTCTTCGGATCGAAGGCGATTTGAGCAACGTTGTTGGGGTCGAAGCTGCGACTACACTTCGAGAGCAAATCGAACAACGACTCGCCATCAGCGAGCCGAATCTCTTTAGCGAAGTAAAGGCCCCGCCTGAAATCCATCCGGGCGCCGTCCATCGCATCCTTGTCGCCTTCGAGGTCTTTCGAGACCGGGAAATGGATCCTCGCAATGTCAGGGTATTTCTTGACAATAAACCGGTCGAATTTCTCGGCGGTGAAGCAGGTGGCGTCGAAACACCCCGCATCATCCAGAAACCTCTTCTCTTCCGGCGTCTGAGCGAGTTTGACAATCGCAGATTTAGGCCAGCTCGCTTCCGATGCTGCACTGGCCTCGGTGGCAGAGCTGGCCTTTGTATCGGATTGGGTTTCTGACGTGCCACTGTCACAGCTCGCTATTCCGATGACCATGCAGGACGCCAGACTGGCGAAAAGGAGGCGCTTGATTTTCATTTGTTGTGGTCGGCCTTCTGCTGCCGGTTGACTGGTCTGGCGAGATTTTACTGCGGACTGGGTAGGGCCTCTGGAGACCGATATGCTGGCCGTCTCGTTCAGAGCGTCAAGCACCCGCAAAACGTCAAGGATCGCTGATCTCCACACCGAACTCGACGAGTGCGTGCCCGTCATTCGCACAGAAACGTTCAGCTTCGGGCAATTCGTGCCGTACGACATCACGCGGCAGGTTGGGATCGAGTGGCTTGCGGTGACCGCGCTTCTTGCGCTTATGCGCAGCGACCATCGATTCCGGGATGTCTTCCTGTGCGGGCGTCGCGTTTGCGCCCAGCGCTTCCGCTTCGTTAAACAGGCCAGGCTGATCCGGGGCCCGCGCTTCGCTTCTTGCGCCGAACAGTTCGTGACGGTAGGATCGGAGCCGCTCTTCGGCGAGATCGCGTTGCGCCGTCACGAGGCGCAACGCGCTGCGAACCTCTTCATGCTCGCGCTGAAGCGCACCGTACGCCTCGCGTATCGCGAGTAGCGCGTTAAGTTCTTCGGCGGAGATCGCGACGTTGATCGGCATGCGTCGTTAGACAACGCATGCCTTGCAGTGTGCGTTCAGCTTACCCGGGCATAGTGCCGCACTGGATGCCTTCGAATCGTAGTGATGTCATCGCCGTCGAGTAGAGCATGCAGCACGGTGGTCGTCATCGTTACAACCTCAGCCTTGTTGCTGGGCCAGATGAAGTGGTCTGCCTCGAGTCTCTTCGTCATAAGCCAGAATCCGCTCCCATCCCAGGCGAGGATCTTGATCCGGTCACGACGTCGATTGCCGAACACGTAGAGCGACGCATCCATCGGATTCAATCGCATCGACTGCTCAACGAGAATCGAGAGGCTATTCATGCCGTAGCGGAAATCGACCGGATCGCGATGCAGATATACCTTCAGATTGTCGTCGAACCGGAACACGGCATCCTCCCCAGGATCTGAACCAGGGTCGTCAGTTCGTCGATGGTCGCGATGGATTGGCCCAGTTCGAGTTCAACACCATTCGACAGACGCACATGCAGCGCGAGCGTCATCGACGGCATTGGCGAGGTGGGCGTCGGCGCAGGCGCCACCGGAACGACTGGCACGAATGGCGATGGTGTTGTCGCGGTAACGATGAGCTTGCGCGAGCCCGGAAGATCGATGGCCACTCCCTCCGTCACTTCATCCGAAGATGGGTCGCCGCCGCCCTCATGAGATGGTGCCTGCGAGGTGCCTTTCTCGCGCTCCATCAGGTATTTCGTGATCCATTTGCGCAGCAGATTGGCGTTGATCCCGTGCTCCTGCGCGAGGCGGGCCACCGATACGCCCGGGCGTAACGCTGCTTCGACCAATGCATGTTTACCTCTGTCATCGTAGCGGCGCCGCCCGTCGCTGCTACGCCGAACTACTCTTAACTCTGAGTCTTTGTCTGTCATAGGTGTCCACCTCCAGAATAGGTGGACACCTATGCTCCTCGCTCAGTGCACCGATGGGTAGACGCCGATAATGGACCGCATACGTTCATCCGGCCTGGCAAGCCGGTGGAAAACGCCTACATCGAGAGCTTCAACGGGCGATTCCGGGATGAATGCCTGAACGAGCACTGGTTCGTTTCCATGAGCTGCGCCAGGCGCTTGATTGAAGACTGGCGTATCGAGTACAACACCGAGCGGCCTCACAGCTCGCTTGGCTATCTGGCGCCGGCGCAGTTCGCGCAGGCGCATAAAGCGCAGGAATTATTAACCTCGGACTCTAACGGTGCTTCGTACTAATACCGGGGGCAGGTCATCATGCGCACGCATGGTCTGCTGATGCAACGTCGTCCGAGACTCTGCCTCGGCAGCAACGCCGGCACGATGGCAAGGTGGCCGTGGCGCGCAGCAACCAGCGTTGGTGTTCGGACGGCTTCGAGTTCCGCTGCGACAACGGCGAACCGCTGCGCGTGACGTTCGCGCTGGACTGCTGCGACCGGGAAGCCATGAGCTGGGCGGCCACGACGGCAGGCCACAGCGGCGACATCGTGCGAGACGTGATGCTGGCTGCAGTGGAAAATCGGTTTGGCAACGAGCTGCATACACCGTCCGAAATCGAGTGGCCGAGCGACAACGGTTCGGGCTATACGGCCGACGATACACGCCGGTTTGCAGCGACCATCGGCCTGAAGCCATTGACCACACCGGTGTGCAGCCCCCAAAGTAACGGGATGGCCGAGAGCTTCGTGAAGACAATGACGCTCGACTACGTTGCCTTCATGCCGAAGCCGGACGCAGCGACTGCTGCACGCAACTTGGCCATCGCGTTCGAGCATTACAACGAGAAGCATCCCCATAGCGCGCTGAAGTACCGCTCGCCTCGCGAGTTCCGGCGCTCAATGGATTCAGCAACCTTAGTGTGACGCTGTGTCCGGGATTACAGGGTCAACTCCACTGGAGTAGCCCCACGTATCTGAGGACACAAGGACTCTCTTAAAATACGGATAGTCTTGTGACTATCACGAAGCCTAGTCATTACGTGGAAAGCATCGAAATTTTGAGCGGATCGGAGCGTCGTCGGCGACGCACGGTGCAGGAAAAAATCGCAATCGTGCAGGAGACGTTAGCTCCGGGCGCGTCGGTATCGGCAGTGGCCCGACGGCACGGCGTCAATCCGAACCAGGTGTTCGGCTGGCGCAAGCAGTACCAGGAAGGCAGCCTGGCGGCAGTCAAAGCGGGTGAGACAGTCGTGCCTGCGTCGGAACTGGCCGCCGCCATCAAGGAAATCAAGGAACTGCAACGGCTGCTCGGGAAGAAGACGATGGAGAACGAGATTCTCCGCGAGGCAGTCGAATGGGGCCGCTCAAAAATGTGTGGTCCGCTCCGGTTTTGCAAGCGGGTTTTCAGCCGAGACAGTTTGCGTAAATGTATCCGGTCTCGCGAGTCAGCCGCTTTTGGCGGCAAGGCCATGGTGGGATATGCGCGCTCGGTTCCCAATAACCTGGACCGGCCACGGAGGCCGCTTTTTTGAACCGGGCTTACCGGACGCCGTTGCACTGTATCGTCATCAATTACCGTCTGCAAACTTTGAATGGGTTACTGCTTGCTACTGTACTTGGGGCTGCCGTAGCCTGCTGCCAATCGGGATCGTGTTCGCCTGTTGTGGGTCTATGGGCCGCACACTGGCGAATCCACGTCGTCGCAATCGCATCAGTTCAACTCTCCTGGTTCAGTTCACATGGCATGATTGGACTGTCTCTGCCCCAATCTAGACAGTTATGTGATACGGACAACTACTATTCTGCCGCACAGTTGGCCTGCAGCAGCCAACTTGACAATGCCTTCCCGCTTGCATCAGGTGACGAACAGGTGAATTCATTGCAGTGTGTTCTTGAGCCGGTACCCGGCGCCCACCAGCGGCAAAAACCACGGCTTGCCGAAATGGCCGGGAATAGCCGGCCAGGAGAAGTCCTTCCACGGGTTGAGGTCAGCGCGCCCATCCATCCATGATTTCGGCCATGAGCGTAGCCATCAGCGTCGCCATGTGCGTACCGTGGCCGATGCCGCCGTTTGGCGGCCGGCATCGCAGGCTCAGGCGGACGCCGTCCGCGGCGGCAGTGTGCGCGCGGCGATGAGATGCACGGGCCGTACCGCAGGATCGGGCCGGGCCGTCAGCGCGCGCTGCACGGTGGGGCTGAAGAACAGAGCCAGCGTCTCGTCCTCGAACAGCCGGCCGAGTTCGGTCAGCCTCAAGCCCCGTGCGCCGTCGGGGCCGGCATCAGGCTCAAGGATTCCAAGCGCGCTGAGCCTGTCGGCCTCGTCGCGGTAGCGTGCGGACAACTGCGGCATGCTGGTGGCGATCGCGCGCAACACGGCGTTCTCGACACGGCCATTGCGCAGCCCGGTCGCGTAGGACATCGCCAGCAGTTCCCCGTCGTCGATTACGCGGCCGGTGGCGATCGGGAGCGCGCCCGCCGACAGGCACTCCGCGTAGGCATGAAGCTGCGTTGTATTGCGGAACACGTAGCCATGGCAGTCGCGCCTGCCCGGCGACGCGCCAACGTGCGAATAGGATGCGACACCGACGCCAAGCAGGTCGCGCGACGCCGACGTGCGGATCTGCTTGAACGGGTCGGCATAGTGACGTGCCCGCACAAAACGGTTGCCGTCGCACCGGTGATAGCCGAGCGTCGCCATGCCTTGCCAGATCAGCACGCGTCCGAGTAGCGTCGCGTACTCGTCCTCGAAATCGTCGTGCCGGCTTTCCGACTGGTACCAGTCGCGCTGAGGCCGGTCGGCGAACCGGCCATGGTACCAGGTCAGATGGGCCGGGCGCAGTGTCTCGATCGCTTCCAGGTTTCCCCGCGTTTCTTCAGGCGAGCCTTTGTAGAGACCCTGGATGAGGTCGAGATTCCAGTTGTCGAGGACGTCGTTTGCTATCTGCGCGGCGCGTATTGGCACATCGCGCCGGTAGCCGCGGCCGCCGTATTTCAGGACCTCGTCGTCGAACGATTGCACGCCGAAGCTCAGGCGCGTGAATCCGTGTTCTCTAAGAAAGCGCAGCTTCTCGGGGCCGCCGGGGGCCGTGATGGTGAGCGGGCTGCCCTCTATGCATATTTCGGCGCCGGGCAGGATGTCGTAGCACGCGCGGATCGTGCTGATGAGGTCTCGCAACGCCGCCTCCTCGAGTATCAGCGGCGTGCCGCCGCCGATGTAAACCGACGAGAGCGCCGTGCCCGATCTCGCCAGCCGTTCGCCCCACAGCACCAGCTCTCGTCCGAGCGCATGGAGGTACTGGGTCACCGCTTCGTTGTCGGCCTGCGATGCGCGGGACTTGCCGGGATAGTGCCGCACCGTGTAGTGGCAGAACGTGCAGCACGTTTCGCAGAACGGAATATGTACGTAAAGACTGGTGTCGCGACCGAAGCAGATCTCGTTCAGGACCGTGGCCGGTACAACCGGCGTCAACGCATCGATGGGCGGATAGATTGCCACCGAATGGGAGCCGCCGAGCACGCGGCGACTGATGCGCAAGCCCGCGGCGTGCAACGCCGGCAAGCCGTCAGGTATGCCGAAGCTGCGCAAGGTTGCATCCGCCGCGCAGAACGCGGCGCTCCGCGATTGCAGCGCGGTCTCGCAGGTGGGCGTTTCATGGTTCATCGAACACGCTCCGCAATGATCGTGAGGCACACGTCCGCGTGCGGACCGGGGTCCTGGTCCTCGGTGTAAGTGACCTCGAATGGATTGACGAGGCGCGGAACGTAGTGCTTGCGCCACGCGGTCGCCCTTTCGCCGGCCAGCGTCGACGTCGTTTGGCCCCACACGCGCTCCACGACGATCGCCAGATCCGGGCGGGCGAAGGCGTTCTGCATCCATGCGTAGATGTCGTCGAATTGAACCCACGGCCTGTCGAGCTGCGTGAGCGGCAGCCGCGCCAGCCGGTGCGTGACGGCGATACGCCCGCCTGGGCGGACGACGCGGACCATCTCGGCCACCATCGCGGGACCTAGCCCCAGTTGCCAGATTGCGCCGGTCCATTCGTTCACAGCGGCATCGGCCGCGCCGTCGGGCAACGGCAGGCGCTGCGCGAGTCCGGTGCGAAACTGCACGTTCGTATAGCCCAGTTCGCAGCCGAAACGGCGTGCGCGATCGGTCACGCAGCGCAGCATCTCGATCGACACGACAAGGCCTTCGGTGCCGACGTGCGGCGCGAGCCGGCGTGCCACGCGGCCGTTGCCGCCGCAGACGTCGACGACGACGCTGCCCGCTGTCAGGTTGAGCAGTTCCGGGTGGTTAGGCAGCAGGTCTTCCCGAAGCCGAACGAGCTTTTCTTCGGCTTCCGGGGTCTGGCTGAACGTGTTGTCGCCCTCGAAGGATTTCAGCAGCGGTATGCGCCAGCGCAGATAGGCGAGGCGAAAACGCCGGGTAAGCTCCGACAGCGAGGTGGGACGAGGCGACGACGCGTTGCCCAGCAGCACTTCATCGGTCGGCAGGTTGGCGACGCTCACATCGCCCAGCGCGTCGTCCATCGCGCGCACGGCCTCGAAGACGCCGATGAAGTCGGCGGACGTCGGGGCCGGTCCGGGCCAAAGCACGTCCGCCTCGAGGATAAGGTTCAAGCCGCAGAGGAACACGGATTCAGCCCAGGCGAGTGCACGCGCACGCGTCGAGGCGTCGAAAAACGTGCGATCCAGCGTCATCCGTGCGTGCACGGGCACGCAGGCGCGCGTCAACGCGTCGAGCCCGCTTATCGGCGTGGGCGGTGCGGGCCACGGCACGTCGACGATCACGCCGGCCCCGAGCCGCCGCAGCGACTGGATGACCTGCGCATCGCAGGCCGGTTCGGCTACCTGTACCACCGTGTGATGCACGCGCAACTGCCCGGTTTCCCGCAGATCGGCAAGTGCGGCGAGCGTTGACGCATGGTCGCCGGGACAAGTACAGCGCAGATGCAGCACGGGGGCGGTCGGCTCCGCTGCGATCAGGGCGCCGATTGTCCCAGCGGATGCGGTGTCGAGCGCCAGTTCGATAGTGCGGCTGAGTCCGGGCCCGCGGCGGATCGCAGCGGCTCGGCGCAGTTGGTCCAAGGTCGCGGACGACGGGGCCAGCGGCGCGGTCACGTGGACAAAACCATGCTCCTGCAGCGAGGCCAGCATCGTATCGACCAGATGCCGGTTGTCGAAGCCACCGCGCAGCGCGCCGACGCGAACGGGCTCGTGCGCCAGTTCGGCGATGAAGTCGGTCAGCCCTTCGCCGGGCGGCACGGCCATGCCGACTTCGAAGTGGCCGTGACACAGAAATCGATGTTCGGCTATCTCGTCGTCCAGTACCTCGACCGCGGGATCGAGCATGACGAACTGCTCGTCGCGCAACGCATCCGGTTGCCTCGGGTGCCTGCTTTTCCACACTCGGCCGTACTCCTGACCGACCACGCCGAGATCCGCGAGTCTGTCGATCACTTCGCGCGTTTCAGCCGTGGATAGCGTGCCGAGCGCACCTGCCACGTCAGCGACGGTGCGCGGCGCAGCGAGCTGTCCGAAGACGCGCGCCGATCGCTCGGACAGTTCCGCGTAGGCCGGCGCACTGTCGGCGTCGGGGAAATAGATCAGCCAGTGCCGGGGCGAGGCGGCCAGCGCTTCGGCGGGATCGTAGCCGTATGGGTTCTCGATCCACGACGTGAGATCGTGGCGCGACGTAGCGACGACGGCCGCGGGCGACGCGACGAAGCGCATGGAGCGCACGTCGGCCGCGTCGCGCATCGCTGCGGTGCGCGCGTTCGGCCAGCGCTCCGCCGTGATTTCGCCGACACGGCGCGCGAGCGCGATCAGTGCCCGATCGAGCGCCAGCACGTCCTGGTGTGTGTGCGCGGCGAACTCGGGGCGCTGTGCGAGGTACGTGACGAATATGCCGGCAAGCCGCCAGAAATTCGGACCATCGTCGACATAGCCATGCGTGCGGGCCAGCTCGTGCGCCACGGCGTCGACGTCCAGTCCGCTCATGAACACCAGACGTTGACTGAGCGGCGCGCGGCCGAGCGCGATGCGGGCAATGCGCACAAGGCTGCGGCGGTACATGCGTAGATTGGTTGCCGTTGCCTGCGGCGTGCGTGCGTAGTCCGCGGCGATGGCGCGCTCGGCAGTGCTCAGGTCCGCGAATGCCGCGGCGTCGGCGTGATCGGCGCGTGTGATCGCGTCGGCGAGACTATCGTCGCGCAGGATGCGCCGCCACGTGTTCCATACCAGACGGGCATCGAAGCCGCCTTCGTCACGCGGCGCGCCCGCCGGCTCGCGGCGACGGAAATCGCTTTCGGTATCCATGCTCGATGGTCCTCCCGATGAGCGCTACTTGATGGCGAGAAACCCCTCGAAACACAGATATTTCATGACGGTCGTCACGTCGACGAATCCCGCACGCCTGAGGAGTCCCAGGTTTCCCTCGGTGGAGAACGGTTCGAGGACGCTCTTGAGACTCGACGTCTTGTTCAGGATCTCGTCTGCCGAGAATCCTTCGCGCTGCTTGTAATCGTTGTAGAGCGACACGATCATGTCCTGGAACCGCGCGTCCGGTGCCCGAACCTTCTCGAACAGCATGAAGGCGCCGCCCCAGTTGAGATGGGCATAGATCCGGTCGAACACCTGCTGCCGGTGTTTAGGCGGGATGAACTGGGCGCAGTAGTAGGACACGATCAGATCGGCCGGTTTCTCGAAGCCATAGAGCCGCGCGTCACCGGGCACCAGTTCGATGTTGGGAAATTCCACGCAGTGCTGACGCGCCCTCGCGATCATCGATTCGACGGGATCGATGCCGATCCACGTGATCCCCGGCTTAGACGCATGATGTTCCGCCAGCTTGCGCAGCAACTGGCCGGTCGACACGCCGATTTCGTAGCACACGCTATCGTAGTGGCAAAAGAAGTCACTGAGCTGGCAGATGAGATCGTGCCCGGCGTCGTAGTGCGGTACCGATCGGCGTATGTGTTCGACGAACGTATCTGCGACATTGCCGGCGAAGGTCCAGCTTGCCGGGGCAACGTCGATGTCCTGTCCGACTTTCATGCAGCCTCCGCGCGGGTCGTTTGACGGTTGCCGGGGCCATACGCCTTGTCCCACGCGCTGCGCGCGCGTTCGAGGTCCGCAAGGATGGCGTCGATGGAGCGGGGAATGTCGAGCACGCCGTCGTGATGGTGTAGCGACTCAGTCTCGTATTCGAGGATGACTGCGCCGGGGTGGGCGCGCGACAGCACGTCGTCGAGCAGGTCCCATACGGGCTCGACGACGGGGGTGTCGTGCAGGTCGTGGTACTGGTTGTCGAGCCAGCGGCCACCTGCCATGTGGATGCAGGCGATGCGATCCAGCGGGATCGTGTCGAGAAAACGTGTGATCGAGTAGCCGGCGGCACCGTGATTTTGCGCATTGGCGTACAGGTTGTGCAGATCGAGGTGCAGCCAGGTTCCTGCCTGCTCGACCAGGCAGGCTAGAAAGTCTTCCTCGGGCATGTCGCTGCCGGGGCACGTCCGGTAATAGGCCGCATTCTCGTGCGCGAGCGGTACTCCGTAGGCATCCTGAAGAGCGCGCGCACGCACGGCGAGCCGGTCCACCTCAGCCTGCGTGAACTGAAGCGGGCTGCTCCATACGTCGCACCACGAATCGTCGCTGTAGAAACAGTGATTCGAGACCCACGGGACGCCGAAGGCTCGGGCAAGCGGCACGTGTCGCCGGACCGCGGGCGTGCTTGCAAGCTCGTCGAATCCGAAGTCGCCGCCGTAGTTCGAGTGCCCGACGAGCGGAAAGTGCGCGACGACCTCGTCCATTGTCTGGACCATCGTGGGCAACATGAGTCCAGGCCCGTCAAGCGGGGCCATCATGCCGTCGAACAGGATTTCCAGCGCGTCGAGAGACTGGTCAAGAAAAGGAAACCAGTCCATCAGCGAAGGATTGAACTGTAGTCCGACTCCAAGCCGTGGAATGTTCATGACTTCGTCTCCCATTCGTTTGTCATGGAGTCGGTGTTGCACGACGCAGATCAGCTCGCGCCGCATTTGGCCGCGCTCGCGGCACAGTGCGCAGCGTTGGCTGCGCACTTGGCGGCGTTGGCCGCGCATTTTGCAGAAGCCGCCCGCGCTACCGCGGCATGGTAGCTGGCCGCGCATTTCGCCAGTTCGGCCGCACATTTGGCCGCGACTTCGGCCGCCTCCGCCGATTTCACAGACAGTTTCTTTACGTCGTCGTTTGCCATGGAACTCTCCTTTTCCAGTTATGGAGCGCACGTGATCCCGGTCATCGCCGACCGATAACCGCAAGCCATCAAGACCAGGAAATCCTCACTGAAAAAGGATCGACGAAAACCCCAGGATTTCAGTGATGGATGAATGGGATATGAATATGATCATACCCACAGATTCAATGAATGAAGAATGCCTGCATTTAGTCAGATGGGTAGCGTCGGGTGAAAAAGTTCAGCCGGTTTCGGGCATGTCAGGATGTCGACATGATTTTTTGTGTGGGTGGCTGGCGTATTTGTTATTTCTTGAAACGAGAATAGCAGGTATTTTCTGGAAATCCAGTTCGTTTCCTGCCGTGGGAACGACGATTGCGGGAAGGGTGAGGAGCCGATTCCTGCCATGAACCCGACTCGAGGTGAGGCCTCCTGGCGGAGCGTGGCGAGCCCATAGGCGGGGCGGTTGACGCGCCGCAGGCTGCGGCTCATCAGTCATGCGTCAAACATAATGACGTGTATCGATGGCCCGGCCGCATTGCATTCATTGAACGACAAACTCTATTATGTGCTGTGCATTGTTGGTCGCCCTGGGGCAGGGAGTGCGTGATTATGCTGGCCGGATAATTAGTCGACCCTGAAAAATTCAAAGCACCGCGCGAAAGGTCGTTTGACGCCAGCGTTTGGCCCACAAGCGTAGATCCATGTCGTTATACAGAAGTATCGACGTCACCGTCTTCGCGCAATAGGCGCATGGTTTCCGCGGCGATATGAACTTTCGTGAGTCCCTTCCAAATCGTCTCGGCGCCGGGTTCGCCGTCGCCCTTGCGAGCGAGGAAACCACCGAGGCGTGCTACCAAGCGCAACACTTCGTTGAGCGTGGGTTGCGCAGATCGAGGCGTTTTCGTGAGCAAGTACGCAGCCCGGGTTTCATCGGGATCGAAGAACAGACGCGCGTCCAGATCAGGACAGGTTCGACCCAGATGCATCAGGTGTGTCACGCGCCAAGCCACCGCGAGAAACAGCGGCAATGCGCGCTCGAGCCGCTCAATCGAGCCCAACTGCAATTCTTCGACCTGACAGCCGTTCTTCAGAACGTTGAACAGAATCTCGTTTTCCGATCAGTTGTTCGACGGCTTTTGAAGCAGCAGCGCTACCGTACCGGGGTCAGCGTCGCGGGCCAGGCCGTCGATCAGCTTCGCGGCTGGGAGCGACCACTGACCGGTTGCGCCAACAAAATTGCCGTGAGCATCCAGATAGCCACCGTTCGCGCCCAGCATCATCGCCACTCGTCGCGCGGTGTCTTCCATCTGGTGTTGGCCAGCGAGATACAGGATTTGATAGTCCCCGGTGTCTGCCAGTCGAAGATCGAGGCCCGTGCGCTCACCGTTTGCCGGATAGCCATGCCCTCGCGCCCCCACATCGGCGGAATCGCGAATATCGCAATATTGCTGCTCCGCACTGTCGAGAAGCATTGCCGGACGGCGACACAGCGGAGCGTGATAAACCACCCATCCGGTCAGGGCCCCGAACGAAAGCGCCGCCATTAATGGCGCAAATCGGGTGGCTTTCGTTTTCAAGCTTTGCATTTCTTGTTTTCCCTTGCGTCAGCTCGACATCACGCCGACGATCTTGACGTCAGCCGGACGCACTCGTAACCGGCGCGCTACCGCACGCTGCGCTCGCATGGTCAGGTCGTATCCCTTCGTGGGATCTGCCACCCGCGCAATGAAATCGATGCGGCCCGTGACAGACTTTCCCTGTTTCACTGCCTCGTAGCTCGCAGACACCGCTATTCGCTCCATTGCGCTTTTCCTCGACGCCGGCCGCGCCGGCGTTTTCCGTTTCGTTGTCCCGCTACCGACCGTGCCGCCCATCTATGCAAAAACCGGGCTCCCATGTCACCTTCGCTGGCGCCAATTCGTGTTCGATCACAGCCTTTTGCCTATTGGCCAAATAATCGTCTTGAATTATGAACTCGATGGCATTTGGGAAGAGCTGCTTGAGGCGAACGCACGCCTGCCGCTCATCGAACCAGCGATCAGCCTCGCGCGCCGCGATTGCCAGCTTTATCACGTCCGCGGCAGCCGGTCGTGACTGCGCGATACCCCTATGTGGGCTAGGTCCGTAGGGATAGAATTTCGCGACCCGCTGGCTTTCCATCGGGTCTTCTCTCTCCTTGGCAGCGGCTAGGCCGGTGTTTTCCGATTCAAAGATGGCCGAGCAGCGCTTGGACACCGCGAGCGATCATGCGATTGCGGATCGCTCGGCACTGCATGCGCGAGAGCGGCGAGAGCCGATCATCTGCCGCGAGACGCGTGAACCCGTCGAGCGTGGCATAAGACTTAACGACGCCCAAATTGAGGCTTATATGACCGCTGTCTCGCAGCTCGATCAATGCCGGCACGATCTTCCTCGCTATTCGTTCCAATCTCACACAACTGCAACAGCAACGCGCCCATTGAGTCGGCGTCGATCGCTTCCAGCGGATTGAACGAGCTACTGCGGCCGTTCGCAGGATCAAAGTTCAATGCGTCCATAGTGGCTATCCCGTTTTCCTAGTCGAGCTTTCGCGTGCCGTTGAGCACTTCCAGGGCTTGCTGGGCTTGTTCCCCGTCGAGCCGGCCGTTCAAGCGTTCACCGATCACATGGGCGGTGTTCTCCCTGACGGGAGTAGCCTGCGTGCCGAGCACGCCTGGTTCCGAGTCCACGGTGCCGTAGACCTGATCCAGCGGCACGCACTCGCCATCGCACTCAGGGCAATGGCCGCTGTCGGTCCTGCTCTGGTCACCCTGCCAACTGCATGCACTGCATTCGACGGTGAAACCGCGTTTGTTGTTTGCCATGAC
>NZ_JARCHA010000029.1:0-17699 GCF_048957895.1 Paraburkholderia sp. A1RI_3L
CAACATGGAACGATTGGACGAAGCGTTGAGTTTGCTTGGGGTCGAGCAGACACAGCCGCCGCACTGGCGGCACGTGCTCCTGATGGCGATTCAGTCGTTTGCATTCGCATCCGGCGACGGCGAGTTGGCGCAGGCCTGCGAACTCAAAGCGGTGCAGATTCGCGCCGAGGTTGCGGCAGCATCGAACGACTAGGAAAACGGGGAATATTCGGTGGACTGTCAAATTCCGAACGACGCTGCTCTCGGAGTTAGCGGACGCGCAAGGCAAGCAGTCTTCATGCTCACATGTCTCTTGATCGGGAATCCCCTTTGGGCAAGCACTAGCCTGTGGCCGGCGTGCGATGCGATTGAGGCTACGACGACCATGGCGCGCAAAGGCGACAGGACAGCTCAGTACCAGTTCGCGGAGTGCTTGTACATCGGTCTCGGCGTGGCACGGGATTTGTCCATGGCAGCCGAGTGGTATCGAAAATCTGCAGACCAAGGATATGCGCCCGCCCAGTATCAGTTGAGTGACGCATATCGTTTCGGCCGAGGTGTACCGAAAGACGCATTGCAGGCGTTTCAGTGGATGGAGAAGGCCGCGAAACAGGGGGACATAAACGCGGAAGTGGCGCTCGCCGGCATGTACGCGACCGGCGATGGTGTACCTAAGGATGCAGAAAAGTCCGCGTTTTGGACACGTAAGACGGCCGAGCAAGGACATCCAGGCAGTCAGAAATTGCTTGGGTTGATGTACGAGAACGGAGCAGGTGTGCCGAAGGATTTCGAACAGGCCCGATACTGGTATACGAGAGCCGCGACTCAACGGGTAGACGAGCGAGAGGCGTCCAGCGCGCAGGAGTATCTGGATTCGTTGAACCACCGGTTGGCAACTGGCCGCTCCACAAGGTAGGAAAACTAGCCATGTACGAAGACGCTCGCTGTGTGCTGTGCAACGCCCAAGCGAGCCGATATCCGCTGCGGGCTGGCGACGGTTACGTGTACGATTGCCCCGCATGTGGTGGGGCTTCGCGATCGGCGGCATAGCGCACCGACGCGCTGAACAAGGCACCCTGCATTCCGGCGTCGTTGGCGGAGTCAGATCGATGATTGCAAAGGGTGTGATGCCTCGTGTGCAATTCAACAGCGGGCAGTGTGAAGTGGCTGCACTGCCGGGCAAGTCACAAAGCGACTGCGACGAATGAGGCCGATTTGGCCGGTTACAATCGGAAATCATCGCGCCCATCGGTACGGTAATCGACTATGAAAATACGAAAGGAAAAGTCTGCTGTGAGCAAGACGTGCGCGAATCTGCTTGCGATAGGCGTGGCTTTGAGTTCGACTACGGTTGCGGTGGCCGGGGACCCAGGAAGCGAGTTTGTTGGCAAATGGAAAAAGGTGAGCGGCCGCGGTCCCGATACAGAGGTGATCGAGCGCCATGGCGATGTTTTTGTCATCAAGGCGCCTAAGCTTTTAATGCCGACCGAGACAGAACAAACATCCGCGCTGCTACGGGACGGCTCGTTGGAAATTGCGGGGGAGCTGGGCAACCGCTCGCTTCACATTGATCGGTCCGACGGTCACCTGTTCACCACACACGGTGAATATGTCCGCGCGAAGTAGGAAAGCGAAAGCCGGCTGCGCCGGCGCAGGAGGCGAGAAGTGCTCATCAGAGCTGGAGTGTCAGATGCCGAGCGCGAAGCAATGGCGTGCGACTCGATCGACGAGTTCGAGGAACAGATCCGCAATCAACTGGATAGCGGCGTTGTTACGAGCGACGGCGGTGCCGGAGCTGATTGGATGGCAGAGTACGACCTTGAAATCATCAAGGTAGATTGAGTGAATCGGAAAACAGCAATGACGCTAAGTTCGATGTTCAAGTGGGCAAAGGCGCTCGTCGGAAGGCCGGAACCGAGCGGCGTATTCAAGCTCGGACACGGCGTCGCAGCGCCAACCACGCGCATGGGGAAGTCACCTCTCAGCCATGTCATCGCAAAGACGCTTGCCTCCATTGGAGCGCGCCCCGGCGACATTGTTGAGGTCAACGAGTTTGGTGCAGCGCGCGTGGTCGGTCGCCGTCCGCATCTGGTGGGGGGAGCGGCCTGATGCGTCGGAGCAAGCGATTCGTGAAGCGCTCACAAGGATTTATGGCGACGATGCCGTAGGCCTCGACAACGTGACGGCAGGTGCGAACGTCGTGGTGTTCCGCAAGACCCGAAACGCGTAGGAAAACAGAAAGGAACGATGTGCGTTTTCTCTCCCGCGGATCTTAGCGATGCATTGTCCGAGTATCGCGCGGTCCTGGCTGAAGCCGTTGAAGTCACGACGGCGTGGCACAAGGACCTAGAAGACGGTAAGTTGCCATCGGCGGGAGAAATCAGCGCATTCCAATCGCGTGTTGGAGCTTTGAATGAGAAGGCTAGACAGGCTTGGGAACATTACTGCCATGTGGGGACGTTCGTCCACCGGCTCTAACCGACCGTAGGCACGGAAAACAGGAAAAACGCGATGAACAAGCAGGAAGTCACGGCTGAGCTGGAGGCGTTACCGGACGTTCGACCGCCCGTTCCGGCGGCCTACGCCGATCCGGCGTTCGCACGTTGCCTGGTGGAGGCGGCCGGTACGCCGGAATTGGTCGCGGAGTTCGATCGCTTGTTCGGCTGCGAGCTGGCGAGCATGGCCAAAGGTTCGCCTCTCGATCTCGCCATCGACAGCGCTACAGGCCGCTTCGAGGGCGATATGCGCAAGTTCGCCGAGTTCGTTCACGATGCGGTGTACTCGCGGTTCCCGAGCGCGGCAATTCATGCCATTCGGCTAACCGCGTAATGGCGAGGAAAATAGAAGAGTATGAATCTCGTATCCGTGCAGCAGGCGCTAGATGCGGCAAGCCCAGGCCGGTTCTGGGTCGCTTTACACCAGGATCGACAGAACGTTTTCATTACTGTGCGCTTGCTCGGTGCGGCGAATCTGTTTGTGCCAGCCTTATGCCGCAAGCAGGTCATTGGTGCATCGGTGGCCGCCGCACTCACAAGCCTTTTGGCCGACATCGAAGACCAAAAGGATAATGCAACGTTGTGCAACATGGACTTCGCGGACTTCGTTGTCACCGCTGGACGCACGGCGGCACGCCCATTTTAATGAGCGATCTGAAACGACGGAAAACGTGGGCCGAGTATTTCAACAACCGGAGATGTGAGTGGCAAGCTACCGTGAACTGCTGAAGCAACGCGAGGCTTTGGAAAGACAAATCGAGGAAGCGCAGGAACAGGAAGTCGCTGCCGCGATCGAGAAGGTTCAGGCAATCATTAGCGAATACTCGCTGACGCCCGAACAGGTTTTCGCTCGAACTAGAGGCAGGAGCGGTCCAAAGCCGGGGGCCAAGGCGCCGAAGTACCGCGATCCAGTTTCAGGCGCCACATGGAGCGGCATGGGCCGTGAACCTGGTTGGATCAAAGGGCAGCGCCGAGAGAAGTTCCTGATTCCGCGTTGACACCACGGAAACAGAGGCACCATGGGCGAGGCGAAACGGCGAGGCACCCACGAGCAACGTGTGGCGATCGCGATCCAGAGGTATGCCCAAGCAACCGATCCCGTATCCATCACAAAGCTTCAAGTTGCAGCTGTCCAACTCGACGCTGCAATAAGGCTCTTTTTTGACGGGGATTATGTTTCATCGCTTACTCTCGCCGGGGCGGCCGAAGGAATCCTCGGTGCGCTGTCTCAAAAGGGCCGGGCTGCCGAACGCTGTAGGTTTCGTTGTCGATTTTTACCGGGGCAAAACGGAAGCTGAGACGGACAGCGAGCACCGTAAGTTCATCACGCACGTGTTAAACGACGCGCGAAACCAAGCGAAGCATGCTGGCTACCCTTCCGAGACCGACTTTGAAGTGGACCGGATTCAGCCAGTCTCGATGATTATGCGTGCGGTACCGATGGTAGCGCCGCTGGGCGGACCGCTCTCGGATGAGATGGAAGCGTTCGCTGTGTGGTTGAAGCACCATCCTGAGCTATAGGAAAACGGGGGAAGTAAGATGGGGGAAGCCAAACAACGTGGTTCGAAAGAACAGCGTATCGCTGAAGCACGGCTGAGAGACGCGCATAAGCCGAGTATGCCACTGGCGTGTGCGTCGGCTGATTCGCACGAACTGCTGCAGCGAATGATCCCAATTTACCGCGAAATGGATGCCCACTTGAATGAGTCTCCGGCTCACATCGACTGCGCGCCCGGGTGCTCCTTTTGCTGCTACTACCATGTGCTGGTCACGCCAGCCGAAGCCTTCGCGCTCGCGGAATTCATCGAGAATTCAGAGGTCGCAACTCGCGATGCAATCAAGACGCGGGTCATCGCGACGGCCGAGCGCGTGGCACCTTTGTCTCAGAGCGAGTACATGCAGACGAACATCCCCTGCGCCTTCCTCGAGAACGGGCGGTGTGCTGTGTATCCCTTGCGTCCGGCTGCCTGCCGGGGGTTCCACTCCCGGGATGTAGGCGTGTGCAAGCGAGCGTTCGAAAATCCCCGCAGCGCGGAGCCGCAAGCCGTCGATAGCCACCGGCAACGTGTGCTTGTTCGCCACACTGGTGCTTTCTTCAAGGCGAACTCGCATGCAGGTTGCGAAGTCGCGGCATATGAGATGCACGGCGCTGTCGCGAGCGCCTTGGTTGACCCCGAAGCATTCTCTAGGTGGCGCCGCGGGGCGACGACGTTTCCCTCGGTCCGTGATCGTACTCCGATAGTTCAGCGTTAGACTGAAGCCGATGCTCTTGGTCGTTAGGGATCCAGCGCGAACGTGACCGAGACGAATCGGCCGTCCGTTCCGGCACGGCGCAGCGCGGCACGCGTAGACCGTACTAAAAGTGTCACCACCTCCACGCTTTACCGCGTCGTTGTCAGACGCGCGTAGTGACACATTTATTGCGGTCTACGGTGCCGCGCCACGTTATACGCGGATACGCTCGACCTCATCCAGGCTGATGTCATCACGGCGCCGGTCGTAGAGCTGCGTGGTGCGTGTCGATGCGTGATTGGCCATCGCCGCGGCATTCTCGAGCGTCCCGCCATTCCTCAGATACGCGGTGATGCCCGTCGCGCGAAATGTGTGATTGCCGATCTTCGTCGCGATGCCGGCCGCGAGCGCGCGCCGACGCACCATCGCGTACACGTTGGCCTGTGGCAGCGGTGTGGTGCTGAGCAGCCCGGTGCCGCGTGCGATCGTCCGGAACAGTGGCCCCTTCGGCTCGGCCGAGATCCCGGTGCCGTCCAGATACGCGTGCAGGTACGCCTCCAGCGTGTGGTGACAGGGGATCGCGTGCGCCTTGCCGCCTTTTTCACGCAGACGCACCCACAGGCGCCGCTGCTGTACATAGACATCGTCGACCCGCATCGCCAGCGCCGCGCCCACCCGCGCGAACGAAAACACCATCAGCGCGATCAGCGCGCGGTCCCTGAGACCAACCGGCGTTGTCACATCAATGCTGTCGAGCAGCTGCCGAGCCTCGGCCGCATCGAGCACCGGCGTTTTCCCTTTTTTCGTGGTGTGACTTGGGCCACGTACCGAGGCGGCCGGGTTGTGCGGCACGATCTGGCCTGTGACAAGCCAGTCGAACAGGTGGCGGATGGCCGCGAGCCGCTGCTTGACGGTCGGTGCCGCGTGCGTGGCCGTCTGCAGTTCGATCCAGGCGGCCACATGCAGCGGCTGCACCGCGGCGATCGACGGCACGCCGGCCCCGGCGCACCACGCGAGGAAATCGCCGGCCGCGCGCGCATAGGCGCGCCGCGTGTGCGGGTTGCGGATGGCGGAGGCGAAAAATTCGAGAAAGCGCACGCTAGCTCGATCGCCCACCGTCGCCACCAGCACGGGTATGGAAGCGCCGGCAAGCAAGGTGACGTCGCTTCTCGTCACGTTCATACCGGCGGCAGGACTGAGTAGGTAGCGACAAACATGGCATCGAAGGTCCCGTGCCTGTGCCAGTCTCGATCCGAAATGATCTTCACCTGGATCGGCAAGCCGCTTTGCGTCACGTGACGATTGGCGATCGTCAGCGAAAAGGACCTGCCTGACCCGGATTCTCCTTGTGGCGCGTTGCACACCTGCCACTCGATTCGGTACGCCCCCTCCGGGAAGCTCTCGTCTGGCTGAACCTCCAGCTGCAAGGTATCGCCAGGGCGCAGTTGAGTACCCGTGAAATCAAAAAAGCAGGCGTCCGTCTTCTCGATCTGCGCGTTGTTCCCTCGATCGTCCCAGACGCGGATGAATGCTGGTGCGTTATAGGTTTGGGCCAAGTTGTTCCTCGCGTAGTGGGCCTTCAGGGACTCAATCACATCGGCTGAGTAGCACGCCACGCGCAAGGCCTGATGGCTCGTAATGTCATTAGCGTGCGACAGAGGGTTTCGCGGATCGACGATCCGGTTGAGAAAGGTACGCGCCTCCGCCACTCCATCAGGAAAGGCGTCTTGCAACGCATCCCGAAAGTGCGGGTACAGCTGCTGATGACAGATGATGGTGATGAGGTCATTAAACAGCAGTGCGTCGACCTCGCGCGGGTACCGGCCGGGGTCGTCGGCCCGGCGACCAGCCGCCTTGTCCTTGATGTCCTGCTTGATCGGCAACGCCGACAGGGCTCCGCCGTAGTGGGCGCGCAGCGCCTCATCGATCAGGCGCCGCAGCCAGCGCTCCAGCGTCTCGATCTGGTGGCGGGCGAGGTTGCGCATCGCGTCGGTCGGCATGCCAGGGAACAGCATTTCGTCTCCTTCTATGTGTGATAAAGGACATTATCACACATACGACCACGGCATCATTAGTGCTCGGCGCGCGCCACAAATTCGATTGGCCTTCCTTGCATAATAAAAATACTTGTCCCGTTTACGTCTATGTAAAAAAAATAGCTTGTTTTATTTACGTTGACGGCTACAATGCACTCACGCCCACTGGGAGTGATCCAGATGACCGTTTCGGTGCCCGACAAGGATTTGCGCAAATTACTGACGCGCTACCCGCAGTTCGAGGTGACGCGCACCAAGCGTCATTTGCGTATTCGCCATCGGGGCACCGGCGACTTCGTGATTGCGCCGAGCACGGGTTCGGACTGGCGCGGGTTGCGCAATCTCGAGCGCGACCTGCGGCATCTGAGCACGGGCAGGGGGTACAACCAGCGCGCCGCAATGCGCGTCTGAACGACGCCGAGGAGCGTCTCAACACAACCACAGTGAAGGAGTAGGGAAATGAGCTTTCTGGACACGCTGGAAAACATGGCAAAGGGCGCAGCCGCAGGTGTGGCTGTATTGGTGGCGCTGCCGGTTTTTGGCGCGGTGGGCACGGTCACGGCCGCCGGCATTGCGGTGGGGTCGTCGGTCGGCGCGGCCGCCGCGCTGATCGACGATCTGAAGAAGGATGACTGAGTTGGTCGGTCAGCCAGGCAACCGGTATCCTGCCGGCTGCCTGGCAAATTGGTCACTTCAGAACCTGCATTGAGAGAGAAATATGGACGACGAGCGCATGCCGATCCGAAAAATCATCGATGGCGTCAACCTCAACACGGACACAGCGCATTGCTTTCACACCAACGTGAAGGTGGTGAGCGAACTGGTTGACGGCCAGGTCGTGCACCGGCGCATCCATCAGGGCCTATATCAGGTCCAAGGCAGTGCGCACTATTTCCTCGCGTTCTGGAACAAGCCGCAGTGGAATAACGCGGCCCTGCAATTCCAGTACGTCGATGACGCAATGTTGATCGACGTGGAGCAGGCCAAGCAGTGGATGCTGACCTACTGCCCCGAAAAGTTAGACGCCTTCGTCGAAGATCTCGGCAAGACAGACAGGCCGCCAAGCTCCGCAGCGGTCAACCTGCGCATGCCTATGGAATTGCGCAATCATCTGATGCAGACGGCAGAACTCACCGGCAACTCGCTGAACAAGATCTGCCTCAATCTGCTGAATGCGGGCATGACGTACGCACACGTGAAAGCAACAATGTCGCTACCCCCTTCGTTTATTCGATTGGAGATGCCGAACGGCGAGCCGGCTTTGGACGAGGTTGAACATGCGCGTCACTTCGAAGACGAGGAAGACCAGGCGCTGGCGAATTATGCGGAAACCTTGTACGCCCTTTTTCGACAGGACTTTCCCCGCTTTTTGCCGGTAGCACTGCACATCCTGTACCGGTTGTTCCATATCAACCGGGACGCCAAGCGCGCCATGTGCTTTGCCATCTGGCTCTCGAATTTCCATCGTGTCTCGTGGCAGGACAGTGAGGACAGTCGTCAGCGTCGCCCCGGCCCTGTTGAATATGGGCAGTGGCAATGGGTCAAATATGAGGGCCAAGAACAAGACTCCCAGCCACCATACTCGTCTCGGTATTCCTCTCGCTGGGACAAGCCTAAGGACCAGTAGGGGGCCAGGCGGGTGCCGTTGTCAAAAAAGGCGCCGCCGGAAGGCGGGTCGCCTACCAACATCCGTTTGCCCCAAGCGACACGACTTTGACACGGCGCTCGAGATCCGCTTGATTCTAGCTAGACTACCAAATGGTGCGATTGCACGACCCGATGACAAGCTGGGCCTCTGCCGATTATCAATTCGGATTGCGAATCATATCTGACATGTGAGCATAGGAACTTTTTCATGATTGAGGGCCTCTCCGGCCCTCGCCTAATACATCGTCCCCTCTCAAACAGCGTGAATTTTGCAGCAGACCCAAGGCTGGCGCGCGTTGCCGCTGATTGAGCGCGCACGTCAACGCCCGCTTGCGCCGGACTTCGTACGAGAGGCCTCGCCATGCGAGCAACAACCATGACCACCATTCCCGAGAACGATGCCGTATTCTGGTCCGCCGTCGAAGCTGCCCTCGTACTCGATGACGGCGAGGCGGCTCTCGCCCACCTAGCGGCAGGCAATACAGCCGCGTACTCCACGGACTGCGGACGGTTTTCCTCTCGACGCATCCATCATAAAAGCCGATCAGGAGCGCTCCCCCCGGTCATCGGCGGCTGGGGGCGGGCTATACCTAGTTAGTATCCGTTAGATAGCGTTCTGCTTGTCCGTATCCTTATTTGCAGGTCGGGCGTGACCGGGGCGCTATGGTCATACATGACTCTCACCCCTGGTCACAGATGACCAGTCCTTTGCCCTTTCCGGCCGCGGTAAATCAACGTACATTTGTATCGTGATGAATTGCTGGAGAACATTATGGCATCTGCCCCGACTGCTGCAAAAGTGGTCCCGTTGCACACTACATCCGCCGACAAGGCATCGGACAAGAAGTGGGGCAAGTCGGTCATGAAGCTCGGATTTTGCGTAGTCCCCTCGGTACTGCTGCGTGCCCAGCAGCGGCTCGGTCTGAATCCAACGCAGCTCGCGGTGCTGCTTCAACTGGCTGACTACTGGTGGGACCAGAGTCGAAAACCATATCCCAGCAAGCAGGCACTGAGCGAACGGCTTGGTCTTAGCCCGCGACAGATCCAGCGCTACATCGCCGAGCTGGAATCGGCGGGCCTGGTCAGGCGGATCGAGCGTCACGCGACGAACGGCGGAATGCTCAGCAACGAGTATGACCTGTCCGGTCTCGTGGAACGACTCAAAAAGATTGCACCGGAAATTGAAGCGGCGAACGAGATGAAAAAAGCGGCGACGCGTCGGGGCGGAATTTCAAAACCGATGGTGCAGCCGAGATGAATGCATGCATTTCGTCGGAATCCTGATGGGCTTTTTCGGGCGCCGGTGGGTAAGGTAACAGCCTTCCGGAAATCCAAGGCGAACCATTGTGCCCCCCATGGAGCCTTGCTATACGGGGGGAGTGGTTTCGCGCCGTGCAGTTCAAATGTCAAGACTTCGGACGCAAATAAATCAATTTGAGCTGTCTTGAAAGTGCTTTATATTCATTACCAGTTCAGGCCACAAAAGAAACAACCCCGCAAGGTTTTTCTGGAACCTTGCGGGGTTGGTATCCGCCAGCCTTGAACCGCCCTCTAAGGAGCAGAATATGGGCGAGTTTTTTGCAGTACTAGCTGCAAAGCTAGTTATTGCCCTGATCGAGTCAGACAGTACGTCGGCGTTGGCGCGCCATCTGTTTGACCTGATCAGGACCTTCTTCACCAAGTAACTTTGGCCCGGCGCAAGCCGGGCTTTTTTCTTGGATCGGGTCTCTGGATTGTGCAATCCAAAAACAGACTGACATTTACGCCCCTTTCCAAGACATGTTTGTCCTACGGCACGACTTTAATGCGCGCACGCCCAAGCGCGCAATCCCCCCGCCCAAGGGTTGACTTTTTGGAAATCTGCTTAAAACCCTTGTCCAGCAAGGCTTTGGCGCGCCAAATGGGTTTCCGTGATACAAAAAAATAGTTGAAATTTGTCTTCTTGGCGACCCTTCCTAGCACAGAAACTAGGCGTGTGCGTCGTCACTTTTGTAAGCATGGGACATGTGCAGGCCGATCAACGACCTTTAGCGGCTAAATTTCGCATGCGAAAGTCAGTCTTCTCAACCGAGATCTGCCGTTGTCTCATCGTCGATCTTCGACCCCGTCGCTGGCGCCGGCGGCATCTTCTGCCCTAAATACCCAGCAATGCACGCCCGCCGACAGTCACAAACCAGAACGCTCGGTATGCCCACACGACTCACTGGCCCGCGAGTTGCCCTGGCGCATCTGGAAGTTGTTCTCCCGCGACCTCAGGCGGCAGCGGCGACGTTTTCTGATGCTCGAGCCCGCTGCACGGCAACGCGACTTTCTGGACTCGCTCATGGAAATATTTGTGGAAAATTTCCCAGTCTGCGTACTCGCCAGGTGCTACCGAAAAGGCCATCAGGCGGCCAACAAGACCACATAACCAGTCGGCGCACTGGAGGGTCTGGAAAAGATGGCTTTCGCCTTGGAGAGGGGGCTCGATCAAGGTCCGGCATTTTTCAGACGGATCTTCAAACATAGCTAGCGTACAGGCTTCCACGTTACGTTCCCGCCATTCGTCGCCAGCTTGTTGCTCGTCCAGCAGCACGAGGAAAGAGCAATCTCTCTCCGCGCAGAAGCGGTCGATTTTCCGGATCGTCTGCACAAGCTGCCGTTTGAATGTCTCCGCGGAATCATGCGCTTCGGGAAGAACGGTCTTGTGCTCTCCCGTGTAGAAAACGTGCCCGCCGATAGTCTGGATATGGTTCAACAGTCGAAAAGTCGCCTGTCGAAGCTCTTTGTATTTTTCGACGTTTGTCGTGGTGTAGACCGCCGACCCTTTCTTTTCCCATTGATACGCGGGAAGTCTGTCGGGGTTCTTGTGCTCGAGATCCCATGCCAGCAACCGGCATTTCAGCTTGTAGAAATAGATCGCAAACTCGCGTACTTCCTGGGCAGGGAGCATGACGCCGGCCAAGCCAAACACCGGGCTGTCATTGTAGTTCTTGTGATCCCTCGAAACGTAGGGGCCAATGTGCCCAAACTCATCCAGATAGACAACGTAATGCACAGGCTGCCTTGCGCAGGGGGTCTAAAAACACGAAAGCCCGCACACGATTTCTCGCTGCGGGCCTCGGAAGCTGGGCACATGGCGGCTAGGCCAAATGCGTTGAGATGGATAATATCTTTTATTGACGATTTGTGCAACCGTTCGGTATCTCCCTATGTCACCCATCGTTCCGATTTGACATAACACCCCGTTGTCACGGGTCTGTCCCTAGCACGTACACCCGTCGCCCAATCGCACACACCGCATCAGGGTAAACACCTGGATGGTTTCCGGCCGTTCTTCGCACTCGGCGTCACGCACGAACATAAATACCTATACCCCTTCACCCTTCCCCTATTTTCGGGTCGGGCTGCGATCAACGCAGGGGCTTCACTACCTCATAAGGAAAACAAAATGAAAACGACAACAACACTCACCAAGGCGATCACGTCGCCACTGGCAGGCACCGAAGTCTGGTTTGATCCCAATGGTCTGCCGTTCATCAACAACGAGAACGCCGTATGCCTCATGTGGACGCCGCGTCGATGCTGCGTACGCCTGCGCTAGGCATGATCGGCTGAGCCAGCTGGCCCCATGGGGGCCAGCACCGGCGCAGTGAACTCGATACGCCCCCAAACGGCATTGCAAAGGTCTCGCTTTTCTTCGAGCAGATGGGGCGATACCGCGACGGCTATTTCGCGGCAGCGCTGCAGCAGCTCGCTGATGAGGCGTGCGTCGAGGCAGCCATGACTGGCTTTTTGCGGCTGACGCCGCAAGGCTACGAAGCCGCACACACCGCAGGTGTAATCGGCATAGCCGATCATGACGGTCGGTCATCACGCGCCCTAGCGGTATTCTTTCAGCGACCGATGCCGACCGAGCGCGGCGTCGCAAACTCGGTCGGCTCATTGCCAGCTGGATAGGCTACGACGTAAAGCACACTGGTATCGAACAGTTGGGCATCTGCGAGATCACTCTTGAACCGCAGCCGCATTTTTCGCTCGGCATACCGAAGCGATACGCCCGAAGCCTTGAGCGCATCGATATGCTGCTGCAGCTCGTCGTAGACCTCGAACTTCTGCGTCTCGGTGTAGCCGTCGCTGACATCCCGATACTCGCGCATGTAGTCGATCATTGCCGCGAATTCTTCGTCGGCCTCGCGAGGTAGATCGAACCCCGGTGTCGAGAGATCCATGCTGTGCATCTCCGCTAGTCGGGCCAATTGCCGGCCGGTTTCGAGCGGTAGGGCTTTGAGCGTGACATGTTCGCGCTCAAACTTCTCTTTTGCGGCCTGCTGCTCTTCCGGCGTGGGGATCGAAAACGGCTTGTTTAGCGCATCGATGTCTTCGAATTCGAATGCCCGGGCGATTGCGCGACGAGTATCGAAGCCGGAAGCTTCACCTCGCTCAGCACGCTGAATGGTGCGCACGCTAAGACCGGAAAGGTCGGCCAGCTGCTCTTGTGACCATTGCCGCATTTCGCGGAAGAGCCTGATGACTGCGGCAAGCTCGCTGGCCGTCAGCAGGCGAGGCTGGGATTGTTCCGTGGTCGGCATCGTCATCTCCGTTGAGTGGATGCGTCCATGATGCGGCGGATACTGCACTGCGGACACGACAGCGACCCGCCACCCTGCCGACAGATCCTTTGACTGAACGGTCGCCCGGTCGACAAGCCTTCCTTTCAATGCTGTTGTTGCTTGCGGCCTGCTCGCTGGGGCGTGGACAAGCTGGCGACTTATTGCAGGAGGATTTTCGCCACCTACTTCAACCTATAGTGCCCAACGCCTCATTTTGCACAAGATTTGGTATGCATTTGGCTTATGATATGAGATAAATTTGTTGTCCGGTTATTTTCATGATTGGACCGTACTGGTCGCGATAGCAATGAGCCGCACGCGGGGCTGCTGCCAAGAACCGCGCAATCCTAGACGTTGCCGAGGTCTGAGCCGGTGCAAATCCGCGTCGAGGTAGGCTGGCAGTGGATTGGCCTATAGGGCATGTGGGACGGACAGAAAGGCGCGCGCAGCGTCGTTGGACGGCCCCATGTAAGAATCCGCGACAGATCGGGTGTGGAAAATCTCCGCTCCAAAGTCTACTTCTTGCCGTGGGGGAGGGGGCAACATCGGCTCAAAACTCCTCTCTCGGCAAAGCCGGAAAGCAAGGCAAATAGGGGGGAAAGAGGTCGTGGCGCAAATTTACGCCAAAATTTGGCCTAAAAATCCCAAGAAAATCGCGCTTCCTGTGGATAACTTCCTGTTCCTACGGTGAAGGCATGCTGCCCTTGCCACCAAGAGTCCGGTTCGGCGTGCTTGCCGGCCGCGCCGTCGATGTGGCACTCTGCCGTATCTTCTGACGAATGAGTGCCCCATGAACTACCGTGCGACGCTGCCCCCGAAAACGCGCTTCTATGCCGCGCTGGTCTGCCTACCGCTCATGTACCTCATCTTGAAGGGCGTCACGTTCGGCGTGACGTGGGCAGGCAAGGTCGGCGGCATCTCTACCGAGCTGGTGGTAGGTTTGCTCTTCTGTATTGCGGCGTGGAAGATGCAGCGCATTGCGGCTGCGATTGTGAGTCTGTTCTACAGGAGCGAGTGAGCCTTGCCTCGTTGATGCCGCTCGCTACACTGTTGCAGGACCATTCCCACGCGAGCCGCCATGAGCACGAAATCGACAATCAGGCATTACCAGGGCGGGGCCGAGCTGCCCGCCTGGCACCTGTACGAAGAAGCCTTCGAAAAGGCCGATGTGGTCTACCTCGAGCTGGCCGGCGTGCAGGTCGACATGATGACGCTCGATGAACCAGCGCCGCGCGTCGTGCTGCCCCTGCCAACCTCGACCGCCGAGCAGCTAGGCCTATTGCCCAAGCCAGCCGCAAGCGAGTAACCCCCCGCCCTCGCAGGGAAAACCGCAAGGATCTGCGCCGCACTCGCCGGCGCAGTCCCGCCAACGGCCCGACAACGGGCCGCATTGCGTCACCTTCGGGCGTGCGCCCCACTCCGTCGAAACACCCCCGCCATGCGCGCTGTTTCCCGCTCGCTCGCCCTCACATGCGCGCTTACGCTTGACGCCGTGCGGTCGTGATGCATGTCGATGGTCAATAAACGGAAAACGGCTGACCTCGAATAGAAGTCGTGACGACACGATGGCGGCATCTAAAAGCGGGAGCGCTCGAAGTGTTTAAGACGTCATATCTAGACATTGGCTCTAACTACGGAATCCGTTGAGCCAATGAAAAGCAATCTCGAAAACCTTAACCAGGCCGCTGCATTCATCGATGCGTGCAGCAACTTCGTCGCGCAGCTCGACAAGCACCAGACGGGCGGCGCCATGTTCGTCTGCTGCGTCGCCCTTGCTCTTGTCGGTGTGGTGGTCGTTGCCCTGACCGTGCCTCTGCGCGCCGCACTGACTTCGCACGATAACGAGCCGAAGGCCGCCAAGAGCAACCGGCGCATGCCGCACGCTGATGACAATAGTCGGCATCCGGAAGGCCAGCAACGCCGACAATTGTCGGCAACGTCTGACGCGCCAAGCGCTGACAATAGTCGTCAACGCAAGTTACGGGCAAACGGCGTGTTCTGCCGCAAACGTTCAGCAAGCGGCGAGCGGGCTTCAAGTAGGTCCGCTATCGCCTCGGGCGAGCCGGCCAGCAGCGCACGCCATCGCTCGATGTAATCGCGGCTGCACAGCCGGCCGCGTTCCCCCTTCGAAACCTGCTCAAGCGCGTCAGTCGGTCAGCAGGGAAGCGGAGAACAGTTCGGTCATCGTGACAGGAGTCGCATGTTCATTGGGTCGCCTGACAGCAGGCTGTGGAGGGCAACTTACCGGAAACGCAGCGGGAGCGGAAGCCCGGCCGGCGCCACGAATTGTCTCCGCACTGCAGAGGGAATCCGGTCATCGTGGTGTCTGGCCATGATGAGGGTGTTGCGGCCCGAGCCGGCGCGCGGAACCGGACATCGGCAGGCGCGGGTTTGCAGGCTTTGCTTGCGGCTCAACGGCAGGTGCCCCCGGCGAACGCGCTTGCGCAGGAACACGCGATGACTGCACGGGAAGCTGTGCCTTCGGGGCACGGTGAGAAGGTGCCGGCGTCGATCCGGCTGCGTCACGGCGAGGCCTTGTCCTGCTCCATCGCGCCGCATCACAGCCGCCGCGCGTCTCTTCGTGCTGGCGGACGGGCTCGTTTCGGGATCGCCCCGCCCTGTTTCAAGCGTGATAATTGTTATTATCACGCTTGCGTTTGGTGGGCTAAAATCCGAGGTAGGGTACTTTATCGCCGCCCGGAGGCCCCCTGGAACCTGAAACCCGCTGCACCGACGCCGACGAGGACGCGTTCGTCGAACGCGTGCGGCTGCTGATCTTCAGCGCGAAACTGCCCGTCGGCCGGCTCGCCCTGGACGTGGAAGACATCCGCCGGTTCACGGCGCCTGACCTCCGTTCGCCGCACCTGGCGCTCGTGCGCGCCATGATCCGGTCCGGCCCCGTCCGTTTCGCCCAGACGGCCGTGCTGATTGAGCCACATCCGCGCATGCCGCCGGAGGTTCACGCGCTGATGGCGCGGTTCCCGGAGATATTCCGGCAGCACCCGCATGCACATCTTGCGCTGGCCCGCGACGAGTCGCCTCCCTCGGCCAGCCGACGGCGCTCGTGACCATCACTGACGGCCCACATCACGCGGCGCCAGCACATCGAGATTGCCTTTTTGTTGACAGACGTTTGAGCGGCGCGCGTGCCAGAGTAACTGCCGTCATCATCAACGATGGTAGGGCAGCAATCGACCGTAAATGCGTGCCGGAGACGCAGGAACACGTCGGAGAGTTAGCAACAGGGACTGATGCCGATGACCAGGCACGCTTCGGGCAGGTTATTGAGTTGATGTCCGCATTCGCGTCGTCAGTGGGGTGCTGAATATCTCCGTTCCCGAATACGGGGACTCCGGCGCAGTGAAGTGGTGTTTCCGGCTTTGGCGTTAGTGCGTCACGCGGGTGACCCCGCCGCTCGAAAGCAGACGGATGCGATCGCCAGCACGGAAAATCTCGCCGGTAGCCGACTGCGTGATGGCACGCAGATCGCCATTGTCGAGCCGCACGGTGATTTCGACACCATCGCGCATCGCCACACCGTTTTCGACGGCGTTGCCGGCCACCGCGCCTGCGATGCCGCCTACGATGCCAGTGAGAATCGAGCCGCGTCCACCGCCAATTGCGCTACCGGCCACGGCGCCGAGTGCGCCGCCGCCCACCGCTCCCAGGCCACTGGGCTGCCCGTTGTTCGAGCTGATCTTCACTACCCGTACGCTTTCCACGGTTCCCATGCGAACCGTTTCTTCTCGCTGCGACTGGGACGCCGTGTAGACATCCGCAGAGCTGCTGTTGTACGCGCACCCCGTCATGGCGAGCGACCCGGTGATTAGTACTGCGGCAGTGACGCGACTCGTTGTTTTCATCTTTCCTTCTCCAGAGACGTAAATACAGGTGGTCGCCCGTTCGTTCATGGCATGGGTTGTTGAACCAGAGCCGGCGGCGTCCAGTTCGCTGTTCGTGAACGCTTATAACCCGGTCCAGATCCGATGCGCCGTAGTTATCGCTCCCCAATAATGTCGGGATGCGGGATCAGATTACGCAGAAGCGGCGGAATCCCTGTTGGGAGCAACGCAAGACAGCCTCTGAAGTCGGGTGTCGAAGGTGGTTGATAATCGGGCCGCGTGCTGCGAGAACGGAGTGAACCCTGTACCGCCGACGTGATGCTGTACGTATGCTCAATGCCGGATCCGTCGCTGATGTGTGTGAAAGTAACCGAACGGCGTTACCCGGTATGCGCACAGTGGTGTCTGCTCTTTCCTGGGATCGGGACGCGAAGACCAGTACGGACGGGGCACGGCGCGCTGGTGGGGAGGGGGGAGCCGTGCAGCGTACGGCGGCACTCGAGTTGATGGGCGTCCACTGGCCGGTGACGATGTCGGCATCGGGTACCCGGTCGCGCAGCAGGCACGATGCCGGTGCCGGTGTAGTCGATGCCGGCCAGGTCCACGTGGCGCACCCAGTTGAAGCCGCACAGAGCACATCGGGCATGGATGTCACGCCGAAGCGGAGCAGCAGTGGCGGCAGTGCGCGGACGATGCGCGCGCCGTTTACCAGTCCGGAAGGCAGGCCGGGACGTTTTCTGCGGAATGCCAGCCGTTGTGCTGGCAAATCTGCAGGAACACCTGAGCGGTCTTTCGATGGATATGTTTCTCCTGTGTGCTGCAAGGCGTGGCGGGGGGGACGGGTTTGCGGGGCCGTCATTGGTGCATGCCGTGGCG
>NZ_JARCHA010000030.1:0-16028 GCF_048957895.1 Paraburkholderia sp. A1RI_3L
CCTCCGCCACGGTTCCGGCCGCCGCTTCCATGGATCCCGTCTCCTGGCTCGACGCCCGCTCCAGCGGCGCCGGCGTGCCCGCCGTCGACGCACGCCTGGCCAGCGACGCCCAGCGCGCCACGCTCGAGCACGCCCTGGACGCACGTTTCGGTTCCGCCCGTCCGCCCGCCAGCGTCTCCATCGACGATTCCGCCGGCCTGCCGCCCTGGCTCGACCATCTCGACGCGCTGCTGCCGGTGCTGGCCGTGCCCCGTGCCGAACTCTCCGTGCAGGGCCACCGTGTCCAGCTCGGCGGCCTGCCGGCACCCCAGGCCGCCGCCTGGCGCCAGCAGCTCCAGCAGGCCCTCGGCCCGGCCTTTACCGTCGCCGGCCCGGACGATCCCGCCAGCGCGCGCCTGCAGGCCACCGACGCCTTCCTGCGCGCCATGGCCGCGCTGCTGCAGACCCCCGAGCCCTGCCAGGCCTCCGCGGCCGTGCCCGTGCTCAACCTGCAGCCCCTCGACTTTGCCCCCTCCAGCGGCCACGTCCCGCCCGCCGCCACGGAGAACCTTACCCAGACCGCCCGGCTGCTCGCCGCCTGCGCCGCGCGCGGCCAGCCGCTGCACCTGTCCATCGACGCCTGGACCGACCGGCACGGCGACCCCGCCGCCAATCTCGCCCTCTCACACAAGCGCGCCGATGCCGTGCGCGCGTTCCTCGCCGCCGCCGGTGTGCCCCCCGCAACCCTCACGGCCCGCGGCCACGGCGCCACCGACCCGGTCGCCGGCAACCTCACCGACGCCGGCCGCCTGGCCAACCGGCGCATCCGCTTCACGCCCCTGCCGCCATGACGCGCCACTGCCATGCACCCAAGCCGCTCCACCACCGCCAGCCGGCCCCTCCCGCCGCGCCCGGGCCTGCCCGACATGAAGCCGTCCGCCACACCCGCGCCCGGCCGCCACACCCGCGCCAGAGGGCAGGGCGCCGCGCGCGCCGCCCTGGCTCCCGTGCTCGCCTCGCTGGCCATCCTGGGCCTCGCCGTGCTGTTCGCCCGGACCCTGCTGCAGCTGCTGCTGGCCATCGTCTTTCCGCGCTGACGCGCCACCTGAACCGGAGTGCCCCATGACCATCCGCCAATCCCCGCCCGCCATCCCGCTGCCGGCCCGCTGCGGCCTCACCGCCACGCCCTCCTGATGGAATCCGGCAGCATGCAACCGGCCGCCATGCCCACCGACCCGGACACCGCGCACGCGGACACGTCCCTTCCGCACAGCGCGCAGCACCAGCCGCCGCCGTGCTTTGCCACCGGCCCCGTCTGCCTGCGCACCATGCACGCCTCGCTGCCGCGCGGGCATTGCCGCCTGCTCGACCGGCTCGGGCAGGGCGGCCTCGGCGACCACGCCTTCCTGGTCGCGCTGCTGGTCGTGCCGCTGCTCGACTTCTGCGAGCTGCGCCGCCTGCCTGAGACCAACCTGCGCGCCGCCAGCGGGCTTGATCCCCACCAGTGGAACAGCGCCATCAACGAACTCGTGCGCCTCGGCGCGCTGCGCCGCATCTGGCCGCGCTCGCCCAACCGCCGCATTCCCGCCTTCCGCCTGGCCCGCCACTTCCAGCTGCCCCCCGCCGGCTGCTCCGCCGCTGCCACCCTACCCGCGGGGCAGGGCGCGTCCGACACCGCCCATGACGACAGCACACCATGAACACCCCGCCACCGCCCGCCCTGTCCGACCACCCCGTCGGCGGATTCGCCTGTCCCGTCCGCACGCAGAAGACCCGCCACTACTGGACAGCACTCCTGACAAAACGTCCACCGCCCACCGCCGGGCCATCCCGGCCATCTGCCCAGCCGCATGCATCCCCGCACCGTGCTCAGCCCGCGGCGCCATCGCCTCAGCCGCGATAGCGTCGGCGCGCCTCAGCTAGCAACGAGTGAGCACTTCGGGCAAAGGTTGTGGCATCACTCGCGTTGAGAGCAGCCTGCATAAAGTCTGCTGCCTCGCGCTCTGCAACGGCGACTACCTGCTGGACTATTCCTCTTGCGTGCGGAGATAGGTCCAGACATATGACACGCGCGTCCTGTGAAGAAATGTCGCGCGTCACCAGTCCCTTCCGGACCAGCGCACTGACTGTTTTCGACGTCGCAGTACGTTCAAACCAAAGTCGTGCCAGCAGTTCTTTATGCGAGACGCCAGGCCGCTGAGAGATCGCGCGCAGAATCAGCAATTCCGTCAGACTAATTCCGAAATGCGCTTCCAGCTTGGCAGCGGCGGCCCGCTTAACCAGATAATTCATTTCATCTAGCAGGACCATGACTAGCTCAGGCATTTCGCGCGCGTCGCCTCTCTCAGTGGTAGACATGTGAATGTTGAAAATAGTGCGATTTGCACATAATATCACTATCGAATGCTAACGAAATTACGTACGTTGGAGCATCTGATTAATTAATACAAATAGGATGCCTAAGGACTGAGACCAGCTATCGATGCTACGGCCTTGCGGGGAGTCCGGTCGAGCCCGGATAGAAAGAGATGATGACGGCCACGCCGATGTCATCGTATCGGCAGGTGTGCACAGTTCTCAGGATTGAAACGAAGTGAGGTGGAGAGGGGCAGGATGCTTCGAGCGCTGCCCAGCAAATGGCGAGCATTGGACCATGGCTCATCACGCTGGCGTGGTGCCGAGGTGATTTCATGGATTTGTTGATGGCGCTGGTGCGCACCAGGATGAAGGCTAGCGGCGCGAACATGCGTACGGCTTATACATGTGCCGTGAACTTGCACTATTGCCGGTCGCTGGGTTGGGCAACGTGTCAAATTCAAACTGGCAACGGATGGGCCGCGGGAAATCGGGGAAAAGGAGGTGCAGCGTGAAGCCGTTCGTGGATACCACCGTGACGTTGGCTGAGCGAGCGCGAGTGCTGGCAGACATGGCGATCGTGCGGCACGTCACCGAGGCGACCATGCGCGGCGATGTCGTTTTGCATGCACAACCGGTGACTAGTGTGCGCAATCCCGGCATGTTGCTCTATCGCGAATGTCTTGTCCGTATCCGTCGTCTTCGTACCGGTGAGCTTGTATATCCCGGCAGGTTCGTAGCGGCGCTCGAAAGAACCGGGGCCATCCAGCAATTCGATCGTCATATGGTCGCAATGGTGACCGACATGTTGCGCCACCACGTTGATCTGCGTCTTGGCGTGAACGTTTCCGCGCAGTCCGCGCACCTCGGGTCCTGGTGGGGCGAGGTTTTTGAAGAGCTTGAGAATTCCCCCACGGTCGCAGGGCGACTGGTGATCGAAATTACGGAGACAGCGCCAATGAGGCGTGGCGCCGGGCATGCTTTTGCCGCTCGCGCCCGCGAAGTTGGGTGCCGTATCGCAATAGACGATTTCGATTCGGGGCACGGCCGTGAAACTGCTACCGCACTCGGCTATTCCGATTTCGTAAAGATTTCGGCGGGGTGCCTCCACGGTGCGTGCGCATCCGGGGAAGGCAGGCAGGTGCTTTCGGAACTCGTCGCCCATGCATCGGGGATTACCCGCGATGTGATCGTCGAAGGCGTGGAAACTGCTGAGGGCCTTGAGATTGCCCGTGCCAGTGGTGCTCGCTGGGTGCAGGGATTTCATCTCGGACGACCAGTACCGCTGTGGGACGACGTGCGCAACCCAGACGACGACTTTGCCCCGATTTGCTGAGAGTCCGGTGCACCGTGGCCATGTCATTGCCTTTGGTTCAACGCTATAGATGGGGATCAACCATCCGGTCGTTAGATTGTTGCCAACGTTATCGGATTACGGGTTCAAGAGGAATCTTTGTCCAAATGAATCAGACCGCTCGCAACAGCGAGTTGCGAGCATCATCGCAAAGCACTTCAAGCGGAGCACCTCGTCGAACGTGCCGACTTCTTTGGCACTCGCTCGGCGGCTGTACGGGTGGCGTCTAGAGAGGGTCTCCGCCCGAGTCTCATCGCCGGTGGAAGTGGGTTTGTCGTGTCCGGCAATTGGAGCCGATCTCGGGTGTTGTGTTGATGCGAAGTTTTTTGCCTGCTGCGGCTCAAGGAGATGACCACTTCCGCCAGATCTACATCACAGCGTGCGTAGTACATATGACCGGCTACAACTGCGCGTGCTGGTCCAGTCGATTGCGCTGTTAGTATTCCTCACCCGTATAGCCCTGATCCGCAAACGCCACTTTCACGGTTTCTCCCGTAGCCTGCTGTACCTGACGTGCCAGTTCCCCGACCTGCGCGCGTTCCTGCTCGTTGGCCGGCGTCACGTGTACGGCCAGCAACTGGCCCAACGTGTCGACCGCCATATGGACTTTGCTGCCACGCTTGCGCTTGTAGCCGAACCCGCACGCGGACCACTTTCTCAGGTGGACTGCAACGTACGTGCGTCAAGGATCACCGCACTGGGCGGCCCTGACGCCCCTGCGCCACGCGGATGACCGAACGCAGATCGCTGACCATGCGCTCGAAACACCCCGCCGCCAGCCACCGCTGCGTTTGCTGATACACCAACTCCCACGGTGGGAAGTTGTTGGGCAGCATGCGCCACGGAGCACCCGCACGCGCCAGCCAGCGCAACGCGTTAAACATTTCGCGCAACTCATATTTGCGCTGTGGCGCCTCAACGTCCATCAGCGTCAGATAGGGAGCCGCGAAGCTCCATTCCTCGTTCGACATATCCGTCGGGTAGGGTTTGCGTTTTGCCATCCAGCCAGGATACCAGGCCTGGCCGCATGTGCCTAACCCTGATTCTCGCCGAGACTGGCAATGACGGCGCGGGCGCCGTTGACCAGCAGACCGCGCAGATAGGTGTCACCTGCCTTGGTAATGCTGCCCAGCCGCGCCTTACCGCCGCTGCTGTATTGACCGGGCGTAAGTCCGATCCAGGCTGCTACCTGTCGACCGTTTTTAAAGTCGTGCCCGGCACCGATACTGGCAAGCAATGCACTGGCCGTGGTCGGGCCGATGCCGAGCAATTGCATCAGCCTCTTGCTGCGCGCATCCGCACGCGCGATCTCAGCGATCGCGCGGTCGTATTCGAGCAGGCGATCCTCGATATGGCCTGCATGCTCGAGCAGATCGCTGATGCTACGCTTCGCCCAGCCTGGCAATGTGTCCAGATGTTCCGTGATGTACCTGCGCAACTTCTCCGGGCTCTGTGGCAGCACTACACCGAATTCCGAGAGCAGGTCTCGCAACCGGTTGTAGGTCGCAGTCCTCTCTTCGACGAAACCCTGTCGTGTCCGATGCAGGCAAAGCGTCGCCTGCTGATGCTCGTCCTTCAGCGGCACGAAACGCATGTTCGGTCGCGTCACCGCTTCGCAGATCGCAGCAGCATCGGCCGCGTCGTCCTTGCCGCGCTTGCCCGACATGCGATAAGGCGCGACGAGACTGGGCGCCATGAGCTTGACCGTATGGCCGTGCTCCTGGAACATGCGGGCCCAGTGATGCGCCCCGGAGCACGCTTCCATGCCAATGAGGCACGCAGGCAACTGTGCGATCAACGTCGCCAGCTGATCGCGCGGCACACGTGGCTTGATCAGTATCGCTTTGCCGGTTTCGGCCACACCGTGAACGGCAAAGACATGCTTGGCAAGATCGATCCCGATAGTAACAATAGGCATGGACTTCCCCTCTCGCTGGTGTCGATGAACGTTCGCAACTTCATCCTGGCACATTGATGCCGATTCGCGGCTTCCGCCGCAGCCTCGGGACGGGGAAGTCCCTTTCATTCTCTAGCGCTTGGACTCGTCCCGCACTAACTAACAGGATGCCGATCGCTCATCTCGCGTTCCATCTTCATCGCGTGCCCTGGGCTCACGCCCGGCAGTTTTGTAGACTTTTTCCTGAAACGGGACATGCAGCGCTGTTCCGCGGTTGTCCGGAAGCGCTTCTCCAACGCCCGTTCAGGCTCGTGTGCCGTTGGTAAGTGGTTCCGTTAAACATTTTGCCATTCTTTGCAATTCCATATCCAACTCAATCCTATACTCCAATATAAAAGACAGAAATGCATGAACCAATAAACATAACGCACCCACGGGTCTTAAATTGAAAACGCTGGGAAATACTTATTTTCGGATCAGTCCGTCTATTAGAAGGAGGTGACTGCAGATGTGTACTTTGAGGCTTTCGAAATATTTGTGGATAGTCGCTGCTGGCCTTCTTATCAACGCCATGCCAGCCTTCGCGACAGGCGGCTATCTCACCTTTGCTTCCCCCGCAGGCACGCCAGCGCTCCTAGACGAACTCGATTTTACGTTTCGTATGGGTAACAATCCCGGTCCAGATGCAAACGTCTATTTTTCCCACAACTTTAACTTCATTTCCTCTCGTCAGGAGTGGCCAGGCCTGAGCGGCTACATTGGTCTTCAGTCAACAGCAATCCTCGGCGCCGGTACGCAAACCTACGCGCTCGTTACCGTCTGGCCTCAAGTCGGGCAGGTAGTGAACCTGCAGCCGGGCCCCGCCGCAACCTGTAACGAGCAGAATGCTTCAGCGGAGGGGCATGTCGCTACATGCGTCATTACTTCAGCGAATGTACTGGCTACGGCACCGATGAAAAACGGTGACACGTTCAGGATCTACATCCGGAACGTAGATGCGCCGGCGCCTAACCCGGTCCTCACGAGTCCGTTTTCGACAGGTCCCGCCCATGGTCCCATCATGCGCCCTGTTGCCCCCCTTCGGGGCGGGGTGCATATGTACCAATTCGGTATCCAGAACCTGCGAAGCGGCGCAGTAACGGTGCTTGGAACAATGTCTATCATCGGAATATCGGGTCTCAGTAGCGCAGGCGTGTCACACTTTCTCGAGTATTTCGGCGGTAATGCAGGTGACTGCCATGCTATTCCATACACCGCCTACACAGAAGAGGGTCCCGTAGGTTGGTCTGCTGGCAAGAAATACAGGTATTCCGTATTCCCGAACCCGCAAGCGCCGACATTCGGGCCATGTCCGTCCAATGTGACGTTCGCCACGGATAACTTGCGAGGCAGTGTTGAATTTGCAATCGACACGCCGTATCGCCCCTGATCTTTTGCACTGCTGCAAGGCACCTGCACTGCCACATTATGGTGCGGTCCGCGCCTCGACCATAATGCGTGCTGCCTCGGCCGCATGGGCTGCAACTTAGCGACAATAGGCTCACCTCGTAGGGAGGTGAGGATTGAAGTCGATAAAGGTATGCGAGTTTTGCATCTTGTGATGGCCTTCGCTGCCTGATGCCGGCTATCGGGCGACATCGACTGTCGTTCGTTTGGGGCAGACCACCCAAGACCATGTAGATCCTCCATTGAATCGCAGTGGGTGTCGTGCGCGGAAAGGAGGAACGCTCTGCAGGGAGCACTCACGCGCTCTGCACACCAACGCTAAGGAATTGAAAATGCTTGATGGTATGAGGGGGAGTGAAAGTGGACCAGTGTGCGCTCGCAGAGTCCGCAAAAGGTCGATTTCGGTGTGAACTTCTTTCGGGGACGGCCAGCTGATCCGGAACGTGCTGGTAACACGCCCAACGTTGCGAGTGTGGGAGTGATGCTGATGGCTCCCGGCTGAATACCCTCTTCGGGACTGCACGGTTCGCGATGCCCACGTCCCATGGTCGGACGGAGCGATGCCCAAATGAGAGATACCGGGCGCAAGCTGCCGGAGACATCGTGGAAGCACACGGAGAGGTAGTGCCATCACTCGGCAGTCTTGGCGCAGCACCCCGTGTTCGTAGCGGACTTGCGCGCGCGTGAATCCTCGCGTGACCGCAATGGGCATTGCGTCACCAACACCTTGGTGGTTCTCAATGCGCAGACAGCGCTTGCCGATGCACTGCAGGCGCGCATCGGCTCGTAGTGTACTGCTCGACGAGGCTGGTGAATGCTCAAACGGGGGGTGCTGGTTCGAGAGGCCATAAACGCAACAGAAAGGTTTTCACAAGGGGCAAGCATGTACCACTTCAGTTCTGACATTGGGCTCAGTCGCGCGAGAAGACAGACACCTCTGAGGTGGACCGTAGGAGCTCGAGCTGATGTGTCCGAGACGGGTGGGTGCCGACGATCGAAGGTGCGAACGCTGCCGTGTGCCAGTTCACCCGCAATCGCATCGCTCTTCCCAGCGACAGTTGATCCGTTATCTGGCGCTACCCCTGCCGCCCGTGCGGCATGCGGGGATGGTCGGAACCGATGCAATGATCACTGCGCGGCTGGTGCGGGACCCGCCGCGTGCGCTTCGACCTATGCCACATTGCCGTTGGTAAGTGTGGCCGTTGCAACCGTCGAGTTTCGCTGCGCCACCGTGCCGTCGAGTGCGCGGCCTGCTGGTGCCCGGTCCATGCATGGGGGCAGGAAGCCGCCCCGTTCTCGACAGCTCGCCATGTGTGCTCCCCAATCATCCGTCTGCTTTGCCTGTACGGCGTTTTTGTTATGAGCCGCCATTCTTCTCGCTCCCCTTCCCGTCGGCCCGCGCGCCGGTCCCTTCCCCGCGAGCAGTTGTTGCCGTTGCCGGCTGTCAAGGCGCGCGCGCTGTCGCTTGAACAGCATCTCGCGCTGGAGGCCATGCGGCAGGGTCATGGCAGCGTCGAACAAGTTGCCATGCTGGTGCGGGTTATTTATCTGGCGTATTTCATCGGGCGCGCCACGCGCGAGCCCGTTGACCTGGACCTGCTGCGCACGGCGGAGGCTGCGCTCGAACGCTGTGGCGAGAGCGGCCAAAACGAGGGCAACTGGACGCTTGCTGCAGACGACTGCGCAGTGGTCGCGCAGGTGCTCATACTGCACGACCGGCAGCTTGCGTGGCTGCCCGCGTTCCGGTACGGGCAGGCATGGATCCGCATCCAGGCGTTCGTCGAGGGCCCCGCCGAATCGCCGCTGCCGCCGCCCGCATGAGCCCCTAGCGCGAATCAGGCGACTGCCATGCACATTTTCATTCTGGATGAAGATTCTGGCTGGCTTGAGCTTGCCCGAAACGTGCTTTCGCGGGCTGGCCATCGGTGCCATCTTTTCCGCAGGGGACGGGATCTGACGGAAGCAATGGGCGGTCATGAGGGTGATCTCGTAATGCTTGGGCACAGTTCGCGCGATATGCCTGGCGAGGAGGTATTGCGATGGATCCGTAGTAACTGTCGCTCGGATCTGCCAGTGCTGCTCACGGCGGAGCGGGCGACGCCCGGCGAGGTGGTTCAAATGCTCAACGCCGGCGCCGACGATTTTGTAATCAGGCCGGTCGATCCCGACATTCTGGTTGCGCGGGTGTCGGCCCTGCTGCGCCGCTGCGGTGGAAGGGGGACGTCTGGCGCAAAACTCGAGCATAGGGATTTTCTGTTCGACCTGAAAGAAGAGCATACGTACCGGCGGGGGCAATACATTGCGCTGTCGCGCAAACAGTTTCAGGTGGCCGTCCTATTCTTCAGGAATGTCGACAAACCGCTGTCCAGAGCGCACATGCTTGAGTCGGTGTGGAAGCAGTCTGACAGTGGTGTGCGCACCCGAACGGTGGACACGCACGTGTGGGCAGTGCGAAGCAGATTATCGCTGCGGCCGGAGAACGGGTATCTGATCGTCCCGCTGTACGGCTACGGCTATCGCCTGGAGGATCTCGCGCAGAAGGACGGGCGCCCGGCCGGGAAAGGGCGCACGCTGAAAGCCTGAGGGATGGCGTCCCGCAAGGCTGCGAAGGCGAACGGAGCAAGGCGCGGTTGAGAACTCTGCCGCCTCGTGGAGAAATGGGCTCGCCGCCGATGGACGTAAGGGGTGCTCGAGCACCGTCTAGACCAATGGCTCCAAAGTGGACACAGTAGGCCCCACCAAACGAGTGGTGGAGACTACTTTGTCACCTAGGATAGCGACAGGAGCAAAACGCACGCGTATCTGTGCAGGCAGCCACCGTCTCGCCGGCAAGACCCGGGTCTTCCATCTATTTCAATCTCCGGCAATGGCGGACCTCACGTCCAAGGTCGATGCCACCACCTCCAACGTCCCGCTGAAATGGCGCTTCGTATCAGTGATTTTAAGGGACGGATCGTAACGCGATGTGTCGAGCTCAGGGCGTCATTATGGGCCGATCGGCAATCCGACCTCTGCGATCTGCAGCCCCGGAGCGACGCGATATGCCATTGCCACGGTATGCCACTGCGTCCACATAGGTGCGGTGAAGGAAGGTGCCGGGACAACCAGACTGCGTTTTCAGTTGCGATATTGGAGAAACTTATGAAGAAGATCGTCGCACTGGCAATTGCCGCGATATTACTCGGAACCACATTACGGTCTTTGGCTGACTATCAATTACCTGGTGCGCAGCCTTTGTTTACCAGGCTTGGATACAACTACGGGCCGTCGGTGATTACGGATGGAAAAACAAGAAAGTTCTGGTGGTGTGGCTTTGGCCTTGGCCCTTCCGGCTTCACAGATACGATCCAGTATCGCTATCAAGACGTAAGCACGGGGCAATGGTCACCGGTTACACAAGTGATGGCGCCGACGCCCGGTACGTGGGATGGCAAGTTTGTCTGTGATCCGTCAGTCATTGCAGGAAGTTTCGTGAATCCGGAAAGCGGAATTTCCTATACGTACGCAATGTACTATACCGCAACAGATTCGGATCAATCCAATAACAGGATCGGTGTTGCTTATTCGAATGATGGAGTCAACTGGGTAAAGTATAGCCAACCAGTTATTCTGCCGCAGCAGGTGAACGGCTCGTATGGCGCCGGGCAAGCAGCGACGTACAACTACAATGGTCGGGCAGGAGTGTATGTTTTTTATACGGATACGACGACCGGATTTGGGAATAGGGTGTTTGTCAGAAAGAGCGTAGATGGAGTCAATTTTGGCGCTCCCGTGCTTGTTTCGGATGCAAACAACGGAGGCCTTTCCCTCATGTCGAATGCCGACTTCGCATATGACATGGTCTCGCGTTACTTCTATGCGGTGCGGGAAACCATACCCTCACGTCCTGGTGACCGGGAAGTTTTCCAGTTGATGCTGGCGCGAATGCCTGCTGCGGATCTACTCGCGGGAGGAGGTCAATGGGAGGTGCTGGGTTTTGCCAATCCCGCATTAACCGGTTTCTACATGAATCACAATCCCGGAATACTTCGTAACGGCTTTGGCCAGATTAACATTACGTTGCCTAATGTCACAGCTTACTTTGCCGGAGGCACTAACGATCCAGCTACCTGGAATCTTGCTGCCGTTACCTGGCGCCCGACGCCGCAGGCTCTGACGCTCACACGATATTACTCATCCAGTTGCGGCAACGGGGGAACCCCAGAGCGGACCGTTACCGTGGGATATGTTGCGCAGAACTGCGGGTACCAGGCCGAGACCGTACTCGGTTACATAGACATGGGGCCGGCCGCAGGCGAGACGCCATTGTACTCGTGCATGTCCGGCAACGACCAGTTTCTTTCGCGCGATGCCCAGTGCGAGGGGCAGACTGCATGGGGCATCATGGGATACCTCTCTGATTCGGCCGCTGCGGGCACGAAGCCCCTCTATCGCTGCATCACATCTGCTACGGGTGACCATTTCGCGAGTCTTGACCAGAGCTGCGAGGGGCAAACAAACGAGTCGTTGCTCGGGTACATCAAGCAAAATCCCTAAGTGTTGATTTGCCGAGATGGATCCGACGCTCCTCCAGGGAAGCGCGACACTGCTGCGTGTCGTCTTAGCGGGACCATATCAGGAGATTCATCATGGAAATCGATGTTCCCGGCATTGATCTTGCCAAGAACGTCGTCCAGCTTCACGGTGCTGAATGTAGCGGGCGCGCGGTGCATCGGTCCAAAGTCAGGCGTGGAGCATTGATCGAGGCTGCTCAAAAGCTGCGCTCGCGACTCGTAGCAATGGGGGCCTGGAGTTCAGTTGATCATTTGGCGCATCGCCTTATCGGCATGGGTATCGAGGCTCGCTTGTTAAGCCGTCAACATGTAACGCTGATCGTGAAGAAAAACAAGAACGACCGTAACGATGCGGAGGCAAACGCCGTAGCAACCTCACGTCCGTTAACGCGTTCTGTTGCCGTTAAAGCGATCGAATGGCAAGACATCCAGGCCGTGCATCGAATGCCCTCCACCTTGGTACCCCGTTGTGCCGTGGTCATCCGATATTGTGTTCGTAGCCAAGCGCCCAATCACCGAGGGGTGTTTCCGCTGTTCCGCGAAATGTGTCGCATGGCATGAGGCGCGTTCCCTCACTAGCACGAGGACCGAATATGTGCGGTGATTCCCTGCAGAGGCGCAGCTTGAGCCGGCGAGATGCTGCGAGAGGCTCAAGCGGACGTTTGCGGCACTGAATTGCAGCATCTCGGCCGCCCGAAACGTTTTGTCGCCAGCGGTCGGTATCGATGTGGCGGCTGCAAAACAGTACCTTGTCGTGTTCGGGAAGCGTGCGCGACTTACCAAGAAAACTGGGTTTCCCTCTCATGCGACTAGCGATCCTCGACGACGATTCTGATCAGTTGCAGTTTGCCTGCGACGTTCTGGCGCCAGCGGGCTACAGTTGCTATTCGTTCCGTGCAGGAAAGGAGTTAATCAACTCACTGCGAAAGGAAACTTATGACCTTGTGATTCTCGACTGGAATCTGGGCGATGTGCCAGGAGTAGACGTGCTGCGCTGGATTCGAGGTAATTGTTCGCCCAATTTACCAGTGCTGTTTCTTACAATGCGATCGACCTCCCAGGATGTCGTATACGCGCTGAATTCCGGCGCTGATGATTATTTGATCAAGCCGGTGAACCGGGACATTTTTCTCGCGCGCATATCGACGCTGCTACGGCGATCCCGGATGCGAGAAGCGACGGTCGCACGACTTGAATATAAAGAATTCGTGTTCGATCTTAAGGAGGAGAAGGTGTATCGCTGCGGCGAGCATATTCCTTTGTCTCAAAAGGAATTTCAGGTTGCTGTTTTACTCTTTAGAAACATTGCAAGACCACTATCCAGGACGCAAATATTTCAAACCGTGTGGAAACATTCCGGCCATGGGATGATTACACGAACGGTAGATACGCATGTATCGGTGGTGCGGACAAAGTTGCGGTTGCGTCCCGAGAATGGCTACGTGCTCGTTCCCGTATATGGCTACGGTTACCGTCTTGAACATCTGGGCGAGGAGCCGGCATGAACGAACATAGACGTCATAGGGCATGCGCGCATTGGGAGATGAACGCCTTCCGCCCCGGTGATGCTGCCGGGCACCTTCGGAGTGCGCCGGCTCAGCCTAGTATCTTCGGGAATTCAGCGAGCGGCATACAGGATGCTCTGGAGCCGACAGCAGAGTAGAAGTCAACGTCTCCCGGAGACTGTCGTGCGAATCACACCGCTTATCCAACGCCTAACTCCTCCCTTTTGAATGGGATTGCGTATCAAGCGTCCGACCACGAGGCGCACTTCGTGTCCGAGACGATCAAACTGCGTGTAAAGCCAACCGTTGAGCGGGGAAGGAGATTTCGCGCCATTGCGGCAGGCGGCGTCATCGTCGTCATGCTTTCGCTGTCGAGTTTCTGTGATGGCTGCTTTGGTAGCTGCGGCTGCGTGCTTTGTTGCTCAAGACCCTGCCTCGACGATACAATCAGCAGCACGCTAATGGGACTAGCAATACTCCTTCGCGGCATTCCGGCCCAGGAGCGGCAGCCTCTATCGCGGCCGCTGGCCCGCGACAGCAGGAGCCTGCGATTGGTATCAGAAAATCGACGCAGGTCATAGCGGCCTTTTTTTGTTGCATTCGATTGCGCGGAGCCACTATACTTCAGCTAGCTCATCGCGAGTTGGCGATGCGGCGACAGTCCGCAGCATAGCGGACATCAAGTTCACTCCGAAATCGCCAGGCGCATCGAATTTGCGCTGTCCGGCGGCCATCCGTCCAAAGCATTCGCGGCGCGCAGAATTCTGCCGCATGACCTTTGTGTTTTCGTCTGCTTAGCATCCAGCTGGAGTGCGGGATCGGGGTATCAGCTTCCGTCGCATAACTGACACATGTGACCTTTAAGCGATTAGTAGTTCTACCAATGCAAGCGAGCACTCTCTTGTCGCTGTGAGCAATGTCTCCCAGGCGTGGCATTGCTGTCTCAAAGCCTGCGTTTCTGCCGACTCTGGCGCGCGAGATGTATTGCCTGGCGCAGATGCTGCGGTTCATTTGGCGATGGCAGTTCCCGATAGCTCGATTGATACTCAACATTGGTGAATTATCTTTCTTCTATTGGTTGAATCGTAGGTTGTTTGTGCGCGGTAGGCGGCTAGAAACATGTCGTCAATATTGCTTGAACATCTACAGAATCGGTCCATTTCGATGATGAACGTCGGTGTTGCCCGGTATGCATGCTGTCGCCTTCGGTGAGTAGCCAGCCGGACCATGGCATACAGGGTGGCGAACAAAACGTGGTTTTCTCACCAGCAAGAAGAGGCTTCGTATGGCTTATCCTGACGTTCTTCGAAAGTTGCGTGATCTGATTTCGGCTCCGATTATTGATCAGAGCCCTGCGTTTCTTGATGAGACGAAAAGCGGTGTAAAGGAAGCCGTTGAAGCGCTACTGCCGAACCTTCTCGCAGCCATTGTGCATAAGGGGCTGTCAAGCGTCGCCGGGTGCGACGCATTAGTGTCGGCGCTGAACTCTCCCGGCTTGGATGGGGCGATACCTCAGGTAAGCCTCGAGAACTGCTTTTCAGGCGGTTCGGTCACGGACTCTCTCATCACAACAGGAGCGGCTTCGCTGGCCGAGCTCTTCGGGGCGCGCGTGTATGCCCTGAACCATGCTGCGGCTAGCGTAGGCCATTTGAAACTGGAGAGCGGCAGATCCCTGCTCGCGATGAGTGCACCGTTTGCCTTGGCCGCTCTAAGAGATGCGTGGATGAACAAACCGCAAGACGCGACCCGAGCATCGCTCATCGGTCTTCTCCACGCTCAACGGCAGGCGCTGCATCCACAACTGCTCGATCGGTTCCTGGTGGCGCTTGGCATTCCTTCAGCGACGGTATGGATGGAATCCACCTCGATGCCGCCGCCTACACTGGAGCGGTCCCAGACCATGCATGGACCCGCTCAGCCGAGCGAAGGGAAGCGGGGGCATCGCGCACTATGGTTACTACTGTTGCTACTGTTGCTACTGTTGCTCGCGGCGTTGCTGGCCCTGGCCTATTGCACGCATGGTCTTCCCGGCGCAAACAAGACAGCGGCGACGACGGCGCCTGTGGTGCTGGTGGGGCCGGCATCGTCATCCGCACCGGCATCGTCGCCTGAACCGGCTTCGTCTACCGCTGCCGCCTCCGCCGCTTCCGCACCCGACGCTGCCTCCGAACCTGCGTCGAGCCCCGCGGCAACCTTGAAGCCGGGGCCGGCTCCCGTGGCGCCATTACTCGAAGTGCGCTTTGGTTACGCCAGTGCAGCGTTGCCCGCCGACTTCGCTCAGACGGCCGCCGAATGGATCGCGTACGCGAAAGATCATGCGGATGCCACGTTCGAGGTATCCGGCTTCGCGGACAACACCGGCGAGCAGGCGTTGAACGAGCGGCTTGCCGACCATCGTGCGGAGGTTGTCATGGCCGCACTGGTGAAGGCGGGTGTCGGCGCGGCGCAACTGTCCAAAGGGGCGTCTCAAGTCGTGAGCGATACCACCGACGCGACCGTGGCCCGGCGCGCCGAGGTACGGCCGAAACAGTGATATGCGTACCAGACCTGTGTTTCGCGCAAGCGTACTGGCCTTGTCGTTTGTGTGCGGCGCCTGCGCACTCGCGCCCACCGACGGCCCGGCAACACGCGACATCATCGCGCAGCAGCAGTCCCCCGCGCGTATCGAGGTGGTCGATCTGACGCCGGACGTCGTGGGCCGGATGCGCACGCTCGACACGCGCCGCACGTTCGCCGACCGCTTCACGCCCGCGCCATCACGCACGGACGTGCTGGGGCGTGGCGACATTGTCGCCATCACGATCTGGGAAGCCCCGCCGGCAACGCTCTTCGGCAGCAGCACGGACACGGCCGGTTCGATGGCGCCGGCCGCGGCGAAAGCCACCGCGCTGCCGGAGCAGACGATCGATTCGAACGGCAGGCTGATCGTCCCGTTCGCA
>NZ_JARCHA010000031.1:0-15255 GCF_048957895.1 Paraburkholderia sp. A1RI_3L
AGCTTGGATGGAAGCCAACGACCACGCTCGAACAGCTGTGCCAGATGATGGTCGAGGCGGACATCCGGCGTAACGAAGCCGGGTATTCGTTTTGAGCGTTCTGAGCGCTTTGAGCGTTCGGATATCGGCTTCGCCTGACTGAAAGCGGAACGGCCGGACGCGCTGTGCGCTCGCGTGATTGGTGCGGCCTTTTGTGCCGCTGCGCCGCCGTCTTGTTTGACTCATCGACCTCGGGACTCCTATGAACACGTTCTTTGTTCTTGCGCTGAAAACCGCGCTGCTCACGGTGGTCATGTATCTCTCGGTGAGTGCGCTGGGATGCTCGCCCATCGTTTCTCTCGTGCTCGCATCCATTCCGCTGGTTTTCATGTTGCTCAGTGTGTACACGGGCTTCGCCTTTCGCCTCGTGGCCTTCGTTTTCCTGGTTGCCTGTGCGAAGACCCTGATCGTGGGCGAAAACCTGACGGGCAAACAGGTCTCCAGTGCATTGGGGAGTGCGGCGAGCGAAGTGCACGAAACGCTGCGGGCTGTAAAGCCCTGAGAAAACGCATCGGCAGACGCAGTGCGAGTGTGGCGATTCCTTCGTTAGGGACGAGCGAAATGATTCCGGGCGGTTGGCGGTATTTCAAAGACATGAACGTTCTACTGCTACAGGGGCCGGTGGGTCCGTTCTTCTGGCGTCTGTCGAAACAATTGAAGGCCGCCGGTGCACACGCGGTTGACAAGGTCAATTTCAACGCGGGCGACTGGCTGTTCTTTCCGAAGCGATCAATCAGCTACACCGGATCGCGAGCCGACTGGCCCGCCTTCTTCGAAACACTCCTCGAGCAGAAGAAAATCGACGCCGTGCTCCTGTTCGGCGATTGCCGCGCCTATCACGCTGCGGCAGCGCGGCTCGCGCGAAAGCGTTCGATCGAAGTGTGGGTCTTCGAAGAGGGCTATGTGCGGCCCGACTTCGTCACCATGGAGCGGGACGGCACCAACGGCCATTCGAAGGTGCCGCGCGATGCCGGCTTCTACGAGTCTCTGCCCGATCAGTCGGACGTGCCGGAGCAGCAGGTGGGCAACGTGTTCGTGTGGCTTGCATTGTGGGGCGCACTGTATTTTCTGGCCGGATCGCTCGGTGTCGCTCTCTTTCCGCATTACCGCCATCACCGGCGGCTCTCGCTTCTCGAAGCATGGGTCTGGGTTCGCGCCGGCTGGCGCAAGCTCGTCTACGCAGTACGCGAACGAAGCACGACACGACGGCTCACCAGTGCATTGAGCCAGCAATTTTTCCTCGTATCGCTTCAGACTGCGACCGACTCGCAGATTCGCGTTCATTCCCGTTTCGAGTCGATGGAGCCGTTCATCCGCGAGGTTATCGCCTCCTTCTCGCGGCATGGACCAGGCTCATGCGCGCTCGTGTTCAAACATCATCCGCTGGACCGAGGGCACGTCGACTATCGCCGTTTCATCCGGCGCGTATGTGCCGAACATGGGGCCACGGGCCGCGTGTTCTACATCCACGACCAGCATCTGCCAACGCTGCTCGCGCACGCGGCAGGGCTCGTCGTCGTGAACAGCACGGTCGGGCTGTCGGGTATCCATCACGGGCTGAGCGTGAAAGCGCTGGGTGACCCCGTGTACGACATCGAGGGACTCGTTTTCAAGGGCGAGCTGGATGCGTTCTGGCAAGCGGCCGGCTCCTTTGTTCCTGACATGGCGCTGTACAGGCGCTTTCGCCGCTGGCTGATCGATCACACGCAGCTGAACGGTAGCTTTTATGTGGGCGATGTCGAGTGCGACATGTCCCGTTCGTCGTCGCGTTCCGATGAACCCGCAGTTGAAGCGGCGCGGCTCCTCGCGGCGCACAGACACACGGCCGCGCTGCCGGACAGCGACGGGTCGTCCGTGGGCCTTTCGCCAGAAGAGGAGGCCGCGTGATGACGAACGTGACGGAGTGGACCAGCGCTGCGCCGTGTCCTTTGCGCCTCGATGTGACGCGCCTCGTTCATCGTTGGGTTCGCGGTATTCGCCCCACAGGCGTCGACCGGGTCGGGCTTGCCTATGTGCGCCGCTATGCCGGGCAGGCGCGGGCCATCGTGGCCATTCGTGGCGTTCCCGTGGCACTGACACACGGCGCATCGAATCGCTTGTTCCGGCTGCTGCTGGGCGCGAGCGAGGGCGGTGGTCCAACGGCGCCGTCGTTGAGCGCGCTCGCGAGGGTATTGGGGGGATCGGGAATGTCCCCGTATCCGCTCTCATGGCAGGGCCGGGAAACGGTGCTCCACACGGCGCATTCCGGCCTCGAATACAGCCGGTATTTTCGGGCGGTGTTGTCCGCGGGCGCGCGTACGGTGGTCATGGTGCATGACCTTATCCCGATCACGCATCCGCACTATTGCCGGCCGCTCAGCGTACGGCAGCACGCCTCGCGAATGGGTACGGCACTGCGATTTGCTGCGGGAATCATCACGAATTCGCAGGCGACGCTGCAGGCATTGACGGCATTTGCCGACGAGCATGGGCTCCCTATACCGCCCACCACGGTGGCGAGGCTTGGCGTTGACGTTAAGCCTTTGCCGGTGTCGGCGGGCAGCGACATCGCCCGCGCCCATTTCGTCATGGTGGGCACCATCGAGCCCAGAAAGAACCACTGGTTCATCCTGCACCTGTGGCGCGAACTCGTCGCACAGTGGGGCAACGCGGCGCCGCAGCTGGTCATTGTCGGACGGCAGGGGTGGAAGTGTGCCAACGAACTCGACATGCTCGTTCAATGTCCAGAGCTTCGAGACGCGGTGGTTTATCTGCCGGATTGTCCCGACGCGACGATGCTTGAGCGGCTTCGTTCGGCAAGAGCGCTGCTGTTCCCTTCGTTCGTCGAAGGATACGGGCTGCCGCTCGCAGAGGCGCTGTCCATGGGTGTGCCGGTGCTCGCCAGCAACCTTTCGGTGTTTCGCGAGATTGCCGGCGACGTGCCCGACTATCTCGATCCCCTCGATGGGGCAGCGTGGCTCGCGCGCATTCGCTCCTATGCCCAACCGCACAGCGAGGATCGCGAGCGGCAGGTAGCGCGCGTGGCCGGCTTTCGCAAGCCGACGTGGTCGGAGCACTTTGCCGTGCTCGAAACCTTTCTCGACCGGCTCGCATGATGGACGCGCACACGTACTGGCGAGTCGTGCATCAAATGCACCGCAACCGGCAAAAAAACGCGCCGATGTCTGTATGGAACGGGCCGCTTCTGGAGGGTTCGCCAGCGTCGCGCAAACGGCTGTCGTGGTTTGAAGTCCCTGCCGCAAGGTCGATTTCCGCCTCGTTCGTCGAGGCATTGAACGCTGTGCTGGATGAAGACGGAAAGCGCGCGTGCGAGGACGGGTGGCGTGTGCTCATGAACCGGCTGCTGAACGCCTACGCCGGCACCGCGTCAAGCCACGAGCCATTTGCTCTGCGTGCCGCCGGGTCCCGCGGCGGGGCGGCCGTCGTGATCATGGACGAACGCCTCTCGTCGCCCGATCCTTTCTCGGGCTCGGGCCGGCAGCGACGGGAAGCGTTTCGCCAACTGCTTCAGGCCGCGAAGGACGAACATCCCGACCAGACGCTATGGATCGTTCGATCCAGCGACCCCGGACGCGGTCTGTGGCTTTCGGGCACGGTACTGCCGCCCGCGGACGATGCGTGCCTGACGACGCAGGTGGGGCGCTTTTGTGCGTTGCTTCCGGACGTGCAGCATGTGTATACGCTCGGCGCCACCGAAGGCCTGTATGCGCTGCTGCGCGGTGCCGCGGTCCATGTCTTTGGTTCGCCCTATTACGCGGGGTGGGGGCTGACCGACGACCGTCAGCCTCAGTCCGGGCGCCGTTCGTCGCCGACACGGGAAGCGTTCTTTCACGCCGTTTTCATCCGACTCGCGCACTACCTGGATCCGTTCACGCATCGGGAGGGGAAGCTCGATGCAGTTGTCGCCAGCATGGAATTGCAGAACGAAGTCGCGCGACGCTATGGCGATATCCAGTCCGTTGCCGCCTGTGGATTCCAGTGGTGGAAGCGCCCGTTCATCAAACCGTTCCTTCAAGCCGGCAGTGCGAAAAAAATTCGTTGGGTCAGAAGACCCACCGGTGCGGTAGCGGGCGACCCTATCGCCACGTGGGGCGTACGCGAAGTGCCGCATTCAAGCGGTACAAGCGTTACAAACGGTACAAGCGGTACCGCCCCGCGACTTTTCATCGAGGACGGTTTCCTTCGCTCGTGTGGTCTGGGTTCGGATCTGTGCGCGCCCTGCAGCCAGGTGATCGATCGCAGCGGCCTCTATTTCGACCCGCACCGTCCCGGTGATCTGGGTTCGCTGCTCAACCACGCGACCTTCGACGACGCCGAACTCGCCCGAGCGAAGGCATTGCGCGAGCGTATCGTCGCGGCCGGACTGACCAAGTACAACCTCGGGCGCCAACGTCCCGCATGGAGTGCCCCGGCGGGCGTGCAGATCGTGCTGGTGGCGGGACAGGTGGCCGACGACGCCTCGGTGCGGCTCGGTTGCCCGGGGATCAACACATCCGAAGCGCTGCTTCACGAAGTGCGCAAACGGCGACCTGCCGCATGGCTCGTGTACCGGCCGCATCCCGACGTGCTCGCGGGCAATCGCAGGGGGGCGATCGAGGTTCCCGCATTGCATGACAGCGTGGACGTGGTCGATACGACGGCCGACATCGTGTCGCTCATCGAAGTGGCCGACGAGGTCCATACATTGACCTCACTCGCGGGTTTCGACGCACTGCTACGTGGCAAGAAAGTCTTCACCTACGGCATGCCCTTCTACGCGGGCTGGGGACTGACGCACGACGCGATTGCCGACATTCACGCACGAAGCAGGCCGCTCACGCTCGACATGCTGACTGCCGGTGCGCTGTTGCGCTATCCGCTGTACTGGGACTGGACGCTCGGCCGCTTCACCACGGTAGAGGCAATCGTCTCCCAACTTTCTGCGCAGGCGCAGCGGCGGCTCTCCCCGATACAACTGACGCCGCTGCGTGCCGCGCGCAAAGCATGGCGCTGGCTGCGCAACATCGCCATGCATCTGGCGCAAGACGGCCTCTCCGGTATGCGTGCCTCACACGCGCGGGTTCTCTGCATTCACGACGGCTATTGGCCACAACAAAGGGAGGAATAAATGCCGATCTATCCAGTCATCCTTGCGGGCGGGAACGGAACCCGCCTGTGGCCGCTGTCGCGCGGCAGCTATCCGAAGCAGTATCTGTCGCTCACCGGCGAGCAGAGTCTTCTGCAACAGACGGCGATGCGCGCGGCACAGCTTCCCGACGCGGTCTCGCCCATCGTGATTGCGAACAGCGAGCAGCGTTTTCTCGTCACCGAGCAATTGCGACAGGCCGACATTGCGCCGCTAGCCATCGCGCTGGAGCCGGTGGGGCGCAACACGGCGCCGGCCATCGCCGTGGCGGCGCTGCTCGCGCTCGAAGACTCTCCCGAAGCGCTGCTGCTCGTCTTGCCGTCGGATCACGTTATTTCGGATTGCAGGGCATTTACCGATGCGGTGGGAAAGGCATCTCTGGCCGCGCAAGCGGGTCACCTCGTCACGTTCGGCATACGGCCCACAGAACCGCACACGGGGTATGGATACATTGCGCGCGGGGCGCCGCTCGAAGGGATGCAAGACGTGTTTGCGGTCGACCGTTTCGTAGAGAAACCCGACATGGAAACAGCGAGCGCCTTGCTTGCCGATGGCGCCTATCTGTGGAACGGCGGCATGTTCATGATGAAGGCCTCCGCCTGCCTCGAAGAGCTGCGCCGCTGCGAACCGAAGCTCGTGGCCCAAGCGGAAATGGCCTGGTGGCACGCCAATCGAGACGGCGGCTACGTGTTCCTCGACGAAATGCACTTTGCCGCGTGCCCGCGCATCTCGCTCGACCACGCGGTGATGGAGCGAACCGACCGGGCCGCGGTGGTCGTGGCCGACCGGATCGGCTGGAGCGATATCGGGTCATGGAGCGCGCTGGCCGACCTCGCACCGGCGGACGCGGACAACAACGTCCTGCTTGGCGACGTCGTAGCAGAGGGCGTGTCGCGCAGCTACATCCGCGCGGAACACCGGATGATCGCGGCCGTCGGCGTGGACGACCTCGTGATCGTCGAAACAGCGGACGCCGTGCTCGTGGCCCGGCGTGACTGCGTACAGGACGTTCGCAAGATCGTGGATGCCTTGAATGCGTCCGGCCGCGGGGAGTCCGTTGCGCATCGGCGCGTGGTTCGTCCTTGGGGATCGTTCGAAGGCATCGATCGCGGCGACCGCTTTCAGGTGAAGCGGATCGTCGTGAATCCCTCCGCCCAGCTGAGCCTGCAGATGCACCACCACCGCGCCGAGCACTGGATCGTCGTCAAGGGCACCGCGCTCGTCACCAACGGCACGCAGCAAATCATGCTGAGCGAGAACCAGTCCACCTATATCCCTGTGGGGACCACGCACCGCCTCAGCAATCCTGGAAAGATTCCGCTCGAACTGATCGAGGTTCAGTCCGGGGCGTACCTGGGCGAAGACGACATCGTGCGGCTCGAAGACACCTATGGCCGGGCGCCGGCAGGTTAACGATTTGCAACGTGGGCGGCACCGCCCTGGCTGCTGAAGCGAGGGCTGACGGGGAGCGCGAGCCGGCCCCTTGCCCATTGAATGAAGGCTCGATATTGGGAGAACGCGAATGAAAAGACTGGTCCTGGCAAGTGTGGCGCTAAGCCTGCTTTCGTCGGTGTCGTATGCGCAGAGCAGTGTGACGCTCTATGGCCTGGTTGACGAAGGTTTCGACTTCACCTCGAATGTCGGCGGGAAGCGAGCCTATCAGATGGAGAGCGGCATCCTGCAGGGCAGCCGGTGGGGGCTCGCAGGAACGGAGGATCTGGGTGGCGGCATGCAGGCGATCTTCCGTCTCGAGAACGGCTTCGACCTCAATAACGGAGCGCTGGGGCAGGATGGCCGGATGTTCGGCCGGCAGGCCTACGTGGGGTTGAGTTCCACCACGGCCGGCACGCTCACCATGGGGCGTCAATACGACTCCGTGGTGGACTACGTCGGACCGCTAACCGCCAACGGCAGTTGGGGCGGGGAGTTTTTCTCGCACCCGTTCGACAACGACAACACGAACAACTCCTTCCGTATCAACAACTCGATCAAGTACACAAGCCCGTCCTATAGCGGGCTGCAGTTGGGCGGGCTCTATGGCTTCAGCAACGATCCCGGCGGCACGAAGACGAACCGCGCATGGAGTGCCGGTGGGTCATACAGCAACGGTCCGCTCGTGATCGGCGCGGCGTACCTGAACGTCAACCGGCAGGCCAGAACGGCGTTTGGCGCCGTGACGGACGGCGATCCTTTCGCGACGGCCGGATGGCAGCGTGTTGCGGCGGCGGGCGTGAACTTTCTGATCGGGCAACTCACGCTGGGCGGCGCCTTCTCCTATACGAACGTTCACAACCTCGCCGGATTCTCTTCGATGATTTTCCAGAACTACGAGGTGAGTGCCCGGTTTGCCATGACACCGGCGTTTTCACTCGGAGCGATGTATGACTACACGCACCTGAGAGAAGGCGTGCAGACGGGCGGCGTCGCAAAGGGACACTGGCACGAGGGTGGCGTGATGGCGGACTACGCGCTGTCGAAACGGACCGACGTCTATGCCCAGGCCTTCTATCAGCAGGCAACCGGTGCGGCCGGCCCGGCGTGGATTGTCGGCACCACGGGTGCCGCGTCGGGAGACCATCAGGTTGCCGCGCGCGTCGGCTTGCGGCACAAGTTCTGACCGAAACAAGGCATCGTGCCCGACAGCATGCCGCTCGTCCCGGTGTCTGTCGGGCTTCCCGTTTTGCCACAACACTCGATGGGTGTGTACGTGAAAAAGATCGTCTTCCTGCATATGCATAAAACGGCCGGGTCCGACATCGTCGCCCAGCTTTATCAGGGCCGACTGGGCAGATACTTCTTTCCTGAAGACCTTCGCGCAGCGCTTGCGTACCTTCCTGCCGACATGCTGCGCGACTATTACTTCTTTTATGGTCATGCATTCCAGCGTCACGAGATCAATAACATCCCGGGCGAGAAGTTCGTCTTTACCCTGTTGCGAGACCCGATCGAACGACTGATCTCGCACTACGAGTGGCTGGGCAGCTACAGGCTGGATATTCCCGCACGTGTGATTCCTCAGCCGGAAACGATACCGGTCAAGACGATGACCTGCGACGGGTTCTTTTCATCCTTGCTCGTCGATCGCATACCGGCATTCAACAATTACTACACGCGCACGATCTACGAGTTCTTCAGAGGCGAACGGACCGACGACGTGGAGCAGATGTTGAAAGTCGCCATCGAAGGCCTGGAAGCGTTCGACTTCATCGGCCTGCTCGACTGCTATGGTGAATCGCTCGACCATCTCGGCCGGCTGCTCGACGTCCGGCTCGAGGATGCCGCGGTGAGGCCGCGTGTGAACGCCACCATTGCGCTGCCGGAGGAAAACGAACTTCACGAAGGGGGAGCGCGGTTTAAGGTCTCCGCTGCCACGTTCGCGAAAATCGTCGAAAAAAACTGGGCCGATATCGAGTTGTACCGCCGTGCGCGCGAGCTGGCACGAACCAGGTTCGATCTGCCGGCAAACCGGTTTCTGTCCGGTTTTCGTACACAGGGCGTGCTGCACAAGGGCTACGACGACGCGCGTTTTCACATCGACGTCGAAGGCTATCTGCAATTCGGTCCCTACGAACGGCTAAACGTGGGAGCCTACAGCTTCACGTTCCAGCTTCGAGCAGGGCGGTATTTCGGTGAGCCGCGCACTCTCGCTGCGGATACGGTCGTTGCGGTGCTCGATGTCGTCGGGTCGGACGGCAGCGACCGGGAATTCGCGAGGCGGGAAGTCACGTGGGGCGAAATACGCTTCGATGCCTTTGAATCCTTCACGCTTCGCATCGACGCGGCGCTGCCCGTGTCGGCGCTCGAGTGCCGCATCTATTCGACGGGCGCGTGCGAACTCGAAGCGCCGCCTGTCCTTCGGATGGACCGGGAGGAGGCCGGCGAAAAGGTGCTGGAATTGAGGTTGACCACCGTGTCGGGTTGATGCGCGTTTCTCTGCAAGGCGGCGGCGCGAATTCCGCCGAATTCGCCGCCGCATCCGCCGCCAAATTCGCCGCGGCATTCGCTCAGCTACGGCGATCGTCGTGCGCCATCATCAGCGCGCGCATCTGTGTCCACATGCCGAAATAATGAACGATAAAGCTGCGTGGGCCGCGCATGAACCACGGCGTATTGAGCAGCAGCGGGCTGCCGATCAGGTCTTCGTCCAGCAGGTTGTGCTGACGCATCACTTCGATGAAATAGAACTGGTCGCCGTTTCCGGTATAGACGCCTGAGCGGTCGGGCAGCGCGGCGATGCGCTGCATCAGCGCGGCGAGCATCGCGAGATTGGCGTCGGTACGCCGGAAGCCCATTACGCCCGCATTGAAGGGCCACTGCCCAATGTCTTTCGCCAGCCATTGCGTGCGTTCGGCGAGCAGAGGTTCGAGCGGCTGGTCGTGATCGGCAATGAGTACGTCCGCATCCACCCAGATCACCCATTCATGGTGTGCCAGATAGGCATGCAGCAGCCACGGCTTGAGCCAGTTGCCCGTGCCCGGCAGCCCCACCTCCTGCGGCATGTCGCGATGCACGTACAGCGTATAGCCGTGACGCTCGCAGTAGCGCCTGAAGCTGTCTTCGGCAATCCGTCCGTAGCAGGCGATATCGGGCGTGTAGAGCGTGACGAGTGCGACGCGATGGCCGGGCTGAAACGTGCTGCGCTCGGGCATGGGCGCGACGTCGCCGGGCAGGGCAGCGGCATCGAACAACGCCTCGCCGCGCAGCTGGCAATGATTGATGTGGCCGAACAGGGCGTCGCGAAACCTCGGCACGATGCCGAGCTCGGGCGGCGAGTGCATCGCAGCGTCCAGACTGATCGCGAATGCCGGCACCACGCTCCAGCGCGGATCGACATTCGGCCCCGCCGGCATGACCGCATACACGCCGTCGATGGTTTCGTACCACGGCAAGGCGGGCACGGCGTCGAGCAGCTGGCTCTCGCTGACGAAGGCCTCGCCGCCCAGCCGGCATTGCGTCGCGAGCCCGCGCACGCAGGCGCGGGCCGCGGGCGTATTGCGCCATACCTGCACGTTGTGCTGCACGCAGGCAGGGGACGTGGCCACGAGCAGACGGTCCCGGCCCTCCATCAGACGGGATAGCGCAACGGGCCAGACGACGGCGGCGTTCTCCGTGAGCAGCAGCACGAGGTGGTTTTCTGCTGCCGCGTCCAGCGCGGCCAGCAGGCATTCGTAGCGGTGCAGCGCCTGAAGCTGCGGCCCCCTTGGTCCGCTGCTCATGTCGATCCAGCAATGCCGGTAGCCGTGCGCGAATGCGTAGTGCCGGTGATTCTCTAGACTCGCAGGCGCGGGTTCCGTGAAGCACGAAATGACGGTGACTTCATCGGAACCCGTATGGGCGGGCTTCGGAGACAGGGCTGACGGGAGGCGCGTCGACATGGGTCAGGCGCGGCCCACGCCCGTGCGTGCGCGACTGGACCACGTGTCGGCCACGAGTGGGTAGATCAGCCCGGCGAGGATGGCGCCGGCAAGCGGCGCGGTCCAGAACAGCCAGAGCTGGTCGAGTGCGGCGGGACCGGCGAAGAGCGCAGGCGCAGTTGAACGGGCGGGGTTGACGGAGGTGTTCGTCACAGGGATCGACACGAGGTGAATCAGCGTGAGGCACAGCCCGATGGCGATGGGCGCGAACGGGCCGGCGCCGCGAGCGTCCGTGGCGCCGAGAATGACGAACAGAAAGAACGCCGTCATGACCCCCTCGCAGACGAACGCGGCCGCCATGGAGAAATGCCCGGGCGAGCGGTCGCCGTATCCGTTCGACGCAAAGCCGCCCGTCACGGCGTCGAAGCCGGGGTGACCCGATGCAATGAACCACAGCACCGCTGCGCCAAGCACGGCGCCCACGAGCTGGGCGCCGACGTAGGGCAGCAGATCGCGCACGGGAAAGCGGCCCGCCACGCACAGTCCCACACTGACGGCGGGATTCAGGTGGCAGCCGGATATGTGGCCGATGGCGAAGGCCATGGTCAGCACGGTCAGTCCAAATGCCAGCGACACGCCGGTAAATCCGATGCCGAGTTCCGGAAAGGCTGCCGCCAATACCGCGCTGCCACAGCCGCCGAACACAAGCCAGAAGGTGCCGAATAGTTCTGCTGCAAGACGCCGGGATAGCGGCATGTCGTTCTCCTTTGGGGTTGAGGGAGTGTTGCTGCGTGTTTGGCCTGTGGTCAGTCGCCCGTGATCAGTCGCCGCGAACGCGTTGCGTCGTGCCGGCATGCGGTTGCAGTGCGCGCTTGACGGTGCGCGGGTGCACGTTGAAACGGCGCGCCACTTCCCCGATAGGTGTGGTTTCCAGCAGCGCGATGGCCTGGCTGCGCTGGGCATCCGTGAGTGACGGCTTGCGGCCTATCGTGCGGCCCCGTGCGCGCGCCGCGTGAATGCCCGCGCGGGTTCGCTCGCTGATCAGGTGGTGCTCGAATTCAGAGAGCGCCGCCATCATGTGGAACATCAGCAGGCCGCCCGCCGACGTCGTATCGATCGATTCGGACAATGAAACAAATCCGATGCCGTGGCGCCCCAGCCACGCAATCAGGTCGATGAGCTTGCTGAGCGAGCGGCCAAGCCGGTCGAGCCTCCAGACCACGAGCGTGTCGCCCGCGGAAAGCTTCGCGAGGGCACGGTCGAGCCCGGGGCGGCTGAAGTCGGTCCCCGACACACCTCGGTCGGTGAAGAGCATGGTGCAACCCGCGCGACGCAACGCGTCCTGCTGGAGGGCGAGGTTCTGCTCTTCGGTGGAGACCCGCGCATAGCCCATTTTCATGACGAACCTCCGACATACCGCGATATTGCGGCGGCGGAGCGGCACAAAAGAATGCAGTGCGGGCGGCACGCCAGTTTTGAATATTCATATTGCATAAACGATGAGTAAACGACTGGAGGGTGCGGGTCTTTGCCGCCACCCCGCGACAAAAACTTCATCTGGTCTCCTTGGTGTTTGGCTTTGCCGTTTCTCCGGCATTTGTCAGAGATTGCAAGATGGCTCGCATTCTACTGGACAAAAAGGTTCCCTTTTGTCCGACCCTTTCAGCGCTCAATAGCGTCCTTATTCCACGGGCCTTTGAGGCGGATCAGGTTTTTTTTTACCAATTTGGCACAAAGGAACCCTTTTGTCCGACCTGTGGAAAAGCACGGCAGTGCTTCGAAAAAGACCGCTAAAGAGAAGTTTTGACAGGTCCGGAGAAATAGATGAACGACATGGATTTGGCAGGGGAAGTGTTCAATGCGATGCGCGAATCGCGTGTCGTATTGCGTCGCGAGCCGGTGTGCAGCGTTTCCGGTGGCGAGGGCATTCTCTATTACGAATGTCTCTCGACCGTAGTCGATTCCCGTGGGCGCCAATTGCGCGCGGCCCAATTCATTCCTTCACTCGAGCGGCTCCTGCTCATTCGCGCTTTCGACCGGCATGTGCTTAGGCAGGCCGTCACGCTGTTGCGAGTCATGCCGGACGTGCGGCTGGGCGTCAATCTTTCTGCGCAGAGCGCCGTGGCCGACATCGCCTGGGAGGCGATGCTTCATCAGATCGAGTGCACGCCTGACGTTGCCGCGCGGCTCGTGGTGGAAATCACCGAAACCGCGCGACTGGACACGCAACGGGGCCGGCGTTTCGCGCAACGCCTCAAACAGGCCGGATGCCAGGTCGCGATCGACGACTTCGGCGTGGGCTACGGCGTAGATACCGCGATCGGCATTCACTCGCCGGACATCATCAAGATCGACGCATCGTTCGTGGCCGCAGCACGGCGTGGCGAAGCCCATGCGGCACGGCTTCGGGCAATGGTGAAGCTGGCAGGAAGCCTTGCTCCGCAGGTGGTGGTGGAGGGCATCGAGCAGGAAACCGACCTTGCGCATGCCCGCGATGCCGGGGCGCGGTGGGTGCAGGGCTGGCTTTTCAGTCATGAGCGTACGGGTAGCGGTGTCGGGCAGCAGAAGCATTAGCGCCGTACCGGGTGCCAATAACCAGACAGAGGGACAAGAGGATGGGCACAGCGAGAGACGGGAAAAGGCCGCGCGTTGAGGGCGGCGCAGGGGCGACGGGGCTGTCGGGCAGCGAGTTCCTGGACGGACTCCTGAACCTGGTGACGAGCTTCGGTGCAGGCACGGGCGGCCGGCCTGCGCGGCTCACCCGAGCGGATGCGGAGCACTGCATGGAGCGGTTTCGGATGTCGGTCCATCTGCTCCTTGCCCATCACCTCGGCGACGAATGCGGCCGCGTGACGAGCGCGTACGACGTAGGCATTGCGACCGGCTTCTACGGGTGGCGGTCGATGATCACCGTGGGGTTGAGAAGCCAGCACGAGGTACGTCGCGCTCGGATGGAACCGGGTGGGTTGCGCGCCTGGCTGCTTTACTCAGGCTACCGGCACGGACGAGAAATTCAGGCGTGGGCGAATAACGACTGAGGGAGCAAGGCCGTAATCGGAACGGGAAGCGTCCTACACGTTAAGTATACCTAAGCGAATCAGCGACGCATGAACAGTAATGTGAAGTTCAAAGGAAGGGGGGAATATGAACACAATCTATAGGACGGTCTGGAACGAATCGCTCGGGACTTTTGTGGCGATTTCGGAAATCGACAAATCGGGGGGGAAAGCAAAAGCGGGTGTCTCATGCTCCATATGGGACCGTCGCACCGCAAGTCCGTTGCCAGCCGCTGTGGGAGGAGAAAATCCCTCCATCAGTCTCATTTCGGTTGCCGTGACCCTGGCATTTGGTGGCGTGGCGACTTTTTTTTCCAGCGAATCGTTTGGCCAGGCCACAACCCTGTCCGGTTGTAGTAATGCTTCGGCGAACACAACTTACGGCGTGGCCATCGGCTGTAACGCGACTGCTTCGGCTAATTCTGCCGTCGCAATTGGTTCCCTGGCGACCGCTTCTCAGACCAGTTCGATCGCGCTCGGGCAAGGATCGACGGCCGGCGGCGGCGGACTGTCTATCGCTATAGGCGGCGGTGCCATAGCTGCAGCACAAGGGGCGGCTGCATTTGGCGCAAGTGCGAGTGCATCAGGTACCAACTCGGTCGCTCTGGGTATTCTTTCCGGCGCCACGGCTGATGCTGCCGTTCGGGTTGGTTCGGCAGGTGTGGCGTCGGGCGTAAACTCCACAAGTGTTGGCGCCAATGCTCGAGCGCAGGGCCTGGACAGCACCTCTGTCGGCCAGGCCGCACACGCGTATGGCGACAACAGTACGGCCGTAGGGCAATCGTCACTTGCCGACGGGCTCAATTCAATGACCGTCGGCACCGGTGCGACTGCATATGGTCAGAATTCGTTCGCGGGCGGTACAAATGCCGTCGCAGGCGTAAGCGGCAGTACGACGGTCATCAACGACATCGCGCTGGGCAACGCGGCCTCTGCGGTGGGCGGCAACTCGATTGCAGTGGGCACGACCGCGGTGGCGAATGCGGCAAACGCAGTGGCGATAGGTAACACGGCGACGGCCACCGGGGGAAAGGCCGTATCGATTGGTTTTGCAAACACCGCGAGCGGCAATGGCGCGGTCGCGATCGGCGATCCGAACTCGGCCACGGGCACGGGCGCAGTGGCGCTGGGCGCGAACAACACCGCGAACGGCACGGGCGCATTGGCCATCGGCAGCGCGAACTCGGCCACGGGTACGGGTTCGCTCGCACTGGGCAGCGCGTCGACGGCGGCAGGCAACGGATCACTGGCATTGGGTTCGGCGGCGAGTGCCGCGAACGCGAACGACGTTGCGCTGGGTAGCGGCTCGGTCACGGCCGCGGCGAATCCGACCTCCACCGGCACGGTAGGCGGCACGACGTACAGCTACGCGGGCACGAGCCCGACGAGCGTGGTGAGCGTGGGCGCCACGGGTGCCGAGCGGCAGATCACGAACGTGGCCGCCGGCCGCGTGAGCGCGACGAGCACGGACGCCATCAACGGCTCGCAGCTTTATGCCACCAACCAGGCGGTGAACTCGCTCTCGACTTCGACCTCCACGGGCATCAGCTCGCTGTCCACGGGCCTGTCGAGTACCAACAGCACGGTCAGCTCGCTCTCCAGCAGCACGGGATCGTTGTCGAGTTCGGTCTCCACGGCCACGAGCAGCATCGCGTCGCTCTCCTCGTCGACCTCGACCACA
>NZ_JARCHA010000032.1:0-13049 GCF_048957895.1 Paraburkholderia sp. A1RI_3L
TCAGGCGCGTCACGAGCCGCAGCCATGCGAGCGAATCGCCGCCGCTCGCGACGAAGCCGTGATCCATCGACGGCGGCGCGTGTCCGACGACGTTCGCCCACAGCTGCGCCAGCGCGCGCTGCAGATCGCTCGCGCCGTCCAGCGCCGGGACGGGCGCGGCGGGCTCCGGCAGGCGGGCGCGATCGATCTTCCCGGTGACGGGCGACAGCGGCAGCGCGTCGAGCAGCACGAACGCCGCCGGCATCATCACGTCGGGAAGCGTGCTCGCGAGCGCCGCGCGCAGGCCGTCCTCGGTGACGCCGTCGCCCACGACGTAGGCGACGAGCCGCGGCCCCCGCGCACCTTGCTCGCGCGGCAGCACGAGCGCGGCGCGCACGCCGTCGCAGCGCATCAGCACGCTTTCGATCTCGCCCGGCTCGATCCGGTGCCCGCGAATCTTGATCTGGTCGTCGGCGCGGCCGACGAATTCGAGCAGCCCGTCCGCGCGCAGGCGGCCGAGGTCGCCCGTGCGGTACATCCGCGCGCCGGGCGGCCCGGACGGATCGGGCAGGAAGCGCTCGGCGGTCAGGCCCGCACGCCCCCAGTAGCCGCGCGCCACGCCCGCGCCGCCCACGCAGAGCTCGCCTGTCCGGCCTATCGGCACCGGCTGCAGCCGGTCGTCGAGCACCGTCACCGTGACGTTGGCCAGCGCGCGCCCGATGGGCACCCGCGCGTCCCACTGCGCGTCGCCCAGCCTGAACGTCGTGCAGCTGATCGTCGTCTCGGTCGGGCCGTAGTCGACGATCCATTCGAGTCCCGCCGCGAACGGCAGGGCCTGCCAGCGCCGCAGCTTCTCGGCGGCGACCTTCTCTCCGCCGACGAACACGACGCGCAGCGCGGGCGGCGCGGCCGTGCCGTGCCGTGCCAGGTCGTCCACCCATTGATGCCAGTACGACGGTGGCAGACTGACGACCGTCACCCGCTGCCTCGCCAGCCATTCGACGAACGCGGCGCTCGCGGGCAGGCGCTCCGGCATCAGCACCAGCGCCGCGCCGCGCAGCCACGTCGGCAGGATTTCCTCGAGCGCGGCGTCGAACGCGATCGACGTGAACTGCAGCACGCGATCATCCGGGCCGATGCTCAGGATGCGGGTCATCGCGAGCGCTTGGTTGGTCAGCGCGCGGCGCGGCACGGCCACGGCCTTGGGCGCGCCGGTGGAGCCCGACGTGAAAATGCAGTACGCGAGGTGCTCGGGGCCGCCGCGCTGCGGCAGGTTCGTGCCGGGAAAGGCGTCGATCGCGGCGCGGTCCGCGTCCATGCGCACCCGCCGGATATGCGCCGGAATACGGACCTCGAGCGCGGACTCCGTCAGCACCAGCGAGGCGTCCGTGTCGCGCAGCATGAATGCCACGCGGTCCTCCGGATGCGCGGGGTCGATCGGCAGGTAGGCCGCCCCGGATTTCATCACGCCGAGCAGCGCGACGAGCTGGTCGAGGGAGCGGCTCATGCACAGCCCGACCATCGTGTCGGGCGCCGCGCCCCGCTGCCTGAGCAGGTGCGCGACGCGGTTGGCGCGCGCGTTGAGTTCGCCGTACGTGAGCCGCGTGTCGCCGTCCACGATGGCCACCCGGCCGGGCGCGACCGCGGCTTGCCGTTCGATCAGCGCGTACACGCATGCGCAAGCGTGCGCGGGTTCGATGCTCGGCACCGTCGCCATGATTGTCAGTTCCCGCGCAGGCTGGCGGGTCGCATGTCGGTCCAGAGCGCCGAGATGCGGTCGAGGCAATCCTGCTTCGGCATCGGCTCGCCGACCGTGCGCCAGCCGGCGGGCACGGTCTTGTCGCTGCGCCAGATCGAATACTGCTCCTCGTCATTGATGACGATGTGATACGTGTCCTGCTCGGCATGCACGGCGGCGTTCGTCTGTTCCATGAGGGTTCCTTTCATTCGGGTTGGGATTGCCGGGAATCACTTGGGGGCGGGCTCCGCGGCCTCGTGCAGCGGCGCCGCGGACGCGGGCGCGCCGTCGTGAACAGGGACATCGACCAGCCTCGCGACGACGGGCCGGTGCGACGGCGCGGTCTTCTCCAGCAGGACCTGCGACGCCCTGCGCCGGTCCTCCGGATCGGTGCGATCCTGGGACAGCTTGAAGCGGCCGGTCATGTCGTCGATCTCGATCTCGAACCCCAGGATCAGGTGAATCAACCGGCCGATGCGCGGATCGTCGGGGTCGAGGCGATGCGCGCCCTTCTCGCGGCCGCTCTCCTTGCTGATGCCGGCCAGGCCACGCACCAGCGCGCCCGGATCGCGCAACAGCCGCAGCGTGCCGCGCACGTGCACCGCGATCGAATTCCAGGTGGGCAGCTGGTCGGTCTTGTAGACGTGCGGCGAGATGTACGCGTTCGGCCCGTGAAACACGACCAGCACGCGCTGTCCGTCCAGATGGTCGATCTGCGGATTGGACCGGTCCATGTGGCCGAACAGCACGCCCATCGCACCGCGCGACCGGTCGAGCGTCAGCGGCGCGTGCGTGACGAACGGCTCGCCGTCGCCCACCGAGACGAGCGTCGCGAACTTGAACTGTTCCAGCACCGCATAGAGCCGTTCCGGATCGCCTTCGACATGGTGCGGCGGCGGGTAGGCGCCGGGCAGGTACGGACGCGCCTCGTCCGCGCCGCTGCGCCGGCGGATATCCGCGATGATCTCGCGGGCGCGGAACGGCAGCAGCGACAGCAGCGTGTCGCCGATCCCGTGGGAGCGTTCGCCGTACCCCTGGAAGTACAGCCCGGCCGACACGTCGCCGGTCGTCTCGACGCGATACTCGCGCGTCAGCCGCGGGCTGCCCCGCTCGTCGCGGCGGATCGCCGGCAGCAGCGGCCCGAAGATGTCGAGATCGAGCTGGCGGGTGTAGCCGGTCGCGAGCACGATGCAGTCGAAGGCCGTCTCGACCCGCTCGCTGCGATCCCGGATGAACACGGTCAGCTCCGCATGCGTGTCGAGGTCGCGGGTCGATTCGATCTCCGTGAAGCGATGGACGACGAGCCGCTGCGAGCCCTGCACCTCGCCGAAATAGCATTCGCGATACAACGCCTCGATGAGATCGGCGTCGACGACGCCGTAGTTCGTGACGCGCAACTCGTCGAGCACGGCTTCGCGCTGCGCGGGCGCCGCGTGGTAGATCGCATCGGCCTGCTGCGCGAAGAACGCTTCGTTGATGAACGGATTGCTGTCGGCCGCGTGCAACGAAAAACCCGACAGATACAGGTGCACCGTCGTGTCCGGATAGTGCGCGAGCACGTGCGCCGTGATCTCGGCGGCGCTTTGCCCGCTGCCCGCGACGGCGATCGCGTAGCGTGCGCCCGTGTCCGGCACCACCCGGCGAAAGCGGTGCAGGAACTCGCTGGAGTGGATCACGCGCCCGTCCTGGCGGCCTTCGTGCGGGGGCAGGCGCGGCTTGCCCCCGCATGCGCAGACGACGTTGCGCGTCCGGTAGGTCTTCGTGCGGCGCGTCTGCTGGTCTTCGACGACCACGCGCAATACCGCGGCCGGCCCGCCGTCCTCCGCGGGCTCCGCGACGACGCGACGCACCGCGGCGCCATAGCGGATCTGCCCGGCGAACGCCTGCGCGACCCAGCCCAGGTAATCCTGGTATTCCGCACGCGACGGGTGGAAGTCGCGCAGGTTGGTGAAGCGCTCGAGCCGCCCCTTCGCCTTCAGGTACTGGAGAAACGTATAGGGGCTGGACGGATTGCGCAACGTCGCCAGATCCTTGAGGAACGAGATCTGCATGCGGCTGCCGTTGAGCATCATGCCGGGATGCCAGCTCACCTGCGGGCTGCGCTCCAGAAGCAGCATCCTCCGCGCCGGGTCGATCTCGCGCGCCGCGACGGCCAACGCGAGATTCGACGGTCCAACACCGAAGGCGACGCAGTCGAGCAGCTCGCCTTCCACGCGTTCGTCATCGAAATGGTCCATTCTCATCGCCTGATCACTGCTGCGAAAAAATGCGGGCCGGCAAGGCGGCCGTGCGTCTGCCGGCCGCCTTGCCGGATCACGCCGCACGCTTTTCAATGAAGTACGTGTACATGTCGCCGATGCGCCGCTGCACCTCGGCGTTCCGGCTCTCCGCCGCGATCTGCAGCATCGTCTCCCAGACGAAGTTCTCGCCGCCGTCGAATTCGTAGTGCTTGCGGATCACGATGCTGAACACGTCGCGATAGTTGCTCGCGTCGATCACCCGCGCGAGCGCGGCCAGCTGTGCTCGCAGCTCGGCGCTGGCGGATGACCGCCTGACGATGCTGTCCTCCGGGATGACCGGCGCGACGGCAGGCGCCTCCTTGACGAACCGCTCGGGATGCGGGACGTCGGCGAAGTCCAGCACCAGATGCATGCGCTTGGCTTCGCTGAACGACGCCGCGCTGTGCATCCGCGCCGCGTCGAAGAACCAGACTTCGCCGGGTTTCATCCGGTACACGACGTCGCCCTCGGAGAAGAAGCACCGGTCGTTCGTCACGAGCGGCACGTGGGCCCGGTTCAGCAGCTTGCCCAGTTCGAGCAGGTCCTTGTGCGGGATGATGACGCTGTTCGAGATGACCGCGAGGCGGGCGAAGCTCAGATGCGCCAGGTCGAAGGTCTGCTCGACGAGGCCCCACAGGTAGGGCATCCGGTCCGCGTAGGGCGTCTTGCTCCCGCGCGCCTGCGGGCCGTAGTTCGCGATGTAGCCGTCGCCCTGCCGTCCGTCGGTCGTCCAGAGCATGCAGCTCTTCCACGGCCCGCCGCACAGGTAGTCGCTGTACGCCTCCGAATACGGAAACCTCAGCGCGTTCTCGACTTCCGGCATCAGTCGGGAGAGATCCAGCTCGAGCGTCTTGACGCGATGGGTCCGCATGTCACGCCCCCTGCAGTTGCTGCGCCGGTGCGACGCGGGAGGGGTCGCCCGCCGACAGCGTCGCGAACGGATTGCCCCACGCGTTGACGTTCGTCAGGCGGTTGTGGCCGAAGTCGTCGTGGCCCGCCACGAGCACGCAGCCGTGACGCGCGAGATCGAAGCGATGCCCGAATTCGTTGAACTCGGTCATCCCCTCATACACCTTCACGTGGGTGGGCACCACGCGAATCGAGAAGCCCATCCGCTGCTTGCGGCTCGTGTTCGGATTCGATCCGTGGATGCAGCGCGCGGTGAAGATGACGAACTCGCCCGCGCGCATCTCCATGTGCCGGACCTCCTGCTCGTCCGGGTGCCAGTTCTTGTCGATCCGCAGCTCGTCGTAGTTGTAGCCGAAGAACGTGTTGTCCGCGTGGTCAGCGCGCCACTTGATCTTGCCTTTCTCGTCGTAGCGCCACTGCCGATGGCTGCCCGGAATGAACTTGAGGCAGCCGTTCTCGCGGGTCGCGTCGGTGAACGCGACCCAGCAGGTCAGTTCCATCGGCACGCCCTCGGAGCGCTCCGACGGCTCCAGCATCCCCGCCTCGGCCTCGCCGATCGCGTAGGTCTCCACCTGATGCCAGCCCGTCCCCGCGTCACCCGGATTCTTCGGGAAGAACTCGGTGCGCCAGCACAGCACGTCGGGGCCGATCAGGTTCTGGCAGCGCCGCACGATCTCCGGCTCGCTGACGATCTTCGTCAGCGCGTCGATATCGAGGTGACGGTCGTAGTTCACCGGGTTGTCGAAACACCGGCGCGCCGACTTGTTCTGGTCGAGCAGTTCCGCGCGCCGTTCCTTCCACCACGCGTTCATTGTTTCCGGCTCCCACAGCCGGAACGGGCCGATGAACCCCTGCTCCGCAAACAACGTCCTCTCAGCTTGATAGTCCACGACGGTCTCCTGTCAGTCGATGATGGGAAAGCGGGTTCGATGCTCAGTGCGCGTTGATGGACGACAGCACGTCGTCGATCGCGGCGCCGATGCCCGCGACGTGCGGCGCGCGCATCATTGCGTAGTGATCGCCGGAAACGGTATGCACGTGCAGCGCGCCGCGCACCCATTCGCCGAGCGAACGGGCTAGCCGGTCGCGCCGTTCTTCCGGCGCCTCGGCGGGCTGGAACAGGTCGATCCGCCCGACGTACGGCCGCGGCCGGTATTCCATCGCCGCCTGCAGGCTGTCGTGCGTGACGCGCAGGTTGCGCTGCAGGTGCTCGGCCGTCACGCCCTCCGGGATCGTGTTGCCGAGCAACGCGAGCAGCGACGCGTCGGAGGGCAGCGACACGATGTCGCCGCGCGCCCTTTCGGCCTCCATCCTGTCGAGCGCCGCCGCGAGACGGCCGCGCAACGGCGACTGCGCGGTGAGTTCGCCGCTGGTCGGATCGATGACGGGATTGGCGTCAATCATGCCGATGAAATCCACCTGCAGCCCCGCCTCCGTCAGTTGCTGCGCGATCTCCATCGCGAGCACGCCGCCGAACGACCAGCCCGCCAGCAGATACGGGCCGCCGGGATGGACGAGCTGCAATTGCGCGACGTGCTCGCTGGCGAGATCGCGCAGCGACGCGACGCCGTCGGCGCGCCGGTGCTCCGGCTGCCACCTCAGACCCAGCACGCGCAGCGGCGAGCGGATCGACTGCGCGAGTTCGCGGTAGGCCAGCAGTTCGCCGCCCAGCGGATGCACGAGAAACAGCGCGCGCTGCGACGGACCGGCGCGCAGCGTGATGACTTCGGATGCGGAACGCGGCGCGGCGGGCGCGAACCGCATCGCTTCCAGGGTCCCGGCGATGCCCGCCATCGTGCTGTCCTTCAGCAGCAGCGAGAGATCGATCTGCCGATCCAGCACCCGGCTCAGCTCGCTGACCACCCAGGTCGCCAGCAACGAATCGCCGCCGACATCGAAGAAGTCGTCGTCGGATTCCAGCTCGGCGTGGCCCAGCACGCGCTCCCAGATGCGACGCACGACATCGAGCATCGTCCCGCCCGCCGGCACGTCGATTTCGGGCAGCGGCAGCGCGGCGAGCTGGCGCAGATCCACCTTGCCGGTCGGCGAGATCGGCAGCGCATCGACGAAGACGAAACAGGCGGGCACCATGTAGTCCGGCAACCGCTCGCGCAGCACCCTGCCAAGCTCGCCCCCGTCGGCCGCCGCGCCGTTCGCGACCACATAGGCGGCAAGGACCTCGACGTCGCCCGACACCGCGCGCAGCCCCACCGACGCCTCCCTCACCCCCGCGACGTCGAGCAGCGCGCGCTGCACTTCCGCAGGCTCGACCCGGAAGCCCCGAACCTTGATCTGGGCATCCGCCCGCCCGACAAATTCGAGCACGCCGCCATCCGTCATGCGGACGAGATCGCCCGTCCGGTACATGGTCGCCCCCGGCGCGCCGGACGGATCGGGCAGGAAGTGCTCGGCGCTCAGCACCGGCGCGCCGAGATAGCCGCGCGCGACGGCGGCGCCGCCGACATGGAGTTCGCCGATCTCGCCGCGCGCCACCGGCGCCAGCGCCTCGTCCAGCACGCGGACCTCGACGCCGCCCACGGCCGTGCCGATCGGCGGAAGCAGCGGCCATCCGTCCGGCTCGCGATCCAGCGTCCAGCTCGACACCAGGTGCGTCTCGCTCGGTCCGTAGTGGTTGTCGAGGCGGCAGCCGGGAATCTCGGCGAAGAACCGGCGGATCGCGTCGGTCACCAGCAGCCGCTCCCCGGCGGTGATCACGTGGCGGAGCGTGCGCGGCCAGTCGTCGATCGCCTGCGCCGTCTTCGCGAGCTGCTGGAGCGCGACGTAAGGCAGGAAGATCCGCTCGACCTTGCGGGCCTGCAGGAAGCGCAACAGGCGCTCGGGATCGCGGCGCGTGTCGTCCGCGACCAGCACGAGGCATCCGCCGGTGCAGAGCGTCGAGAACACCTCCTGGAACGAGACGTCGAAGCAGACCGGCGTGAATTGCAACGTCGTCAGCGCCGCGTCGCCGTCGCCGATCTGCCAGCGGATCAGGCGCGTCAGCGACCGGTGGCTCATCGCCACCGCCTTGGGCTCGCCCGTCGATCCCGACGTGTAGATCACGTAGGCGAGATGGCCGGGCGCGAGCGGCGGACGCGGCGCCGCCGCGCTCGCCGCGGGTGCGTCCCCGGCGGCCGGCCACACCACCGTGAGGCCGGCGACGCCGAGTTCATCCGTGCGCCCCGAGTCGGTGATCATCACCGTCGGCTGCGCATGCGCAAGCAGCTGGCGCACCCGCGCATCGGGATACCCTGGATCGATCGGCAGGTACGCGCCGCCCGCCTGCATGACTGCCAGCATCGCGACGAACAGCTCGCGCGAGCGCCGCATCCAGATGGCCACGCATCGCTCCGGACCAACGCCCGCATCGGCCAGTTTCGCGGCAAGCGCGTCGGCGCGTTGCGCCAGCTCGCGGTAACTGTGGCTTTCGCCCCGCTCGTCGATCAGCGCCACGGCGTCGGGCCGGCACGCGGCCTGTGCGCGGAAGGCATCGAATACGAACTCGAATTCAGTCCGGCCAGGTGAAGCTGCAGACAATCTCGTCATGTTGTAGTCGCGCGAAAGTATGTCGGTTCCGATGTATCGACCGATCACGAACGAATGAACAGGGATATCCATTTATTCGACGGGAGCCGAATAAACATATTTCAAGACAAGCAACTTAATTCACGACACATGCCACATTCAGGCTAACACCATATATGCGATTCGAGCAATAAATAAACTCGCGAGAATCAAACATAACCGGAGACAAATAACCTAATTCAAGACAATTAACCTAAAGCACGACAGGCAACTTGATTCACGACACGCGGCTCGAGTGCGACGGGCGCCCGACCGCAAGCGCGCTCGACGACGCCCGCCTCGTCACCTGGCGGCAACGGGAATATCGATGGCGCCGCTGCGCCACCTGGAGCGGGAACACCATCGACGCGCGGCCCCGTCGAAGCTATGGATGCCTTCCGGCGGCGACGGGGGTTTGCAGTGGAATTCGGGTATTCGGCCCGCGCGGCAGCGCCTTTCGCGGGAACGTCCATCGCTCGCAGCAGGCGCCCGACGTGCACCTCGCTGAAACGTACCGAATACATGCGCTCCATCAGAATGCCGACCCGTTTGAGGGTCCAGCGGTCGCTGTCGAAGCCCTGGGCTGCCGCCCCATGCATCAGCACGCACCTCAGCGTCTCCAACTGGGTGCTGTCCAACTGGGCCGGTCGGCCGCTGCCCATCGACTGCAACGCCTCGATCCCGCCTTCGTCCAGGCGCTCCTTCCACGCGTATGCGGTCTGCCTGGCGACGCCCACTTCCCTCGCGGCCTCTGCAGGCGACTTCCCGGCCAGCATCAATTGCCCCGCGCGCACTCTCTTGCGCGCGGCCTCGTTTATATGCGTCATGAAACAAACTCCGAAACGGATATATTGATCAGACACCCCACCCAAAGCGGCGGCACTCGGTCTCGTTGTCACTATTTAAGTTATATTTTCACGCCGGGTTTTATGGAGCAGATGATACACACAAAATCCGCTCTTTCAATAATCGGACATGCAAAACGCTGCGATGCCCTATGCAGCAAGGGAACGAGGCGAGTCAGGGAAATGTAGAATTCCCGTAAACAATATGGCTCTTTTAAATTTCGAATGGACTAAGCAGCATGCGGATTGATCGAACTGAAGTTGAGCTTACCGGCGATCAGGAACAGCACAGTGCGCATGGTCTCGAGGTTTGCGTAGCCGCGTGCGCGCCGCTTGGCAGCCTGGAACAAGCCGTTGAGGGCTTCCACAAAGCCGTTGGTCTGACGCTTCTGGCGTCCAGGCAACGATGCCATCGAAGTGCTTGCGGATCATCCGGGCGACCTACGCCTCCGGAATCGACCGTTTTCAACCATAAATCTTCCGTCGTGGAGCAGCCCCCTGAAACGCCGGACACAGTCACCCACTTACAATAACGGGTAGGCATAAGACTGTGTTTTTGACTAACACCAGGCAGGAAGTGATGGAAGTGTTGACGGGCCCGGAGCGCCGGCGGCGCTGGACGGCGGAGCAGAAGCTGGCGATGGTTCGCGAGAGTTTCGAGCCGGGGAAATCGGTTTCGATGGTCGCGCGCCAGCACGGCGTGAATCCGAACCAACTGTTCCACTGGCGCAAGCTGTACCAGGATGGGAGCCTGTCAGCGGTCAAAGCTGGCGAGGAGGTGGTTCCAGCCTCGGAACTGGCCGACGCGCTCAAGCAGATTCGTGAGCTGCAACGGATGCTCGGCAAGAAGACCATGGAGAACGAGATTCTCCGCGAAGCAGTCGAGTACGGCCGGGCAAAAAAATGGATATCGCACTCGCCCTCGCTGCCGGAGGACGACCAGTGAAACTGGTTTGTGAAGTTCTCGGCGTGTCGCGCTCGAACGTATCGGCACGACTGTCGCGTCCGGCGACGTGGCGCGATGGCCGTCAATCGAGGCAGACTGACGACGCGGTCGCAGTCGAGGAAATCCGCCGGGTCATCGGCGATTTGCCCAGCTATGGCTATCGCCGGGTTTGGGGCATATTGCGCAACGAGCGCGTCGCGGTTGGGCTGGTGCCGTTCAACGCAAAGCGCGTCTATCGTGTCATGCGCACGCACGGGTTGCTGATGCAGCGCCGGCCGCTTCCGCCTCGCCCCCAACGTCGACACGACGGCAAGGTGGCCGTAGCGCGCAGCAATCAGCGATGGTGCTCGGACGGCTTCGAGTTCCGCTGCGACAACGGCGAGCCGCTGCGCGTAACGTTCGCGCTGGATTGCTGTGACCGTGAGGCGATGAGCTGGGCAGCCACGACGGCAGGCCACAGCGGCGACATCGTGCGAGACGTGATGCTGGCTGCAGTGGAAAATCGGTTTGGCAACGAACTGCATACACCGTCCGAAATCGAGTGGCTGAGCGACAACGGTTCGGGCTACACGGCCGACGACACTCGCCGATTCGCAGTGGCCATCGGCCTGAAGCCATTGACCACACCGGTGTGCAGCCCACAAAGTAATGGGATGGCCGAGAGCTTCGTGAAGACGATGAAACGCGACTACGTCGCCTTCATGCCGAAGCCGGACGCAGCGACTGCTGCACGCAACCTGGCCATCGCGTTCGAGCATTACAACGAGAAGCATCCCCATAGCGCGCTGAAATATCGCTCGCCTCGCGAGTTCCGGCGCTCGATGGATTCAGCGACCTTAGTGTGATGCCGTGTCCGGTATTACAGGGGCAACTCCACGTCGTCGCGGACGACACCATCCACGTTTGCGACCTTATCCGCAGCGTCCATGAGCAATACAAGCCATATACCCTGGAATGTCCATGATCCAATGAAACGTCAGTGAACGGGCTTTCGCAAACTCGGAGCCGTCGCGTACAAACGGCGATTGGCTGCCGACCGCACCCGGAACGACGGAAATTGCCTGCAAGCCTTCCGCAATGCCGACACCGAGCGCCTTGAGCAACGCTTCCTTGGCGGTCCAACACTGGAAAAAATGCGAATTTTGCAGGCCTCGCGGCGCCATATCCAAGAGCCGCTGTTCGTCGAGAGTGCACACAAGGGCGGCAAGCTCGCGCCAGTCAATCGCGGCATTGACAAATTCGACGTCGATTCCCACGTCGAACTCCCGCGAAATCGCGATGAGCGCATGCTCACCCGCGTGAGACACATTGAACATAGGCCCGCTTAGCGACGCAAGCTCGGGCCGGCCGTGACGTGTCGTCACGAATTCCAACGCGAGGGGATTCACGTCGAGATACCGGCCCAGCAAATGCCTTAATGTCGAACGAGTGACTGCGAACCTGATGCGGTCTTCTTCGCGCAAATAGCGCGACGCTCGTTGGCGCTCGGCCTCGTCAAGCCGGAGCGTCGGGATATCCACCGGCTCGCCGAACGGCATCACCACATGCCATATGTCAACTTCTGCCGGCCAGCGCCGATCTATCCGCAGCAAAACAGGCCGCTTCGTCACTTCCTGTCCCCAGCAGGTGCAACCGGGCGTTCGAACGGTTCTGTCGCGATAAGGACGAAGGTCGACAGACGTCCCTGCCAGCCGTTCGTCCGCAGGGCCGCACGATAGCGTTGCGTAACCTGTGACTGCGGTAGCGCGACCGGCAGCACCATCCATCCTCTCAGTAGCGTCAGCTTCACTTGGAGCGAGCCCACCGAAGCGGCGGGAAATCTTCCGGCGAAGTCGCGCTCCCAATACGCGCTGGCCTCCGGGTAGGTGGCTATTTCGCGCAGGACAACATACGCATGGTCGAAATCGTTGTTCAATTCACTGATATTGCTGATCGTCTGCGCATCGGCCCCAGCCCGAGCGGATAGACTAGGTGCGTTCTCTAGATGGCGCCAACGCACGTGTAGCAGCTCGTGATAGACCTGATGAGCGTTGCAGCGAGCGGGATAATAAATCTTCCAAACTAGCTCATTGTGGTGAAAATCGACGGTCGCGAATTGATCGCCATTTCCCGAAATAGGGCTGACGCTACCCGGAAAGCATTCCACCCGGGCCTCGGCCGTTGATATATCGCTGAAGAGCGACAGCAGTGGTTCGGTTCGGCCCGTCAACTGTTGAACATCGATCATGGCTGTTTTCCGCTTTATTGCCTTCCTTTTCTCGTCGGTCATTTCATCCTCTCACTCTGTTTTTCTTGCCCTCAAACAGCAATCCCCTGTGCTTTGCACAGCTCCCGAAGCATCTGCTCTTCCGACAGACCTAACCGAGGGTCTCGAACCTGGTGGTAGCGGGTGACGTTCTCACCGAAGCGACCACCCTGACCATTCATGCCGGGCTCGACAGCATGAATCAAAATTCCCTCAACGTGATTCAGCACATCGGCGAGCTTCGGATGGAGAGCGGTCGTTTTGCTGGCGAGCTTTCGATTCTTCCCAGCACCAACGACTCTTAACACTCCAAACCACGAAAATCGATCCCACCTTCCTGCAAGGTCATCTTTACGATGTTGCTTCAAGCGGGAAAACAGAGACTGTTTGCCCACTCCTGCCTGGCCCACATAAACCACTTTGTAGTCGGCATACAAAACGTAAATGCCGATCTGCTCACGGAAATCGAATGGTTCCGTTTTCTTGCCGTTGGACGGGACTCCGAGAAGCCGGCCCGCCTGGTTTCCTCGTCCCCAAAAGACATGAT
>NZ_JARCHA010000033.1:0-12381 GCF_048957895.1 Paraburkholderia sp. A1RI_3L
GGTGGCGTCGATATCTGCGACCCAGACGATGTTGTCGCTCATTCAGATATCCGAATAGCGCGGCAGCAGGGCCTGCGTGCAATGCGCGAGCGGACGAATCAATCCAGCGACGTTGACAGATTCGTCCGCTTGGGCCGCGGCCCAAGTAGTGCCGTGCATAGAGAGGTGGCCTCACTCGTTCGGACAGTTTTCTGAGATTTTTAAGTGGAACGTCCGAGGCAATCATGCTGCCGATTTGATCGCAGGCAGCGTCGCGAAGTATGCCTCATCGGGCGTCCGATCCGCCAGGCTCGAATGAGGCCGTCTCCGGTTGTACAGATCGATGTAGTCGCCGATGGAGCGCCGGGCGTGGCTGACCGACTCGTACGCTTTCAAATAGACTTCTTCGTACTTGATGCTGCGCCAGACCCGCTCGATGAACACGTTGTCGCGCCAAGCCCCTTTGCCGTCCATCGACAACTGGACCTGTCGGCCCAGCACGGCGTCGGTGAACGCGTCCGCCGTGAACTGACTGCCCTGATCGGTGTTCACGATGTCCGGCAGTCCGTAGCGGGCGAACGCCTCTTCCAACGCCTCGACGGCGTGCGTGGCTTCCCGCGTAATGGCGACCCGGTGCGCGAGAATCTTGCGACTCGCCCAGTCCACCACCGCCGCCAGGGCCACTTTCGCTTTAAACGCCGCTGAGTGCGTCCGTCGGGTTCTCTTCGTCATCTTTCCGATTCCTTTGCCTGCATTATCGCTGGCTCGGGCCCCGGGCATTCCACTTACCCGACTGTCCGAATTTGCGCGGCCACCTCTGAATCTGCTGGCATCGCGTCCGGCCGGATGGCAGACTTGATCCGGCCGTGCCGTGACAACCGTCAGCCCATCCTGCTTCCCGGAGCAATCCGACATGCGAGAAGACGACCGACCACGAACGCATGCGGGTGGCGCCGCGCCGGTGCCCGAGGCGCCCGCTGCCGCCCATTGCGCGAAGCATGCCGCGTCGCGCGAGCTGGTCATCCACGCTACCCGGCTAGGCGGGACCGTTGCGAAGCGCCTGCTGGCGAACGGGATCGATATCCGGCCGGGCGTCGACGACGACGATCAGGCCGATCGCTATCTGCCGGGCCCCGGGATCGCGGTGGACCGGCGCACGCCGAACGGATTCGTCAACGGCATCCTCGACAAGTCGCTGTTCACGGCCGCCCTCTACCTGCGCGACCGTTTCGACGTGGCGATCCTGATCATCGAAGGCGCGCGACAGCCGGCGCATCGTGGCTTCGCGCCTGAGGCGGTCGACGGCGCGCTGACCGCGTTGATGCTGGAGTACGGCGTGTCGGTGCTGCATACGGACGACGTTGACGAAACCGTCCGCCTGTTGACGATGATGGCGCGTCAGGCGCAGCACGGCATTGCCGAGATCTCGCTCGTGCCCAAGCGTAGCGCGGCGTCGCTGCCCGACATGCAGCGGCGCGTCGTCGAAATGCTTCCCGGCTGCGGCCGGGTGATGGCGCGCGAGTTGCTGCGCCGCTTCCGCAGCATCGACGGCATCGTCGCGGCCCCCGCCGGCGAGTTGCGCACCATCCGCGGCATCGGGGCGAAGCGCGCGGAGCAGATCAGGCACGTGTTGACGGCCGACTACGAATCCCTCGATACCGAACAGCAGATCGAGGATGCGCTGGCGGCGCATCCGGAGCTGCTGCTCGCGGAGCCGGCGGAACTGGTCGCGCGCCAGCATCGCATTCAGGGCGCCGGGGCCGAATTTCACGTCGTCGATCTGGTGTTCCGGCTGCGTTTCGCGCCGGACCTCATCCTGGTCGAGCTGAAGCGCGGGACGCTCGAATCCGCGCATGTCCGGCAATTGCGGCGCTATCTCGACAATGCGGCCGCATCGCCGCTGCTGCGGCGCTACCTGGAAGCGGGCTACCGGCTGAGCGGGATGCTCGCGAGCCCGGACGGCGGACGGATTCGCAACGACGACCCGGACATCGGCATCGTGCAGCTGGATGCGAAAGCGCTGCTCGAGGCGATCCGCGAACCCCGGAAATAGCGCCCGCCGCGCGGCGGCGCGTTCGAGAACGGCGCCGCCGGCCGGTCGACCGCTATGGCTGCATCCCGGCGCGGGCAGGCAGCGGCGCGAAAATCGACCGCATCACGTGCCGCCAGCTCGTCGGCATGTCCAGCGCGGCATAGGCGGGATCCTGGAGCAGGAGGCCGTGCACTTCCTTCAGGCGCCAGAACGGCGTCCTCGGGAACAGATGGTGGACCAGGTGATAGCCCTCGCCCGGATGCTCACCGAGCAGGAAGCTGGCGAGCGGCCCGCAGTCGCGATTGCGCGTCACGGCGATGTCCACGCGCTCCGCGGTTTCGATCAGCGGGTAATGCTCCACCAGTTCGGCGATCGCGCCGATCCACACCTGGGTGGTGATCAGCGGCACGATCCAGTACATCAGCACGAGCGGCATCGCGTCGAGCCGCCAAGCGAGCGCGAGCAGCGACGCGAGATAGACGAGGCGGGCGACGGATTCGAGCGGCCGCTCCTCGGGATTCAGCACCCGGTGGCGCAGCAGGTATCCCACGTAGACCAGCGTGGCGCGCGGGCCGAGCAGCGTCAGCAGGTAGCGGCGGATCGCCGCCCGGGACATCCGGGGCCCGCACAGTCCGCTGCGGATGTATTGCCGGTAGTCCGGGTCGCGATCCGGGTTGCCGAGAAATCGATGATGGTTGAGCACATGGGACGATCGATAGCCCGTGAAGCTCTGCAACACCGGATAGCCGCCCAGCAACGTGCCGACGACCCGGTTGGCGAGCCGGTTGCGCAGCAGCGCGCCATGCGCCGCCTGGTGCAGCACGCCGGCCAGCGCGCGTTGCCGCCCGCCGATCAGGAAGATCGCGAACAGGTACAGGGGCAACGCCCCGGCGATGCCGAACGTGTTCCACGCGAATACGGACAAAGCGGCCGCGGCGACGATCACGGACCAGTGCTCCAGCACCTCCAGCAGGCCGTGCCAGTTGTCGGTCTCGAAGCGTTCGAAGACCTGGGCCAGCACGGCCCTGGAAAACCGGTGCCGCTGCACGGGAACATACGTGGTGGCGTTCATGCGCGATCCAGGGGCGAAGTGGCGGGGCGAGGGCGGCCGAGTTCGAGCGGCGGCGCGGCACGATGCAGCAGCGGCCGGCTGCGGTGCAGGAAGCCGAGCAGCGCGGGCACCGGCGACACCACGCGCGGCAGGCTCGACAGCAACTCGGCGTGCCGGATGCGAATCCCGGGCATGTCGCGCCAATGAGCCTGCGGCCGCAGATGATGCTCCTGGTGGTAGCCGTCGTTGAATGTCAGGAGGTTGTAGAGCCGGCCGTAGTAGCTGACCGAATCCGTGTACCGGCTGCGCGGATCGGCGCCGAAATGCTCGTAGTAGTTCTGCACGTTGACGAGTGCGAAGGCCACGCACAGCGCGGGCAGGTAGCACATCGTCAGCCATGACGGCGAGACGATCGTGCAGGCGAGCAGCGCCGCCGCATGAAACAACCTGTCGCGCCGCACCTGGTCCAGCTCGCGGCTGCGGCGCGGCTCGTCACGGGCGGCCAGTGCCGCCAGATGCGGCTCGACGGGGGCGCGGCGGCACAGGCGCGCCGCGCTCGCCAGCGCCTTCGCCATATCGACCATGCTGTCGCATGCGCCGCCCAGCGCATAGCGCCAGAGCGGCGCATGCTCGCCCTCCTCGCCGTCCCGATAGGTCGACGAGCGGTCGGCCGTCAGGCCGTCCGGGCCTTTCCGGTCGTTGTTGTGACGATGGTGATTGCGGACATGGGCGAGCTGGTAGACCTGGACCGACTGACCGATGCTGAACGAGTTCAGCATCGAGACCAGGCCGTTCAGCCGCGACGACGTAAACCACGGCGTATGGGTGAACAGATGCGCGACGACGATGATGTTGTAGGTCATCATCGCCGCGAGCAGCGCCACGCTGCCCGCTCGCGCGAGGTCCGACGCCGCATTCCAGTGGAATGCGGTCCAGACGGTGATCGCGCCGTGCGCCAGTGTAAACAGCAGCATCCATGCGTCGTGGCGCGAGTGCTTCCAGACTTTCATGGCGGCGCTCCCGGTCTCAGAAATAGGACTGCAGTTCGCCGCGACGGCGCACGTCGAGCGTCGCGCAATGGAACGATCCGCCGAAGGTGTTGAAGTGGCGGAAGTTGCACGGGATGGGCTTGAACCCCCAGCGCTTGAAACAGGCGATCATCGTCTCGTCCTGGCGTTCGACCACCACGCGCTCCTCGTCCAGCATCAGGATGTTCATGTTGATCCACTTGCTCGTCATGTAGAGCGGATGGCTGTCCGGCATCGTCGGCGTGGGCGCGTGGAACACGTCCCAGCTCCTGAACATGCGCGGCACCTCGGGGACGCGCTCCGGGTTGATCAGCAGCTTGCCGGGCGCGAGCGGCATCAGCGTGGCGTCGATGTGCATCGCATGCGGATCGTCGAATTCGAGCACGTGGATCCGGTAGCGCTCCCCGAGATGACGGCGCAGCCATTCGATGCCGAATGCGTTCGTCACGTTGCTCATCTGCGCAAAGATGTCGCGCCCGCAACGGATGAAATCCGCCGCCTCGAACGTCGGCTCGTGCTCGTTGATCGCCCATTGCGCGGGCTCCCCGTCACGCGGCTCGCGCCAGTCGCGCGCGTAGAACGCGTCCTTCAGTTCCGGCTTGGGGCCCGCGCTCCAGATCGCGCCGCAGTGGAAATACTCCTTGAGCAGCGGGCGATAGGCGGCCGTTTCGAAGTAGCGCGAGCGCCACGCGAGCGGGCATTCGATGATCTCGTTGCCGAACACGAGCAGCACGTCGCGCGGCATCGCCGCATACAGTCCGGTGCTGCTCCATCCCGGCGCGCCGAACGGCTGCGACTGGTCCGCCGGTTCGGGACGCCGCACTTTCACGCCCTCGGCCTCCAGGATGTGCACGAACTCCTCGAGCTCCCGCCGTGCCGCGTCGATCTGCTCCGCCGGGAAAGGGCGGCCGCCGTTCGCCTGGTAGAAGCCGTGTTGCGATTCGGGCATCGTGGCCCGCAGCGTGACGTGCCATGGCGGAACGCAAGCGCCGTCTATGACGCCGACGATCACTTCCTCCAGCGAATCCCATTCGTTGTGTGCGCTGACCGGGCAGGACTGCAGGTAAGACGGAGCATTCATGTTGAGTGCACTCGCTAGATTGAGGTTGTGGAACGACGAAATCCTGCTTTGATTCAAATGACCCTGTCGATGAAGACAGCGGGCGCTGGCGACGGGCACGATCAGGGGGTTTTCCTCGATGCCTGCTTCTGCAGGGCCGCCTTGGCCATCCGCACGGCGACGGTGGCGGGCAGCGCGTCGCCCGGCGTGTCCGGCGGCAGCAGCGGCTCGACGCTGGCCCCCGCCGGCTCGCTCGCCGGTTCCGGATCGTCTCGCGGCTTCTTCGCAGCGCCGAGCTCTTCGTTCAACGGCAATTTCATTTTGCACTCCTGTACTCAATGAACATGCGCTTCATCGGAATCACGGGTTTCCATCGAACGAAGACGACGGCATCGCCCGATGCTTGGCTTGATCAGTAAAACTGAATGTTTTCCGGATTTGGCCGCGCTGCCATGACCGCTTCACCGGATCGACCGCGGCCGGAACGCAGGCCCGCACGCCTGTCGATGCGGACCGGCACTGCCCGCACGCCGCATGCGCCGCCGCGGCAGGCGGCGCACGCGGCTCCACCGGGTCGTCAGGCCTTCCTGCCCTTCCGTTTGCCGGACCGCCTGCCCCCCTTCGACGCGGAACCGGCTGCGGAAAGCAGCGTGAAGATCCGCGGATGCTCCGCTTCGCCGTCCATGTAATCCGCCGTCTCGATCCGGCCGACCGACTTGAGGCTGCGAATCATCACCTTGCCGCTGTCGGGATAGGTACAGACCTCGTGCGGATCGTTCAGGCCCACGCCCAGATAGACCAGATCCTCGTCGAACGGATTCGCCAGCTGATGCGCGATGCCGCTGTTCGCCGGGCACGAGATGCAATCGCCGGGACCGATTTCGCGCAGCGTATCGCCATAGCGAAACACCCCGCGTCCGGACAGCACGAAGAAGACCTCGTCCTCGCGCGCATGGGTGTGAAACGGACACGCGGTGCGGCCGGGCGGCACGCGCGAAAGATTCACGCCGATCCTGCCGGGCACCGAATCGAGCACCGGCGTCAGCGGCTTGTAAGCGCCGCCCCAGTGCACCCCTTCCATGTGGGAGACCTCCTCGACATCCTCGACATTGACGACATTAGGCTGCACGGACCTTTTCTTCATCTTGTTTCCTTGCTTGCAGGGAGCCGACCATTCTATAGGGCCAGCCGCTCCCGCACGACCGCGGTGCCCGCGACGCGCACCCGGTCTCCCGCCTCCTCGACGATCAGCCGGCCGCCGCGCGGGGACACCTGCAGCGCCGACAGGCGGCGCCTGCCCAGCCGCTCGGCCCAGAACGGCGCCAGCTTGCAATGCGCGGACACGCACACCTGGTCCTCGTCGACGCCAAGCGCGGGAAAGAACGAACGGGACACGAAATCGACGCCGGCGCGCCCGCTGGGCGCCGTGACGATGTGGCCGCGGCAGTCGAACCGCTTCAACGCGTCGAAGTCCGGCGCGAGTCCGCTCACCGTCTCCTCCGAATCCAGCAGCACCAGAAAGTCGTCGACCGCGCGCGTGAAATGCCGGATCGTCGCGCCCAACGCCGCCTGGAGGCGCGCCGGCGGCGCGGCCGGCATCGCGCGCATGGTCGGCAGGTCGAGGAACATCAGCTCGCCTTCGCGGTGCGCGTGCAGCGGCCCGGCATGCGTGTGAAAACGCAGCGGCCCGCTCGCCCGCACCTGCTCGACTTCGTACAGGTAGGCCATCGTCGCGATGGTGGCGTGGCCGCAGATGTTCAGCTCGGCCCCGGGCGTAAACCAGCGAATCGCGTAGTCGCCCGGCTGCCGCCCGATCACGAAGGCCGTGGTCGGCAACGCGAGGCGCGTGGCGAGCGCCTGCATCTGCCCGGTCGGAGGAAAGGCGTCGTCTAGCATCACGACGCCCGCCGGATTGCCCTGGTACAGCCGGTCCGAAAACGCATCGACTACCCATGCTGCCTGCATCAGGATTCTCCTGCCGTGCCGAATCTCGTTCGCGAATCGATGCCCTTGGGCACCGCATCCGCCCGCGTGACGCTCAACGCGCGGAACATGCGATCGATCGCTTCCGCGAGCCCCCAGACCTCGACGTAACCGGGCGCGCCCGGCAGGCCATGGTCGATATCCCTCTGACGCGCATAGGCGGCGATCATCCAGTCCGGCGTGCGCGGCTGCCGATGATGAAAATCATGGTTCGGCAAGTCGCCCACCACCACCATCAGCCGCACCGGCAGGTGGTACAGCAGCATCGCGGCCGTCCAGCGCACCCAGGCGGCGAGACGTCGCCCGAACGGCAGCGAACGGGACGGCACCGCATAGCCGCAGAAGCGCGCCCAGCTCGCGGCGACGTGATGATAACGACGCCCGTGCGCCGGATCGGGCGGCGTGAGCCACGCATGCTCCCCCAGCTTGTCGAGCAGCGCGCTGAGCTGGTTGAGCAACACGATCGGCACCACATAGGCGAGCAGCAGCACTTCCGCGCCGTTGCGCAGCCAGAACGGCAAGGACAGCCACCACGCGGCCCACAGCAGGAAACCGGCGCGACGCCACGTGCCCGACGTCACATTGCAGCGCAGCCGGTCGGCGATGCCCTTCAGGTAGAACGCCGGCGAAAGGACCACGACGAACGCGCGCAGCCACAGTCGATGCCGGGACATGCCGGGCCGGAAGCCGAGACCCAGGATGACCTGGACGGGCGGGTCCTGCAAGGTTGCGAACACGTGCTCGCGGTGATGCGCATCGAAATGCTCGACCTTGAACGCATGCGCGTCCTGATAGCTGTTCAGCAGCGTCACCAGCTCTCCCCAGAAGCGATCGCCCGCCTCGCTTCCCGAGAATTGCCGATGAATGCTCTGATGCGCGATGACCAGGATCATGTGGCGGGCGCCGCACAGCGACAGCACCCATCCCGCTCCCAGCATCGCCCACCACCAGCCGTGCGGCTTGTAGACGACGGCCAGCGACGACAGCGTCAGGCCGCCGAAGAACACCGCCAGCGTCACCCCCAGGTATGAATACCAGGTGTGACGGAACAGCGGGGACTGCCCCGGCAGCGCCTTGCCGGTCAGCCACGTCCAGAAATGCTGCGTCCATCCCGGAAACACGAGATAGGACGCGCGCACATCGTCCTGTTGCGACATGGCGGCCGGCTCAGTGCACCGACGCCGCGACGGTACGCGCCGCGTGATCGACAGGCGCGCGGCCGAACACCTCGAGTTGCAGGCGATCGAAGAACGCGATCCACAGGCGCCACATGTCCTCCGCGCTCGCGACCAGCTTCTGTTCCTCCGCGTCGTCGAAGGTCATCATCATCGTGTAGTCGGCGTGTTCGACATGATCGGGCTCCTGCTCCACGTGAATGTCGACCCATTCGAGATCGGTCGCGCCCGTGGCCCGCCGCACCGCCATGCCGATGCCGGACACCATCACCAGATCCGCCACCTCGGTTGCGAACACGAAGCCGAGCGCCGACAAGCGCGCATCCGCCGCGTTCCGATAGCCTTCGACGAGCGTCGCCGTCTCGCGATACGGCGCCGTGCCGGCGCTCTGTTCGTTCGTGAAACCCGCGCGCGCCATCGTGTCGATATAAATGACTTCATGCGCGCGCGACGAATTTCCTTCCCCGGTTTCCTGATTCAGAATGCGCGCAATTGCGCTTTTCGATTCGATATCCGGCAATACGGCAACCGAACGCGCGAGAAAGGTCGGGAAATAATGCAGCGGATGCCACCATTGCCCGATGAAGATGGCGGCCTGTTCTCGCGTCACGGGCGATTCCCGCACTTGCCTGAAGAACGCGTGATCGATCAGTTGGCGCCGATACGGATTTTCATGAAGACGTGCGGTGAGCGGATGCGACATATTGGACGACACTTTCACCCCCCTTTTCTGATGTGGGAAATCCGGATTCATCGAGAGAAGACCACCCGAAGGTTAGCCGACGAAAACCGCTCGATCAACAAACAAAAGTTTGGACTCTCAATTAACTCGGTTTTTATTTTCCGATTCGATTCGACTTGATAGGATCGCGATCGGACAATGGCGACGCGACGTCGTCATTGCGATATCAACGGCCCTTCGTTCGAGGAATCCATTCATGACCGGTCATGCCGAAATTTCCACGCATGGCGCCGAGCACATCCTTGCGCTGATCCTGCTGCAGCTCGCCGTCATCCTGCCTGCTGCACGCCTGCTGCACGTGCTCGCGCGACGCCTGCGCCAGCCCGGCGTCATCGGCGAAATCATGGCGGGCATCGTGCTCGGGCCGTCGATGCTCGGCGCGTGGTTTCCCGAGGTCTTCCATACGCTGTTCGCGCCCGCGACGATGCTGCCGATGTCGATCATCAGCCAGCTCGGGCTCCTGTTGCTGATGTTCCAGATCGGCTCGGATTTCCGTCTCGACGCATTGAGCGACGAGCGCAACCGACGGGCCGTGCTGGCGATCGCCTCCGTCAGCATCGTCGTGCCGCTGGTGGCGGGCGGCGTGATCGGCTGGCTCTCCGCCGCCGCGCTCGCGCCGGGCAAGAACCCGGCCGTCTACAGCCTGTTCGTCGGCACGGCGCTCGCGATCACGGCGGTGCCGGTGCTCGGCAGAATCATGCGCGACTTCAACTTGGCGCGCACCGAAGTCGGCGCTGTCGCCATGGGCGCGGCCGCCACCAACGACGTCGCGGGCTGGACGCTGCTCGCCGCGATTTCCGCATTCGCCACCGCGCGCTTCTCGATCGGGCAGACCGGCCTGCAGCTCGGCGGAATCGCGCTGCTGCTCGCCGTCGCGCTCTATGCCGGCAGGCCGTTCGTGCACGCGCTGGTCAAGCGGCTCCAAGGCCCCGCGGACGACACGCTGTCGCCCGCGATGATGATGACGATCCTCACGCTCATCTTCTGCGTGGGTCTCGCCACCGCGAGCCTCGGCATCTTCGCGGCATTCGGCGGCTTCCTGGTCGGCACGCTGTTCCATCGCGAGCAGCACGTCGTCGCGGCCTGGGAACGGCAGGTCGGCCGCTTCGTCGACACGTTGTTCCTCCCCATCTTCTTCACGTTCACCGGATTGCGCACGGACATCGCGGGCCTGACCAGCGGCTCGGACTGGGCCTGGCTCATCGCGCTCACCGCATGCGCGATCGGCGCCAAGATCGTGCCGGTCTACGTCGCGGCGCGACGCTCCGGCCTCGGCCCCGAGACCTCCAGGACGCTCGGCGTCATGATGAACACGCGCGGCCTGATGGAGCTGGTGGTGCTCAACGTGGGCCGCGATCTCGGCGTGATTCCGACGAACGTCTTCTCGATGCTGGTGATCGTCGCCGTCGTCACGACGCTGATGACCGCGCCGCTGCTGAATCGCACGCTGCTTCGATCCGGCAACGGCGTGTTCGCCCGCACCGACGCATGAATCGCGCGCGGGGCTGCCGCCGCCCCGCGCCACGCTCGCCGTCAGGCGCCGCCGTCCGGCGGCAGCCACGCCCTGATCGCGCGATTGACCGTGTCGACGAACTGTCCGGCCTGCTTGTCGACGAAGAAGTGATCGCCGTCGATCTCGACATGCCGCGCGTCGCCCGTGAATTCGGCCGCCCACGCCGCGAGATCGTCGTCGCCCATCCCGTGATCGCGCGTCCCGCGCAGCGTCACGAGATGCGCGTCGAGCGGCGCGGCCTCTTGGTACCGATAGGTTTCGCTCAATGACAGGTCGGCCCGCAACGTCGGCAGGTACAGGTCCAGCAATTCGCGGTTCTCGTAGAACTCTGCCTGGCCGCCGACCGTCGCCCGCATGAACGCGATCAGCAGATCGTCCGGCAACGCATGCCAGTTGCCCGTCTCCCGCACGCGTGACGGCGCGCGTTTGGCGGAGGCGAAGAACGCATGCGGCTGGCGGCCGCGCTCGCGCAGCCGGCGCGCCAGCTCGAACGCCAGCAATGCGCCGTTGCTGTGGCCGAGCAGCGCGAACGGCCGATCCAGCCACGGCAGCAGCGCGTCGGCAAGGCGGTTCGAGAGGACCGCCACGTCGCCGATCCGCGGTTCGTCGAGACAGGCCCCGCGTCCGGGCGGATCGACGCAGACCAGTTCGATGTCCTGATCGAATAGCGGCGCCCATCTCGCATAGGTGCTCGAGCTGCCACCCGCATACGGAAAGCACAGCAGGCGATAGGCCGCAGTGGGGCGCGGCGACGGCGTGAAGACGCCGTCCCCGGCGAGCTTCGACGCGGCCTGGCCGCCCGTCGCCGGCGGCACCGGCCGGATCGCCTTGGTCTTGGCGCGCAGGCGCCGCAGTTGCTCGATGCTCAGGTGGCTCAGTTCATGAGCGATGTCGTCAGGATTTCGCATCTTGATCCGTCAACAGGAGCGCGTCCCAGAATGCTTCCTGGAAACGCCAGTCGTCGATCGCCGGCTCGCGCTGCGCGGCCTGCAGGTGCGCCTCGAAGCGTGCCCGCGGAATCTCGCGGCCGCCCAGCGATGCGATGTGTGGGGTGTAGAGCTGCGTGTCGACCAGCTCGATGCGATGCGCGCGGCAGAACGCCACCAGCGACGCGAGCGCGATCTTCGACGCGTCGGTCCGCAAGCCGAACATCGACTCGGCGGAAATCATGCGGCCGAGCGCCACGCAGAAGACTCCGCCGATCAGTTCGTCGCCGTCCCACAGCTCGAAGCTGTGCGCACCGCCTTCCCGGTGCCATTCGTCGAGGCTGCGGCCGAACTCCGGCGAAATCCAGGTCGTGCCGTTGCCGCTGCTGCGCGCCACCGACGCGCAGGCCTGCCAGACCCGACTGAACGCCGTGTCGACGCGGATCGTGCAGCCGTCCTTGCGGAGGCGGCGCAGCGTGCGCCGCAACGAGCGCGACATGTGGAAATCGGCGATCGGCAACACCATCCGAGGGTCAGGCGCCCACCACATGAGCGGCGCGCCGGGCAGCGGCATCGCGAAGACCCCCTTCGACATGCCCTCCTTGAGCCGCGCCAGGCCGAGCCCGCCCTCCGCCGCGAGCAGCCCCGGCGTGCCGCTGGCCGCATCGAGCGCCTCGCTGGTGTCCGGCAGCGGCATGTCGTCGGTCAGCCACGCGATCAGCGGAAGATTGCGGCCCTCTTCGACGGAGACGTCGTCCTCGACCGGCTCCTCGGCGCCGAGCACGCAGCGCAGCACGGACAGCGCCAGTTCCGCGATCGTCGGATGGAGGTACGCCTGCCGCAGGCGCAGTTGAATGTCGAATACTTCGTCGATGCGCGCCACCATCTTCAC
>NZ_JARCHA010000034.1:0-12068 GCF_048957895.1 Paraburkholderia sp. A1RI_3L
GGCTTGGATGGAAGCCAACGACCACGCTCGAACAGCTGTGCCAGATGATGGTCGAGGCGGACATCCGGCGTAACGAAGCCGGGTATTCGTTTTGAATCATGCACCGGGGATGTCCATGAACGCACTATTGGTCGCTGTCTTTAAAACCGTGCTGCTCACGGTGGTCATGTATTTCTCGGTTACCGCGCTAGGAGGGTCTCCGATTGTCTCCCTCGTGCTTGCCTCTATTCCAATCGTGTTCATGGTGCTCAGCATCTATACGGGCTTCGCTTTCCGGCTCGTCGCGGTCGTGTTCCTGATCGCGTGCGCGAAGACAGTGATCGTCGGCCAGGATCTGAGCGGGCCACAGGTGGTTGGCCTGTTGGGTAGCGCGGCGAGTGAGGTGCGCGAAACGCTTCGGGTTGTCAAGCCCTGAGGCCAGCAGGTGGGGAGGCTACAGGGATGATTCCGGGCGGCTGGCAACGTTTCAGAGGCATGAGAGTGCTCCTGCTTCAGGGACCGGTCGGGCCTTTTTTCAGGCGCCTCTCCAGACGTCTGAAGGAAGCGGGCGCGCATTCGGTCTGCAAGATCAATTTCAACGCGGGCGACTGGCTGTTCTTCCCAGCCGGGTCGGTCAATTACACGGGCTCGCCATCCGACTGGCCGACATTCCTCGACACGCTCCTTCAGCGCAGACAGATCGATGCTGTGTTCCTGTTCGGCGATTGCCGCGCCTATCACGCAACGGCGGCACGACTGGCGCGATCGCGCTCAATCGAAGTGTGGGTGTTCGAAGAGGGCTATGTGCGGCCAGACTTCGTCACGATGGAGCGGGACGGCACAAACGGCCATTCGCAGATTCCGCGCAATGCCAGCTTCTACCAGTCTCTTCCGGATCAGCCAGACGTGCCGGAACAACAAGTGGGTAACGTGTTCGTATGGCTTGCGCTGTGGGGCGCGCTGTATTTCCTTGCCGGGTCACTAGGAGCCGTTTTCTTCCCGCAATATCGCCATCATCGGCGGCTGTCGCTTCTGGAGGGATTTGTCTGGCTGCGCGCGGGCTGGCGCAAGCTTCTGTACGCGGTGTGTGAGCGCGACGTGACGCGGCAACTGACGCAGACGATGAGCCGGGGGTTCTTCCTGGTGTCGCTGCAGACGGCGACGGATTCGCAGATTCATGTGCATTCGCGCTACGGGTCCATCGGGGAATTCATCCGTGAGGTCATCGCTTCATTCGCAGACCATTGTGCGCCATCGTTCGTCCTAGTGTTCAAGCATCATCCCCTGGACCGCGGGCACAACGACTATGGCCAGTTCATCCGGCAGCTGTGCCGTGAATACGGCGTCGTTGGCCGGGTGTTGTACATCCACGATCAGCATCTTCCCACGCTGCTCGTGCACGCCGCTGGCCTCGTCGTCGTGAACAGCACGGTGGGGCTGTCGGGCGTGCATCACGGCCTTGCGGTGAAGGCGCTCGGCGAGCCGGTTTACGGCATCGTGGGACTGGTGTTTCAGGGCGATCTCGATGCGTTCTGGCGGGAAGCCCATACGTTCAGACCCGACATGGCTCTGTATCGGCGCTTTCGCCGTTGGCTGATTGACCACACGCAACTAAACGGCAGCTTCTATGCCGGTAACGTGGAGCCCGGAATGTTCCACGGTTCGATCCTGTGCAGCGATGTCGCCGCGCACGCCCAACCTGATGTCGCAGCGCTGACAACTGCACACGAAATCCAGTGCGAGGTGTCGCGTAACGATGTGTCAAAGCCCGGCATGTACCCTGGCAACGGTGAATCCCCGGGCAGCCATGCACCCGAGAAGGAGATCGTTTGACGATGGGTGCGAGAGCATATGCAGGCGTAGCGTCGGGACCCGTAAGGCTTGACGTCACACGGCTCCTTCAGCGCTGGGTGCGTGGTATGCGCCCGACCGGCGTGGACCGCGTCGGGCTCGCTTACGTGCGGCGCTATGCCGGGCAGGCAGAAGCACTCATCGCGATCCGCGGCGTTCCCGTGGCGCTCACGCGCGCAGCGTCGGAGCGCGTGTTCGCGTTGCTGCTCGGCCCAGCGGGCACCGGTCTGCCTGTCTCACGGCTTTGCTCGCTGGCAGCGGCCGTCACAGCAAATCAGGCCCATCCGCGACCGCCCGCGCATGGAAGAGGAGGGACGGTTCTTCACACCATCCACTCCGGACTTGAGCATGCCCGCTACTTTCGCATGCTGTGGGCGAGCGGCTTCCGCACGATTGTCATGGTGCATGACCTCATTCCCGTCACGCACCCGCATTATTGCCGACCAGCCAGCGTGCGGCAGCATACGCGCAGGATGTGCACCGCGCTCCGCTGGGCGGCAGGAATCGTCACCAATTCGCAGGCGACGCTCGATGCGCTGGCAGCATTTGCCCGGGGCCGCGGAATGCTCATGCCGCCCGCCACGGTGGCGAGACTCGGGGTGGACACGCCGGAGGCCCTTTCATTGCCGCCCCAGGCATCTGGCCATCCGTATTTCGTCATGGTTGGAACGATAGAGCCGAGGAAAAATCACTGGTTCATCCTGCATCTGTGGCGTGAGCTCGTCGCCCAGTGTGGCAACCTGGCACCGCGGCTTGTCGTCATCGGTCGTCCTGGGTGGAAGTGCGGCAATGAGCTTGACATGCTCGGCCAGTGCCGCGAACTTCGCGACGCCGTTATTCATCTGCCGGACTGCCCTGATGAGGTCATGCTCGCGCAGCTTCGTGGTGCCCGAGCGCTGCTCTTTCCGTCATTCATCGAGGGATATGGTCTTCCACTCGCCGAAGCTCTTTCCATGGGCGTGCCGGTACTCGCCAGCAATCTCGCCGCTTTTCGCGAGGTGGCAGGCGAGGTCCCCGATTATCTCGATCCACTGGATGGGGCCAGTTGGCTTGCGCACGTACGGTCGTATGCGGAGCCGTCCAGTATGGATCGCGAACAGCAGGTGGCACGCCTCGCGGGCTTTTGCGCACCCACCTGGCCTGAGCACTTTGCCGCCCTCGACCGATTTCTCGACGGGATGGCCCCATGAGTACCGGGATGCACCAACGAGTGTGCCTATCAGCAGGCTCTGCAAATGGGCTTGCGGCCCCCGTCTGGATAGACCGACGTACGCGTCGCCTTGCCCGGTTGATGCTGTGGCTGTCGGGACAGGAACCAACGCTCGCATGGAGCGGCCCTGTTTCGTTCTTCCAGACGGCTTTGCGCAGACCAGTCTCCTGGTTTCAGATGCCGGCAACGGGTCATGTTGGGGCGGTGTTCATCGACGCGTTGAACCAGGCGCTGGAAGAGGATGCCGGTAGCGCACGAGAAGACGCCCTAATGAAGCGATTGCTTGCGGCCTATACCGGGACAGCGCCGCATGCGGACCGGTGTGGAATGCCCCGCGCGAAGCTGGTTGTCATCGTGGATGAGCGCGTGTCGTCGGGCGATCCGTTTTCAGGTTCTGCGCGCGAGCGGCGGGAGCGTTTCCGCAGCCTGCTTTGGACCGTGCGATGCCGGCACCCTGGCGAAGTGATATGGGTTGTCCGTTCCGCCGATGGCGGAAGTGGTGCATGGCTTTCGGACACGCTGAAGTCGCCAGCCCTGCGCGATACCTGCACAATCAAGTCGCCCCACACCTTCCGGGAGACTCTACCCGATGCGCTGCACGTGTACACGCTGGGCGCGACCGAGGGTCTATATGCGCTGCTTGGGGGTGTTACCGTCCACGTGTTCGGTACTCCGTATTACGCGGGCTGGGGTTTGACCGATGACTGTCTTCCTCAGCCGGGCCGACGCTTTTCGCCCACACGCGGCGCACTGTTCTATGCAATCTTTGTGCGGCTTGCGCGCTACGTGGATCCCGCGACGCACGTGCAAGGCCAGCTTGAAGCTGTTATCGCAAGCATCGAGCTGCAGAACGAGGTCGCACAGCGGTACGGCGATATAGATTCAATCACCGCCTGCGGATTTCAGCTGTGGAAGCGCCCCTTCGTCAGGCCCTTTCTGGAAGCGGGCAGGGCGCGGGTTCGCTGGACAGGGAAAGCCTCTGCTGCTGATGCCCGCGACTATATCGCCATGTGGGGTGCCATGGGCGGCCTGACACTCCTTACGGGCAAGCGGCTCACCGTCGAAGACGGCTTCCTGCACTCATGCGGTCTGGGTTCGGACCTGTCAACTCCCCGCAGCCAGGTAATGGATCGTACAGGGATCTATTTTGACCCGCAGCATCCCGGTGACCTTGTGGCCTTGCTCAACGAGGCGACTTTTGACGAGGCCGAACTCGATAGAGCGCGTGCGTTACGTGAAAGCATCGTCGCCGCTGGATTGACCAAGTACAACCTGGGGCGCCGCCGCCCGGCCTGGACACCGCCTGCTGGTGTGCGGGTCGTTCTAGTACCCGGGCAGGTGGCAGACGATGCGTCGGTGTGCCTCGGCTGCCCGGATATTCATACGATCGAAGCCCTGCTTGTCGAAGTCCGCAAACGGCGTCCGCACACGTGGCTCGTGTACCGGCCACATCCAGACGTGACTGCAGGCAATCGCGACGGATTGGGAAACGATGCGCCTTTGCAGGCCATGGTGGACATGGTCGATACGGAGGCGGACATCGTGTCGCTGATCGAAGTGGCCGACGAGGTTCACACGCTGACATCTCTAGTGGGCTTCGACGCGTTGCTTCGCGACAAAGCTGTCTTCACGTACGGCATGCCTTTCTATGCCGGCTGGGGACTGACGCATGACGCCATCACAGACATTCCCGCGCGTGCACGCCCACTCACCCTGGACATGCTGACAGCGGGCGCACTGCTGCGCTATCCGCTGTACCGGGACTGGGAGTTAGGCGTCTTCACGACACCGGAGGCGGTCGTATCGTTGCTCGCAGTGCAGGCGTGCCGACCTCACGTAGCGACGCGATGGCACGTCCCGCGCGGTCTTACGAAGGCATGGCGCTGGCTGCGCAATGTCTCGGCCTGCCTGGCACACGACGGTATTACTGGTCGGCGCGGACGTGCCCACACGGCTCCCATGTGCCATGACCATTCAGCAACCCAGACGGAGGAATAAATGCGTATCTATCCAGTCATCCTCGCCGGCGGAAACGGCACGCGCCTATGGCCACTTTCGCGTGGCAGCTATCCGAAGCAGTATCTACGGCTTGCCGGTAAGCACAGTCTTCTGCAGCAGACGGCGCTGCGTGCTGCACAGCTCGAGGGTGCGATGCCGCCCATTGTTGTCGCAAACAGCGAACAGCGCTTTCTTGTAACGGAGCAGCTGCATCAGGCCGGTATCGTGCCGCTTGCTGTCGCGCTTGAGCCTGTGGGGCGCAACACTGCGCCCGCCATTGCCGTGGCGGCCGAGATGGCGCTAGAGGATTCGCCTGAGGCGATGCTCCTGGTGCTCCCTTCGGATCACATCATTGCGGATGGCGAAGCGTTTGCTGCAGTCGTCGCCCAGGCGGCCGTGGCGGCGCAGAAGGGACATCTCGTTACATTCGGCATTCAGCCAACGGAGCCTCATACCGGCTACGGCTACATCGAACGCGGGGCCACCCTCGACGGGCTGGACGGCGTTTATGCGGTCGATCGGTTCGTGGAGAAGCCCGATGCCGACACAGCCCGCTCACTGCTGGCCGATGGCCGGTATCTGTGGAATGGCGGCATGTTCATGATGAAGGCTTCGGCCTGTATCGACGAACTACGCCGCTGTGAGCCGAAGCTGCTGGCGGAGGCTGAAATGGCTTGGTGGCATGCGAATCGTGATGGTCTCTTTGTGTTTCTCGACGAGATGCACTTCTCGGCCTGCCCGGGTATCTCGATCGACCACGCAGTGATGGAGCGCACCGACAGGGCTGCGGTCGTCGTCGCTGATCGGATCGGTTGGAGCGACATCGGTTCGTGGAGTGCGCTCGCCGATATCGCGCCTGGCAGCAGCGATGGCAATGTCGTGACCGGCGACGTGCTGACCGAGGGCGTGTCGCGCTGCTACATCCGCTCTGAGCACCGCCTGATTGCAGCCATCGGAGTAGACGATCTTGTGATTGTCGAGACTGCCGATGCCCTTCTCGTGGCACGACGCGACCGGGTCCAGGATGTCCGCAAGATCGTGGAGGCATTGAACGCATCAGGCCGGGGCGAATCGGTTTCCCATCGTCGCGTAGTACGACCGTGGGGCTCGTTCGAAGTCATCGACCGCGGCGACCGGTTCCAGGTGAAACGGATCGTAGTGAATCCCTCGGCACAGTTGAGCCTGCAGATGCACCACCACCGGGCCGAGCACTGGATCGTCGTCAAGGGTACTGCGCTCGTCACCAACGGCACGCAGCAGGTCATGCTCAGTGAGAACCAGTCTACGTATATCCCCGTTGGCACGACGCACCGGCTCAGCAACCCCGGAAAAATTCCGCTCGAGTTGATTGAAGTCCAGTCAGGTGCCTACCTCGGCGAGGACGACATCGTGAGGCTGGAGGATACCTATGGGCGCGCCTCGACTATGTGATATGCCGCAACTAGCGGGTCAGAGCCGACAGGTCTACGACGTCCGAGCGACAAGCAGTATGGGCAACAGGGGAGAACGAGCCGCCCCCGCGCCAATTGACGATGGCTCGAGAACAGGGAGAAAGGCAATGAAAAAACTGATCTTTGCGGGCGCGGTTCTAGGCTTACTTTCGTCGGTATCATCGGCCCAGAGCAGTGTGACGCTTTACGGCCTCGTTGACGAGGGCTTCGATTTCACATCGAACGTTGGCGGAAAGCGAGCGTACCAGATGGAAAGCGGTGTTGCTCAGGGTAGTCGCTGGGGACTGGCCGGCACGGAAGAACTCGGCGGGGGGCTGCAGGCTGTTTTCCGGCTTGAAAACGGTTTCGATGTCAACAACGGCGCGCTTGGCCAGGGTGGCCGGATGTTTGGGCGGCAGGCGTATGTGGGGCTGAATTCAGCAACTGCAGGCACGCTGACCATGGGGCGCCAATATGACTCTGTGGTGGACTACGTAGGCCCGCTCACGGCCAATGGAAGTTGGGGCGGCGAGTTCTTCTCACATCCTTTCGATAATGACAATACAGACAACTCTTTCCGTATCAACAATTCGGTGAAGTACACGAGCCCGATCTTTGGAGGCTTGCAGTTCGGAGGCCTCTATGGTTTCAGTAATGATCCCGGCGGCACGAAGACGAACCGTGCATGGAGCGCAGGCGGCTCCTACAGCAACGGTCCGGTGGTCATCGGTGCCGCGTACCTGAACGTTAACAAGCAGGCGCGGACCACGTTTGGCGCTGTGACGGACGGCGACCCGTTTGCCTCTGCGGGGTGGCAGCGCGTTGCGGCTGCGGGCGTCAATGTGACGCTTGGGCAGATTACGCTGGGCGGAGTGTTTTCATACACGAACGTCCACAATCTCGTTGGCTTCTCCTCCATGATTTTCCAGAACTACGAAGTGAATGCGCGGTTTGCCTTGACACCGGCGTTTTCGCTGGGCGCGATGTATGACTATACACATGTGAGGGAAGGTGTGTCGACAGGGGGCGTCGCGAAAGGGCATTGGCATGAAGGCGGCGCGATGGCGGACTACGCCTTGTCGAAACGGACCGACGTATACGCTCAGGCTTTCTATCAGCAGGCAACGGGTGCTGCTGGACCAGCATGGATCGTCGGAACTACAGGGGCTTCGTCAGGTGATCATCAATTCGTTGGGCGGGTCGGGCTTCGGCACAAGTTTTAGTTGAAACTGAGGGGAGCCGGGGACATGCAGTTTTTCCATAATGTCTTTGTGCTCCTGTCCTGATACAACACTTGGCTGTGTTCGAGTGAAGAAGATCGCTTTTCTGCATATGCACAGGACGACAGGTCCTGACATTTTGCCCAATTTTATCCGGACTGACTTGGCAAGTATTTCTTTCCCGAAGATCTTTGTACAGCGCTTGCGTACTTTCCTGCCGACATGCTGAGTGACCATTAATTCTTCCATGGCCGTGCATTCGAGCGCCAGAAATCAAGCTCATTCCGAGCAAGGGGTTCGTCGTTGCCATGTTGCGAGACACGATCAAGCGACTGATATCGCACTACGAGCGGTTGGGTACGGAAAAGTGGTTAACCCGCTGTGGCGGCACATCGTTCCTTCTTTTAGCGATAGGCATTTTACATGAATATGGGGAGTCTGCGGCCTGACATAATCGATTAAAAATATTGTGTGCGCGCCAGAGAAGTCTGGAGGGCTTCGGAGTAATTGTGAGGATATGCCGATCCCACCTTTCATCTGTTTACTCTTCAGAGATAGTGATCTGGAGGCGGTTGAATGACAAATATGTCTCCGCTCGTAAGTGTTGTTATTCCGGCGTATAACAGGGCGAAATTCATTGGCGAGGCCGTTGAGTCTATTCTTCGACAGACTTTTACGCGAATCGAACTAGTAATTGTTGATGATGGATCGACAGACGAGACGAGCCGAGTCGCGGTTGATGCTGCAAGATGGGATCCCCGCGTCCGCATTGTTCGTTTGGAAAGGAATCTTGGTGTTTCTGCAGCTCTGAACGTTGGATTTCGCACTTCACGTGGGAGATTCATAGCGCGACTTGACTCCGATGATGTCGCCGCCCCAGAACGAATCGATATGCAATTGAACGCTTTCCATGCCAACGATAGGCTGGTGGCAGTTGGCTCGCATATGGAGCAATTTGGCGGGGTGCCCCGTCAACTCATCCGATTTCCACTCTCCGATAGTCGGATCAAAGCCCATTTGGTTGCGGCAGCAAACCATCTGTCCGGAGGGGCGATGATGGTGCGGCGGGATTTTGTAGAGCAACACGGAATATCTTTCGATGAAACCCTTCGGGTCGCTGAGGATTATGATTATCTGGTATCAATCATGGAAAAGGGCGGAAATTTTTCAAACGTAGATTCAACCCTAATCAGTTATCGTGTTTACTCAGATAATACTTCAAACTTATTTGCGCCGATATTTCGGGAATTTGTTGGGAGGGTAAAAAGGCGATTAATGGGCATATGGTTCCCATCATTCGCGGACGCCGAACTCAACATGGTCACCGAGATGTTCGCAGAGCCTTTTGCTCCGGACATTAAAGTTCTTCTTAACACTTGCCGTGTGGTGGAAAAATTGATTGCGGCAGATCCGATCGATTACGGACAGGACCAAGGAATTGTAAAGCAGTACCTCGCCAAATTCCTGCAGGACATGGCGATTGTGTATCGCGATCACGGAATTTACAATCGTTCTCATCTTGAAGTTCTTCAGATATTTGCTCGGGGGCTCGTTGTGGACTCCATGAAAATTTTCTAGGATTTCATGGATAACGGACATCGATTGTGCGCGTCCGTTATACCGGCTACTGCTGCCCAATGATGATAAGCTGCTGGCCCATCTCTCGAAATTGACCCGTACTAGCTTCGCAATGAACGGACGACTGCATGTGCTATGGGTCGTTCCGGATACATTGAGCGTGCGCTAATCGCTAGCGAAAGTGTCGCTCTCAAAAAATGTGCATAATAAATACCGGAATAATTCCTTACAAGAAGCGGAGCAAATGCAATGGGTGCACCACGCAAATTTAACAATTCTCCCGGTCGGCGATCAACACCTTACAATTGAGTTTTCTTGACAGAATCGTACTCCGAAAGGTACGTTTGGCGATGTATCGTCGCTGTCCTAACCGCGATAGTGCGATCAGACGGCGGTTATCGAGAACGACGCTGGACAATGCAACAAATGACCCGGCGCGGGCGCATGGCGTGCTCATTGAGGTCGGAGAAGTAGATGCCTACGAGCAGAAAGATTGGATATGCACGTGTATCAACAGATGAGCAAAATCTTGATCTGCAACTGGATGCACTGATTTTGTATGGCTGCAGCATTACTTACTCAGATCAGGGGGTGCCCGGGACGCGAGCTGACCGTCCCGGCTTGCGCGAGGCGCTCACTGCGGCGCAGCCCGGCACCACCCTGGTGGTCTGGCGTTTGGACCGTCTTGGGCGCTCCCTTCGCCATCTGGTCTCCATCATCGGCGACCTGGAGGGGCGCAACGTTCGTGTTGTTTCGCTGACAGAGTCGGTCGATACAAAGTCCACCGCTGGGCGGTTTACCTTTCACCTGCTAGCAGCACTTGCGGAATTCGAGCGCGGCCTTATCAGCGAGCGCACGCGTGCCGGGATAGCTGCCGCGCGGGCCCGTGGGAGGCAAATCGGACGGCCATTGGCGCTTGATGATGAGCAATGTGAGCGCGCAAGCGCGTTGCTTGGAGAGTACTCAGCACGATTCGTGGCGCGAAAACTGAACGTTGACAGGAGGACTCTGCTTCGTAACCTTCGGCGTTGGAAATCCGAGCGCGCACAGGATACGATGTCTGATCATCGGATTCCCGGCGATGCTGGAAGTTAGTCGAACAGCCTTGTGAAACTCAGAATCGGCTTCAGAGAGACTGTTGCGCGCTGACGAGCGTGCCAGCAGATCGAACAGCAACCGAGTTTGAGGAATGATTCATGAATGTTAGCGCGGTGTTCGAATCGAATACCCCATGAAGAATTCTCTCAAAGCATGGTGTGCGGAATTCGAGAGCAGTGGCGATCTGCAGAAGGAGTATGTCCGCGTAAATCCGAAGTACTCAGAGGAACAGAAGAACCTGGCACTCGAGCATTACGTCAATCACGGGCAGTGCCTCAGCTTCACCCTCCGGGCATTAGGCTATCCCTGTCGCCAGATACTGACGGCGTGGGTTCGCGAGCGCTATCCGGAAACCAGGAAATACGTGGTTGGCAAACGAGGGCGGCCGGCCGCGTCATTGCCATCCAGGCAAGCCGCAGTGTACGAACTGTGCACACGGCAAGGAAGTGCGGAGGCGGTGGCGCGAGCGCTGGACGTCGACAGGGTGACGCTGTACAACTGGAAAAACCAGTTACTCGGGCGAGAGGCCCCTGCATCCATGAAGCGCGACAAGAGATCACCCGCAGAGACGGATCGGGACGAACTGGAGCGGCAGGTCGAAGAGCTTCGGCGCGACATTCGCAATCTGCAGCTTGAACACGACCTGTTGAAGAAGGCGAATGAACTCGTAAAAAAAGACCTGGGCGTCGACCTGCCACTCCTGAGCAACCGGGAGAAGACGGCGCTGGTTGACGCCCTGAGAGAAGAATACGGTTTGGCTGAGCTGCTTGCGCGGTTGGACCTGGCGCGCAGCTCCTATTTCTATCATCGATCGTCCATACGGGTTGCCGACAAATACGCAGAGGTCCGTTGTACCGTTGCAGAGATCTTCGAGGACAATCACCGATCCTACGGCTATCGTCGGGTGCAGGCAGCGCTCAGCCGGCAACGGGCGTTTCTATCGGAGAAAGTTGTGCGTCGCCTCATGAAACAAGGCGGCCTACACGCGGCCAGGCCCAAACGGCGCCGATACCGTTCTTATATCGGCGAAATCAGCCCTGCCCCAGAGAACATCATCAATCGCGATTTCCACGCTGACGCCCCCAACGAAAGGTGGGTGACGGACATCTCCGAATTCCAGATTCCCGCGGGGAAGGTATATCTATCGCCCATGATCGACTGCTTCGACGGCATGGTCGTCAGCTGGACGATTGGTACAAGCCCCGACGCAGAGCTCGTGGATTCCATGTTAGATGCGGCCATCGAGACCGTGACCGAGGACGATGAGACGCCGATCGTGCATTCCGATCGGGGTGGCCACTACCGTTGGCCGGGCTGGCTATCGCGGGTTGCAAAGGCTAATCTGGTCCGGTCCATGTCGCGTAAAGCCTGTTCCCCGGACAACGCGGCCTGTGAGGGATTCTTCGGCAGGCTGAAGACCGAGATGTTCTATCCAGGGGACTGGCGTTCGACGACCATCGCGGAGTTCGTCGAGGTACTGAACGCCTACCTTCTCTGGTACAACGAGACGCGGATCAAGGGCTCCCTTGGTTACCTCAGCCCCATCGAGTACCGTGAAAGCCTGGGCCTAACGACGTAAATCAGTCCAGGAAAATGTCCGCACCCCCGCCGGGTCAGGTTTCCGTGCAATTCAACATCCCATGCGCTGTCGCCCGCACGCGCGTACCTGCGTGCGCTGATGACGTGACCGGGCGGGCCGGTGAA
>NZ_JARCHA010000035.1:0-7390 GCF_048957895.1 Paraburkholderia sp. A1RI_3L
TCCGGGTCAGCCGTCAACAGGTTTTTTACCAGTTTTTTACCACTTCCCAACCCGCCAACTTCACCACCATCGCCCGGAACGCCCCGCCACGCGGGCCTTCCCGTCTCCCCGCGCCCCGTTTCCCGGAGCGCGAAAGAGCGAGATTCTAGTCACCTCCCGCGCCCGTGGCAAGCAGTTTTTTAGGCTCTTGCCGACGAACTAAAAGAAGCCTCAAGAACGCGGCGCTCGTACCGCAATCGAAGCAATCGGGCATCATCCGAAGCTGGTTGCGCAAAAAGATCTAACGTTCACTGCGCAACTACATCTCCGTGCCGGCCCATCACGCGCCGCACTATCTCAAGGAAGTGTTCGATATCCGGCGTGACCCTGTTCTGCTCCTTCGCCAGATCGTCCCAGTGGCGCAGCCGCACCGCGTCCTGAGCGAACGGCTTGCGCAAAAACGCTTCGACGCCCTCTTCGTCGAACACGCCGCCCTGCAATTGCAGGCTCCGCCTGGAATCGGCCGACAGGCGATCGAAGTACGTCCGATCGCTCGCACACAGATACCGCTTCGCATCCACATGCAGCCGAATGGGCTCCAGCACGCTATCGGGCAGCACCGGCCGCAGGAACGGCAGCACGAAGTACTGATGCACGTCGTCGATGCCGCGCGCCGTCGGTGTCTCGCCCTGCTGGTTCAGCAGATGCCCGAGATCGTGCAGGAACGCCGCGGCGATCAGTTCCTCGCTTGCGCCTTCCTGCTCCGCCAGCGCACCGCTCTGTAATGCATGTTCGAGCTGGCTCACCGGTTCACCGCTATAGGACATGCTCCCGTACTGCTCGAACAGCGTACGGACGTCGTCAACATTCAATGCCACGTCTTCCTACTCCCAAGGTAACGAAAACGTCTTCAGATTCGTGAAGCTCTTCATCGCTTCCTGCACGCCTTCCTTGTATCCGAGCCCCGAGTCCTTGATGCCGCCGAACGGCGTGAGTTCGATGCGGTACCCCGGCACCTCCCACACGTTCACGGTGCCCACGCGCAGTTCGTTGATGAACCGCACGATCGCGTCCTGCCGGTTCGTACACACGCCCGCGGACAACCCAAACGCCGTCCCGTTGCTGAGCCGAATGGCGTCGTCGATGGTGTCGAACGTAATAACAGGCGACACGGGCCCGAACGTCTCCTCGCGCACGAGCGTCATGCTCGGATCGACACGATCGAGCACCGTCGGCGCATAGAGCGCGCCCTCTCGCCGGTTGCCGGTGAGCAGTCGCGCACCCTGTGCCACGGCTTCGTCGACGCGTACCTCGAAGCACTTCGCCGCCGCTTCGTCGATCACGGTGCCCATCTGGCTGGCTGGATCGAACGGATCGCCGTACGTCCATTCGCGCGTCTTCTCGACCACAAGCTCGGTGAAACGCTCGGCCACGTTGCGCTGTACGAGCATTCGCTTCACAGCCGTGCAGCGCTGCCCCGAGTTCTTATACGAGCCCTGCACGGCCAGCGTCGCCGCCCGTTCGAGGTCGGCGTCGTCGAGCACGATCAGCGGATCGTTGCCGCCCAGTTCCAGCACCGTGCGCCGGTAGCCCGCCTTCGACGCGATGTACTTGCCGATCGCCACGCCGCCCGTGAATGTCACCAGTTCCGCGAGCGGATGCGTGATCAGTTCGTCGGCGATCTCGCGTGGATCGCCGGTCAGCACCTGCAGCATCGGGTGAGGCAACCCCGCTTCGTAGAGCAGATCGGCAAACCACAGCGCCGAGAGCGGCACCTTTTCCGAAGGCTTCAGCAGCACGCGATTGTTCGTCGCGACCGCGGGCGCCACCTTGTGCGCGACCTGGTTCATCGGATGGTTGAACGGCGTGATCGCGACAATGACGCCCGCGAGCGGCTCGCGCTGCGTGAACACGCGGCGCGGCTTGCCGTGCGGGGTGAGGTCGCACGAGAAGCTCTGGCCGTCGTCGCGCAGCGCCTCGATGGAGGCGAACTTCAGCACGTCGGCCACGCGTCCTGTCTCGTAACGCGAGTCCTGCTTCGAGAGACCCGATTCGAGCGAGATCAGATCCGACGCTTCCTCGGCGCGCTCGCGCAGCAGCATGCCCGCACGTTCCAGAATCTGCGAGCGCTCATAGCGCGTCAGCTTTGCCTGATACGCGCCTGCGTAGTCGAAGGCAGCCCGCACGTCGTCGACGCTCGCAAGCGGCACCGTGCCGACGCGCATCCCGCTGTACGGATCGAACACGTCGAGCGTGCGTTCGCGCGCCACGCGCGCGCCGGCGAGCCGCAGCGTCTCGGCGCGAAACGTCGGATGAGCCGGATGAGCCGGATGATCGCGCCGCACCTCGTTCGCCATCTTGTTCACGACACCTCCACGTGATTCAGCGCCAGGTCGAAGACATCGAAGTTGCGCAGCCGCCGGCCGCCGTAAAGGCGCTCGATGCCATCGATGCGCCGGTTGAACACGAGCGGCACGGTCTGTTCGGAGAGGCCGCCGTGCGAGCGCAGCGGCACCGTGAGACCCGAGAGGTCGTGCTCTTCGCGCCGTGTGCCGAGCACGACGTCCCGCCGGCTAATGACAACGACGTCGCCGACACGATCGCGCGGCAACTCGAAGCGCTCGCATGCCGCGGCGTTGTCGAGCACGAGCTCGATGCCATCGATCGAACGCATGCGTGCCATCACGTCGGCCGCATTCGCCTGCGCCGGCAGATACACCGTCGCAAACGACCCCAGCGCACCGTGATGCACCACATACGGGTCGGTGATCGGCAGGATCACGCGCGATGCGCGCGCGCCGAGCCACGCATCGAGCACGTCCTGCAGATAGATCACGTTCGGCTCGCCGCTCGCTGGATCATGCTTCGCGTTCATGCCGTGATCCGCGGTGAGGCCGATGGTCCACCCGAGCGCATCGAGCGTCGCGAGATAGCCATCCATCATCGCGTAGAACGCGTTCGCGCCGTCGCTGCCCGGCGCGCACTTGTGCTGCACGTAGTCGGTGGTCGAGAGATACATGAGGTCGGCCTGCCCGCTCTGCGCGAGCCGCACACCCGCCGCGAACACGAACTCGGAAAGCTCGGCGCTGTACACGTCAGGCACGGGCCGGCCGACGAATTCCAGCACGTGCTCGATGCCGTTTTCTTCCCGCGTGGCCGCGTCGGCTTTCTCCGCCGAGAAGCAGATGCCTTCGAGCTGCCAGCCGAGGAGCCGCCGCAGTTTGTCCTTCGCCGTCACGACAGCTACGCGCGCGCCCGCGCGGGCCGCTGCCGCGAGAATCGTCCCGGCACGCAGATAGGCCGGATCATTCATCATCACCTCGGCGCCCTTGCCGCCATTCGCCTGCGGATCCCAAAAGTAGTTGCCGCAGATGCCGTGCACCGACGGCGGCACCCCGCACACGATCGAAAGGTTGTTGGGGTTCGTGAACGACGGAATCACACAGTCGCCCTTCGCCGCCGTCCCCTCTCGCAGCATGCGGCCGATGAACGGCGCCACGCCGGCCGCGACTGCCGCTTCCAGATAGTCGTACTCGCAGCCGTCGACGCAGACCACCACCACCGGCTTCGACGCCAGTTGCCCGACGCGATAGACGCGGCCATTCACCGTGACGTCGCGGCCGATGCTGCGCGCAGATGTGTCCTGCACGTTCGAATTTCCTTGCACGCTCGTTTCCCCCGCTCGCAATCCACTTCACCCGCCAGGCTCTGGCCCCGGGGCTATCACATTCGATCGATTCCACCGCGGCCCGCGACGCACGCGTTCCGCACCGGCCCCTCGCACGCCTCATGCGCCCGGCGCCGCCCGCCCTCGACATGCGCGCGCATCAACGCCGCGGCACGTTCGGCATCGCGCGAGGCGAGCGCTGTCAAGATCTCGCGATGTTCGGCGAGCGACTGTTCCATCGCATCGGCCCGCGCAGCGAGCGCTGCGCGGCGAAACAGACTCAGCTCGCCCACGAGACGCCGATACGTTTCATACAGCTTCGCGTTGCCCGCGCCCGCAACGATGGCATCGTGAAACGCCACATTGGCGCGCGCATAGGCGTCGTGATCGTGCGCATCGAGCGCCTCGCGCATCGTCTCGACGCAACGGCGCAGGCGCTCGACCTGCGCGGCATCGACGCGGTCCGCCAACATCCGGCACGCCGCCTCTTCGAGCACGACGCGCACGGCGTAAATCTCGTCGGCCTCGCCAAGCGAGACGGTGCGCACGAACACGCCGCGATTCTTCTCAGTGCGCACGAGCCCCGCCTGCTCCAGCGCCCGGAAGGCTTCGCGCACCGGGCCACGCGATACGCCAAGGCGCGCCGCCCAGTCCGCTTCGGTGAGCTTCTCGCCCGGCGCGAGCGCCTTCTCCACGATGTGCCGCTCGATTTCGTCGCGCACGAGCGCCGTGAGCGAATGCCTGCGCACCACCTCGATGACGTCGACGGAATCGGATTGCATATTTTCAGTCATTTCGACACATTTTGCCACCTTCGCACGTGCGACCCAGGCACGGCAGCCGCCTCGGCGCCGGTGGAGAAAAAACACACACCAGCATCAATCCATGCGGCGACGCGGCGCGCGCGCGGCAATCAGCAACAACGCCGCGAGCGAGGCCAACAAAAGAATCAGCGAGAGCGCCGACGCCGGCAGGTAGTAGCCGCGCTCCACCTGGCCCACCACGACGATCGGCACCGTCGCGAATCCCGGCGGATAAACCGTGAGCGTCGCGCCCAGTTCGCCCAGCGAAAGCGCGAAACCGAGCGCGAGACTCGCGCGGATAGCCGGCACCAGCTGCGGCAGCACCACGCGGCGCAGCACCATCGAAGGCGGCGCACCGAGGCTTGCCGCCGCCTCCCTCAGCACGGTGAGTTCCGGCCGCAGCGCGGCCGCCGCGCAGCGATAACAAAACGGCAGCACCAGCGCGAGCTGAACGAGCACGACGATCGCCGCCGAACTCGACAGATCGACCGGCGCCTTGTGATACGCGATCAGCACCGCGAGCCCGAGCACGACGCTCGGCACGCCGTTGGGCATCATGGCGACGGTGTCGAGCACCGCGCCCAGACCGCGCCGGTCGCGGCCTTCGAGCGCCAGCGCAAGCCACAGCCCGAGCGCCGTACCCAGCACCGATACACCGAAGCCAATCTCGAGGCTCGTCATCAGCGCATCGAAATCGCTCGACGAAAGACGCTCGAACCAGCGCGTACTGAAGCCGTCGGGGAGGATCGTGCCGGACCAGTGCGCGGCAACGCTCGAGAGCGCGACCACGATCACGGGCAGCACGAAAAGCCAGAAGCACAGCAGCCCGGCGAGCGCCAGCAGCGCGCCGCCCGCGATGCGCGCGGGCAGGCTGCGCTGCACGGCGCGCGCGCGTCCGTGCAGCGGCGGCAGCGCGGCGGGCGCCAACGAGGCCGGCCCCGGGGTCGGCAAGGCGGAGTCCACGCGGCTCATGCGCTCACTTTCCATCGCCTGCTCCTCCCAGCTTGCGTCGGTTCACGCGCCGGTACAGCGCGTAGAGCGACAGCGACATCGCGAGCATCACGACCGCGCCGGCGGCGGCCATCGGCAGGTCGAGATCCACGGTGGCGGAACTGTAGATGGCGACCGGCAGCGTCACGAGATGCGCGCTGCCCAGCACGAGCAGAATGCCGAACTCGTTGAGCGTGAGCAGGAAGCAGAGAATGGTGCCGGCCGCGATGCCGGGCCACGCGAGCGGCAGCACCACGCGCGCGGCCACCATCCAGCCGTTCGCGCCGAGACTGCGAGCCGCCTCGACGAGCCGCATGTCGAGCAGCGCGAACGACGCCAGCGTCGGACGCACCACGAACGGCGAATAGAACACGACCTCCGCCAGAATCACGCCGCCAATGCCGAACAGGAAATCGAACGACGCGGAATCCAGATGCAGCAGCCGTTGCAGCCCGATGCTCACGGAGCCCTGCGAGCCATACAAAAAGATCAGCGTGAAGGCGACGAGAAACGATGGGAACGCCACAAAGAGTTCCAGGAAGCGCGTCACGAGCCGCGCGCCCGGGAACGGCTTGAAGAACAGGATGGCCGCGAGCGCCACCCCCAGCACCGAGGCGATGCTCGCGCTCGCGAACAGCACCCATAACGTCGTGCCCACCACCCCGCGCGACTCCGGATTCTGGAAGAACGCGGCATAGGCGTGCAGGCTCAGGCCGTGCGGCCCCGTGAGACTCAGCAGCACGAGCCGCACGAGCGGATAGATCACGAGCGGCCCCAGCACGATCACGGCCAGCAACAGCAGATGCCCTTGCGCCAGCCGCTCGCGGCGCCGCACCGCCGCTGCATGCGAGGCAGCCATCGCGGCCCGACGGTTGCTGGCGGCGTCGGCCGCGTTGGCCACGTCGGCCGAACCCGCGGCACCCGCTTCAGGATTGAACAAGGACGACATCGTCTGCCTCGTAACGCAGTGACACGCGCGCGCCGCGTTCCGGTGTCATGCCCACGCCGCGCTGGGCCGTCACGAGCACCGGTTCGGCCGGCCACGCGTCCAGCGTGACGGAAACCGAAAGCACCGGCCCATACCATTCGACGGACGCAATCGTGCCGTGCAACTGCCCTTCGCCAAGCGGCACGATGCGCAGGCTCTCGGGACGCAGGCACGCAAGACGGTCGCGCTCGACGTAACGCGCGTCGCCCAATGCAAAAGCCACGTGCGGCGGCAGCAGATTGGCCGGCCCCAGGTAGCGCGCGACGTAAGCGTCGTTGGGCGTGTCGTAGAGCGCCTGCGGCGTGCCGAGCTGCGCGATGCGGCCATCGCGCATGAGTAGCGTGCGGTCGGACAGCACGAGCGCGTCGTCCTGGTCGTGCGTCACGCAGACGATCGTGAGATTCGGCAGGCGCTCGTGCAGCGCCTTGAGTTCGGAGCGCACCGAGGCGCGCAGGTTCGCATCGAGTGCCGAGAGCGGCTCGTCGAGCAGCAGCACGTCGGGCTCGATCACGAGCGCACGCGCGAGCGCCACGCGCTGCTGCATGCCGCCCGAGAGCTGCGCGGGCATCACGTGACCCGCATCGCCGAGCTGCACGAGCTTGAGCGCATCGGCCACGCGCCGCGCAATTTCCTTCGACGCAATGCGCCGCGCCCGCAAGCCGAACGCGACGTTTTCGAACACCGAGAGATGCGGAAACAGCGCGTAGCTCTGAAACAGCAGCCCCAGATTGCGACGATGCGGCGGCACGTGCGTCAGATCGCGACCCGCCACCGTGAGCGTGCCCGTCAGGCCGTCCGCTTCGATGAAGCCCGCGATGAAGCGCAACAACGTCGTCTTGCCGCAGCCGCTGCGGCCCAACACGGTCAGCAGTTCGCCGCGCTCGATGGTGAGCGACAGGTCGTCCAGCACCGTGCGCGAGCCGAAGCGCACCGTGAGATGTTCGATCTCCACCCCCGCCGCGC
>NZ_JARCHA010000036.1:0-6058 GCF_048957895.1 Paraburkholderia sp. A1RI_3L
GGTCATCCAGGCGAACAGGCCGGTGGCCACGAGGGCGACCAGTGCGGCCAGCAGCCAGGGGGAGGCGCGCCGGCCTGGCGGGCGCGCCGGGGTGGAGGAACGGAGATCCGTGGGGCTGGGCGTGGCGGTGGCGGCAGCGGACGTGGCAGGGGCTGGCGCGGAGATGGCGGGCAGCGCGAAGCGGCTGCCGGACACGGGCAGGCCGGCATAGTGGACGGGTCCGGCGTAGCCGGCCTTCACGGCACGGTCCCGGGTGGGGGTGGCCGGCGTGGCGGATGTGGCCGGTATGGCGGGCGGCACGGCGGAGCTGTGCAGGCCGTAGGGGGTGGCGGCCGGCGGCGGGAGGCGGGAGGCGCCGGGGAAATCGGCGGTGACGGCGGCGAGCCGCGGGGGGATGGTGGCGGCGAAGCTGGCGGCGGTGAGGTAGCCGAGGGTGGCGGCGGCGCTGTCGTCGATGTCGGAGCCGATGGCGGGCATCTGGGCGGCGAGCAGGCCGGGCAGATGGAGGGCGCTGGCCTGGGCGAGCAGGAGGTGATGCTTGATGAGGCCGGCGAGGATGGCCGAGGCGATGCAGGCGAGCCCGTGGGCGGGCTGGGCGGGGATGGCGCAGCGGGCGGCGAGGTAATCGGCCAGGGGGGCGATGCGGCGGCCTGAGGCGTGGAGGAAAAGGGATTCGCCGGCCTGTTCGAGGTCCCTCAGGCCTGCGGTGGTGCTGGCCTGGCGGGGCCACTCGGAGGCGATGTGGGGGTTGCTGGTGCTGCCCATGAGGGCGCTGAAGACGTGGGTGGCGGCCTCGCGGCCTTCGGCGGTGCGTGCGGCGAGCGCGGCCACGAGGAGGCTGGCGGCATGCGCGAGCACGTGCGGGACTATCTGCGGTGGCAGTCCGGTGCGCACGGCCAGGCGCTCGCACAGGGGACTGGCGGTGCACTGTGCGAAGGTCTGGACAAGATCGATGCGTCTCAATGAAAACCTCCCTGCTGTTCTATGTACGGGTGGTGTGCTGCGGGCCGGCGGTGCCGCGGGCGGGCCCGGGGCGGCCGGTGGGGGTCTGGCGCGCGTCGTGCGCGGCGGCCCGCACGGTGCCCTGGAGCACGGCATAGCCGCGGCGACGGGCGGTTTCGGTGCGCAGCTGGGCGTCGTCGGAGAAGCGCCAGTCGCCGCACTCGCCGCGGATGCGCACGCAGCCGGAGTAGATCTGGATGACCGCGTCGTCGCCCCAGGCCTCGTGCAGCCAGCGCAGGCGGGCGCGCTGGCGGCGGTCCAGGTAGAACGGCCATTCGCGCCGGCGCAGCGGCAGGTCGTCCTGCATGGGCGGCGGGAAGAAGGCGCCGCCCGGTGCGGGTCCGGGCTCGGGTTCGGTGGGCGCGGGACGGCGGGCGGTGCGCGGCTTCATGGGGGCCTCACGCGGCGGAACGGCCGGCGCGTGGGCGCTGCGCGCGGCGGGTGGCGGCGAGCGCGGCCAGGTCGGTGGCCACGGCCTCGAGCACGGGGGACCACTGGCCGTACGCGGGCTGGCGGTACAGGCGCGTGTGCGGATACCAGGGGCTGTCGGCGCGGCCGGTCATCCAGACCCAGTGCGGATTGACGTCGAGCAGGACCCAGGCGGGCACGCCGAGGCCGCCGGCCAGGTGGGCCACCGAGGTGCAGACGGTGATGACCAGGTCGAGGCCGGCCACGAACGCGGCGGTGTCGTCGAACGAGGCGAGCTCCGCGGTATGGTCGGTCAGGGTCAGGCCGGCGTCGCGGGCACGCCGGGCATCCTCGCCGGCGTCGGGCTGCAGGCTCACGAAGGTGACGCCTTCGATGCTGCCGAGGGCGCGGGCGAGCGCGACGGGGTCGACCGAGCGCATGGGGTTGCGCTGGTGGTGGCGGCTGCCGGTCCAGGCGAGGCCGACGCGCAGGCCGGCCCTGCGGGGCAGGCGCGCGGCCCAGGCGTCGGTGCGGGCGGGATCGGCCCTGAGATAGGGCACGGGACCGGGCAGATCGTCCAGCGTGATGCCGAGCATGAGGGGCAGGCTGGCGAGCGGCAGATGGCAGTCGGATGGCGGGAGGGGCCGCTGGTCGTGTGCGACCACCACGGGCACGGCCTCGCCCAGGCTGCGCGCCAGCAGGGAGCGCAGGTTCGCGAAGCAGCAGTAGACGAGCGAGCCGCCCTCCTTCTGCACGCGCGCGGCCAGGGCGGGCACGAAGCGCACGAACTGGAGGACGTCGCCATGGCCCTGCTCGCCCCACACGAGCAGGGTGCGGCCGGCCAGCGGTTCGCCGTTCCAGCGCGGCATGGGCAGGTTGGGCGAGACTTCGCGCAGCTCGGGCGAGCCCTGCCAGCGGGCTTCATGGCTGGGCCAGCCGCTGGCGTAGTCGCCCTGCAGCAGCTGGAGCATGGCCACGCCCCACATGAGCGCGCTGCTGGCGGGTTCGCAGGCGAGCGCGCGCTGCGCGGCCTGAAGGGCCAGGGGCCACTGCTGCAGTTCGCGCAGCACGTAGGAATACGTCTGCAGGGCGGTGGCATAGCGGGGGGCGAGCGCGCAGGCGCGCTCGGCGGCGATCAGGGCGTCGTCGGGCTGGCCGGTGCGCAGCAGCAGGCTGGCGAGGTTGGTCCAGGCGAGCGCGTGGTCGGGGTCGTCGGCCAGGGTGGCCTCGAACAGGGAGCGTGCGGCGTCGTACTCGCGCAGTTCGAGGTGGGCGGCGCCCATGTTGTTGCGCAGCATGGACAGGCGTTCGTCGATGCGGGCGGCATGGCGGTAGGCGTCGAGGGCCTGGCGGGGGTGACCGGCCTGCTGGTGGGCGAGGCCCAGGCGGAACCAGGTGCCGGCCTCGCCGGGAGCGCGTTCACAGCGCACGGCGGCGATGCGGCAGGCCTCCTCGAAGCGGGAGAGGCGCAGCAGCGCGTCGATCCAGTCGACCATCCAGTCGTTGCCGGGGGCATGGGCGTCGCGGGCGCGGCTGAACCAGCCGTCGGCGCCCGCGTCGTCGCCCAGGCGCACGGCCAGGCACGCGCGCTCGATGAGCACGCGGGCGTCATGCGGGTCGATGTCGAGCGCGCGGTCGAGCAGTGCGCGGGCATCCTCCAGACGTCCGCGCAGGCACCACAGGCGGCTGCCGGCGGCCAGCACGCGGGGGTCGTCCGAGGCGATGGCGTGGTGCGCATCGAGCAGGTGGGCCGCGGCGATGAGCTGGCCCTGGTCGAGCATCGCCTGCACTTCTTGCAGCCAGGTCATGGGGAGGTTCTCCGGTGGTCATGGGTGTGAGGCCGCGGGGTCACGCGTGCGGCGGGCGCGGGGCCATGGCCGGCGGATGGGCCGGCCATGGCTTCAGGCGTGGCGGAACAGGCGGATCACGGAGAGCAGGACCACGGCGCCGGCGACGGCGACCACGATGGAGGGCAGCAGGCCGTTTCCCACGCTGATGCCCAGCAGCGAGGCGAGCCAGCCGCCGATGAAGGCGCCGGCGATGCCCACCAGGATATCGATGAGGATTCCGAAACCACTCCCGCTGACGATGAGGCCGGCCAGCCAGCCGGCGACGATGCCGGTCACGATCCATATGGCAATCTGGTAAAGCGTCATGACTTCCTCCTGTGAGTGAACTGCGGGCGAACCTGATGAAGTGCGGCGCTCAACGCGCGCTGGCCGGCACGATGTCCGCGTGCGCGGCGAGCGCATCGAGCACGGCGCTGAAGGCGGCCTCGCGCGCCTGCGCCTCGAGCGCGGCGCGCAGCGGGCCGCTGGCCTCGCTGTACGGCGGGATGGTGACCGGGCGTCGCGCCTCGACGCGCACCACGGCCATGCGGCCGTCGAGCGGCACGAGCTGCGCCTCGCCGGGGGGGGCGGAGGCGACGGTGCGCGCGAGCGCCAGGGGCAGGCCGGCGGTATGCCCCTCGACGGGCGGTGTCCTGAAGCTGATCCAGGGCAGTGCGGCCGCACTGCCCTGCCCCGGTGGCGTTGCGTCGCGCTGCATCTGCAGGAGCGCGGCGCGCGCGGCGGGTTCGTCGGCGAAGGTGAGCACGCGTACCTGGTACTCCTGATCGCCCATCTCACGGGTGATGGCGTCGTAGCGGGCGCGCACCTGGTCGTCGGTGACGGGCTGGGGCCGGGCGTGCTGCGCGATGTAGAGGCGGTTCTCCGTGTCGACGAGCGCGCGGCTCACGGCCTGTCGCACCACGGGGGTTTCATCGAGATGTTCGCGCCGGGCAGCCTGGCGGATGAGCTCACGCGCGACGAGCCCGCGGGTGAGGGTCTGGCGCAGGACGGGCGTATCGGGCTGGCCGCTGGCGCGCACGAGCTGCTCCAGGTCGTCCTGCGGGATGGCGATGCCGTTGACGGTGGCGAGCGTGCCGGTGGTGGCGGCCAGCGCCTGGCCGGTGAGCAGCGCGAGCGCGGCAATGACGGCGGCGCTGCACGGGGCGATCATGCGGTGCGGAAGGTTCATGGATGCGGTGGCGTTCAGGGTTGCGTTGATGGACGGAAGCATGGTGTTCATGAGGGGTGCTGCCCGGTCAGGAGTGCGAACAGCAGCCGGTCGTAGGCCTCGATGAGCGGCTCGTGGGTGGCGAGAAACGGGCGGATGGTCTGGCGCTGGCGGCTGCGGTACTGTTCCCACTGGCGGGGGTGTTCGTCGATGGCGAGCAGCAGCTGGCGGGTGCCCTCCTCCACGTTGCTGCCTTCGTAGTAGTAGCCAAGCCCGCGGCACAGATGCGCGTTGTGCACGAGCGCATAGCCGTTCCAGCACACGTCGAAATAGAAGTAGTTGAGCGGAAGTCCCCACTGGTGGGACACGACGATGTCGGTGTGTCCGGCGAGAAACTGCGGGGTGTCATGCCGGTCCACAAAGCTCACCCGGCTGTTGCGCACGAGGTCGAGGTAGTGGGCGATGCCGATGAACTCGGGGCAGCCGCGCGCGAGGTGGCCCGCGTTGGTGACGTGCACGTATTCGATGCTGGCGCTGGCTGCGCGGTAGGCGCTCTCGGCGATGAGCAGCGGATACAGGCAGAACTTGAGCACGTCGATGTTGGGCTCCATGATGGAGATGCGCGCGGGGGCGTTGCGCGGGCGGTACTGGCCGGCGAACGGCAGGGCGCGGGTGCGCTCCTCCAGGCACATGGGGTCCCACACGAACGGCACGGGGCGCACCGGGCGGCGTCTGAGTACGGAGAAGAAGCCGGCGCTGGTCTCCATGACCTGGGGGATGACCCAGATCTCGTCGTACTGCTGGTTGATGAAGGGCTCATCGCACATGCGGCGCGCGAAGATCATGGCCTCGCTCATCTGCACGTACTCGGGGCCGCAGCAGTAGCTCACGAGTTTCGTGCCGCGCGTCTTCAGGTGGGCGGTCTGGTCCGCGCTGATCTGGCCGCCCAGCTCGATGAGCACGTCCAGGTCGTCCTTCACGGCCTCGAAGGTGCGTACCGGAAAGCGTTCGAGGTCCCACGGCAGGCTGGGGGTGATGGGCACACCGGTGGTGTTGACGAGCATGACGTTGTGACGTAACGGCGAGCCCTGGAAGAGCTTTGCCAGGTACAGCGCGTTCTGCTTGATGCCGTTGATCCACAGGCTCTCGTCGGGCGCGTGCAGCCCGATGGTGATGCCAATGCGCAGACCGCGCGCGCCCTTGATGCCCATGTGTGCTCCTGTACGTTGGCGATGATGGGAATGACTGTGTGGGGTGGGTGCTGCCATCTCAGCCCGCGCCGGCGTAGCGCACCTGGCGGCGCACGATGAGGCAGGCGCCGGGCGAGTCGACGAGCGTGACGGTCTCGCGGGGATGGGCGGCCAGGGTATAGACGGTGACGGCGGGCACCAGCACGGTGGCCTGGTAGCCGGGCAGTTCCGAGCGGGCCACCTCGCGGCAGGACAGCGGCGCGCTGGAGATGCGCTCGGCCAGCACGGTGCAGCCGGCGGGCTGGGGCACGGTGGTGAGCGAGAACACGGCGGCCGCGTTCTGGCCGTAGTCGAGGCCGGTGAGCGAGAAGAACGGTGCGCCGTCGGGGTCCTGGCGGTCCCAGTCGAGCACGACGTCGGCGTGGCGGGCGCCGGCCAGGGTGCGGGCCGAGACCACGCTG
>NZ_JARCHA010000037.1:0-5546 GCF_048957895.1 Paraburkholderia sp. A1RI_3L
GCCCAAAGCAGAAGACCCCGCCATATGGGTGGCGGGGTCTTTGCGGGGTAAGGAGCCTGACGATTACCTACTTTCACACGGGCAATCCGCACTATCATCGGCGTGGAGTCGTTTCACGGTCCTGTTCGGGATGGGAAGGGGTGGGACCGACTCGCTATGGTCATCAGGCATGACGGGTTGCTGCGTCGCGTGGGCGGGGCCGGTATGAGGCCCGGCTGCGGCGCAGCCAATCGGGAAGCAGCGTATGTAACTGTGGGGTTGTGACTGGGCACAACGCGCAACTGTAGCGGTGTGCTGAAACACACCGGTTATAGGATCAAGCCTTACGGGCAATTAGTACCGGTTAGCTTAACGCATTACTGCGCTTCCACACCCGGCCTATCAACGTCCTGGTCTTGAACGACCCTTCAAGGGGCTCGAAGCCCCGGGGAAGTCTCATCTTGAGGCGAGTTTCCCGCTTAGATGCTTTCAGCGGTTATCTCTTCCGAACATAGCTACCCGGCGATGCCACTGGCGTGACAACCGGTACACCAGAGGTTCGTCCACTCCGGTCCTCTCGTACTAGGAGCAGGCCCCCTCAAACTTCCAGCGCCCACGGCAGATAGGGACCAAACTGTCTCACGACGTTTTAAACCCAGCTCACGTACCTCTTTAAATGGCGAACAGCCATACCCTTGGGACCGGCTACAGCCCCAGGATGAGATGAGCCGACATCGAGGTGCCAAACACCGCCGTCGATATGAACTCTTGGGCGGTATCAGCCTGTTATCCCCAGAGTACCTTTTATCCGTTGAGCGATGGCCCTTCCATACAGAACCACCGGATCACTATGACCTGCTTTCGCACCTGCTCGACTTGTCGGTCTCGCAGTCAAGCACGCTTATGCCATTGCACTATCAGCACGATTTCCGACCGTACCTAGCGTACCTTCGTACTCCTCCGTTACGCTTTGGGAGGAGACCGCCCCAGTCAAACTGCCTGCCATGCACTGTCCCCGATCCGGATTCACGGACCTGGGTTAGAACCTCAAACAAGCCAGGGTGGTATTTCAAGGTTGGCTCCACGCAGACTGGCGTCCACGCTTCACAGCCTCCCACCTATCCTACACAGACCGGTTCAAAGTCCAATGCAAAGCTGCAGTAAAGGTTCATGGGGTCTTTCCGTCTAGCCGCGGGTAGATTGCATCATCACAAACACTTCAACTTCGCTGAGTCTCGGGAGGAGACAGTGTGGCCATCGTTACGCCATTCGTGCAGGTCGGAACTTACCCGACAAGGAATTTCGCTACCTTAGGACCGTTATAGTTACGGCCGCCGTTTACCGGGACTTCAATCAAGAGCTTGCACCCCATCATTTAATCTTCCGGCACCGGGCAGGCGTCACACCCTATACGTCCACTTTCGTGTTTGCAGAGTGCTGTGTTTTTATTAAACAGTCGCAGCCACCAGTTTATTGCAACCCCTTCACCCTTCCGGCGCAGGCCGGTCAAGCTACCAGGGCGTACCTTATCCCGAAGTTACGGTACCAGTTTGCCGAGTTCCTTCTCCCGAGTTCTCTCAAGCGCCTTAGAATACTCATCTCGCCCACCTGTGTCGGTTTGCGGTACGGTCAACGTGAAACTGAAGCTTAGAGGCTTTTCCTGGAACCCCTTCCAGTTGCTTCGCTTCCGAAGAAGCTCGCGCCACACCCTTGAATTGCGTGCCCGGATTTGCCAGGGCACCTTCTCCAATGCAGCGACCGGGACTTCCAACACCCGGACAACCTTCCGCGATCCGTCCCCCCATCGCATTTCACGCCGGTGCAGGAATCTTGACCTGCTTCCCATCAGCTACGCATTTCTGCCTCGCCTTAGGGGCCGACTCACCCTACGCCGATGAACGTTGCGTAGGAAACCTTGGGCTTACGGCGAGGGGGCCTTTCACCCCCTTTATCGCTACTCATGTCAGCATTCGCACTTCCGATACCTCCAGCACACCTTCCGGTGCACCTTCGCAGGCTTACGGAACGCTCTCCTACCATGCGAGCAAGCTCGCATCCGCAGCTTCGGTACATGGCTTAGCCCCGTTACATCTTCCGCGCAGGACGACTCGATCAGTGAGCTATTACGCTTTCTTTAAAGGGTGGCTGCTTCTAAGCCAACCTCCTGACTGTTTTAGCCTTCCCACTTCGTTTCCCACTTAGCCATGTTTGGGGACCTTAGCTGGCGGTCTGGGTTGTTTCCCTCTTGACACCGGACGTTAGCACCCGATGTCTGTCTCCCGTGATTGCACTCTTCGGTATTCGGAGTTTGCTATGGCGAGGTAATCCGCAATGGACCCCTCAACCATGACAGTGCTCTACCCCCGAAGGTGATACACGAGGCACTACCTAAATAGTTTTCGGAGAGAACCAGCTATTTCCAGGTTTGTTTAGCCTTTCACCCCTATCCACAGCTCATCCCCTGACTTTTCAACGTCAGTGGGTTCGGCCCTCCAGTACGTGTTACCGCACCTTCAGCCTGGCCATGGATAGATCACCTGGTTTCGGGTCTACACCCAGCGACTGGACGCCCTGTTCGGACTCGCTTTCGCTACGCCTGCCCTATACGGTTAAGCTCGCCACTGAATGTAAGTCGCTGACCCATTATACAAAAGGTACGCCGTCACCCCTTTCGAGGCTCCGACTGTTTGTATGCATGCGGTTTCAGGATCTGTTTCACTCCCCTCCCGGGGTTCTTTTCGCCTTTCCCTCACGGTACTGGTTCACTATCGGTCGATCACGAGTATTTAGCCTTGGAGGATGGTCCCCCCATCTTCAGACAGGATTTCACGTGTCCCGCCCTACTTGTCGTACACCCAGTTCTTCCAACCTGTTTTCGCCTACGGGGCTATCACCCGCTATGGCCGCACTTTCCAGAGCGTTTGGCTAACAGTTCAGATAAAGAGTACAGGCTGCTCCCATTTCGCTCGCCACTACTCTGGGAATCTCGGTTGATTTCTTTTCCTGCGGCTACTTAGATGTTTCAGTTCGCCGCGTTCGCTTCACATGGCCTATGTATTCAGCCACGGATACTCCAGAAGGAGTGGGTTTCCCCATTCGGACATCTCCGGATCAAAGCTTGTTTGCCAGCTCCCCGGAGCTTTTCGCAGGCTACCGCGTCCTTCATCGCCTGTGATCGCCAAGGCATCCACCACATGCACTTGTTCGCTTGACCCTATAACGGGTGTGTCTCTTCCCACACAGGGAACAGACCTCGACCGCTACAGGTTGAGTTTTAGCGTTGTGCCGTATTCCAATGCCATCCTTCGATGGCCCTGAGATACTTTCGATACAATCACAACCCTGACTGACCTACTCACGCCCATCTCACAAGGCGCTTTCGCATCAGTCAAATTACTGCTGCTTCCTGATTGTTAAAGAACGACAGCGACATCAACCTCATGCCGTCTGGCTGGCAGTCGCCAGGGCGCAGTACCCGTGTCTCACCGACACTGCGCGCTGGGGACTGGTGGAGGCAGACGGGATCGAACCGACGACCCCCTGCTTGCAAAGCAGGTGCTCTCCCAGCTGAGCTATGCCCCCCTCACCGACTCCTGCAGGGGACTGCCCGTCACAGACAAAGTTGGTGGGTCTGGTTGGATTCGAACCAACGACCCCCGCCTTATCAAGACGGTGCTCTAACCGACTGAGCTACAGACCCCTGAGTCTGTCATTCATACAGCCGACAAGTGTGAGCGCTCTGACTTTGGACGCGCTGCTCTGGAAAGGAGGTGATCCAGCCGCACCTTCCGATACGGCTACCTTGTTACGACTTCACCCCAGTCATGAATCCTGCCGTGGTGACCGTCCTCCTTGCGGTTAGACTAGCCACTTCTGGCAAAACCCACTCCCATGGTGTGACGGGCGGTGTGTACAAGACCCGGGAACGTATTCACCGCGGCATGCTGATCCGCGATTACTAGCGATTCCAGCTTCATGCAGTCGAGTTGCAGACTGCAATCCGGACTACGATCGGTTTTCTGGGATTGGCTCCACCTCGCGGCTTCGCAACCCTCTGTTCCGACCATTGTATGACGTGTGAAGCCCTACCCATAAGGGCCATGAGGACTTGACGTCATCCCCACCTTCCTCCGGTTTGTCACCGGCAGTCTCCCCGGAGTGCTCTTGCGTAGCAACTGGGGACAAGGGTTGCGCTCGTTGCGGGACTTAACCCAACATCTCACGACACGAGCTGACGACAGCCATGCAGCACCTGTGTTACGGCTCCCTTTCGGGCACCCCCACCTCTCGGCAGGGTTCCGTACATGTCAAGGGTAGGTAAGGTTTTTCGCGTTGCATCGAATTAATCCACATCATCCACCGCTTGTGCGGGTCCCCGTCAATTCCTTTGAGTTTTAATCTTGCGACCGTACTCCCCAGGCGGTCAACTTCACGCGTTAGCTACGTTACTAAGGAAATGAATCCCCAACAACCAGTTGACATCGTTTAGGGCGTGGACTACCAGGGTATCTAATCCTGTTTGCTCCCCACGCTTTCGTGCATGAGCGTCAGTATTGGCCCAGGGGGCTGCCTTCGCCATCGGTGTTCCTCCACATCTCTACGCATTTCACTGCTACACGTGGAATTCCACCCCCCTCTGCCATACTCCAGCGCTGCAGTCACCAATGCAGTTCCCAGGTTAAGCCCGGGGATTTCACATCGGTCTTACAGCACCGCCTGCGCACGCTTTACGCCCAGTAATTCCGATTAACGCTCGCACCCTACGTATTACCGCGGCTGCTGGCACGTAGTTAGCCGGTGCTTATTCTTCCGGTACCGTCATCCACCAGGGGTATTGGCCCCGATGATTTCTTTCCGGACAAAAGTGCTTTACAACCCGAAGGCCTTCTTCACACACGCGGCATTGCTGGATCAGGGTTGCCCCCATTGTCCAAAATTCCCCACTGCTGCCTCCCGTAGGAGTCTGGGCCGTGTCTCAGTCCCAGTGTGGCTGGTCGTCCTCTCAGACCAGCTACGGATCGTCGGCTTGGTAGGCCTTTACCCCACCAACTACCTAATCCGCCATCGGCCGCCCCTTGAGCGCGAGGCCCGAAGGTCCCCCGCTTTCCTCCTCAGAGCGTATGCGGTATTAATCCGGCTTTCGCCGGGCTATCCCCCACTCCAGGATACGTTCCGATGTATTACTCACCCGTTCGCCACTCGCCGCCAGGCCGAAGCCCGCGCTGCCGTCCGACTTGCATGTGTAAGGCATGCCGCCAGCGTTCAATCTGAGCCAGGATCAAACTCTTCAGTTCAAACCTGTTACTGTCTCTGTCCGTCTCCGGACAGGTCGCTCAACTCGGTACTGACAGGTCGTGAATTGCTTCACTTCCTATTCCTTACCGTGTGAGACTCTTGATACCTTTGCTTGCCCGGCAACATAACGTCACCGGGGCACGCCGCCATCAAGCGCCCACACTTATCGGCTGTAAGTTTTTAAAGATCGTTCGCACCGCCACCAGAGTCACTTCCCTCCAGCACCGCCTGCGTCGCTGCATCAGCAGCAGAGAAACGAGATTATGAAGACT
>NZ_JARCHA010000038.1:0-5340 GCF_048957895.1 Paraburkholderia sp. A1RI_3L
AGCGGCCAGCGCGTTGACGCCGGTGGCGCCGTTGTTGGTGTAGTTGGCCTGCTGCGTGCCGTTGTCGTTGACGCTGTAGTAGTGCGTCTGGCCGCTGGAGACCGCGGTGCTCAGCTGCGAGACGTTGACCGCATCGGTGGGTGCGGTGCCGGCCGCCACGTTGTGCAGCTGCGCGGCGGTGCCGCCCGGATTGAGCGTCACGCTGCCGTAGTTGACCGTGCCGTCGGGGTTGTGGTCGTACTTGACGGCTTCGGCGTTCAGCGTGCTCAGGCCGGTCGATACCGAGGCGATACCGGTGGAGGCCGAACCCGACAGCGACGCGACGTTGCTGTTGGTGGTGGACAGGCCCGTGGAGAGCGAGCTCACGCCGGTGGACAGCGAGCTGCCCACGGTCGAGGTGGAGCCCGACAGCGAGGTCAGGCTGCTGTTGGTGGTGGACAGGCCCGTGGAGAGCGAGCTCACGCCGGTGGACAGTGAACTGCCTGTCGTCGAGGTCGAGGTGGACAGCGAGGTCAGGCTGCTGTTGGTGGTCGACAGCCCGGTGGACAGCGAACTCACACCGGTGGACAGCGAGCTGACGCCGCTCGACAGCGAACTGCCCACCGTGGAGGTCGAGCTCGACAGCGAGGTGACCGCCTGGTCCGTCGCGTAAAGCTGCGAGCCGTTGATCGCGTCCGTGCTCGAGGCACTGACCTGCCCGGCCGCCACGTTCGAGATCTGCCGCTCGTTGCCGGGGCTGCCCACGCTCACCACGCTGGTGGGCGTGGCCCCCGCGAACGAATAGAACTTGCCGCCGATCGTGGTGCCCGAGGTCGCCACCGGCGAGCCCGTCACCGAGCCGGAGCCCAGCGCCACGTCGTTGGGGTTGACCGCGGTGGCCGCCGAACCCAGCGCCACGCCGCCCGTGCTCGATGCCGTCGAGGTGTTGCCGATGGCCACCGCGCCCGTGCCGCCCGCCACGTTGGTTTCGCCCAGCGCCACCGCGCCCTGCGCGCTGGCGGTGTTCGAATCACCGATGGCCAGCGCGCCGTTGCCGTTGGCCGTGTTGTTGGCGCCCATGGCCACCGCGCCCGTGCCGGTGGCGGTGTTCGGGTCACCGATGGCCACCGCGCCGTTGCCCGTGGCGGTCTGCTGGTACCCCAGCGCCACGGCCGCGCCGCCCGTGGCCGTCGAGGTGTGGCCGATGGCCACCGCGTTGGCCGCGTTGGACAGCGCGCCGGTGCCCATGGCCAGCGAACTGCTGTTGGTGGCCGCCGCGGTCTGTCCGATCGCGATGGCGCTGGCGCCCGAGGCGGTCGCCTGCTGCGCCAGCGCCAGCGACGAGGTACCGCTGGCCGTGGCCTGCTGGCCCATGGCCGCCGCCGAGTTGCCGCTGGCCGTGGCCAGCACACCGATCGCCTGCGCGGACTGCGCGGCCGCCGCCGAGCGGCCCACCGCGATCGCGTCGGCCGCGCTGCCGATGGCCGAGGTGCCCACCGCAATGGAGTCCCCCCCCACCGCCTGCGCCGTGTTGCCCAGCGCAATGTCGTTGACGATCGTGGTACCACTGCCGCTCACCCCCGCCACCGCCCCCGTGCCCGCAGCAAATGAATCGTTGCCGTAGGAGCTTGCGACGACACCGATAGCTACAGAGCGCAGCCCCGATGCGGCAGCACTAGACCCCGCTGCCAGCGAATCGCCTCCAGATGCCGTGGCCCGCACACCCACAGCCGTATCGCGGAGTCCAGCGGCGGTGGCATTTACGCCCAAGGCATACGATGCCGAGCCGGTCGCGATAGCACTCGGGCCAATAGCCGCGGCTGCCCACTCGGACGCAGTGGCGTACTGGGCCAACGCCATAGACGATGTACCAGAAGCCACAGCCGATACTCCTATGGCCGTGGCATTCTGAGCCGAAGCGCTACTGTTCGTACCTATGGCGACAGTACCAGGCGCACTTGCAGTCGCGAACGATCCTTGAGCAACCGATTGCGTACCAGAAGCGGTCGATTGGTAACCCAGTCCGATGGCGCCAGATCCAGAGGCGACCGCAGTAGGACCAACGGCCAGCGCCGCGAAACCCGACGCAGTCGACACGTTACCGAACGCGATTGACTCAGCTCCCGAACCTGTCGCATTGACACCGACCACGACTGCATTCACACCGAGGGCACGCGCGCCCGGGCCAAGGGCGTACGCCCCTCCCGCCGAAGCCGTTGCATAAGGCCCGACTGCCCCGCTGTCACCGCCGGACGCGGTTGATCCGTTCCCCACGGCCAGATCGTTCGTGTTCGACGCGAGCGCGGAACCGCCAATGGCGAGAGAAGCTGATCCGGAAGAGGTCGCGCGCGAGCCGAGCGCTGTGGAGTCGCCGCCAGAAGCAGTCGCGATGAAACCGATCGCCGTATCGTGGACAGTGGAAGTCGTGCTAGACCCGGCCACAGCGTTCCAGCCAGCCGCGAAACTGGCTGTGCCGAAGGATTGAGCACCTGGCCCCATCGCCGTACTGAAGTCCCCGTGGGCCCGCGTTGTGCTGCCTACGGCGAATGAATTGCTGCCAAATGCCCACGCGTTGTAACCAGCAGCCAGAGCGTTCTGGCCTGAAGAGGTCGAGGTCGAACCCAAGGCAAAAGCCCCGGGTGAGCTTGCGGTTGCCAGTTGCCCTATTGCGATGGTAGCGCCAGCCAAGGCCAACGAACTATGCCCCATCGCAAGTGTGTCCGTGCCATTAGCTGTCGCGAAGGCCCCCAGAGCTGTTGCCGCACCACCGCCCGTTGCGACGGACTGATATCCCAAGGCAGTTGCATTGGTAATGTTCGCGGTGGAACCTGCACCGATCGCGTTTGCGCCCGAACCGCTCGCCGTGGCTGCATAGCCCACGCAGGCGGTGAAACTGTTATAGGAATTGTAGGGCGCCGCGCTGCAATCAACAGTCTGAGCCCACGCAGGAACGCCGAGACCGGATCCCACAGAGGCAAGCACGGCCAGCGCGATGCGGGACAGCCTCACCGGAACCATGCCACCAAAGAAGTGGTGTCCGCTATACATGCCTGCCACACTGCCACTTAGTCCCGCAACCCCACCCTTACCCTTACCCTTACCCAGCGCGCTGTCGTTCTCCGAGGCGGCCACATACGTGCCCAGCGCCTCGTTCCAGACGGTTCTATATATCCTGTTCATGGTTCACCCTTCCCTGTCGGTTCTTTCAACGAAGCGCGTCCCGTTTATTCGTTTAGCAATGCTTACCGTCTAGCGCGCTACCCCTGCCTTCTTCACACCCTGCCTACTCCCGGGGGCCCTCCACCCACTCCAGCATGTCCCTGCCATGCCGGTATCCCGCATGCAGCAGCCCTTCGGCCAGTCCGTGCCACCTGCCCGCACCGTCCGCTCCCGCCTGCGCCCGGGCCGCCTCGTAGCGCGCCCTCAGGCCCACCGCCACCGCCGAGCGCCACCCGTAGAAGCCCGTCGCTATCCCCAGGTCGTATGCACCCATCGCCAGCGCGCACTCCTCACCCAGGTGGCGCGACAGCAGGATGTGAACCGATGCGCGGAACCGCTCCATGCACCCCTCCGCACCCGCCAGCGTGAGCCCGCCTTCCGGCTGCCCCGCCACACCCCGCCCCACATGGGCCGCACACGCCGCGATCTGCTCCATCACCTGGCCCAGATACCCGCTGTCCTGCGGCCCGCCCTCTCCCGTTGCTGCCTTCATTTTCCTGTTCCCTTCTTTCTGTCCGGCATCACTGTCCCCTGCATCCCGGTGCGTCATGCCCCCCGGTGCCCGCTGCACTGAAAAACCGGCCCTGCGCCCACTGCGCGCCGGCCTCGCGCGCATGCCACAGGTCCTGCTCCTGCTCCACCCCCTCCACCACCACCTGCGGCGCCAGGTCCGCGGCCAGCCTCACCATCGCTGCAAGCCGCGCCATGCCCGCATCGCTGCCGCGGGCCGCCACCACGAACGAGGCGTCGATCTTCACGATGTCCGGCGTCCCGATGGCCATCGCCGTCTCCACGCCGTATCCCGCGCCGAAGTCGTCTATCGCCACCCGGCACCCCGCCTGCCTGAGCCGCTGCACGAAGCGCCGCCCCGGTTCCACCTCCAGCCGTGCCGTCTCGGTGATCTCCACCACCAGCCGCGCGGCCACGTCGCCCCTGTCCGCCAGCTGGCGCAGCAGCGCCTCCCAGGCCACCACCGGCACCAGGCTGCGCGCCGACAGGTTCACGCCCAGCGTGGCCTGCGCTCCGGCGCGCAGCAGCCCGATGACCCTGCGCATCACGTGACGGTCGAACGCGCACACCAGCGCGAGCCGCTCCAGCACCGGGATGAACTGGCCCGGCACCAGGCCGGGCTCGCCCTCCACCCTCGCCAGGCACTCCTCATAGAGCACCCGGCCCGGCTCCTGCGTGCCGCACACCGGCTCACGCGCCAGCCGCAGCCGTCCCTCGCGCAGGGCGGCAAACACCGCCCCGGCCTGTTCCATTTCGGTCACCCGCACCCTCCGCAACGCCCGCGGCCACAGTGCCGCGCGGCCGTATCCGGGCCCTCTTCGCCGGGGGGTGGGGCGAAAAGGAACCTTTGTGCCACATTGGTAAAAAATTTCTCTGTGACCCCGTTAAGGCCTGTCGCACAGGGGTCGGCAGCGCGGCCGGAAGGGGCGCGGGGGGTGGGGCGAAAAGGTTCGTTTTTGTCCAGTAGAATGCGGACCAGCACGGCCCATATGACAATGTTTTACGTTCTCCTAACCAGTCAGCATTGCCGTGTGATCCATTACGCATTAACCGTTTTACCGGACACACCCCATGCAGCAGCACACATCCCGCCCACCGCGGCACGCCCTCCGGCCATGCCGGCCCTGCATCCGCATGTCGCACCGAAGCCTGCCCGGCAGGAAGGTCGCCCCGTGAAGATCGGATACGCACGGGTGTCGACCGAGGAGCAGAACCTCGCCCTGCAGAAGGACGCCCTGCGCCGCGCCGGATGTGAGAGCCTGTTCACCGACCGCGGCGTGTCGGGCGCCGAGTTCAGCCGTCCCGGGCTCGACGCCGCGCTCGGCCAGCTCGCCCCCGGCGACGTGCTCGTGGTCTGGCGCCTGGACCGCCTGGGACGCTCCATCAGCAAGCTCATCGACCTCATCGCCTGGCTGGGCCGCAACGGCGTGGGCTTCGTCTCGCTCACCGAGTCCATCGACACCACCTCCGCAGGCGGCGTCCTGATGTTCCACATGATGGCCGCGCTCTCCGAGTTCGAGCGCCGCCTGATCAGCGAGCGCACCCGCGCCGGCATCGTCGCGGCGCGCGAGCGCGGCACCGTCGTGGGCCGCCGCCCCTCGCTCAGCCCCGACCAGCGCAGCCAGGCCATCA
>NZ_JARCHA010000039.1:0-5169 GCF_048957895.1 Paraburkholderia sp. A1RI_3L
GGGGCGGCGTTCGTGCCGCTGGACGCCGGGTTCCCGCCCGAACGGGTGGCGCGCATCTTCGCCGACGCCGAGCCGGTCCTGCTGCTCGCGCATGCGCCGCAGGCCGACCGGTTCGCCGGGCTGGGCGTGCCCGTGCTCGAGATCGGCGCGGCGCACGCGGGCGGCGGCGCGCAGCGGCAGGCGCCGCCCGCGGATCCGCGTCAGGCGGCCTACGTGTACTACACGTCGGGATCGACCGGCGCGCCGAAAGGGGTCGTGATCGACCATCGCTGTGCGCTCGGCCGCCTCGCGTGGCTGCAGCGGCGCTATGCGCTCGCGGCGGGGCAGCGGGTGCTGCAGAAGACCCCGCTGATCTTCGACGTCGCGATCTGGGAGATCTTCGGGCCGCTGATGGCAGGGGCAACCGTGCTGATGGCGGATCCGGGCATGGAAGCCGACGTGGCCCACATCGGCGCGCTGATGGCGCGGCCGGGCTGCGTGTTCGCGCATTTCGTGCCGTCGATGCTCGAGGCCTATCTCGGCGCGGCGGCGCCGCGCGCGTATCCGGACCTGCGCTGGGTGCAACTGTCCGGGGAAGCGGTGCCGCCCGACCTGCCGGCGCGCTTCGCCGCGCATTTCGGTTGCGAGCTGCACAACATGTACGGGCAGACCGAGACCTCCGAGGTCGCCGCCTGCGAGTTCGCCCCCGCGAACGCCCCGTCCGTGTCGCCGGGCTTCGTGCCGATGGGGCGGCAGATCGGCCTCTACCGGCTGTTCGTGCTGGACGCGGGGTTGAATCCGGTGCCGGCGGGCGTGCCGGGCGAACTGTGCGTGGCGGGCGTCGGCGGTCTGGCGCGCGGGTATCACCGTCAGCCGGGGCTGACCGCGGAGCGCTTCGTCCCGCATCCGTTCCCGCTCGAACCGGGCGAACGCCTGTACCGGACCGGCGACCTGGTGCGCGAGCACGAGGACGGCGCCCTCGAGTATCTCGGCCGGCTCGATCAGCAGACCAAGATCCGCGGCTGCCGCGTCGAGACCGGCGAGGTGGAGGCGGCGTTGCGGCGGCATCCGGCGGTGCGCGCGTGCGCGGTCGTCGCGCGGCCGGACGAAACCGGCTCGAACCGGCTCGTCGCGTACCTGGTCGGCGACGGCGACGGCGACGTGGCGGACACGATTGCCGGCCACGCGCAGGCGATCCTGCCGCGCTACATGCTGCCGGAGGCGTACCTGTTCCTCGACCGGCTTCCGCTCACGCCGTCCGGGAAGCTCGACCGCCGCCGCCTGCCCGCGCCCCGACCGGAGGATTTCGAGGCGCGCGCGACCCCGGACGAACAACCCGAACCGGGCCTCGAGGCGCATCTGGCGCACATCTGGTGCGAAGTGCTCGGCATCCGCATGGTCGGCCGCAACGACAACTTCTTCGCGGTCGGCGGCAACTCGCTGAAGTCCGTGCAGGTCCTGTCGCGCATTCGCAAGCGCTACGAGATCGACGTGTCGGTGCGGCAGTTCTTCGCCGCGCCGACGATCAAGGAACTGGCCGTCGTCGTGCTGGATCGGCTCGAGCGCCTGGTGGCCTCGCTGTCCGACGCGGACGTGGCGGAACGACTCAGAAACGACGGAGCATGAACATGATGGAATCCGACCGCAGGCAAGACCATGCGCGCCGGCAATTGTTCGAGCGGCTGCTCGCGTCGAGCCCGGATGCGGGCGCGGCGTCGGCCATGCCGCCGCGCGTGCCGCCCGGCCAGCGCGTGCCGCTTTCGCCATCGCAGGCGCCGATGTGGTTCATGTGCCGCCTCTACGAAACCAGCGCGGAGTACAACAGCTACGAGGTCCTGGCCTATCCCCGGATCATTCCGGAGCAGGAGCTGCGCGATGCGCTCCGGCGGCTCGTCGAGCGGCACGACGCGTTGCGCCTGCGCATCGAGGTGCGCGACGATACGCCGTGCCAGACGCTCTGCGACGACCCGGTCGCGCCGATCGTGTGGCACGACCTTGCCGGTCTCGACCCGTCGCAGGCGCACGCCGAGATCTGCGCGCGCGGCAGCGCGAGCGTCGCCGCGCCGTTGCCGCTCGACCAGGGGCCGCTGTTCAGGGTGGAGGCGATGCGGTTGCCCGCCGGAGAAACGCTGGTCCTGCTGATCGTCCATCACATCGTCGCGGATGGCTGGTCGATGGGCCTGCTGCTGGCCGATCTCGACGCGCTGCTGGCCGGGAAGGCGCCGGGCCCGGCCCCGGCGTGCCGCTTCATCGACGACGTCGCGTGGCAGCACGCGAACGCCGATCCGGCGCGCGAGCGCCGTCAGCTCGATTACTGGACGGCGAAGCTCGGCGGCGAATTGCCGGTGCTGGATATCCCGAAAGACCGGCCGCGCCCCGCGCAGCCGACCCGTCGCGGGCACACCGTTCCGTGCATGCTGCCGCTCGCGACCATGCAACTCGCCAAGGCGCTGGCGCAGGCGCGCGGAACCACGCTGTTCGTCGTGCTGCTGGCGGCGTACAAGGCGCTGCTGTCGCGCCTGACCGGCCAGCACGACGTGATCGTCGGCGCGCCGTTCGCCGGACGCGAGCGCGTCGAGCTGGATCGCGTGGTGGGCTGCTTCGTCAATCCCGTGGCGCTGCGCACGGATCTGTCGGACGCCGCGACGTTCGAGGACGTGCTGGACCGCGTCCACCTGACGCACGAGGAGGCGCAGGACAACCAGGCGGTTCCGTTCGAGCGCGTGGTGGGGGAGTTGCGCGTGCCGCGCGAGCTGCAATACAACCCGGTGTTCCAGACCATGTTCGCGTTGCAGAACACGCCGGGCGATTTCGTCGGCGACGAGCCCGGCAAGCCGCGCGACTGGGTCTTCGATTCCGGCACCGCCAAGTTCGACCTGGTGTTCTCGCTGTTCGACACGCCCGCCGGCGGCGCCGGCTTCGTCGAATACGCGGCCGACCTGTTCGACGCGGCGACGATGGAGCGCCTCGTCGCGATGTACGCGGACCTGCTCGACGCCGTCGTGCGCGCGCCAGCCGCGCCGCTGCGCGCGCATGCGCTGGTGCCGCCGGCGCAGCGGCAGCGGATCCTGCACGAACTCAACGCCTACGAGCGGCCGGCGCTGGATTACCGCACGATGGCCCAGCCGTTCGAAGAGCAGGTGCGGCGCACGCCGGAGGCGATCGCACTGGTCAGCGACGACGGTGCGCTGACATATCGCGTGCTCAACGAGCGCGCGAACCGGCTCGCGCATCACCTGCGCGCGCTCGGCGTGGGAAGCGGCGACTTCGTCGCGGTGTGCATGGAGCGCAGCTTCGCGCTCGTCGTCACGCTCTACGCCATCGCGAAGTCGGGCGCGGCCTACGTGCCGCTCGATCCCGAGCTTCCCGATGCGCGCATCGCCTACATGCTGGACGATGCGGACCCAGCCGTCGTGTTCGTCGACGGCGACATCCGGCCGCGCATCCCCGCCGGACGCTGGCAGGTGATCGACGCGGCCGCCGATGCGGCGCGCTGGGCCGCCTGCCCGATCGACAACCTGCCGTGCAACGCCGCGCCCAACCGGCTCGTCCACCTGCTCTACACGTCGGGCTCGACCGGGCGCCCGAAGGCTGTCGCGTATCCGATCGACGGCGCGATCGCCAACATCTTCTGGCTGCAGCGCACCTATCCGTTCAAGGTGGGCGAGGCGAACGCATTCAAGACGTCGTATGGCTTCGACGTGTCGATCTGGGAAATCTTCTGGCCGCTGTACGTGGGGGCGCGGCTGTTCGTATGCCGCCCCGGCAGCCATCGCGATCCCCGCTATCTGATCGACGTGATCGACCGGTATCGCGTGACGTTCGTCTTCATGATCCCGTCGCTGATGCAGGCGATCCTGGACGAGATGCGCCCCCACGAGCTGCGCGGCCTGCGCTGGGCGCTGTGCGGCGGCGAGCCGGTCACGCCGCGCCTGCGCGACACGTTCCACGAGAAGATGAGCGCGACGCTGATCAACGGCTACGGCCCGACCGAGGCCGGCAGCGTGACCGACATGATCGTGCCGCGGGAGCCCGGCGCGCCGATCGTGCCGCTGGGGCGTCCGGCGCCCAACTTCCGTCTCTACGTGCTCGACGACGCGCTGGACGTCGTGCCGATCGGCGTGCCGGGCGAGGCCTGTATCGGCGGCGAGGTCGGGCTCGCGCACGGCTATCACCGCAATCCGGCGCTCACCGCGGAGCGCTTCCTGCCCGATCCGTACGGCGCGCCCGGCTCGCGCATGTACCAGACCGGCGACCTGTGCCGCTATCGGCCCGACGGTGTGCTCGAGCATCTCGGACGGATCGGCACGCAAGTGAAGATTCGCGGGATGCGCGTCGAGCTCGCGGAGATCGAGGCGGTGCTGTCCGCGGAGCCGGGCGTCGCCGATTGCGCCGCGGCGGCCGCGCACGACGCGGCCGCGAACAAGATCGTGGCGTTCGTCGTGCCGGCCGCGCCGGACGCGGTGCGCCCCGCGACGCTGCTCGCGTCGGTCGCCACCGTGCTGCCCGGCTATATGGTGCCGGTCGACATCATGCTCGTCGAGCGCATTCCGACCTCGTTGAACGGCAAGATCGACCGGCGCGGGCTGCTCGACCTGTGGCGCGAGCGCGGCGGCTCGCTGCCGCGCGACATCGTGCAGCCCGACGGCGCGCACGAGCTCCGGCTCAAGCGGGTATTCGAGGCCGTGCTGGCGTGCGGTGAAATCGGCGTGACCGAGAGCTTCTTCGACCTGGGCGGGCATTCGCTGCTCGTGTTCCGGCTGATGGGCGCGTGCGAGACCGAGTTCGGGCACCGGCCCCAGGTGGCCGACATCTTCGCCGCGCCGACCGTGCGGACCCTGTTGCCGCGCATCCTGGCGGCGCAAGCGCCGGCGCACGCGAATCTCGTGCCGCTCGCGCCGGGCGCCGGCTTGCCGGTGGTCGTGTGCGTGCACGCGGCGAGCGGGTCCGCGCTGCCGTTCGCCGCGCTGGCGCGCCAGCTGGCCGGGGAGTATGCGGTGCATGCGCTGCAGGCGTCCGGCATCGACGACGCTGCGACGCCGCCGGCGTCGATCGCGCGGATGGCCGACGACTATCTGGCGCAGGTGGAGACGGTGCGCGGCGCCAGTCCGCTGATTCTCGTCGGCTGGTCGATGGGCGGATGCGTCGCGATGGAAATGGCGCGCCGCCTGCGCGCGCGCGGCGACGACG
>NZ_JARCHA010000040.1:0-4864 GCF_048957895.1 Paraburkholderia sp. A1RI_3L
ACGAAAGGAAGCGCCAACGTTTTGCATGCTGTTTTCCTGTCGTTGTCGCCGGATCAGTCTGGCAAGCCGAGGAGTTTCTTGAATACGTGGTAGTCCTCGCGGCGAGTCGGGCTTGCTGTCTGGTCGTGCGTGACGGTCTGCCACAGCAGCCATGCGCCCGCCGCGTACCCGCGAAGATGCCGCGCCGATGCCTCATCCGGCTCCTTCTCCGCGCGCGCCAACTCGTCCGCGACGATTTGCTTGGCCGCTTCGGTAATTTGCTCGTAGGTGTAGGGATTCATCGTTTTCCGATCACTTTGCCAATTTCACCGGAAGGGGCCCGATGTCGCCGATGCCGTTAAGGCCGAGACCAAGAGCCTTCAACATAGGGCTCACTACCTGATTCAGCACCGCCATCGCCACAATTTGAGAGTGCAGCGCCTCCGTCTTTCCTCCTGCGGCGCCGTGATGGACGAGGGCATTTCGCCGGTCCTGCAATTCATTGCACTTCTTTATCAGGTTCGCGTCGGAATCGCCTACTGTCAGCTTCTTCAACTCACCGCCGAGCAGTTGAGCATAGATGTGCCCCAACAGCGTCGTGTACTTGGTAAAGCCCGTATTACCGTCCAGCACGCTTTTGCTTACGGCATCCGCGAGACGCTCATGGTGAACCAGCCCATAGACGACCGGCCGAAGAAGGGTGAAGCGAAAAAACAACTCCATTGAACTAGCAAAGAAGATCGTTCCAGCGTCGAAGTGCTCGTTGGCGACCAGTCTCATCCCTTCTTTGAGTCGGTTCCAGGCTGGCCGCATGAGGTGCGGATTCTGCACGTAGTACGATTTCAGGCGGTCTGAAGAAAATTGTTCGATCGTATCCGCTCGAACCTCTTTCGAGATCGCCTCGTACATCTCGTCGTACGCCGCGTCGCGCCGAGCATCAGCCTCGTCGTAACTCATACTGCCCTTCTCCTCGTTTTTCGCTGTTAGCAAAACCAGCCGTAATGACGCATGGCTTCCTCAATCGCTGCGCGCCACTGAGGCGGGCAAGGTTTCACGCGCTCGGCCGTTCGAATACCGCGCAACGGCAGTCCGTTCGATTCCTTCACATACGCAATCCAACAGGTTTGCGCGACGATCCCATGCCGCTGCTTCACGAACGTCTGAATGTCCTTGTAGCTCGCTATGTCGCCCTCGTCGCCCTTTCCCTATTGGACCTCAGCGAATAAAACGCCTTCAAGCAGGTATCGGCCCCACGAATCCCGCCACTCCCCTGTTACTTGCAACTCGACACCGCTTCTGCGAAGGGAGATCGCGAGAGTGAACAAGTCGGTTGCGACCTTTTGGCCTTTCGCGGAGATCCCTTCGGCCACGTATCGATGTGGCCAGCTATTTCCCAGATCGAAAAGACGTGTTTCAAACCGCCAGTGTCCGAGTGTCGACGAAATCGACATCGCGGTAACAGTGACGCTGTCCTCGAACACCCGCAGCGTCTCGACCTGAAGCAAGGATTTGGGATCGCTGGGGAACTCTAGATCACCCGACCACGTTTCTATCATCGCGTTTCGCCTGTTTTCCTTTACAACTCGCCTCGCGCTTTTGCGCCGACCACGATTTCGCGCAGCAGCATCCGGGCGACGGCCACCGGCGCTTGGCTGCCAACGTGTGTTGAACCGCTACCGAAAGGCGCGTCGACAGTGACCACCTTTGATTCCACGCGGAACTCGCCTTCGTACACACTGCCGTCGATTTCGACCGCGACAACCTCTGAACGACCAATTGCTCGTTTCATTCATCCCGCCGTTTTCCCTTGCGTCAGCTCGACATCACGCCGACGATCTTGACGTCAGCCGGACGCACTCGTAACCGGCGCGCTACTGCACGCTGCGCTCGCATGGTCAGGTCGTATCCCTTCGTAGGATCTGCCACCCGCGCAATGAAATCGACGCGGCCTGTGACAGACTTTCCCTGTTTCACTGCCTCGTAGCTCGCAGACACCGCTATTCGCTCCATTGCGCTTTTCCTTGGTGCCGGCCGCGCCGGCGTTTTCCTACCTAATGACTCGTGACCGGAATGAACAAACTAAAGACCCCTGCCGCGGTGCCGACGAAATACAAACAGACATAGATCGTGCGATTTGCTCGCTCCAGCAGGGTCTTGCCGCCGAAGGTTTGAATGTCCCAGCCCCGCACAAATAGAGTGCCCCACAACAACAGAGCCGCGCTGCCGCCTTGCATCCACCATTGTTGCGATTGCTGTACCGTCCACCCTTGGGACCGCACGGCCAGAGCTGCGACAAAGCCAAGCACCGTAGCGACTGAAACGGCAAACCCACTGATGATGAGCCTGCTACGAACGAATTTCGTTCGCGACGCAACGGTCGGTGGGAACGAGCGTTCTTTGCGGAGCTGCCTATACCATCTGCGCTCTAGCTTCACGAATCGCACCGGGCATGCGACCAGATGAATCGCGTGCCACAGGTCAAGGAACATCTGCCGCATCACTGCTCCCGTTTTCCTACCCGTTAAGGGTGCAATTGAGCGCGCGTATGGTGGCGCGTTCGGCTTCATTGATATCTTCACCCGGAGCCACGTTCCACAGCAGCGTTAGCGTGATCCGGTCTCCGTTCCGGACCGCTTCAGCCAGCGCACGGTGCACCCCGCGATACTTGTCGGGCTTGCCCTTGCGGTAAGGCAACCCACCAAGCAGCCTGCGCACATTCCGAGCATAGTCCCTGCGAGGCCTCCGACTTCCAGCCGACGCTTTTCCGACGTAACGGCCACGCAATTCCCCGGTTTGAGCATCGTGGATCTCCCACTGGTAGAGCAGCGGCAGCGTTTCGTCGGTGCCGTTCGTGACTACGTGGAAGTCCATCTGCATCCCACCTGTTTTCCATTACTTTCGACAGGCCTCGAGTCAGATCGGGGTGGTCGTCTTTAACGATTCGCGCATCACCTTTCGAACTGCCCGAACATCCTTCTTCGACACCCGTAGTTCCGAAAATTTGGTCCTGCTCTGGTCCCGAAGATAAAGATACTTTGCGCCTTCCCTGAACGTGCCGTGCATAGCCTGCCGCCTGTCGATTGGCTCGACACGCGTTGACGGCTTTCTCACCCCGTAGAGCTGGCCATCTTGTGCATAGTAGCCCGCCATGTAGTCCAGGATGCCGTCGGGCGAATTATCGACGCCCAAACGTTCTGCTGCGTCCGCCCATATCGAATCGTGAGCGCGAGCCTCTTCGTACGCGATCCGGGCCGCGTCGGGTAACGCCACTTTCCCGCCCAACGCCAAAATTCTGAGCGCACTCCATGTCCATCTATAACCCTTGGGAAACAGCCACCAAGTCACCCCGGCGTAACCGAGCAATAGGACTGCAGCAATCAAACTCGTCCATGCTAAGGGCCGGCTGTGCCAGTCGCCGAGCGCTTGGGCCAATGGCAAAAGAAGGAAAATCACAGACCAGAACGCCGGATTCGTCAACATTCGCGCCTCGCACACCGTAGATGCAATGTGTTCTTTTGCTATTGCTTTGCGTCACCGCACTTCGAGCACGATGGGCAACGCCAACCTGCCTGGCACGTCCACGTCCAACCCTTTTCTTTCCCGAAATCGGCCGCTACCTGCTTCGTGCCCCGCCGAATACAGCGGGCCGCATCCGCAACCCAGCCAGAATTCGGGGAAGATTCCCCCGAGGGTCGCCATTGCGTTTTCCGATGCGGCTCAAGAGCCGATAAAGTCGTTTGAGCCCAATTTTCTTGACCCGTGACGCACTTCATAAGTGCCTCCGAGCTTGCTGCGAGCGGCCTCGGCTTCCTCTTTGGAAGGAAACATTCCGGCCAAATCCCATGGGCTATTGCGGATGACAGCCCAGCCTACGATCCAGCCGTTGTTGCCGGGGTCGAGCGCGTATCCCTTCCTTTTCTCGTCGGTCATTTCATCCTCTCACTCTGTTTCCGATCACTGCCCGTCGTACTTCTCGCGCAATTCCTGGTACTCGAGACAACGTTCGTCCATCGCGCTCAGCGCTGCACGATACGCCTCGCTATGTGCGTTCGAGATACGCCGAAACTCGGCTTGCGCCCTTGCCCACGTGTGTCCATTCGATCGAAGCGATTCAATTAGAGCACCGTGGCTGCCCATGAGGAGGTGCCACGCCTCGTGCTCACGAAGCGCGGTTTCGCGTGCCACGTGCCACGCTTCCAATGCTTGATCGAGTTGTTGTTTGGTGACCATACGAAGATCCTTTCCAGTTTTCTACGTTGCCAACGGGAAAATGATTCCCGGAAATTTCGGTCGAATGAGTTCCAGCAGTCGCTCGAATTGCGACTGCTCCAGGAATCTGCCGAGCGCGTCGCGCTTACGATATAACTGTGCGGTGCCTAAATGAAGTGTGCAGCCGGCGAACCGTTTCGCACCACCGACGCAGTGGGCATGAGGGTTGGATGGATACGGATCAGCGTCGCTTTTATGGACGCGCCATACCTCGCCCGACACCTTAAAGTCTTCCTCGAGGATGAACTTTCCATCGCCCGTCTTCCACATCGCCGCGCCAACACACACGTCGATAAATTCGCCGTGGTCTATTACGAACTCTTCATTCGGGTCGTCAGCCATTTCAATCGTCCTGTTTTTCGTTTTCCTACAATTCGTGATGCGCGAGCCACATGAGCGCGCCAGCACGCTCGCTACCCGCAATGGTCGTCCACATTTGACCTTGCTCATCGACCGCGATGCAGCCGGGCTGCCAATGGTCCGGGTTGCGCAGTTGATTCACCCAGCCCTGAACTCCACCTTGGAAGAACACGACGACGCCGCCCTTGCCGAGAAGCCCTTCCTGCTCGCGATAGCGACGCGCATCGTCAATCATTGTCTTGGCATCCATCGCTGT
>NZ_JARCHA010000041.1:0-4488 GCF_048957895.1 Paraburkholderia sp. A1RI_3L
ATGCCGCAACTGCGCGCACTCCGTCGAATCCAGCGCCGACAGTTCCGACAGCCGTCGCGACGGATCCTCCGCGACGGCGTCGAGCAGACGCAGCAGGCGCGCGCCGAGACGCTCGATCGTTTCCCGCTCGAACAACGCGCTGTCGTAGTCGAAGCGCGCATCGAAGCCGTCGCCGGTTTCCGCGACCGTCAGCGACAGGTCGAACTGGGCGACGTCCTGCTCGATCTCGACGGGTTCCAACTGCAGCCCGCGCAGCGCGAGCGGTTCGCGACCGGTTCGCCCCGCATAGGTCAGCACCGCCTGGAACGGCGGCTGGCGCGACAGGCTCCCGGTCTGCGCAAACAGGCTGGCGACCCGCTCGAACGGCACGTCGCGATGCTCGTAGGCGTCGAGCACCGTGCGCTTCGTGCGTTCCAGCAGCGCGACGAACGACGGATCGTCGTCGAGCCGGCCGCGTATCACCAGCATGTTGACGAAATAGCCGATCATGCGCTCGGTCTGCGGGTGCGTCCTGACGCTCGTCGGCGAACCGATCAGCACGTCGCGCTGGCCGATCCAGTGCGCGATCGTCGCCTGGTACGCGGCCTGGAAAATCATGAAGGGGGTGGCTATGCAGCGCCGGCCGAGCCGGCCCAGGCTGTCGGCGAGCGGCGAGGACACGCGCAGCGTCACGTGCCGGCCGGCAAAGCCGGGCTGATGCGGGCGTTGCCGGTCGATCGGCAGGCCGGCCCCGATCGGGCTGCCGGCCAGTTGCCCGCGCCAGTACGCAAGCTGGCGCTCGAGCCGCTCGCCGCGCCCGGACTCGGTCTGCCACGCCGCATAGTCGGCGTATTGCGCGGGCAGCGCGTCGAGCGCCGGCCCGGCGCCGCTGGACCACGCGTCGTAGCCGGCCGCCAGCTCCGTGTCGAACAGGTGGATCGACCAGTCGTCCGCCGCGATGTGATGCAGGTTCGTCACGAGCAGATGCGCGTGGTCGCCGATCCGGAGCACCGACAACCGCACCGGATGCTCGCGCTCCAGCCTGAACGCGTGGCCGGCTTCGTCGCCCAGCCAGCGGCGCGCCCGCTCGGCGCGCGCCGCTTCCGGCCATGCGCTGACGTCCTCGAACACGATCCGCGCCGCGTCGGGTGGATCGATTCGTTGCACCGGGCGGTCGTCCGCCATCTCGATGCGCGTGCGCAGCACCTCGTGCCGGAGCTTGATCCCGCCATACGCGGCCTCCAGCGCAGCTAGGTCGAGCGGCCCCGTCACCTTCAGCGCATGGGGCAGCGTGTAGGCCGCGCCGGCGTCGAGCTGATACAGGAACCAGAGCGCCTCCTGTCCGCTGGATAGCGGCAGGTCCCGCGCGCGGTCAGCCCGCGGCAGGCCGCGCGGCGCGCCCGGCGCGCGCAGGCGCGCGATGATCTCGGACTTGAGCCGCCTGATCCGGGTCATCTGCTCCGGCTTCATGCGGCTGCGCATACTGCGCAGCCGCAGTTCACCGTCGTGCACCCAGATCTGCACGCCCTCGCGATGAAGCGTCGACAACAGCCGATCGACCTCGCTCATTGCACCCCTCCCTCGACGTCGAGTTCCGCCCGCGCAGGCAGCGTGACCGTTGCCTGCAGCGATCGATGAACATAGCCCGCGGTCGCCAGCAGCAGCGCCGCCGCGCCGAGCAGCAGCAAGGCCTGCCTGAGGCCGATCTGCTCCGCCAGCAGCCCGGTCGCGGCCGCGCCGAGGCCGTGCATCGCGAGCGCCACCGTGCGCGAGCCCGCCCCCATCCGACCGAGCATGCCGTCCGGCGTGATGGCCTGCCGCAGCGACGCGTTGTTGATGTAGTAATTGATCTGGCAGAAGCCGTACGCGAACAACGCCGCGCCGAGCGCCGCGAGCTGGCCGACCGGCGCGTCGGACGACAGCGGCACCGCCAGCAGGGCGGCCGCGCCGCCCAGGTTCGCGAGCGCGATCGTCCGCCCGACGCCGAGCCGCGCCGACACCCGCTGCGCGACATTGGCGCCGACGAACACGCCGACGCCGATCGCGGAAAACAGCAGGCCGATCTGGGCTGCCCCGAACTTCATCCGGACCGTGACGAACAGCATCAGCATCGCGAGCACGCCGCTGCTCGCGAACTGCCAGATCGCGAGGCGGATCGTCAGCGCCCGCAACAGCGGATGCCCGAACAGGAACGCGACGCCCGCCTTCAGGTCGCGCCACACGGACGGCACATCGGCCGCAGCGGGCGCCGCCGGGGTGGGTTCCTCGTTCCGGATGGAGCGGATGAAGAGCGCCGAGAACACGAAGCTCGCGGCGTCGATCAGCACGCCGACCTGGATGCCGAGCGTCTGGATGATCAGTCCGCTGATCCCGGGACCGGCCACCTCGGCCGCCGACTGGCTGACCTGCAGCTTGCTGTGCGCCTCGATCAGGCGTTCGCGGCCGACGACGGTCGGCAAGTAGGAGCCGTAGGCCACGTCGAACCACGCATCGCCGATGCCGAGACAGACGGCGACCACGTAAAGCAGGTTCATGTCGAGCCAGTCGAACCAGAGCAGCAGCGGCATCGCCGCCAGCACGGCCGCGCGAAACAGGTCCGCGGCGACCAGGATGCGGCGCCGGCGCATCCTGTCCGCGTAGACGCCGATGAGCGGCCCGAGCACGACGAAGGGGGTGGTGAACGCGGCGCCCAGCAGCCCCATCTCGACGGGCGTGGCGTCGAGCCGGGTGGCGGCGAGCAGGCCGAGCCCGACCGTCGTGATGCTCGATCCGAACGACGAGACCGTGATGGCGAGCCACATGCGCAGGTAGGCCGCGTCGCGAAGTATGGATTCCTTGCTGATTCTCATGTGATGCCTCGGGGTGCCCAATGTGAAGTCGGTTGACCAGTGGAGCGCAATCGCACCGCGCGAGCGTGCCGCCCGTCGCCGCGTCATGCCGCGGCGCGCACTTCGACCGGCAGGCTGTCGACGCCGTGCAGCACCAGCGATTGCAGGCGCCGCGCCGGGCCCGCCGGCGCGATGCCCGTCCACCGGACGCGCATTTCCTCGAACAGCACGCGCAGCACGAGACGCGCGAACACCGCGCCGAGACAGGCATGCATGCCGAGGCCGAAGGCGATGTGCCGCGCCTGGGCTTGCGTGCGCGCGATGTCGAAGCGCTCCGCTTGCGCGAACACCGTCGGGTCGCGATTCGCGGCCGGCAGCCAGACGGCCACGCGTTCGCCGCGCCGCACGCGCTGGTCGCCGATGCAGGTGTCCTCCACCGCGGTCCGGGTCATCACGAGAGACGGCGTGGTCCAGCGCAGCATTTCTTCCACCGCGGCCGGCACGCCGTCCGGGTCGGCGCGCAGGCGCGCCCATTGCCCGGGATGCGCAAGGAGGGCCTCGACGCCGCCGCTCGACGACAGACGCAGGGTCTGCACGCTCGCGGACAACACGTTGGCGATGCTCAGCACGACTTCTTCGTCGTCGAGCGGCCGATCGTCGATGCGCGCCGTCGCGATCGCGCTCAACAGGTCGTCGCCCGGATTGCGGCGGCGTTCGGCGGCGAGCTCGCTCAGGTAGACCAGCATCTCGCCGTCGGCGATGCCGCGCTCGATTTCGCAGACCGACAGCGTGCGCTCGATGACGTCGGCGAAGCGCACCCAGTCTTCCGCGGAAATCGCCATCAGCGCGCGGAACAGCGTCGCCGGCAACCTGCCGCCCACCTCGGCGACGAAATCGAACTGGCGCGCGTCGGTCGCGTGCTGCAGCAGCGTGCGCACCTTGTCGCGGACGGCGCGCTCCCAGTCGGTCGCCCGCCGCTGGGAGAAGAACGGGGCGAGGATGCGGCGCAACTGCGTATGGCGCGGCCCATCCATCAACGCGAGCATCTTGTCGCCCGCGGGGTCCGCGTTCCAGCGGTCGGCCTCGAGCGTCGTGCCCATGCGCACGCTGAACGCCACGCCGTCCTTGAGCACGCGGACGCAGTCCTCGTAGCGCGTGACGGACCAGAATCCCGGGCCGTCGGCGTCCGGCGTCCAGACGACCGGCGCCTGCTCGCGCAGACGACGCCACAGCCGGTGCGGATCGCCGTTCGCGAAGAAATCCGGATCGGTCAGACGCCGCACGTCCGCCCCCAAGGGGTGGTTTGCCTCGACATCGCACATCATCGGGTTCGCTCCGCGATCGTTCAAATCACCGAGAAGGTCAACCGCGCCGCCACGATGCCGCGCAGCGCCTGCGCCAGCGACGCGACGTTCCCGGGCGCAAGCACCGTGAAGTGGTCGCCGGGCACCGCCGCGACGGACAGCTCGCCGACGTGCGCGCCCCAGCCGCGATCGGGCGCCGCGTGCGCGTCGTCGTCCTCGAAGCCGTCGCCGGCCTGATCCTGCGCGGCGCGCAGGAAATCGACCGGGCCGTCGTAGAACGCCGGGACGTAGTCGACGAACAGCAGCCGGTTGTGGTCCGCCACGCGCTGCATGCGCTGCCACGCCGCCAGCGCGCCGCCGGCCGGCGCGTCGTCACC
>NZ_JARCHA010000042.1:0-3858 GCF_048957895.1 Paraburkholderia sp. A1RI_3L
ACGCGCTTCGATATCCGTACCGGACTTCTGAGCCGCGTCACGCGCCGTGTGCATGCAGTGGAAAAAATCAGCTTCGATCTGCATCGCGGCGAGACGCTGTCGTTGGTGGGTGAATCGGGCTGCGGCAAATCGACGACGGGCCGCTCGCTGCTGCAACTCGTCAAGAGCCAGAGCGGCCACATCCTGTTCGACGGTCAGGACATCAGCCGCTTGCACGGCGACGCGCTGCGCGAGCTGCGTCGTCATATTCAATTCGTATTCCAGGACCCGTTGGCCTCGCTCGACCCGAGGCTGACGGTCGGCTACTCCATCATGGAGCCGATGCGTATTCATCGGCTTTACCCGGCGGGCGAGGCGGAAGCGCGCATGCGTTATCTGCTCGAGCGAGTCGGCTTGCCCGCCGATGCCGCGCAGCGCTATCCACACGAGTTCTCGGGAGGCCAGCGTCAGCGCATCTGCATCGCGCGGGCGCTCGCCACGAACCCGAAGGTCGTCATCGCCGACGAATCGGTGTCCGCATTGGATGTATCCATTCAAGCCCAGATCGTGAACTTGCTGATCGATCTTCAGCGCGAGATGGGCATGGCGCTGCTGTTCATTTCGCACGATATGGCCGTCGTGGAGCGCATCAGTCACCGGGTGGCCGTCATGTATCTCGGCCAGATCGTCGAGATCGGCTCGCGCCGCGACATTTTCGAGAATCCGCAGCATCCCTATACGAAGCGGTTGATGGCCGCGGTTCCGGTCGCAGACCCTGAGCGGCGCCACCTCGAGCGCAAGCTGTCATCGGGCGAGATCCCGAGCCCGATCCGCGACGTCGGCGACGAGCCTGTCGTCGTACCGCTCAAGCAAATCGACCGAGACCACTATGTCGCGCAGCACGCCATTGCCGCGCAGTTTTGATGTACCCACCCGCAACGAGGAGTAGAACCATGCGAACGTTTCGCGCCACACAATGGATTGGGGCCATCGCGCTGGCCTTTGGGGTTTTCACCGCGCCGTTGGCGATGGCCGCGAAAGACGTGACCGTCGCGGTGCCGGTCTCGCTCGATTCGCTGGATCCGTACAACACGAATTCGACGCTGGCACAGGCGGTCGGCAAGTCGTACTACGAGGGGTTGTTCGGCTTCGACAGGAATCTCAAGGTCCAGCCGCTGCTGGCGGAAAGCTATACGGCGAGCCCCGACGGTCTGACCTACACCTTCAAGTTACGTCACGGCGTGAAGTTCCAGGACGGGACCGACTTCAATGCCGAGGCGGTCAAGGCTAATCTTGATCGCGTGCTCGACAAGAGCAACGGGCTTGCGCGCTACAACCAGTTCAACCGTATCAAGGCCGTGACCGTCGTGGACCCTTATACGGTCAAGATCGAGCTCAACGAGCCCTTTTCTGCCCTCATCAATGCGCTTGCTCATCCGTCCGCGATGATGATCTCGCCGGCCGCGCTGAAGAAGTGGGGTAAAGACATTGCGCTCCATCCGGTCGGCACGGGCCCGTTCGAGTTCGTCGAATGGAAGCCGGCCGAGTACGTGAAGGTGAAGAAGTTCGACGGCTATTGGCGTAAAGGCTATCCGAAGATCGACACGCTGACCTTCCGCACGGTGACCGACAACAACACCCGCGCGGCGGTCGTGCAGACGGGCGAGGCGCAATTCGCTTATCCGGTACCGTACGAGCAAGCGGGTCTGCTCAAGGCGAACCCGAAGCTCGAGCTGGTTGCGAGTCCGTCGATCAAGACGCGCTACATATCGATGAATACGTTGCAAAAGCCGTTCGACGATGTGCGGGTGCGCGAAGCCGTCAACTATGCGATCAACAAGGACGCGCTGGCGAAGGTCGCATTCGCCGGCTACGCGTTCCCGGCGCAGGGTGTGGTGCCGCAAGGCGTGGCGTTCGCAGAGAAGATGGCGCCGTGGCCATACGATCCCGCCAGGGCGCGCGAACTTCTGAAGGAGGCGGGATACCCGGCGGGTTTCTCGACAACGCTATGGTCGGGCTATAACGACGGCACGTCGGCGAAGGTCGTGCAGTTTCTGCAGCAGCAATTGGCGCAAGTCGGCATCAAGGCCACGATCGAATTGCTCGAGTCGGGCCAGAACGTGCAGCGCGTCCAGACAGTGAAGGATCCGAAAACCGCGGCGGTACGCATGTACTACGGCGGCTGGTCGGCTTCGACGGGTGAAGCCGACTGGGCGCTGCGTCCGTTGCTGACCACCAACGCCTGGCCGCCCGTGTTCTACAACACGGCGTACTACTCGAACAAGGACGTCGACAAGGATGTGTCCGACGCGTTGCTGATCACCGATGCGACGAAGCGGCAGCAGCTCTACGCCGACGCGCAGCAGCGCGTCTGGAAGGATGCGCCATGGGCGTTCCTCACCACGGATCGCAACCTGTCGGTCGAGAACAAGCGCCTGACAGGTTTTTATGCCATGCCAGACGGTTCGTTCAACTTCAGCGACGTCGATCTGACGCAATAAGCGGATCGCGCATCCGGTATCGGAGCGCGGGCGGGTCCGCCCGTTCGCGCTCGTCAACACGGACTTGCCATGTTTGTCTATATCGCCAGGCGGCTCCTCGGGGCCGTCCCGACTCTGGTGTTCGTCGCGGTCGCCGTGTTCCTGTTCGTGCACGTGTTGCCCGGCGACCCTGCCCGGCTCGCGGCCGGGCCCGAAGCGGACGAAGCGACCGTCACTCTGGTGCGCCACCAACTCGGTCTCGACCTGCCGATGCCGAAACAGTTCGTACGCTACTTCGATCACGCACTGCACGGCGATCTGGGCCAGTCGCTGCGGACGAAGCGCCCGGTCTCGCTCGAGATCGCCGACCGCTTCATGCCCACTTTCATTCTGACGATCACCAGCATGCTGTGGTCGGTCGTATTCGGGCTCGTGGTCGGTATCGTATCGGCGGTCTGGCGCAATCGCGCACCGGACGCGGTCGGCATGACGCTCGCGGTTTCCGGCATCTCGTTCCCGGCGTTCGCGCTCGGCATGGTGCTGATGCAGATCTTCTCGGTTCAACTCGGCTGGCTGCCGTCGATCGGCGCCGGCTCATGGCAGCACTACATCCTGCCGTCGATCACGCTCGGCGCCGGTGTGGCGGCGGTCATGGCGCGCTTCACGCGTGCCGCGTTCGTCGAAGTCATGCAGGAAGACTATGTGCGCACGGCGCGGGCCAAAGGGTTGTCCGAGTGGTTCGTCGTCGTCAAACATACGTTTCGCAACGCGCTGATTCCGGTCGTCACGATGATGGGCCTGCAGTTCGGCTTTTTGCTGGGCGGCTCGATCGTCGTGGAAGCGGTCTTCGCATGGCCGGGTATGGGCAGCCTGCTCGTCGATTCGGTGAACATGCGCGACTACCCGGTGATCCAGGGGCTGATTCTTCTGTTCTCCGTCGAGTTCATCGTGATCAATATCGTGGTGGACGTGCTGTACGGATTGATCAATCCGACCATCCATTATCAGTAAGAGCGAGGGGAGCCGCCATGAATCGAATCGAAGCCCCGGCGTTGCGCGTCAACATCGCGCCGGCGGGCCGTGTGCGTACGCCAGTTCGCGAGTTCTGGCGCAAGTTTCGCAAGCAGAAGCTGGCGATGTGGGCCGGCGTGTTCGTGCTGCTGCTCGTGCTCGTCGCGATCGCCGCGCCGTGGATCGTGCCGTTCGATCCGGAAACTTATTTCGACTACGACGCGCTGAACGCCGGTCCGTCGTGGCTGCACTGGATGGGCGTGGATGCGCTCGGACGCGACGAATTCAGTCGTATCGTGATGGGCTCGCGCATCTCGCTGGCCGCGGGCTTCGTCTCCGTGGCGCTCGGTGCCGTCGTCGGCACGGTCATGGGCTTGCTGGCGGGATA
>NZ_JARCHA010000043.1:0-2898 GCF_048957895.1 Paraburkholderia sp. A1RI_3L
GGGGGCACCGGCGGCAGTGCTGGTGGCCGGGGGGAGTGGCTGGGCGCGGGTGAGCGGCACGCCGGCCAGGCACGCGGCGATGGCGAACGTGGCCATGGCGCGCATGAATGGCCGGCCGTGAGGGTGTGTCATGGGGCGGTTCACCGGAAGACTCCCGCAATGGCTTCGCTGTAGAGGCTGATGTTGGCCGGGGCGAGCGGATCGAGGGTGGCGAGGAAGGTCCGGGCGCGGGCCTGGTAGTCGCCGAGGGTGGCGTCGTGGCAGGCGAAGGCCTGGCGGATGGCGAGCGCGCCGTCCTGGCAGTCGAAATCCGCGTAGCGGTAGCCGCAGCCGCCGAGCAGCGCGGAGTTGTGCACGAGCGGAAAGCCGCCGTACAGTGCCTCGTAGTAGAGGTAGTTCTGGGCGTTCTCCCAGTGATGGGAGACGATGGCGTCGGCCTGCGCGCCGAGGATCTCGTAGACAGGCAGGCGCGGCTCGAAGCTGGCGCGTCCCTGGCGCACGAGGTCGAGGCTGCGCGCGAAACCGACGAACTGGGCATTGCCTCGCAGTGCGAAGGTGTTGAAGACACGCAGGTAGCTGATCATGCCGGGCTGCTGGCGGTGCGCCAGGTCGGCGGCCAGCATGGGCACGTGCGAGGTCTTGACCATGCAGATGTTGGGCTCGAGGATGGCCAGGCGCCACTGGCGCTGGCCGGGCACGTAGCCGAAGGGCGGGCCGCCGGCCTGGGCGAGCGAGCGCTCGAGCAGCACGGGGCTCCACAGGTGCTGCATGGGGATGACGGGCGCGTGCAGGGCCGCGGCGTAGTACGGGGCGCACATGCGCTCGAAGGCGGGCAGCGTCCAGACGGCGTCGCAGGGGGTGCCGGAGACGAGCATGCCGTGTGGCAGGCCGAACATCATGCGCTCGATGTCGATGACGTAGTCGTTGGCCACGCGCATGGCGATGACGCGGCCGCCGCGTTCGCGCAGGGCGCGGGCCCAGTCGGGGTTGAGCTGCGCGCTCAGCTCGATGACCACGTCCAGCGAGTGCAGCGCGTCGTCCATGCTGATGACGGGCACGGGTGAGAGCGAGAGGAAGCCGGCGGCCTCGGCGGGCTCGCCGTCGCCGCCGTTGACGATGCAGGCGGAGCTGACGAGCGGCGAGTTCGCCAGCAGCATGGCGAGGAAGTAGCAGTTCTGGAAGATGCCGTTCTCCCAGATGGACTGCTGGCCGCGGCGCAGGAACAGGGTCACGCCGACCTTCAGGCGTCGTCCGTTCAGCATGGTGTGCTCCGGTGCGTGGCGGAGGCGGCGGTGAGCTGCAGGAGCTGTCGCGCGTAGTGACTGAGGTTGTGCGGGGCGCGCGGCGAGAGGCGCGCGAGAAAATCGCGCGCGGTGCGGCAGTAGGTGTCGTGACCGCGGTCGTGTTCGCGGGCGATGTGCAGCAGGTGCGCGGCGGCGGCCGGGATGTCGGAGTCCGGATAGTAGTATCCGGCGCTGGCGAGCCAGGGGGAGTTGTGCACGAGCGGGTAGCCGCCATGCAGCGCGTCCAGGTAGAGGATGTTCTGGTCGTTGTGCCACTGGTGGGTGATGACGGTATCGGCGTGCTGGCTCATGCAGGCGACGAAGTCGTGGCGGTTGTCGAGCTGCACGCGTCCGTGCTGCTGCAGCGCGAGCGAGCCGAGCAGGAACGAGAAGGTGGGGTGTTCGCGCATCTGGACGCTGTTGAGCACGTGCATGCGGGCGATGGCGGCCGGTGTGGCGCGGAAGGCGGCATCGCAGGCGAGCATGGGGATCAGGCAGCACTTGACCACCGAGATGTTGGGCTCGAACATCGCCACGCGCAGCGCGCGGGTCTGTTCGCCGGTGCCGGGCTGGTAGCCGAAGGCAAGGCCGGCGGCCTCGACCTCGCCGCGGCGGCGTTCGACGAACACGCTGTCCCAGAGGAACGGCACCTCGTGCACGGGGCAGCGGTGCAGGGTCTCGAGCATGGGGATGAAGACGCGGTCCTTGGCGAGGATCCAGATGGCATCGCAGCGTTCGGGGCGGCTGAAGTAGTCGGGGCGGCCGGAGACGACGTGCTCGGCGAGTCCCACATAGGGCTGGCCGCAGCAGAAGAAAACGACCTTCACGCCGCGCGCGCGGATGTAGTCGAGCCATTCGGTGTCGAGGCCGCCGCCCATCTCGAGGACGACGTCGACGAGGTCGGCGGCCTCGCGCGGGGGCACCAGCGCCAGGTCGGGCGCGAGGGCGTGGGCTTCGGGGGCGAGACGGGCCTGGTCGCCGCAGTCGAGCAGCACGATGCTGCGCACGAAGGGCAGCGCGCGCAGCAGCAGCACGAGGTAGAAGATGTTCTGGCCCAGGCCGTTCTCCCAGACGCTCTGTCCGGCATGGGTCAGCACGGAGATTCCGATGCGCATGTAGGTATCTGTGAGGTATCCGCGGGCCGCGGGGGCCACTGTGTGATATCTGTCAGTACTGCAAAAAGTGGGCAGGACCGTCGGGGTCGCGGCCCTGCCCGAAGGTGCGCATGCCGCGTGGCAGGCATGCGCACGGGCCCTCCCTGGAGGGGCCTGCGGTTATCTGGCTGTTGCCTCGCCAGTGGTGATTTCCACGCGCCGGTTGTGGGCGCGGCCTTCGGCCGTGGCGTTGGTGGCCACCGGGTTGCTCTCGCCGTAGCCGTGCACGACGTACTGCGAGGCCTTCAGGCCGTGCTGCTGCAGGTACTGCGCGACGGACCGGGCGCGCCGCTCGGAGAGTCCCTGGTTGTGCGCGGCTGGGCCGGTGGAGTCGGTGTAGCCGCTCACGCTGACGGTGCCGAAGGTGGCGCCTGCGGCCGCGGCGATGAGCGCATCGAGCCGGCCGCGCGCCTCGGGCGTGAGGGTGGCGCGGTCGACGTCGAAATTCGCGTCGCCTTCGA
>NZ_JARCHA010000044.1:0-2508 GCF_048957895.1 Paraburkholderia sp. A1RI_3L
CCACCGATGTCGCCATCACGTCGGCGCTGCCGTGGGATCTCGCGCGCTTTCCCGTGCGCAGCTTCGAGCATGCGAAGGACGGCCTCGACGTGCTGATCGAACTGGGCGGGCAGATCAACGCCCACCAGACCGCGTATCTGAAGGCGCGCGGCACGAAGCTCGTGAGCTACTGCTGCGGGCCCGAGTACGTGCAGATGATCGAAGCCATGATCTTCTCGCGCAGGCTGTGCGACTCGGTGTTCATCAACCAGCGCTACGACGAGGTGTGGGCCATTCCGCAGGTGATGGAAACGAGCGCCGATTTCTTTGCCGTGCTGCGGCGCTGCCAGGTGCGCGAGGTGCCGTTCGTCTGGGACCCGATGTGTCTCGAGATGCGCTCGCGCGAGCTGCCGTTCGCGGGCGAATACCGCCCGCAGCATGCGCCGATGCGCGTCTCGGTGATGGAAGCCAACATCGACGTGCTCAAGTTCTGCCTGTACCCGCTGCTGATTACCGAGAGCGCCTATCGCAGCGCGCCGCAGAAGATCGGCTACGTGCACGTCACCAATGCGGCGCATCTGGCGCGCACGAGCCCCGAGTTCATCGGCATTGCGCATCACCTGGACCTGGTGCGCGACGGCCGCGTGAGCTTCGTCGACCGTCACGACACGCCGCAGTTTCTCTCGGCGCACACCGATGTGGTCGTCTCGCACCAGTGGGGGCTCGCGCTCAACTACTTCTATTTCGACGTCTGCTGGAACGGTTATGCGCTGGTTCACAACGCGCATCTGTGCAACGAGGTCGGCTACTTCTATCCGGGCAACGACGTGAGCGAGGGCGCGCGCCAACTGGTCCAGGCGCTCACGCATCACAACGACGAGTGGGAGGAGTACCGCGTGCGCCAGCGCCATGCGATCCGCCCGTTTCTTTCGACTCACGAACCGCTCATTGCCCGCTACGACGAACTGCTCGGTGCGCTCGTTGCCGGCAGCACGGCGCGGGCGGGGGCTGCGCTGATTCATTGACATCAACCGACGGGGATTACTACGACGATGAGGATTGCTACAAAAAGATTCATGAGTGGGCGCGGCGGCGCAATGCGCCACGCCGCGGTCATTGCGCTGGCTGCGGCTGCGCTGGCGCAGCCGGCGCACGCCACCACAGACGAAGTGGTGGCGACGGTCAACGGCGTGCCGCTGTATCGCGCTGACCTGGACAACGCAATGAGGGCCGCGGGCCGGCCCGACACGCCTGCGGGACGGCAGGAGATGCTGCACGGCCTCGTCGGCCGCGAGCTGATCCGCCAGGCCGCGGAGCGCGACGGGCTGGGACGCAGCGAAGCCGTGCAACAGGCCACGCGGAAGGCGAAGGTGGACGCGGAGAACCGCATCTACGTTGCGGAACACATGCAGCCGCAACCCGTGACGGACGAGCAGGTGCGCGAGCGCTACGACGCAATCGTGAGCGAACTGGGTCCGCAGGAATACCGCGTCAGCGTGATGACGCTTGCCGACGAGCCCACGGCGCGCTTTGCGTTGATGCGGCTTGGACAGGGCGAGCCGTTTGAAAAGGTCGCGGCGCAAACCGGCATCCAGGCGGCGGACGGCAACACGTCGCGCTGGGTGAGTTTTCGCGAGCCTGCAACGGAGGGGCATACGCAGGGGTTGCCCCTGCCGCTTGCCCAGACGCTTACGACGCTGAAGGTGGGCGAAGTGACGCCCGCGCCCATTGCGGCGGCAGGTCGCTACGTTGTCGCGCGTCTGGACGACCGGCGGCCCACGGCGATTCCGTCGTACGACGGCGCACGGGCGTCGCTGCGCGCGGCGCTGGAGGCACGACAGCGCGACGACGCTTTCATGGCGATGGTAAACCGGCTGGCGGCGAAGGCGGTGATTCGGCCGCAGCAGGCCATGGCGGGGGCAGCGAAGTAGCGGGACAGAAGCAGCGGGACAGAAGCAGCGCGGTACCGGCGCAAAACGCACCGGGCGGCAGCGGCAGGCATCAGGGAGAAAAAGCAGGAAAAAACGGCAGCAAGAAAAGGCAGCAAGAAAAAAGGCAGGACAGCAGATGCACGCAAGCGGCGCCGGCATATGGCCGGCGCCGTCAACCATCAATCAGGGAGAACGGATATGACGCTCGAGCAGATCGTGGTGTGGCTGGTGATCGGTGCCATTGCAGGATGGGTCGCGGGACTCATCGTCAAGGGCGGGGGCTTCGGCCTTGCCATCGACATCCTCGTGGGGATTGCCGGGGCGTTTATCGGCGGGTGGCTCGCTTCGATCATCGGCATCAACGTCGGCGGCGGATTCGTGTCGTCGGTGATCGTGGCGATAGCGGGGGCCGTGGTCCTGCTGTTCGTGCTGCGGCTGTTGCGCCGCGCGTAGGGATCCGCGATGGCGGCACGGAAAGGGATGTCCGCACAGGTGCGCCGCGGTTCGCTGGCGGCGAATCTGACACTGGGCGTCTTCATCGCCTGGGAAGCCTCGCTCGCCGTGGAGGAACTGGTGTCTCACGTGCCGCCCGGGCATA
>NZ_JARCHA010000045.1:0-2468 GCF_048957895.1 Paraburkholderia sp. A1RI_3L
TGTTGATTTGCACGGAAGCCTGACCCACGATTTGCATTGAATTCTGACCCACCCCTTGGACCAGCCTTGCGGGTTATGCGGTGGGTATCTGGGTCTTCTTTCTCTCCTTCTTCGGTTGTGTCGTGCTGTTGCGGAAACGATAGCTATCGTTGCCAGTTTCTACAATGTGGCAGTGATGCGTGAGCCGGTCGAGCAGCGCGGTGGTCATCTTTGCATCGCCAAACACACTGGCCCATTCGGCGAAGCTCAGGTTGGTGGTGATGATGATGCTGGTGCGCTCGTAGAGCTTGCTGAGCAGATGGAACAGCAGCGCCCCGCCGGTCTGGCTGAACGGCAGGTAGCCGAGCTCGTCCAGCACCACGAGGTCGGCATACATGAGCCGTGTGGCCAGTTGCCCGGGCTTGCCGCCCAGCTTCTCCTGCTCGAGGGCATTGACCAGTTCGATGGTGGAGAAGAAGCGCACGCGGCGGCGATGATGTTCGAGCGCCTGCACACCGATGGCCGTTGCCAGATGGGTCTTGCCCGTACCGGGCCCACCCACCAGCACGATGTTGTGCGCCGAGTCGATAAAGTCGCACTGGTACAGCTGGCGCACCAGCGCCTCGTCTGCATCGCTGCAGCTGAAGTCGAACCCGCCCATGTCGCGGTACGCCGGGAAGCGTGCCACCTTCATCTGGTACGCGAGGGAACGCACTTCGCGCTCGGCAATCTCCGCCTTGAGCAGCCCGGCCAGCACCAGCGAAGCCGCCTTGTACGCCGGCGAGTCCTGCGCTGCGAGTTCGCCCAGCGCCTGGGCCATGCCGTGCAGCTTCAGTGACTTGAGCATCTGCATCATGGCCTCAGGCTGCATGGCTGTCCTCCCGGCCACGCAGGCGGTCGTAGCGGCCGACGTTGGCCTGTGGCTCGACCTTCAGTGCGAAGGCCTGCGGCGTCTGCAGCGGCGGCACAGGCGGGCTGTCGAGCAGGCGGCTGAGGATGTTCAGTACCGTCTGCTTGTTCGGCACACCCGCCTCGAGCGCCCGCTCAACTGCGGTGAGCACCATCTGTTCGTCGTGCAGCAGCACCAGCGCCAGGATCTCGACCATCTCGCGGTCGCCGCCCGGGTGCCTGAGCAGCACGCCCTGCAGCCTGCGCAGGGCCTCCGGAAACTCGGCGAACGGTGCGCCATTGCGCAGTGCGCCCGGTTTGCGCTGCAGGACGGCCAGGTAGTGACGCCAGTCGTAGACCGTCTCGCCGCGGTCATGGCTGCGGTTGATACGCCGCCCGTGCTCGGCGATCACCTGCCCCTCGGCAACGAACACCAGCCTTGCGGCATACACACGCAGGCTGATGGGCCGGTTGGCGAACGACGCCGGCACGCTGTAGCGGTTGCGTTCGAAGTTCACCAGGCAGGTGGGCGAAACGCGTTTGACATGTTCGACGAAGCCATCGAACGGCTGGCCCACCGGCATCAGGTGGGGCCGCTCGGCCGACCACGCATCCCAGACCGTCATGTCCTGCTCCGGGTGCCGCGTCTGCTGCCACAGCAGTACGCACTGGTCGGCCAGCCAGTCGTTCAGCGCATCCAGTGAACCGAACGCCGGCACCTTCTGCCAGAGGCGGTGGCGGCTGTCCTGGACATTCTTCTCGATCTGCCCCTTCTCCCAGCCCGAGGCCACGTTACAGAACTCGGCATCAAACAGGTAGTGGCTCACCATCGCGCTGAAGCGCGCGTTGACCTCGCGCACCTTGCCGGGACGCACCCGGTCAACGGCAGTCTTCATGTTGTCGTAGATGCCGCGGCGTGGAATGCCGCCCCAGGCGACGAACGCATGATGATGCGCATCGAACAGCATCTCGTGGGTCTGCAGCAGGTAGGCGCGCAGGAAGAAGGCGCGGCTGTGGCTGAGCTTGAGCTGCGCGACCTGCAGCTTGACACGCTCGCCGTTGATCACCGCCCAGTCCTCGCTCCAGTCGAACTGGAATGCCTCGCCAGGGGCAAAGCGCAGCGGCACGAACGTTCCGCGTCCCGTGGTCTTCGCCTGCTCGTGCTGTTCCTGCCGCCAGCGCCGGGCAAACGCCGCCACGCGGTCATAGGAGCCCGTGAAGCCAAGCGCGCACAGATCCGCGTGTATCTGCCTGAGCGTCCTGCGCTGCTTGCGCGGCCGGTTCGCCTCGGTCTTGAGCCAGCCTGCGAGCTTCGCGGCAAACCCGTCGAGTTTGCTGGGGCTGTGGCGCTCGGGATAGGCCGGCAGAACCGTGCCGGCCCGGATGTAACGCCGGACCGTGTTTCTGGACACGCCCAGCCGTCTGGAAATCTCGCGCAACGAGACCTGATCGCGAAAGTGCCAGCGTCGGATGATGCTCAATATAGCCACGTCGATCACTCCGTTCCCCTGCCCGTTGCCGAGCAGGTCAGTGTTCTACGTGGGTCAATATTCGATGCAAATTACTGCCCTGGCCGGGTCAGGCTTCCGTGCAAATCAACA
>NZ_JARCHA010000046.1:0-2445 GCF_048957895.1 Paraburkholderia sp. A1RI_3L
AAGCGAGCTGACCGTGCTGTTGGTGCTCGACAGGCCGGTGGACAGCGAGCTGATGCCCGTGGAGGTCGAGGTCGAGAGCGAATCCACCGCCTGGTTCGTGGCATAAAGCTGCGAGCCGTTGATGGCGTCCGTGCTCGTCGCGCTCACGCGGCCTGCGGCTACGTTCGTGATCTGCCGCTCCGCTCCTGCTGCGCCCACGCTCACCACGCTGGTCGGACTCGTGCCCGCATAGCTGTAGGTTGTGCCGCCTACCGTGCCGGTGGACGTCGGGTTGGCTGCGGCCGTGACCGAACCGTTGCCCAGCGCCACCGCCCCGGCATTCGCCGCCGTCGCGCCCGAGCCGATCGCCACGGCGTTGTCTCCCGCCGCGTTCGCGTTGTTGCCCACGGCTACGCCGGCCGCCCCCGCTGCCGTCGCGCCCGTGCCTGCGGCGAGCGCGTTCACGCCCGTGGCGCCGTCGTTGTTGTAGTTGGCCTGCTGCGTGCCGTTGTCGTTGACGCTGTAGTAGTGCGTCTTGCTGGCCGAAATCGCGGTCGACAGCGAAGTGGTTGCCGTCGAACTCGACGTCGAGAGCGACGTCACCGAGCTGTTCGTGGTCGAAAGGCCGGTGGAGAGCGAGCTGGCCGTGGTCGAGGTCGAGGTGGAGAGCGAACTCACGCCTGTGGACAGCGAACTGGCGGTGGTCGAGGTGGACGTCGAGAGCGATGTCACGCTGCTGTTCGTGCTCGACAAGCCCGTCGAGAGCGAACTGACGCCCGTCGACAACGAGCTGGCCGTGGTCGACGTCGAGGTGGAAAGCGACGTCACGCTGCTGTTCGTGCTGGACAGCCCCGTCGAAAGCGAACTCACCCCTGTGGACAGCGAACTGGCCGTGGTCGAGGTCGAGGTCGAGAGTGAACTCACGCCCGTGGACAGCGAACTCGCCGTGGTCGACGTCGACGTAGAAAGCGATGCGATGCTGCTCGTGGTGGTCGACACCGAGCTGGACAGCGACCCGATGCCGGTGGACAGCGACGTCACCGTGCTGTTGGTGCTCGACAGGCCCGTGGACAACGAACTCGCCGTCGTCGACGTAGACGTCGAGAGCGAGCTGATGCCAGTCGAGGTCGAGGTCGAGAGCGAATCCACCGCCTGGTTGGTCGCGAAGAGCTGCGAGCCGTTGATGGCGTCCGTGCTCGTCGCGCTCACGCGGCCTGCGGCCACATTGATGATCTGCCGCTCCGCACCTGCTGCGCCTACGCTGACCACGCTGGTCGGGCTCGTACCGGCATAGCTGTACGTCGTGCCGCCTACCGTGCCGGTGGACGTCGGGTTGGATGCGGCCGTAACCGAACCGTTGCCCAATGACACCGCCCCGGCATTCGCGGCCGTTGCGCCCGAACCGATTGCCACGGCGTTGTCTCCCGCCGCGTTCGCGTTGTTGCCCACCGCCACGCCGGCCGCCCCTGCTGCCGTCGCACCTGTGCCGGCGGCCAGCGCGTTCACGCCCGTCGCCCCGTCGTTGTTGTAGTTGGCCTCCTGCGTACCGTTGTCGTTGACGCTGTAGTAGTGCGTTTTGCTGGCCGAAATCGCCGTCGACAGCGAAGTCGTTGCCGTCGAACTCGACGTCGAGAGCGACGTCACCGAACTCGTCGCCGTCGACAGACCCGTGGACAACGAGCTGACACCAGTCGAGAGCGAACTGATGCTCGTGGACAGCGAGCTCACGCCCGTCGACAGCGAACTGACTCCCGTGGACAGCGAACTGGCCGTGGTCGAGGTCGAGGTGGACAGCGAACTGGCCGTGGTCGAGGTCGAGGTGGACAGCGAGGTGACACTGCTGTTCGTGCTGGACAGACCGGTCGAAAGCGAGCTTGCCGTGGTCGACGTTGAAGTCGAAAGCGAACTCAGGCCCGTAGAGAGCGAGCTCGCCGTCGTCGAGGTCGACGTGGAGAGGGAACTCACGCCGGTGGAGAGCGAGCTGGCCGTAGTCGACGTCGAGGTCGAGAGCGAACTCACGCCCGTGGACAGAGAACTCGCCGTGGTCGAGGTCGACGTGGAGAGCGATGCGATGCTGCTCGTGGCCGTCGACACGGAACTCGACAGCGATCCGGTCGTGCTGGACAGCGAACTCACCGTGCTGTTGGTGCTCGACAGTCCCGTGGACAGCGAGCTGATGCCCGTGGAGGTCGAGGTCGAGAGCGAATCCACCGCCTGGTTCGTGGCATAAAGCTGCGAGCCGTTGATGGCATCCGTGCTCGTCGCGCTCACGCGGCCTGCTGCCACATTGGTGATCTGCCGCTCCGCACCCACCGCGCCTACGCTGACCACGCTCGTCGGGCTCATGCCCGCGTAGCTGTACGTCGTGCCGCCCACCGTGCCGGTGGAGGTCGGATTGGCCGCAGCCGTCACGGACCCGCTGCCCAGGGCGATGGCGTTGGCGTTCGCCGCCGTCGCGCCCGAGCC
>NZ_JARCHA010000047.1:0-2259 GCF_048957895.1 Paraburkholderia sp. A1RI_3L
CGCCACGTCGGCGGGCAAGGCAGGTCAGGGGGAAACGAAGGCGGAACGTCGGTCCATGAAGGCGGCCGCAGGCGCCGCCATCTCGCCGTTCGCGATGCGTCATGCCGCATTCGGTGCGCTGATGCTCGCGGGCGTGGTGCCGGTCGCGCTCGCGCAGATCGTGCCGACGCCGGGCACCAGCACGCATGTGATCGAGATGCAGAGGCGGTCGGCGTGCTGCAGATCGTCGATGACATGGGCGATACGCTGGCTGCGACGCCGCCCGACTTGCTCGCAGGAGCGGACGGTACCATACAGGTTGACCACGATGGCCTGCAAGGCGTGGTATCAGGTCGAGACGCTCGCCAAGGGCGATCCGCCCGAAGGAGAAACGCGCGACGATTACACGTACCGATTGCGCCAGGAACACAGCGTGCCGTTGCTAACGGCATTCAAGACGTGGCTGGACGAGCAGGCGCCACACGTGTTGCCCGATAGTTTGCTGGGCAAAGCGATCAGCTATACGCGCAATCAATGGCAGTACCTCAGCCGCTACGTCACCGATGCCGCGCCCCTATCGACAACAACGTAATCGAACGCGACATCAGGCCTTTCTGCTTCCCGATACAAGCGATACAGCCGGTTTTTGCTGACCTGATAACCCTCCCGTTGCAACAGCACACGAATCTTGCGGTAACCATAACGCGCACGGGTCGCCGCGATTTCACACATGCGCTGACGCAGTGCCGTCTGCGGGTCGCGATGACTTCGATATTGATACACCGAGTGCGACAACGCCACCAGGCGGCAGGCCCGGCGCTCCGCAACTGCATACGTTGACTTCAGATAGTCCACGATGCTGCGCCTCGGGGAGGGCTTCACCACTTTTTTTTCAGAACGTCGGTCAGCATCGCCTTGTCCAGCGTCAACCCGGCAACCGCCTTCTTCAACTGGGCGTTCTCGTCCTGAAGCTGCTTCAACTGGCGCACCTGGTCCGTCTGCAGTCCGGCGTACACCTTCTTCCAGCGATAGAAGGTCTGCTCCGGGATACCCACGTGACGAATCAGCTCGGCCGCTGGCATGCCCGCTTCGGCCTGCTTCAACACCGCCACAATCTGCTCGACACTGAAGCGTTTGCGTTTCATTGCACGGCTCCTTTCCCATCGAAAAGTCCGCCGAAAACTCGCTTACATCATGGCACTGTTTCCCGGGGCGCGCTCAGGTCCACAAGCGGAAATTCAAACTGATCCATTACCCGAATTGCCGATGTCCGCTTTTAGTACACCGGTTTTTGCTAACATGCGACCGGCAGATTTTGCCTGTGTTCCCCGGGTTATTTCAAAATTTCAAACTGCGCCCTGTCCATGCTCTAGAAACAGTTATCCTGACTGCATTCATTCCTTTGGAAAAACCGTGGGGTAGGTTGGAGCGAAAGGTCTCCAAGACTATCCAGAGCTTGACCGATGATCCTACTAGTCTCCGTATCGGTAGCGGCTGCGCATCGCGTCAAGCGGATTCCCCTCGGCAAGAGTGCCACCGAGACTATGTATTACAGCGCTTGCGGCGTTGATTGCCGTCTGCACCGCACCTTCGATCCACCCGCCTGTGAACGAGCAGCAGCACCCGGCGAGGTAGATCCCGCTGTCCACGGTCGGATCAGCCGCCGTCTGGAACTGGTAGAACAGTGCCTGCGAGTGGACGTCTTCGCCTGGATGGTTCAGCTTGAAAGCGCCCAGCGCGTATGGGTCCAACAGCCAGTCGTGGCTAATTACGTTGCGCGCATAGTCGTTGTCGAGTGGGAACAGATGCGCGGCAAACGCGGGCGACACGGCACCGATCTCCGCGACGAGCCGCTTGCATCGCTCGATCTTGTCGGTTAGCGACAGGATCTTGTGCGAATCGTCTTCCCACGTGTAGCTGATCAGCACCACGCCGTGCGCGTAGGGATCGTCGGGTGCGTAGTCAAGGCAGTAGATGCCGCGCGCCAGGGTATCGGTCTGAATGTTGTGCGGCAGCCCATGCCTGAGCCAGAACTTGTCGCGAGTCAGGATGAATAGTTTTGACGAGCTCACCATGTGCGTCTCCTTGATTGCTCGCATCACTTCTGGCGCGAACAGGTTCGAGGTATCTGTGATGCCCATACGAACCTGTATCGCGCGCGTGGTTGTCGCGACAATGACGCGATCGAACGACTGCGCCGCCCCATCATCAAGCGCAAGCACAAACTTGCCATCTGCGCGCTTTGTCACGCCGCGCACGGCAGCGTGAACGATACAGTCA
>NZ_JARCHA010000048.1:0-2207 GCF_048957895.1 Paraburkholderia sp. A1RI_3L
GTCGTCAAAAGCCTCGCGACGCTAGGCGGCGTGTCGGAAGCGGCTCGCCAGATCTCGCGCATCCGCCAGGGCGATCTGCTGATCTCGATCTGTTTCCCGCGCTATCTCGCCGACACCGTCACGCTGACGAAGTCGGCCCGCGAGGCCGGCGCGGGTGTGCTCGCCATCACCGACAAGCCGACCTCGCCGATCGCCAGACACGCCGACGTCTGCCTCTATGCATCGAGCGAACGGCAGTACCTGTCGAACTCGGAAACAGCGGCGCTCGGCATGATCGAGGCGCTTTCGGCGGCGGTGGCGCATCGCTCCGAGAACTCGCTCGACGATGTGGCGCAACTGACCGAGGCGGTGATGCCGTGGCTAAGCAACCAGGATCAAAACCATGACTGACGCTGTACTGGCGATTCACGGCGGTGCGGGCGCGATGGCGCGTGCGGACGCCTCCGCCGAAATGCGCGAGGCGTACGAAAACGCGCTCGCGCGCATCTTGCAGGATGCGGGACGCGTGCTGGAGCAGGGCGGCAGCGCGCTCGACGCGGTGACCGAGGCCGTCCGGTTGCTGGAGGAATGCCCGCTTTTCAATGCGGGGCATGGTGCGGTATTCACGAGCGCCGGCACGCATGAACTCGACGCGTCGATCATGGACGGCCGCACGCTGCAGGCCGGCGCGGTCGCCAATCTGCGCACGGTGCGTAATCCGGTGCTCGCGGCGCGTGCGGTGATGGAGCACAGCCAGCACGTGATGTTCGTCGCCGAAGGCGCGGAAGCCTTTGCCCGCCAGCAAGGGCTCGAATGCGTGGACCCGTCGTTCTTCTCGACGCCGTTACGCCGCGAACAACTCGAACGCGTGCAGCAGGCCGATGCGCGGCAAACGACGCTCGATCACGATGCCGTCTCCACCGGCGCGGTGCCGCTATCGTTTTCCCACGCAACGCAGGGGGCCGCGCCGCTGGATGAAGACCGCAAGCTCGGCACGGTCGGCGCCGTGGCGCGCGACCGTCACGGCAACCTGGCCGCTGCTACGTCCACAGGCGGCATGACCAACAAGCAGCCAGGCCGCGTCGGCGACGCGCCGATCATCGGCGCGGGCTGCTATGCGGAGAACGGCACCTGCGCAATCTCGACCACCGGCAGCGGCGAGATGTTCATCCGCATGGTGGTGGCCCACGACATCGCGGCCCGCATGCGATACGCGGGCGCGTCGCTGGACGAAGCCGCGCATCACGTGGTTCACGAACAATTGCCGCGCATCGACGGACGCGGTGGTCTGGTGGCGGTCGACGCACACGGCAACGTGAGCATGCCGTTCAACACGGAAGGGATGTACCGAGGCTTCATTCGCGCAGGACAGCCCCCGGTCGTCGCCATTTACAGGTAGCTCGGCCAGGGGCGTTCGCGGTGCGAAGGCCCGGCTCTTTTCGGCGGAAGAAAGATGATGAGCGAGAAAGTTGCCGCCTTCGCGGACATGGCGCCCGAGCGGGTCGTACAGGTTGAAGATCTGAGCGTCGAGTTCAGAGGATCGGAACGTACGGTCGAAGCAGTCAAGCATCTCTCGTTTCATGTCGATCGCGGCGAGACGCTGGCGATCGTCGGTGAATCGGGCTCAGGCAAATCGGTGACGTCGCTCGCGCTGATGCGGCTCGTCGAGTACGGCGGCGGCCGTATCACCGGCGGTCGCCTTGGATTTCGCCGGCGGGGCGGACAGACGGTCGACATCGCGCAGTGCTCGGGGCAACAGATGCGCGCGATGCGCGGCGCCGATCTCGCGATGATCTTTCAGGAGCCGATGACGTCGCTCAATCCGGTCTTTCCGGTGGGCGAGCAAATCGCCGAATCGATCCGCCTGCACCAGGGGCTCGGGGTCGCCGAGGCGCGTGCGCAAGCGCTGCGCATGCTCGATCAGGTGCGTATCCCCGACGCGCGAAACGTGCTTGGACGCTATCCGCACCAACTGTCGGGCGGGATGCGCCAGCGCGTGATGATCGCGATGGCACTCGCCTGCAAGCCGGCGCTGCTGATCGCGGACGAGCCCACCACGGCGCTGGACGTGACGGTGCAGGCGCAGATCCTTCAATTGATCCGCGAACTGCAGCGCGAGATGCAGATGGGCGTCATGTTCATCACGCACGACATGGGTGTAGTGGCCGAGGTCGCCGACCGCGTGCTCGTGATGCTGCGCGGCGAGGCCGTCGAGGCGGGCGCGTCGC
>NZ_JARCHA010000049.1:0-2199 GCF_048957895.1 Paraburkholderia sp. A1RI_3L
TTCCCGCGCCGGCTTTTTCCGAGCTTTTCCCGTCCCACCTTGCGTCCCGCGTGATTGACGGCTACGCTGACGACATTAACCTCTGAATAAAGCGCTTTTTGATTCGAAAAAGAATGGCTAAAACTCCCTACGTTGAGGATGCTCGCCTAAAGCACTTGCTGAAAGTCTCGGCCATTTCAGGCGAGAGCCGCGAGCGCAACGTCGCATTGCTCATGGTCATATACGGCACAGGCATGATGCTCACAGAGGTTGCACGCCTGCCGGTTTCGGCATACCTCAAAGGCGATGGCTCTTTGCTTGAGAAGTCCAAGATCGCCGCAGAAATCGCTTACAACGGCAAGGAGCGCCCGCTCTGGTGGTCCAATACCAAGGTGGTCAACGCAATCGACAAGTACCTGGCCTATCGCGTGGAGAGCGGACACGGCATCACCACGCGTAAGGCGGCATATCGTGGCCTTGATCCAGAGTCCCCGGTGTTTCTTACGGGCGACGGCAAGCCGTACCGCTTGACGACGCGAAAGACTTCCACCGGGGCTATCAGTTACTCGTGTGACTCCATGAGTCAACTGTTCCGCAAGCTGCACTCTCAGGCAGGCATCGAGGGAGCAAGTGCAATGTCAGGACGCCGAACTTTTGCGGTGCGTTTGCATCGACTCGGATTCGATCTTCGACACATAAACGAGCTACTTGGGCACGAAACACTGACAGCAACAAAGCGATTGATCGACGCCGATCCGGTTCGACTAGGAGCGATTGTCGCAGGGGTAATTTAGAAGCAGCGATGGACGCTTTACACCGAACAGGCAGTTGGCGCGACCCGGTGCGACGGGCGGAGCGCGGGCCGCTTTCTGTAATAACATTGTATTGACAGTTGCGGCTGTGCGGCGTAACATTGTTATTACTTTGGAGAGTGTCATGAGAACGACGATTCGCAGAATGGGTAATTCGCAGGGTGTGCTGATTCCGAAGCCCGTCCTCGCGCAGCTCGGGCTGGAGAGCGAAGTGGAAATGGAGGTCGAGGGCGACGCGATTGTTCTGCGGCGCCCGAAGCACCAAGCCCGTGAGGGTTGGGCGGAAGCAAGCAAGGCTCTGGCCGAGAGCGGCGACGATGCGCTGGTCATGGGCGAGTTTTCGAATGCCGATGACGCGGAGCTTGCGTGGTGATGCGCGGGGAAGTCTGGTTAGTCGCGCTCGATCCGACGCTTGGTAGTGAGATTCAAAAGACGCGCCCCTGTGTCGTCGTTTCACCTCCGGAAATGCACGACCACTTGCGCACTGTCATCGTCGCGCCGATGACTTCCAAAGGGCGTCCAGCGCCGTTTCGGATTCCCGTGACGTTCAAGCGCAAACAAGGTTTGATCCTTCTGGATCAGATTCGCGCAGTGGACAAGGTGCGCCTGGTTAAGAAAGAGGGTGCAGTTGCCGATAAAACGTTGTTGGATACCCTGCGGACCTTGCAGGAAGTCTTTGCGGAATAGGGAAAACGACATGGGCAGCAAGCGATATCGAGGTAAGCGCTGCGTGTACTGTGGCCGCGATGGCGCGTCCGACACGGGTGACCACGTAATCGCTCGGGGCTTTTTCCTGCCATCGGAGCACGATCGCCTGCCACAGGTCCCTGCCTGCAACAAATGTAACAACGAAAAGTCACGCATTGAGCATCACTTGTTGACCGTCCTGCCGTTTGGCGCGCGGCACGCCGCGGCGACCCGCACGCTCAACGAACTTGTGCTAGGACGCCTCCACCACAATGCACGCCTTCGGCAGGACCTCGTCGATGCATGGACACGACAGTGGCGCGGGGAGTACGCCCAACGATGGGTGCCGCACATCGCACTGCCACTCGACAGTCGCCTTGTCACCCGTCTGTGCGAGTATTTGATGGTCGGGCTTGCGTGGCATCACTGGAAAGCGGACCTGGCACCACCAAATCAGGTGCGTGCCGAGTTCTTTAATCCGGTTGGTGCGGCGAGCTTTGAGACCCTGTTTGCAAACACGCGCTGGGGCGAACGGCTCGATGTCACGCTCGGAGCGGGGACGTTTGCCTATCGCGCCGCGCAGGACCCCGACGCACCTTCGCGAACGATCTGGCGCTTCTCGATTTATGGAGCAGTGATGGGCGGCGTTCCCGGTCAGCCGCACGTGAGTGCCGACGCTGTTTTCGGCCTCTCGAATCCGGCACCCGAGCAATAGGAAAAC
>NZ_JARCHA010000050.1:0-1820 GCF_048957895.1 Paraburkholderia sp. A1RI_3L
TTTCCCGCTGACCGAGACATGGAAGGCGCACCTGTCGGAGTACTACGCGCCGAAGAACTTCAACTTCTGGTACTTCTTCGGCTCGCTGGCGCTGCTGGTGCTGGTCAACCAGATCGTCACGGGCATCTTCCTGACGATGAACTACAAGCCCGACGCGACGCTGGCGTTCGGCTCGGTGGAATACATCATGCGCGAGGTGCCGTGGGGGTGGCTGATCCGCTACCTGCATTCCACGGGCGCGTCGATGTTCTTCGTGGTGGTGTACCTGCACATGTTCCGCGGGCTGCTGTACGGGTCGTACCGCAAGCCGCGCGAGCTGGTGTGGATCTTCGGCTGCGCGATCTTCCTGTGCCTGATGGCCGAGGCGTTCTTCGGCTACCTGCTGCCGTGGGGCCAGATGTCGTACTGGGGCGCGCAGGTGATCGTGAACCTGTTCTCGGCGATCCCGTTCATCGGCCCGGACCTGTCGCTGTGGATCCGCGGCGACTACGTGGTCTCGGACGTCACGCTCAACCGGTTCTTTGCGTTCCACGTGATCGCGATCCCGCTGGTGCTGCTGGGGCTGGTGTTCGTGCACCTGATCGCGCTGCACCAGGTGGGCTCGAACAACCCGGACGGCATCGAGATCAAGGCGAAGAAGGACGCGCAGGGGCGCCCGCTGGACGGTATCCCGTTCCATCCGTACTACTCGGTGCACGACTTCATGGGCGTGTGCATCTTCCTGATGGTGTTCGCCGCGATCGTGTTCTTCGCGCCGGAGATGGGCGGGTACTTCCTGGAGGCGAACAACTTCATCCCGGCCAACCCGCTGCAGACGCCGCCGGAGATTGCACCGGTGTGGTACTTCACCGCGTTCTACGCGATGCTGCGCGCGACCACGGACCCGTTCAAGATTGTGCTGATGGTCGTGATCGGGCTGCTCGGGCTGCTGGCGCTGGCGAGGGCGCGCGGGAAATGGCGGCTGGGGCTGCCGGTGCTCGCGGTGCTGGTGATCGTCGCGATGTACCTGACGGAGTCGAAGTTCTGGGGCGTGGTGGTGATGGGCGGCGCGGTGGTGTCGCTGTTCTTCCTGCCGTGGCTGGACCGCTCGCCGGTGAAGTCGATCCGCTACCGGCCGCTGTTCCACAAGGTGTTCTACGGGATCTTCGTGCTGGCGTTCCTGACGCTGGCGTTCCTCGGCACGAAGCCGCCGTCGCCGGCGGCCACGCTGGTGGCGCAGGTGTGCGCGCTGGTGTACTTCGCGTTCTTCCTCGGCATGCCGTTCTGGACGCGGCTTGGCACGTTCAGGGAGCCGCCGGAACGGGTGCGGTACAAGCCCCATTAACCGCGAACGAGGACAACCGGACATGAAGACATTGCTTGCAGGGTTCGCGCGTGCGTGCGCGGCCGGGGTTGCACTGGTGCTGGCGCTGCTGGTGGCAGCGGTGCCGGGGCGGGTGATGGCCCAGGAGAATATTCCGCTCGACCGCGCGCCCGATAACGGCGAAAATCTTGCCTCGCTGCAGCATGGGGCGCAGCTGTTCGTCAACTACTGCCTGAACTGCCACAGTGCGAACCTGATGCGCTACAGCCGGCTGCAGGACATCGGCATTGCGCAGAAGGAGATCCAGGCGAACCTGCTGTTCACCACCGACAAGGTGGGCAACACGATGACGGTGGCCATGCGGCCCGATGACGCGAAGGCGTGGTTCGGGGCGGCGCCGCCGGACCTGTCGGTGGAAGCGCGGGCGCGCGGGCGCGACTGGCTGTACACGTACCTGCGCAGCTTCTACCGCGACCCGACGCGGCCCACGGGCTGGAACAACCTGGTGTTCCCCAAC
>NZ_JARCHA010000051.1:0-1497 GCF_048957895.1 Paraburkholderia sp. A1RI_3L
GCGTGCCGTCCGCCGCCGCTCGTCCTCCGACAGTAACGGCAAACCGGACAGCGGTTGCGACGGACGGGCCAGCGCGACGTCGAGCAGCGTCACCCAGTATCGCGCCATGTTTTCAATCGTCGTCCGCTCGAACAGGTCCGTGTTGTAGTCGAGCGAGACGCGCATGCCGTGCTGACTGGCGGTGACGTCAAGCTGGAGATCGAATTTCACGCCGAAGCTGTCGAACTGCGGGTCGGCCGAGTGCATCGTCAGCCCGTCGTGCCAGCGCCCCTGCGTGTCCGGCGCGTCCGCGCTCGACAGCATCACCTGGAACAGCGGGCTGTGACTCGGGTCGCGCGGCGGATGCATCGCCTCGACGAGCCGTTCGAACGGCAGGTCCTGATACGCATGCGCCTGCAGCACCGCATGCCGGACCTGCTCGAGCCGATCGTCGAAGCTGTCGTGCGCGCCGCCGCGCACGCGCAGCACCAGCGTGTTTACGAACAACCCGATCAGATGCTCGATTTCCGGATATTGACGATTGGCGACCGGGTAGCCGATGCATACGTCGTCCTGGCCGCTATAGCGCTGCAGCATCGCGCCGAACGCCGTCGCCGCGATCATGAAAAGCGTCACGTTGCGTTCGCGGGCGAAGGTGCGTAACCGGTCCGCGAGCACCGCATCGAGCTCGAACGTCAGCCCCGCGCCGCGCTGCGTGAAGACCGCGGGACGCGGTTTATCGAGCGGCAGGTTCAGCAGGACCGGCGCATCGCGCAGGCAGGTCGTCCAGTAGTCCAGTTGTCGTTGCAGCACGTCGCCCTGCAACCGCTCGCGCTGCCAATGCGAGAAGTCGGCATACTGCACCGGCAATGCCGGCAGGCTCGCGGGCCGCGCGTGGGCAAGGCTGCCATACAGCTCGCGCAGTTCGTGCAGCAGCAGGCCGGTCGACCATCCATCGGAGACGATGTGATGCATCGTCAGCAGCAACAGATGTTCGTCCGCCGCAAGCCGGACCAGCCTGGCCCGGATCGGCGGTCCGGCGGCGAGGTCGAACGGCCGGTCGCCTTCCTCCTGCATCAACGCGAGCAGGCGCGGATCGGCGTCGTCCACGCCGGACATGTCGACGAGCGGCAGCGCCAGGTCGCACGCGTCCAGCGTCCGCTGCATCGGCACGCCATGCTCCAGCGTGAAGACCGTCCGCAGTGCGTCGTGCCTCGCCACGACCCCGTTCAGCGCCGCGCGCAACGCGTCGCCATCCAGCCGTCCGGAAAAGCGCCAGGTCGTGGGAACGTTGTACACGCCGGACTCGGGGTCGTACTGGTCGAGGAACCACATGCGCTGCTGCGCGAAGGACGCGGGGACGATGGCTTCGTCCGGACGGCGCGGAATGCGAACCGCCTCCGCCGGGCGCAGCGTGGCGAGTTCGTTCGCCTGATCGGCAAGCGTCGGCAGCTCGAAGAAGCGGCGCAGCGGCAGCTCCGCGCCGCTCGCCTGACGCATCCTGGCCACCACTCGCAT
>NZ_JARCHA010000052.1:0-1220 GCF_048957895.1 Paraburkholderia sp. A1RI_3L
GCCGTGCGCTGCTGGCGCGTGCCGGGCATTGTCGGCGTGCATCATGAGTGCGCGCATGTGTGTCCACATGCCGAAGTAATGGACGAGGAAGCTGTCGTTTGCGCGCATGAACCAGGGGGTGTTGATGAGCAGGGGGCTTTCGATGCGAGCGTGCTCGAGCAGGTGGTGCTCGCGCATGGCGCAGATGAAGTGGAACTGGTCGCCGTTGCCGGCGTAGACGCTGGAGCGGTCGGGCATGGCGGCGATGCGCTCCATCAGGGCGGCGAGCATGGCGAGGTTGGCGGGGGTGCGTCGGAAGGCCATGATGCCGGAGTTGAAGGGCCACTGGCCGATGTCGCGCGCGAGCAGGCAGTCGCGGCCGTCGAGCATGGGCGCGAGGGGGCGGTCGGGATCGGCGACGAGCACGTCGGCGTCGAGCCAGACGACCCATTCATGGTGGGCCAGCCAGCCGTGCAGCAGCCATGGCTTGAACCAGTTGCCGGTGGCCTGCAGGCCGGTCTCGCGGGGGATGTCGCGGTACACGTGGAGGGTGTAGCCGTGGCGCGCGCAGTAACGGCGCAGGCTGAGCTCGGCGATGTGGCCGTAGCAGGCGATGCCCGGGGTGTAGAGGGTGACCAGGGCGACGGGGTGGCCGGGATTGAAGGTGCTGCGGTCTTCGGCGGGGACGGGCGGTGAGTCCGGGAAGACGAAGGGCTGGCGTGCATGGAGCTGGCAGTCGTTGATGTGGGAGAAGAGCACCTCCCGGAAGCGCGGCACGATGCCCAGCTCGGGCGGCGAATGGGTGGCCGCGTCGAGGCTGACGGCGAAGGTGGGCACGACGCTCCAGCGGGGATCGACATTGGGTCCGGTGGCCATGACCGCGCAGAGGCCGTCGACGCTCTGGTGCCAGGGCAGGGCGGGCAGGGGGGCGAGCAGGGCGGACTCGCCGTCAAAGGGCAGGTCGCCGCCCAGGCGGCAGCGCGCGAGCAGGGTGGCGACGGTGGCGCGCGAGGCGGGGGTGTTGCGCCAGAACTGGACGTTGGGCTGTGCGGTGGGGGCGGAGGTGGCCACCAGCAGGCATTCGCGGCCCTGCATGAGGCGCGGCAGGGGTACCGGATGGACGATGGCGGCGTTCTCCGAGAGCAGCAGCACGAGGGCGCCTTCGGGCAGGCGGCGCAGGGCGTCGAGCAGGCGTTCGTAACGGTACAGGGCCTGCAGCTGGGGCCCGTCGGGCCCGTCGG
>NZ_JARCHA010000053.1:0-1195 GCF_048957895.1 Paraburkholderia sp. A1RI_3L
TTTCGACTGCGTCAATGTGCAGCTCGAACACGGCATATTCGGGCGCAATAAACGCGACGCGTATCGACGTATCTGCCGGGTCATTGCGGCAGCGCCAAAACTCTGCATCACGTTCCACACCGTGTTCGAAAGCGAAGGGACCAACTGGAAGGCCGTGCGCGCCATGCTGCGCGAGTTCCGGCTGGGCAAGGCGTGGTCGGAGATGATCGGCTCGCGCCAGGAAAGCAGCCTGCTCGGGCAGGGCATCTACAGCGCAATCCGGCGCGCGCAGTGGCACAAGAAGGTGAGCGTCGTGGTCCATACGCGACGCGAGGCGAAGACGATGAAGCTGGTCGAGCGCATCTCGCATGTCTACGATCACCCGCTCGCCTACTACTCCGACGCAGATGCGCAGGGCTACACCGTCAAGGCGAAGCGCGACGACTTCCCGCTGCTCGGCAGTCTTGGCAAGAACGACGTGCTGCTGGGCTGCTTCGGATTCACCGGCAGCTATAAGGGAATCGACACGGCGCTGCGCGCGCTGCATCTGCTTCCCGACAACTATCACCTCGCTATTTTCGGCGGCGTGCACCCCGAGGCGATCCAGCAGGGCGTGCCGCTCGACCCCTACATCGCCGAACTGCTGAGGATCGTAAGCCCCGGGCGCAACTGGCTCGAAGAGGTGGGAAACGGGCAGGGCAAGGCGATCAGTCTCACCACATCGGTGGACGACCTGCTGCGTCTCGCGCGGACACGTCACGTCTCCGATATCTCGCGTCGCACCCACTTCATGGGTCCGATGAGCGACGACCAGTTTCCGCACGCCATGGCGGTATGCGATGCGGTGCTGCTGCCTTACCTCGAAGTGGGACAGTCCGCCTCCGGGCCGATGTCGATGGCGGTCAATCTGAACCGGCCCGTCATCGCGACACGCACGAAGACCTTCATGCAGTTCTCGCGCTACTACCCGGGCCGTGTCGAACTGTTCGACATCGGCAACTACCTGCAGCTGAGCCAGATCATCGAGGCAGGCGCGTTCAGGAGAGGAAGCGCGCCGCGCATGGAGAACCAGCCGGACACGTCGACCAACGTCGAGATATACCGCAAGGCGTTGTTCGCCACGGCGGGCACGTGACACGGCACATACATTTCAACAGGACAGGGAGAACGCAATGGAACGCAGGGCAATCGTGACGGGCGTGGGCGGGCAGGATGG
>NZ_JARCHA010000054.1:0-1189 GCF_048957895.1 Paraburkholderia sp. A1RI_3L
GATCTACACGTCGGGCTCGACCGGGCAGCCGAAAGGGGTGATGAACCATCACGCGGGCATCGTGAACCGGCTGCTGTGGATGCAGCATGCGTATGCGCTGAATTGCGGGGATCGGGTGTTGCAGAAGACGCCGTTCTCGTTCGACGTGTCGGTGTGGGAATTCTTCTGGCCGCTGCTGAGCGGCGCGACGCTGGTGATGTTGAAGCCGGACGCGCATCGCGATCCGGAGCAGATCGCGCGCTGCATCGCGGAGCAGGGCGTGACGACGCTGCACTTCGTGCCGTCGATGCTGCAGGCGCTGCTGGGGTCGTCGTCTTGCTTCGAGACGGGCGCGTTGCGCCAGGTGTTCTGCAGCGGCGAAGCGTTGCCGCTGGCGTTGCAGCAGCAGTTCTTCGAGAAGATGCCGGGCGTTGCGCTGTACAACCTGTATGGCCCGACCGAGGCGGCGGTGGACGTCACGCACTGGCGCTGCCGGGAGGAAGCCGGCCGGGGGCTGGTGCCGATCGGGCGGCCGGTGTGGAACACGCAGATCCATGTGCTGGATGCGCAACTGGAGCCGGTGCCGATCGGCGCGGTGGGGCAGTTGTATCTGGCGGGCGTGCAGGTGGCGCGGGGCTACGTCGGGCGGGCGGCGCTGACGGCGGAGCGGTTCGTGCCGGCGCCGTTCGGCGCGGCGGGAAGCCGGATGTACGCGAGCGGCGACCTGGGGCGCTACCGGAGCGACGGGGCGATCGAGTACCTGGGCCGGGCGGACGATCAGGTGAAGATCCGGGGGTTGCGGATCGAGCCGGGCGAAGTGGAGAACGCGCTGCGCGGCTGCGCGGGGGTGAAGGACGTGGCGGTGGTGGCGGTGGCGCGCGAGGACGGCGAGCGGCAACTGGCGGCATACGTGGTGGGACAGGCGGAAGCGGAGGCGCTGCGGACGGCGCTGCTGGAGACGTTGCCGTCGTACATGGTGCCGTCGGCGTGGGTGTACGTGGACGAGCTGCCGCTGACGTCGAGCGGCAAGCTCGATCGCCGGGCGTTGCCCGCGCCGCGGGTGGACCGGGCGCAGGCAGGCGCGCAGTACGTCGCGCCGCGCAATCCGACCGAGGCGATGCTGGCGGACATCTGGCGCGAGGTGCTGGGTATCGGGCAGGTTGGCGTGCACGACAACTTCTTCGCGCTCGGCGGGCATTCGCTTGCGGCC
>NZ_JARCHA010000055.1:0-1168 GCF_048957895.1 Paraburkholderia sp. A1RI_3L
TGCCACGGCATGCACCAATGACGGCCCCGCAAACCCGTCCCCCCCCGCCACGCCTTGCAGCACACAGGAGAAACATATCCATCGAAAGACCGCTCAGGTGTTACCTGTGTTTCGTCGAGACAGCGCTTCAATGTAGCTTTGCGGCCGCTTCGTCCCGTATGGCGATCACGCTTTTCATCCTTCGTTCGTCCGGTCGGGGCACAAGTCGTTTCATTACGTCGATCATTCCGCAGCGAACAAAGGCCGTTAGCTGGCTGGTTCATGCGCTAACTTGCCGTGCGCGGCGAGATGTTCCGAATTCGGGTGAAACGCGTCGATCCCATAACATCACGGGACGGCTCTGCGACATTCATCTACCGGCGTGAGTCCTCGACCCGTGCCCCCGCTTACAACTTCGCTTCCGACCGCCATGCATGCTCCCGGATTCCTGCGGAACACGCTGCCGTACATCGATACGCTGTACGATTACGGCGCTTTCCTCGCCCGCGCCAGCGGGCGTCTCGGTGTACTGCCGGCAGAATGTGCATACGATGCGCGGATCGCGATTGTCGGCGCGGGAATCAGCGGACTGGTCGCTGCGTCGGAACTCCTACGCGCGGGCGCCCGGCGGGTAGTTGTGTTCGAAGCGAACCCCACACGCATTGGCGGACGGCTGCTGACACAGCCGATCAATCCAGATCATCCGCGCCTGCTTGCCGAAATGGGCGCGATGCGGTTCCCGCCTTCGCAGGCCGCCCTCTACCACTACCTCAACCGGTTCGGCATCGACAGTACATTCAGGTTTCCCAATCCGGGCGTCGTGGATACCGAGATCCATTACCAGGGGCGTGCATACCGCTGGATGGCCGGCGACGCCCCTCCCGCGCTATTCGATAGTGTCGACCACGGCTGGCGCTCCTTCATCCGCGACGGCGCCCAGCTCGACGGCGGCGTACGGTTGCCCGCACCGGCGGAACTCACGGCGCTTTTGCGTGCGCATCGTTATGACGACGCGCAGCGCGGGTGGCAACAGTACATCGACAAGTTCGGTGACGCGTCGTTTTACTCTGCGATCGTCACGATCTTCACAGGCGCGACTCCACCCGGTGGCGAGCGCTGGCGCAAAGACAAGGATCTGCGCTTGTTCGGCACACTTGGCATTGGATCGGGCGGGTTCCAGCCGGTCTAT
>NZ_JARCHA010000056.1:0-1072 GCF_048957895.1 Paraburkholderia sp. A1RI_3L
TGTGCCGGCGGCCAGCGCGTTCACGCCCGTCGCGCCATCGTTGTTGTAGTTGGCCTGCTGCGTGCCGTTGTCGTTGACGCTGTAGTAATGCGTTTTGCTGGCCGAGATTGCGGTCGACAGCGAACTCGTGGCCGTCGAACTCGACGTCGACAGCGATGTCACCGAGCTGTTCGTTGTCGAAAGGCCGGTGGAGAGCGAGCTTGCCGTGGTCGACGTTGAAGTCGAAAGCGAACTCACGCCCGTAGAGAGCGAGCTCGCGGTAGTCGAGGTCGACGTGGAGAGCGAACTGATGCCGGTGGAGAGCGAGCTGGCCGTCGTCGACGTCGAGGTCGAGAGCGAACTCACGCCCGTGGACAGCGAACTCACCGTGCTGTTCGTGCTCGACAACCCCGTGGACAGCGAGCTGATGCCCGTGGAGGTCGAGGTCGAAAGCGAATCCACCGCCTGGTTGGTCGCGAAGAGCTGCGAGCCGTTGATGGCGTCCGTGCTCGTCGCGCTCACGCGGCCTGCGGCCACATTGGTGATCTGCCGCTCCGCACCCGCTGCGCCTACGCTGACCACGCTGGTCGGGCTCGTACCGGCATAGCTGTATGTCGTGCCGCCTACCGTGCCGGTGGACGTCGGGTTGGCTGCGGCCGTAACCGAACCGTTGCCCAATGACACCGCCCCGGCATTCGCGGCCGTTGCGCCCGAACCGATTGCCACGGCGTTGTCTCCCGCCGCGTTTGCGTTGTTGCCCACCGCCACGCCGGCCGCCCCCGCTGCCGTCGCGCCCGTGCCTGCGGCGAGCGCGTTCACGCCCGTCGCGCCGTCGTTGTTGTAGTTGGCCTGCTGCGTGCCGTTGTCGTTGACGCTGTAGTAATGCGTTTTGCTCGCCGAGATCGCGGTCGACAGCGAGCTCGTTGCCGTCGAACTCGACGTCGAGAGCGACGTCACGCTGCTGTTCGTGCTCGACAGACCCGTCGAGAGCGAACTGACGCCGGTGGACAGCGAGCTCACGCCCGTCGACAGCGAACTGACTCCCGTGGACAGCGAGCTTGCCGTGGTCGAGGTCGAGGTGGACAGCGACGTC
>NZ_JARCHA010000057.1:0-771 GCF_048957895.1 Paraburkholderia sp. A1RI_3L
TACGAAGGCTGGTGGGACCGTATCGCGATGCGGGTATCGGACGTGCTGCTGGCCTTTCCCGGCATTCTGCTTGCGATCGGCGTGGTCGCGGTGCTGGGCTCGAGCATGGTCAACGTGATCATCGCGGTTGCGGTATTCAGCGTGCCGGCGTTTGCGCGGCTCGTGCGCGCGAGCACGCTGTCGATCAAGCACATGCTTTACATCGAGGCGATGCGCAGCATCGGCGCCTCGGACTTTGTGATTCTGTTTCGGCACATTCTGCCCGGTACGATTTCGCCGATCGTCGTGTACGGGACGATGCGCATCGGCACGTCGATCATCACCGCAGCGAGCTTGTCGTTCCTCGGCATGGGCGCGCAACCGCCGACGCCGGAGTGGGGCGCGATGCTCAACGATGCGCGCTCGGACATGATGCTCGCGCCGCACGTGGCGGTTTTTCCCGCAGTGGCGATCTTCCTGACCGTGCTGGCCTTCAATCTGCTCGGCGATGGTCTGCGCGACGCGCTCGACCCCAAGCTCGACCGGTGACGCGAACCGGTACCCGCGATTCAACATAAGGTATCGAATGCCTGTACAGCAACCCGGTGTGTCCGGCGCAGTCGCTGCAGAAGCCGTTCCACGGATCGGTGTTCTGCCGTCGGGGCAGCGCGATCTCATCAGCGACGTGCCCGGCGTGACGGTCGGCCACGCGACGCTCGACGACGGGGACATTCAAACCGGCGTCACCGTCGTCATGCCCCATGACGGCGACACGTTTCTCCGAAAGACGCC
>NZ_JARCHA010000058.1:0-768 GCF_048957895.1 Paraburkholderia sp. A1RI_3L
TGGCTCGTAGCCGAACACACCGCCCGACGCGCGTTCCAGCAGCGCCGGACTCCACAGGTGCTGCATGGCCGTCACCGGCGCGCGCAGTGCGTTTGCGTAGTAGCCGCCGCAGGTCCGCACGAAGGCAGGCAGCGTCCACAGCGCGTCGTAAGGCGTGCCGGATATCAGCATGCCGGGCGGCCGGTCGAACATCATGCGTTCGATGTCGATCACGTAATCGTTGGCCACGCGCATGCCCACGATCTTTCCGCCGCGCGCCGCGAATGTGCGTCCCCATTCCGGGTCCAGTTGCGCGCTCAGTTCGATGACCACGTCGAGCGAACGCTGGGCCGTTGCCAGGTCCATCACGGGAACGGGCGCGAGCGCGAGGAAGTCTTTTGCCTCAGCCGGGTCGCCGTCGCCGCCGTTGACGAGATACGCCGCTTCCACAAGCGGCGAATGCGCGAGCAGCGTCGCGAGGAAATAGCAGTTCTGGAAGATGCCGTTCTCCCAGATGGACTGGAAGCCCTGGCGCAGGAAGATCGTCACGCCTACCTTGAGACGCCGGCCGTTCAGCATGACGCCCTCCCCGGGCCGGTGTTCGACGTCAAGGCGAGCAGCCGCCGCGCGTAGTGCGATCCGTTCGCGGCGTGGCGCGGCGAAAGCGTCGCGAGGAAGCTGCGGGCGCGCCCTGCGTAGCGCTCCTGCTGCGAATCGTGGTGGCGCGCGGCATGCGCGAGCTGGACAGCCCCCGCTTCAATGTCCGAGTCAGGGTAGTAGTAGCCAAGA
>NZ_JARCHA010000059.1:0-768 GCF_048957895.1 Paraburkholderia sp. A1RI_3L
CCTCGGCTACTACTACCCGGACTCGGACATTGAAGCGGGCGCTGCCCAGCTCGCGCATGCCGCGCGCCACCACGATTCGCAGCAGGAGCGTTACGCAGGGCGCGCCCGCAGCTTCCTCGCAACGCTTTCGCCGCGCCATGCCGCAAACGGATCGTACTACGCGCGGCGGCTGCTCGCCTTGACGTCGAACACCGGCCCGGGGAGGGCGTCATGCTGAACGGCCGTCGTCTCAAGGTAGGCGTGACGATCTTCCTGCGCCAGGGCTTCCAGTCGATCTGGGAGAACGGCATCTTCCAGAACTGCTATTTCCTCGCGACGCTGCTCGCGCATTCGCCGCTTGTCGAAGCGGTGTATCTCGTCAATGGCGGCGACGGCGACCCGGCTGAGGCGAAAGACTTCCTCGCGCTCGCACCCGTTCCCGTGATGGACCTGGCAACGGCCCAGCGTTCGCTCGACGTGGTCATCGAACTGAGCGCGCAACTGGACCCGGAATGGGGAAGAACCTTCGCCGCGCGCGGCGGAAAGATCGTGAGCATGCACGTGGCCAACGATTACGTGATCGACATCGAACGCATGATGTTCGACCGGCCGCCCGGCATGCTGATATCCGGCACGCCCTACGACGCGCTGTGGACGCTGCCTGCGTTCGTGCGCACCTGCGGCGGCTACTACGCAAACGCACTGCGCGCGCCGGTGACGGCCATGCAGCACCTGTGGAGTCCGGCGCTGCTGGAACGCGCGTCGGGCGGTGTGTTCGGCTACGAGCCG
>NZ_JARCHA010000060.1:0-757 GCF_048957895.1 Paraburkholderia sp. A1RI_3L
CATCTGCCGCTCGCGAGCCTTCCGCTCATGCTCGGCACAGGCCTCGCGGACCTGCCGGGCGCGGTGCCGTACCTCAAGGCCGATCCGGCGAAAACGCAGGCCTGGGAAGCCCGTCTGGGGCGTGGCCGCCCGCTGCGCGTGGGACTCGTATGGACCGGCAGCCACGACCATCAACGCAATGCCATGCGATCGGTCGATCCGCTCGCCTGTGCCCAGGCCTTTGCCGCCATCGAAGACGTCACGTTCATCAACCTGCAGCTCGATGCTGCGGCAGACGTAGAGCGTATGCACGACGCCGGCCTTGCGCTTGTCGACCACACGGCGGAACTGGGCTCGTTCGACGATACGGCCGCGCTCGTGGCCAGCCTCGACCTTGTCATCACGGTGTGCACGTCGGTTGCGCATCTCGCGGGCGGTCTCGGCGTGCCGGTCTGGGTGCTGCTGGACGTGAATCCGCACTGGCCCTGGATGAGCGGGCGCACCGACAGCCCCTGGTACCCGAGCGCCCGGCTGTATCGCCAGCCGGCCTATGGAGCGTGGTCTCCGGTCTTCGACGCGCTCGCGCGCGACCTCGCAACACTGGCGCACGAGCACCGCGAGCACGCCGCAGCCGCGGGCCGCACCGCCGCGTGAGGCACGCATGGAAGACGAGCTTGCCGGTTCCGCCCCGACGCAGCCGGATGCGTTTCGCTTTCCGGGCCTGCAGGTGGAGCCGCACCTGGCACGACGATGCGACTGGCCGTTCTACCTGAGCCGC
>NZ_JARCHA010000061.1:0-754 GCF_048957895.1 Paraburkholderia sp. A1RI_3L
GTCAATCCGGTAGATGACCTGGGGCGGGGAGTCGTACGGCAATTCCTTGAGCGCCGAACTCATGAAATCTCCGAGCCCGAAGCTCGTGTGTTCCGGCGTCTGTGCAGTGCACCCTTGCATAAGGGCGATCAACGCCATTGTGGCTGTAACGTATCTCATCAAGCCCCCCTTCCATATCGGGTTATCGCCGTGCTGCGGGCACGACACGATGTCGTGCCACAGCGCGACCTTCCTGCCATCGAGGTTGAACGCTGAAGATGCGGTTTTAACGACGCCACCGTGCGTGGTCGCATCGCCGAGGCATACGGGGGTTTTCATGATGATGTTGCTCGCTGCTTTGTAATCGGTCCCGATGTCTCACTGCGGAGCCAGCGGCGCGTCGGGATTGGTCGGCTTGATCGACGGATCGCAAATGATGCGGTCCTGTCCGGATGGCGTGCGCAGTCCATCTGGCATCTTCGTGTCGAACTCTATGTGTTTTCCTTCGGGAAGTTTTTCCTTCGACTCATAAACGAAACCAGGAAAAAGCGGATAACGGTCAACTTCAACGGCATCTGCTGTTTTACTGATGCTTTGGGAAATGAACAGGCTATCCTTTGTTACCGCTACCGTATAGTTTTTCGAGTCCTCAAACGCGTTGAAGCTGTGATCCATGTACACCTTGGAATGGAAGGTTTTCCCGCCGTCTGTCGAATACCATAAAGGCACGACGCAGCCTTTTTCGCCGTTACCACAAATCAGTCCATCCGGATAG
>NZ_JARCHA010000062.1:0-753 GCF_048957895.1 Paraburkholderia sp. A1RI_3L
GTGTCCAGTCGGCCAGCTTCATCAGGCGGGTCCAGAACGCCGGCCTCTCATACGAATCGCAAAAGCCGACCGGCAGATCGTAGGCCACCACGCGACGCATGAAAGCTTCGTGCTGCGGCAGCGTGCTGTGGTTGGTCGGCTCGGCGTGATAGGTATCGAGCCGCTGCAACATTTCGTCCTGCGTTTCAAGTCGGGTCGTCCGAGTGGAGCTGTAAATGTCCTCCGTCGTCACGGTGCGCTCCGGCTGATAAATCGAGCGCATATAACGGTAATCGGGATCAGCGTAATGCCCTCCGTTCGGGTCATTGGGATCGGAAACCCACTTGCCCATTTCATCCACTCCTTTACGCGAGTTTTCGAACGGCCACATTTCTTCCGCCGTGACGGGCTGCGGCACCTCTTCCGCGTTGATAGTCACGGTCTTGTCGGGATGGGGTACGGCCCACAGTTTCATGAGGGGCGAAAAAATATCGCGGTTTCCATTCCAGAAATCTGTCGGCTTCGCACCGGGTACGAGCTTGTCTTCGGGAATCGGCGGCAGCGTACCGAACTTCTTTACGCCCGGCGCGTCGCCCACTGGCGTGCCACGTGCCAGCATGCGCTGTTTGACGGTATCGCCCAGCTCGGCGAGCAGTCTGTCGTCCACGCCCTGCCAACCGATGCTTTGCAGCGGTACCGCGCCCATCACGCGGTCGTGCGGCGTGAAATACACGTACAGCCTGCCGTGATTGTCGCGTTCGTCCACGCCGGATT
>NZ_JARCHA010000063.1:0-724 GCF_048957895.1 Paraburkholderia sp. A1RI_3L
CGCAGTCTCCACCAAGGTGATGGGCAGGGGAGACGGCAGCTTTGCGGCACGCAGCCGCGAGTTCGAACGCCTGAGCATCGAGAAGCAGTTCGCCGAGCGGCAACTGGCGAGTGCGCTCGCATTGCAGGAACAGGCCCGCAGCGAGGCGGCGAAAAAACAGCTCTATATCGCGCGCGTCGTGCAACCGCGTTTGCCCGATGCCGCCGAAGAACCCAAACGCCTGCGCGCCGTGCTCATCGTATTCACGATGGGGCTCGTCACCTGGGGGCTGCTTTCGCTGCTGCTTTCGGGTATCCGCGAACACACGCTGGAGTAACGCCCATGTTCGCTACTCCGTTTCGCGATTCCCTGACCATTCAGACGCGCGTCATCGCAGCGCTGTTCATGCGCGAGATCATCACGCGATTTGGGCGGCACAACATCGGCTTTCTCTGGCTGTTCGTCGAGCCCATGACGTTCACGCTCGGCATTGCGGCGCTGTGGTACATCACACGGTCCACGCACGGCCACCACGTTCCTATCGTGGAATTCGCATTGACCGGCTATTCCACGGTCCTGCTGTGGCGCAACTGCGCAACGCGCTGCGTGGGGGGGCTCACGCCCAACCTCAGCCTGCTGTTCCATCGCAACGTCAAGCCGGTCGATGTATTTCTTGCACGCATCCTGCTCGAAGTGGCCGGCGCAACCTGTTCGTTCTACGTCCTCACGCTCGTCTTCTACGTGA
>NZ_JARCHA010000064.1:0-724 GCF_048957895.1 Paraburkholderia sp. A1RI_3L
CCACGTAGAAGACGAGCGTGAGGACGTAGAACGAACAGGTCGCGCCGGCCACTTCGAGCAGGATGCGTGCAAGAAATACATCGACCGGCTTGACGTTGCGATGGAACAGCAGGCTGAGGTTGGGCGTGAGACCACCCACGCAGCGCGTTGCGCAGTTGCGCCACAGCAGGACCGTGGAATAGCCGGTCAATGCGAATTCCACGATGGGAACGTGGTGACCGTGCGTGGACCGTGTGATGTACCACAGCGCCGCAATGCCGAGCGTGAACGTCATGGGCTCGACGAACAGCCAGAGAAAGCCGATGTTGTGCCGCCCAAAGCGCGTGATGATCTCGCGCATGAACAGCGCTGCGATGACGCGCGTCTGAATGGTCAGGGAATCGCGAAACGGCGTAGCGAACATGGGCGTTACTCCAGCGTGTGTTCGCGGATACCCGAAAGCAGCAGCGAAAGCAGCCCCCAGGTGACGAGCCCCATCGTGAATACGATGAGCACGGCGCGCAGGCGTCTGGGTTCTTCGGCCGCGTCGGGCAAACGCGGTTGCACGACGCGCGCGATATAGAGCTGTTTTTTCGCCGCCTCGCTGCGCGCCTGTTCCTGCAATGCGAGCGCACTCGCCAGTTGCCGCTCGGCGAACTGCTTCTCTATGCTCAGGCGTTCGAACTCGCGGCTCCTTGCCGCAAAGCTGCCGTCGCCCCTGCCCATCACCTTGGTGGAGACTGCA
>NZ_JARCHA010000065.1:0-656 GCF_048957895.1 Paraburkholderia sp. A1RI_3L
GTCCGTAACGGCCGCGGCGAACCCGACCTCGGGCACGACGATCGGCGGGGTGGCGTACACCTTTGCCGGCACGAGTCCGACCAGCGTGGTGAGCGTCGGCGCGCCGGGCGCCGAGCGGCAGATCACGAACGTGGCGGCGGGCCGCGTGAGTGCGACGAGCACCGACGCCATCAACGGCTCGCAGCTCAACGCCACCAACGAGGCCGTAACCTCGCTGTCGACGTCGACCTCGACCGGCATCACGTCGCTGTCCACCTCGACCTCCACGGCGGTGAGTTCGCTCTCCACGGGGCTGTCGAGCACCAGCAGCACCGTGACGTCCCTGTCCACGTCGACGTCCACCGCCGTGAGTTCGCTCTCGACCGGTCTGTCGAGCACGAACAGTTCCGTGACGTCCCTGTCCAGCTCCACGTCGACGGGTATCAGTTCCCTGTCCACCGGTATCAGCTCGCTGTCCACCGGTCTGTCGAGCACCAACAGTTCGGTGACGTCGCTCTCCACGTCCAGTTCGACGGGCATCAGCTCGCTCTCGACCGGCCTGTCGAGCACCAACAGCACCGTGACTTCGCTGTCGACCTCGATCAGCACGATCGCGATCGGCAACACGTCGCTGTCCACCTCGACCTCGACCACCGCCAGTTCGCTCTCGACGGGGT
>NZ_JARCHA010000066.1:0-656 GCF_048957895.1 Paraburkholderia sp. A1RI_3L
TTCGGTCACGGCCGCGGCGAACCCGACCTCGGGCACGACGATCGGCGGGGTGGCGTACACCTTTGCCGGCACGAGCCCGACCAGCGTGGTGAGCGTCGGCGCGCCGGGCGCCGAGCGGCAGATCACGAACGTGGCGGCGGGCCGCGTGAGCGCGACGAGCACCGACGCCATCAACGGCTCGCAGCTCAACGCCACCAACGAGGCCGTAACCTCGCTGTCGACGTCGACCTCGACCGGCATCACCTCGCTGTCCACCTCGACCTCCACGGCGGTGAGTTCGCTCTCCACGGGCCTGTCGAGCACCAGCAGCACCGTGACGTCCCTGTCCACGTCGACGTCCACCGCCGTGAGTTCGCTCTCGACCGGTCTGTCGAGCACGAACAGTTCCGTGACGTCGCTGTCCACCTCCACGTCGACGGGTATCAGTTCCCTGTCCACCGGTATCAGCTCGCTGTCCACCGGTCTGTCGAGCACCAACAGTTCGGTGACGTCGCTCTCCACGTCCAGTTCGACGGGCATCAGTTCGCTCTCGACCGGCCTGTCGAGCACCAACAGCACCGTGACGTCGCTGTCGACCTCGATCAGCACGATCGCGATCGGCAACACGTCGCTGTCCACCTCGACTTCGACCACCGCCAGTTCGCTCTCTACGGGGC
>NZ_JARCHA010000067.1:0-639 GCF_048957895.1 Paraburkholderia sp. A1RI_3L
CTGGAAGAAGCGCCAATCCTGGCCGGGCGGGGTTTTGCCTGGCTCGTCGAGCAGTCGATTGCGCAAGTCGTGCCCGGCGAGGGCTACTCCGCATACGGCGCCCCGGTCTATCGGCCCGGCGCTGACGCCGCCGCCTGGTCCATCCAGGTGTGCGAAGGCCTTCGGCAATGCGGGGTCGAGGTCAGGGTGGGCCGTACCGTTTTTTATTCATGCCCGGGCCCGATCAGCGTTCGCTGCCGCCACTGCGGCAGCGAACACGATGAGGGCGTGCCGTGGGGCGACGCCGTTGGCGCGTGGTATGCCAATGAAGGTGACGACACGCTCATTTGCCCGACGTGCTCGCGCCCAGAACGCATTGTCGACTGGACATTCCTGGAAAACGACTGGGCGTTCGGCAATCTGGGATTCGGGTTTCATAACTGGCCGATCGCTGACTCTCTTGCGCAGGGACTCGCAGGCGTTCTGCGGCACCGGGTCAAGCTGGCTTACCAGCGCTACTGACATCCCGTTTCGGGATACGCTGGCGCCTTTCCCGGCGCCACGGAATGGGACCCGCGTTGCCGTTTCTGTCTCCCATGCGCGGTCGCCCTCACGCCCGCGCCTGCGTGCGCTGACGACGTGACCGGGCGGGCCGATGAG
>NZ_JARCHA010000068.1:0-638 GCF_048957895.1 Paraburkholderia sp. A1RI_3L
GCAATGCGGTCGTATTCCGTGTACGGCAACACGATGCCGTCAGCCTGAATCTCGATCCTTCCGTCTGGATACTCGACGACCTCCACGTACTGGTGGATCAGGTTGCGGTTGGCTACCGTGTCCTGCAGCAGATACATCACCCGGTCATACTGCACCGTCAGCGCATTCGTGACCTTGCGCGGCACGCGATAGGCCAGAATCTGCCGCAGGTCCTCGTCATCGCGGACCGGCCGGTGAGCGTTGTGATCGCTCGCGGCCGCCCTGGCAAAACGCCGGTTAAAGTCCGCGACGAAGGAGGGCGCATACGCATTGGCGGCCTCCCATGTGCTGATGCCGCGCAACCGCAGTTCCTTCACCAGCCGGTCCTGCAACGTCAGGTTGGCCCGCTCCACGCGCCCCTTGGCCTGGCTCGAATTCGCGCAGAAAGTCTCGATATTGAGTTCGTACAGGGCACGCCCGAACTGCGTGACGCCTTTGCCTGCCGTCGCCGAGCGGTCCTTCACGTAAAACACGCTGGCCTTGTCGCTGTAGAACGCCACCGGCTTGCCGTGCGCGCCCAGATACTTCGACAGTGCCTCGAAATAGCTGAACGTCGACTCCGTCGCCGTGAAGTGCAGCGTCATCAGCCGTCCGGTCGC
>NZ_JARCHA010000069.1:0-638 GCF_048957895.1 Paraburkholderia sp. A1RI_3L
CTGCGTTGCCGTAAGCCCGCTTCGTTTCCACGCCGACCGCCCCGGGAAAAATCGGCGCCGTTTCGGCCAGAAAGACATCGTCGCCTGAGAGCAGCGCCACCGGCACGCCAAACTCCCCGGCCAACGCACCGTATAGACCGGCCTCCCCGAACTCCTCGGCGTTCACTCGCACGCTTCTGAACGCAAAGCTATTGATCGTATGCGCCAGCACGCCGGTGGTTTGCGACCGTGCGTGATAGCCGACCATATAGACGGCATCGCAATCCTGTTCAACGCCCGCCATCATCCCGAGGTAACGCGGCTTGCCGGTGATGGTTTGCGCGCGCACGTCGAGCCGGTCGAGCAGCAGATTACGAAAGCCGCCGTGCGAATCGTTGACGAGGACCTCGGTCGCGCCGCCTGCGAATGCGCCGCGGATCGCCGCATTCGCCTCGTCGGTCATCCAGGCTCGCGCCCGCTCGTACTCGGCGTTGCCGCTGCGCGTTTGCTCGACGTGGGTGACGCCGGCCACGCCTTCGATATCGGTGGAAATCAAGATCTTCACGATGATTGCTCGCTTGAATGCGCAGCCGCCAGTAGCGTGCGCCAGTTCGGTACAGCATCGACGATGGCTTCGCGTCGATGTCCATCGCGCCCGG
>NZ_JARCHA010000070.1:0-619 GCF_048957895.1 Paraburkholderia sp. A1RI_3L
TCGTCGATGAACACCAGCAGCGAGCAGGCGGGCGCCCGCTGCTCGAACCAGCGGTGATCGCTGCCGTCGATCTGGATCAGTTCGCCATAACAGGCCCGACGGTTGCGCGGCTGGAAGACCTTCGGCGGTCGCTGCGCCCGTGGCACCCACAGTCCAGCCGCGTACATCCACTGGCGCAACGTTTCTTTGGCCAGCACGATGCCGTGACACTCATGAAGCTTCTCGCGCGCCAGCGTCGGGCCGAAATCGGCATAGCGCTCCCGGATGATGGCAATCACACGCGCTCGCAGACTCACGGAAAACTGCCGGTTACCCGGCCTGCCACGTCTGGCGGAAACCAGACCGGCAGCCCCGGCGGCCTCGAAGCGGCGCCTCAGACGCGACACCTGACGCTCGCTCAGTCCCAGCTGTTCAGCCGCACGCACGCCGCTCAGACGTCCTTCAACGACCGATTCGATGATCTTGACGCGTCGTAACTCGTTCATGCTGATCGTCACCAGTCCAGGCTCGTTCATGGCAGGCTCCGCCGGATTGCGCGTCGACAGCATGCGCCTCGGGCAGGCCTGAACCGGACATTTCTAACTGGCCCAAACCGGACATTACCAAATAGCCGCTACAT
>NZ_JARCHA010000071.1:0-596 GCF_048957895.1 Paraburkholderia sp. A1RI_3L
TGCGGCCAGCGCGTTCACGCCCGTGGCCCCGTCGTTGTTGTAGTTGGCCTGCTGCGTGCCGTTGTCGTTGACGCTGTAGTAGTGCGTCTTGCTGGCCGAGATCGCCGTGGAGAGCGAAGTCGTTGCCGTCGAGCTCGACGTCGACAGCGATGTCACCGAGCTGTTCGTGGTCGACAGACCCGTGGAGAGCGAACTGACGCCCGTGGACAGCGAGCTGGCCGTGGTCGAGGTCGAGGTGGAGAGCGACGCGATGTTGCTGGTCGCCGTCGACAGACCCGTGGACAGCGAACTGACGCCGGTCGACAGCGAGCTCACCCCCGTGGAGAGCGAACTGGCCGTGGTCGACGTCGAGGTCGAAAGCGACGTCACGCTGCTGTTCGTGCTGGACAGACCCGTCGAGAGCGAACTGACGCCGGTGGACAGCGAGCTCACGCCCGTCGACAGCGAACTGACTCCCGTGGACAGCGAGCTTGCCGTGGTCGAGGTCGAGGTCGAGAGCGACGTGACACTGCTGTTCGTGCTGGACAGCCCCGTCGAGAGCGAGCTCACGCCGGTGGAAAGCGAACTGTTCGCCGTGGAAGTCGACGTGGACAGTG
>NZ_JARCHA010000072.1:0-563 GCF_048957895.1 Paraburkholderia sp. A1RI_3L
GCGACGCGGAAAAAAATGACGGACCGCCTCGGGGAGCGGCAGTCCGCCGAACGTCCGCCTGCTGCCGCGGACGACACCATCGCGCTGGCATTCTTTCGCGCTTGTTCGAGCCTGTTCGCGCTTATTCCAGCGTGATCTCCACACGGCGGTTCTGTGCCCGGCCGGCCGCCGTCGCGTTGGTGGCGACCGGATTGCTCGCCCCGTAGCCATGCGTCCCGAACCGCTGCGACTGCAGGCCGTGATCGTGCAGGTACTGCGCTACTGACTGCGCGCGCCGCTCCGACAGGCCCTGGTTATGGGCCGCCGAGCCTCTCGAGTCCGTGTAGCCGTTCACCGTGACCGAGGTGAACGTGACGCCGCGCGCAGCATCGATCAGCGCGTCGAGCTTCGCCCGCGCGTCGGGCCGCAGCGTCGCCTTGTCGGTGTCGAAGTTCGCGTCGCCCTCGAGCGTGATGTGCTTCGGCGCCGGTGCAGGCGGCGGCGGAGGCGGCGGCGGCACTGGAACGGGCACCGGTGCCGGCTGCACGGGTTGCGGCGCCGGTCCGCACTGGAACGTCAGGACA
>NZ_JARCHA010000073.1:0-542 GCF_048957895.1 Paraburkholderia sp. A1RI_3L
AAAAAAAATGACGGACCGCCTCGGGGAGCGGCAGTCCGCCGAACGTCCGCCTGCTGCCGCGGACGACACCATCGCGCTGGCGCTTGTTCGAGCCTGTTCGCGCTTATTCCAGCGTGATTTCCACACGGCGGTTCTGTGCCCTGCCGGCCGCCGTCGCGTTGGTGGCGACCGGATTGCTCGCCCCGTAGCCATGCGTCCCGAACCGCTGCGACTGCAGGCCGTGATCGTGCAGGTACTGCGCCACCGACTGCGCACGCCGCTCCGACAGGCCCTGGTTATGGGCCGCCGAGCCTCTCGAGTCGGTGTAGCCGTTCACCGTGACCGAGGTGAACGCCGTGCCGCGCGCGGCGTCGATCAGCGCGTCGAGCTTCGCCCGCGCGTCGGGCCGCAGCGTCGCCTTGTCGGTGTCGAAGTTCGCGTCGCCCTCGAGCGTGATGTGCTTCGGCGCCGGTGCAGGCGGCGGAGGCGGCGGAGGTACCGGAACGGGCACCGGTGCCGGCTGCACGGGTTGCGGCGCCGGTCCGCACTGGAACGTCAGGACG
>NZ_JARCHA010000074.1:0-522 GCF_048957895.1 Paraburkholderia sp. A1RI_3L
GGACATCAGCAACCTGAAGCCCGGCGAGATGATGACGGTGGCCTGGCGCGGCAAGCCGGTCTGGATCCTGAACCGCACGGACCGCATGCTCGCGGACATCCAGAAGGCCGACAGCGAGGTGGCCGATCCGCAGAGCAAAAATCCCTTTTCGATGCCCGAGCCGGCGTACTGCAAAAACGAGTTCCGCTCGCGTGCGGAGCACAAAAACATCCTGGTGGCCGTGGCCGTGTGCACGCATCTGGGCTGCACGCCGACGCCGCGCTTCCAGGAGGGCGCGCAGCCGAACCTGCCCGACGACTGGCCGGGCGGTTTCCTGTGCCCCTGCCACGGTTCGACCTACGACCTCGCGGGCCGCGTGTTCAGGAACAAGCCCGCGCCGCAGAACCTCGACATCCCGCCCTACATGTTCACCTCGGCCACGCAGCTGGTGATCGGCAGGGACGAAAAAGGAGAAGCGTAAATGGCGAGCGGCACTGAACACGAGGTGGAGACCACGGGGCTCACCGGCTGGATCGACCGGCG
>NZ_JARCHA010000075.1:0-493 GCF_048957895.1 Paraburkholderia sp. A1RI_3L
GGCCGCCACGTTCGTGATCTGCCGCTCGGCACCCGGCGCGCCCACGCTCACCACGCTCGACGGGCTCGTGCCCGCGTAGCTGTAGGTCGTGCCGCCTACCGTGCCGGTGGACGTCGGGTTGGCTGCGGCCGTGACCGAACCGTTGCCCAGTGCCACCGCGCCGGCATTCGCCGCCGTCGCGCCCGAGCCGATCGCTACCGCATTGGCGCCGGCCGCGTTCGCGTTGTTGCCCACCGCCACGCCGGCCGCTCCCGCTGCCGTTGCACCCGTGCCGGCGGCCAGCGCGTTCACGCCCGTCGCGCCGTCGTTGTTGTAGTTGGCCTGCTGCGTGCCGTTGTCGTTCACGCTGTAGTAGTGCGTCTTGCTCGCCGAGATCGCCGTGGAGAGCGAAGTGGTTGCCGTCGAACTCGATGTCGAGAGCGACGTCACCGAGCTGTTCGTGGTCGAAAGGCCGGTGGAGAGCGAGCTTGCCGTGGTCGAGGTCGAAGTAGAA
>NZ_JARCHA010000076.1:0-493 GCF_048957895.1 Paraburkholderia sp. A1RI_3L
GTCCACCTCGACGTCGACCACGGCAAGCTCGCTCTCCACCGGCCTCTCGACCACGAACAGCTCGGTGACGTCGCTCTCGACATCGAGTTCGACGGCGACGACTTCGCTGTCGACGGCGATCTCGGCCAGCAAAACGCACTACTACAGCGTCAACGACAACGGTACGCAGCAGGCCAACTACAACAACGACGGCGCGACGGGCGTGAACGCGCTCGCCGCAGGCACGGGCGCGACGGCAGCGGGGGCGGCCGGCGTGGCGGTGGGCAACAACGCGAACGCGGCGGGAGACAACGCCGTGGCGATCGGCTCGGGCGCAACGGCCGCGAATGCCGGGGCGGTGGCACTGGGCAACGGTTCGGTCACGGCCGCAGCCAACCCGACGTCCACCGGCACGGTAGGCGGCACAACCTACAGCTATGCCGGTACGAGTCCGACGAGCGTGGTCAGCGTGGGTGCAGCAGGAGCAGAGCGGCAGATCACGAACGTGGCGGCA
>NZ_JARCHA010000077.1:0-487 GCF_048957895.1 Paraburkholderia sp. A1RI_3L
CTCCGGCAGCACGGGATCGTTGTCGAGTTCGGTCTCCACGGCCACGAGCAGCATCGCGTCGCTCTCCTCGTCGACCTCGACCACGGCGAGTTCGCTCTCCACGGGCGTGAGCTCGCTCTCGACTTCGACGTCAACTACGGCCAGCTCGCTCTCCACCGGCCTCAGTTCCCTCTCCACGTCGACGTCGACGACGGCGAGTTCGCTCTCCACGGGCCTCTCGACCACGAACAGCTCAGTGACATCGCTCTCGACATCGAGTTCGACGGCAACGACTTCGCTCTCCACGGCGATCTCGGCGAGCAAGACGCACTACTACAGCGTGAACGACAACGGCACGCAGCAGGCCAACTACAACAACGACGGCGCGACGGGCGTGAACGCGCTGGCCGCAGGCACGGGTGCAACGGCGGCGGGAGCGGCCGGTGTAGCCGTGGGCAACAACGCGAACGCGGCGGGAGACAACGCCGTGGCGATCGGCTCGGGCGCA
>NZ_JARCHA010000078.1:0-484 GCF_048957895.1 Paraburkholderia sp. A1RI_3L
CACGTCGCTGTCCACCTCGACCTCGACCACGGCCAGTTCGCTGTCCACGGGAGTCAGTTCGCTGTCGACGGGAGTCAGTTCGCTGTCCACCGGCGTCAGTTCGCTCTCGACGGGTCTGTCGAGCACGAACAGCAGCGTGACGTCGCTTTCGACCTCGACCTCGACCACGGCCAGTTCGCTCTCCACGGGGGTGAGCTCGCTCTCGACCGGTGTCAGTTCGCTGTCCACGGGTCTGTCGACGGCGACCAGCAACATCGCGTCGCTCTCCACCTCGACCTCGACCACGGCCAGCTCGCTCTCCACCGGCCTGTCGACCACGAACAGCTCGGTGACATCGCTGTCGACGTCGAGCTCGACGGCAACGACTTCGCTCTCCACGGCGATCTCGGCGAGCAAGACGCACTACTACAGCGTCAACGACAACGGCACGCAGCAGGCCAACTACAACAACGACGGGGCCACGGGCGTGAACGCGCTGGCCGCG
>NZ_JARCHA010000079.1:0-478 GCF_048957895.1 Paraburkholderia sp. A1RI_3L
TGGAACGACACTGTGCAGGCACTGCCGCCGGTCACGCTGCACGGTCTGATCGACGCGCAGGTCGCGCGCACGCCGGACGCGATCGCGGTGCGCTTCGAGGACGCATCGCTCGACTATGCGGAACTGGACGCGCGGGCCAACCGGCTCGCGCATCACCTGATCACGCTCGGCGTGCGGCGGGGCGCGCTGGTCGGCGTGTGCGCGGAGCGTTCGCTCGAGCTGGTGGTGGCGTTGCTGGGCGTGATGAAGGCGGGCGCGGCATACGTGCCGCTCGACCCGAGCCATCCGCCGCAGCGCCTGGGCTACGTGCGGCGGGATTGCGGCGCGACGGTGCTGATCGCGCAGCGTCACCTGGTGCCGAAGCTGGGCGCGACGGACGACGTGCGGCATCTGGTGCTGCTCGACGAGGCCGCGACATGGGGCCGCTATCCGCCGGGCGCGCCGGACGTGGCGGTCGGGCCGGAGGATCTCGCCTATG
>NZ_JARCHA010000080.1:0-468 GCF_048957895.1 Paraburkholderia sp. A1RI_3L
TCGCCGTTCCACCGCGGCGCGGGGATGTTGGGCACAACGTCGCGCAATTCGGGCGAGCCGTGCCAGCGTGCCTCGTGGCTCTGCCAGCCCCGCCCGTAGTCGCCCAGCATGAGTTGCAGCATGGCGACGGTCCAGAGGAGCGAAGCATTCTGCGGGTCGAGCGCAAGCGCACGTTCGGCCACCGCAAGCGCAGCCGGAAATTCCTGCCACTCGCGCAGCACGTACGAATACGTCTGCAGCGCATTGATGTAGTTCGGCGCGAGCGCACAGGCGCGTTCGGCCGCCACCAGACTGTCGCCGGTCTCGCCCATGCGCAGCAGCGTGGTGGCGAGGTTGGTCCAGGCGAGCGCGTGGTCCGGCTCGTCGGCGAGTGTGGCTTCCAGCAGCGCCTTTGCCTCCCCGTATTGCCGCAGTTCGAGGTGCGCCGCGCCCATGTTGTTGCGGAGCATCGGCAGGCGCGGATCGAGC
>NZ_JARCHA010000081.1:0-435 GCF_048957895.1 Paraburkholderia sp. A1RI_3L
CGTGAAATACCCGCCGCGTGCGAAGACGCTGGGCTCGACGAGCCCCACATACGGCTGGCCGCAGCAGAAGAACACCACCTTCGAGCCGCGTGCGCGCACGTAGTCGAGCCATTCGACGTCGAGACCGCCGCCCATTTCGAACACCACGTCCGGCGGCTCATCCAGATCGCGTGGCGCGACGAGCGGCAAGCCGTCGGCGAGCGCCTGCGCTTCCGCGGCCACGCTGGACTGGTCGCCGCAGTTGAGCAGCACGATGCCGGTGACGAACGGCAGCGTGCGCAACAGCTGCACGAAGTAAAAGACGTTCTGACCAAGACCGTTTTCCCAGATGCTCTGGCCGGCGTGGGTCAGCACGGAGATGCCTATCCTCATCGTGTTCGGGTATCCGGTGGGTTGACTGTCATGACCACAGCCGCAACGCCAGGGGCGACGCGG
>NZ_JARCHA010000082.1:0-435 GCF_048957895.1 Paraburkholderia sp. A1RI_3L
CTACGGTCGTGGCACGCCACAGCGCATGGACGATCGCCTGCTCGACCGCTTCCGCGCAGGCGTCGAACAGCGGATCGAGCATCGATTCGTGCACCATCGGCACGGCGGGCATCGGCTCGCTCGCGAGATGCGGGACTTGCCACGCCGAGCTGAACGCGAGCGCGATATCGCCGCTGCCATGGCCATACACCGAACCCGTGCGGGCGAGCCCGGCCGCCGAGCGCTTCGCCAGGCGCTCCAGTTGCCGGACGTCGAGCGGCGCATCGGTCGCGACGATCATGATGATGGAGCCTTTCTCCGGCTCGGCGCGTGCGCCGTCCGCGGGGGGGGGCTTGCGCGACGATGCGGCGCCCGAGCGGCTGCCCGGCCACCGTGAGGTTCTCGATACGCCCAAAGTTGGCCAGCACCAGTGCGCCCAGCACATATCGTTGCCCA
>NZ_JARCHA010000083.1:0-434 GCF_048957895.1 Paraburkholderia sp. A1RI_3L
TCACGGTCGTGGCACGCCACAGCGCATGGACGATCGCCTGCTCGACCGCTTCCGCGCAGGCGTCGAACAGCGGATCGAGCATCGATTCGTGCACCATCCGCACGGCGGGCATCGGCTCGCTCGCGAGATGCGGGACTTGCCACGCCGAGCTGAACGCGAGCGCGATATCGCCGCTGCCATGGCCATACACCGAACCCGTGCGTGCGAGCCCGGCCGCCGAGCGCTTCGCCAGGCGCTCCAGCTGCCGGACGTCGAGCGGCGCATCGGTCGCGACGATCATGATGATGGAGCCTTTCTCCGGCTCGGCGCGTGCGCTGTCCGCGCGGGATCCTTGCGCGACGATGCGGCGCCCGAGCGGCTGCCCGGCCACCGTGAGGTTCTCGATACGCCCATAGTTGGCCAGCACCAGTGCGCCCAGCACATATCGTTGCCCG
>NZ_JARCHA010000084.1:0-413 GCF_048957895.1 Paraburkholderia sp. A1RI_3L
AGCAGCTTCGGGCGCGCGCAGGACGACGCCTGGATCGTGAACGACTACGTCCTTTCCATGGACGCCCTCAAGACGCTCGACCGCGACATCCAGCTGCGCAAACGGGTGGGTGATCCCTACGGAGACATCGTCAGTCGCTTTCCGCAGTTTGGCAGTACGGATGCCACCTACGAGAAATTCCTCGATTACTACCGGGACCGCATTGTGGCCGTGGTCCACGACAGCACGACCAGCATCACGACGCTCAGAACCTCCGCGTTCGACCCGCGTTCGGCGCGTGACATCAACGAACACCTGCTGACGATGAGCGAGGCGCTGGTCAACGAGCTGAACCGACGTGCCCGCCAGGACGAGATGCAGTATGCAGGCGCGATGGTCCAGGAAGCACAGGACCGGGTGAAGTCGGCCGCACT
>NZ_JARCHA010000085.1:0-391 GCF_048957895.1 Paraburkholderia sp. A1RI_3L
GGCAGCATCGAGGCAGCCGGCATGACCATTCCGGATCTCGAATCAACGATCGTGGGGCGGCTGAAATCGAAGGCGAACGAACCACAGGTGCTGGTCCGCGTTATCCGCAACACGACGGCCGACGTCACAGTGGTGGGCGACGTGGGCAGCAGCATGCGCGTGCCGTTGACGCCGAAGGGCGAGCGTCTGCTGGACGCCCTCGCGGCGGCCGGCGGCGTGCGGCAACCGGTGAACAAGGTGATGGTGCAGATCACGCGCGGCACCCAGGTCTTTTCGATGCCGCTCGATGCCGTGATCCGCGATCCGCGCCAGAACATCGCGCTGCAGGCGGGCGATGTGGTCACGGCGCTCTACCAGCCGGTCAGCTTCATGGCGTTCGGCGCGACGGGCA
>NZ_JARCHA010000086.1:0-389 GCF_048957895.1 Paraburkholderia sp. A1RI_3L
CCGCTTCGCCCATCGGGCGGGTGACGCTGGCAGGTGCAGTGGCCGCCGGCGCGCTCTTCGCGGGGCCATCGCTCGCGCGGTGTGCCCTGCGCCGCTGGCCAGAGCCGGGCGAGCCCGGCACACCACCGTACCGGCTGTGGTGCGCGCGTCTTGCCGGACTGTTACTGGGACTGATGGCGGCATTGGCCACGTAGGCCGCATAGGCCGTGTACGCCGCGCTCGCGCACCGCCTGTCTATTGCATGGAGAACAACGGATGACCTGGCTGAACAAGGTGGAAGGGATGATTGCGCGCGGCGACCTGATTGCCGCCTCGCGACTGCTCGATTCCCATCGCGTCATGGACTCGACGCGGCCGCGGGAACTGGTGATAGGCAGCCGGTTGTGGTG
>NZ_JARCHA010000087.1:0-371 GCF_048957895.1 Paraburkholderia sp. A1RI_3L
CCCTTCAATTCCTTGCAGATGCGCTCTATTTCCAGGTTGGCCATCTTCCGTATGCGGCGGCTGCGGTGACGGAACACGTACTGGTCGAGGTCGAACACCGTAATGTCGAACCACGGCGACAGCTGCCGCACGATGGCACGAGCGTAGCTGGCAATGCCACACAGTTCGTCGTACGTACTGATCACAGCGAGTTTTGGCCTGTCGCCTTTCACCCTTATTCCCCCGGTTGAGTTGTCGTGCCGGCGCCGTCACCGGCTGCCGTGCCGCTCGCAGGCTGGCCGCAATATCGCGCCCATGCCTCGTCCACGGAATCGCAGACGGTGAGCTTTCCCTCATTCAGCACAGCCGCGAGCGTGCAGTGCTGGCGGATC
>NZ_JARCHA010000088.1:0-371 GCF_048957895.1 Paraburkholderia sp. A1RI_3L
TCCTTCAATTCCTTGCAGATGCGCTCTATTTCCAGGTTGGCCATCTTCCGTATGCGGCGGCTACGGTGACGGAACACGTACTGGTCGAGGTCGAACACCGTAATGTCGAACCACGGCGACAGCTGCCGCACGATGGCACGCGCGTAGCTGGCAATGCCACACAGTTCGTCGTACGTACTGATCACAGCGAGTTTTGGCCTGTCGCCTTTCACCCTTATTCCCCCGGTTGAATTGTCGTGCCGGCGCCGTCACCGGCTGCCGTGCCGCTCGCAGGCTGGCCGCAATATCGCGCCCATGCCTCGTCCACGGAATCGCAGACGGTCAGCTTTCCCGCGTTCAGCACGGCCGCGAGCGTGCAGTGCTGGCGAATG
>NZ_JARCHA010000089.1:0-349 GCF_048957895.1 Paraburkholderia sp. A1RI_3L
CCATCTCCACGACCTCGTGCCGGTAGCCGTGGGCGAAGGCGTAGTGGCGGTGATTGGCGAGGCTGGCCGGTGCGGCCGGGGCCACGCAGCTGAGCACGGTGACGGGCCCGTCGGGCCATGACGTGGCGGGGACGGCAGGCACGGCCGCAGTCTGCATGATCAGGTCTCCTCAGTTTCTGCAGGTGGATTGAACCGGACCGGGCGGCTCATTCGCCGGGGCAGCCGGTGCTCAGGCTGGCGGGGGGCAACGCGCGCGGCGGCCGTGTGGGGCGCACGGCGCGCCGCACGGTGCGGGGGTGCACGTTGAAGCGCCGGGCGACCTCGCCGATGGGCAGGGTCTGCAGCAGGG
>NZ_JARCHA010000090.1:0-349 GCF_048957895.1 Paraburkholderia sp. A1RI_3L
ACGGGCGCGAGGGCTTGCTCGAAGCCTTGTGCGAGCAACGCCCGGAATTGCGGATAGCCCGGCAAACCCAGCTTGCGCACGAAGCGATTGGCCGTCGCGTTGGACACTTCGCAGGCACTTGCGAATTCGTCGATCGTCATGACCGCGACCTTGAACGGCTTCGCGAGCACGTAGTCGGCAAGGCGCCGATGCGCGTCGCTCAGCGACGGCAACACCTGCGCGATACGGTCGACGACGGACGCCTCTGACTTGCTCATTGCACCCCGGATACGGTTGAGAACTTGGACATGAAAATAATTTTTCGCCACAATAGCTTCGACGAAAATACATTTTCATTAGGGATAACCCT
>NZ_JARCHA010000091.1:0-343 GCF_048957895.1 Paraburkholderia sp. A1RI_3L
CGGTCCCTGCGAGCTCGAACACGCTGCGAGCACTGCCGTTGCAACAAGCGTTACCGCCATTCTCGATGTCATCTCTATTGCTCCCGCTGTCGTTGTTGTTCACCCGGCGGTGACACGCCCGCTGTGCCGCCGCCGGACCTGCGCTTACCACTGGTAACTGATGCCGCCGCCGAACGAGTACCCGGCGCTGCTCGAGCCCACCCCGCCGCGCAGCTTCAGGTTGTTGGTGATGCGTGCCGTGAAGCCCAGGGCGACTGCGCCATAGCCCTGGAAGCTCGCGCCGCCCACCCCGACTGCGATGGACTTGCCGGCATCGACATCCGGGATCATCGAAAGCGCGGTG
>NZ_JARCHA010000092.1:0-343 GCF_048957895.1 Paraburkholderia sp. A1RI_3L
TACCGCGCTTTCGATGATCCCGGACGTCGATGCAGGCAAGTCCATCGCAGTCGGGGTGGGCGGCGCGAGCTTCCAGGGCTATGGCGCAGTCGCCCTGGGCTTCACGGCACGCATCACCAACAACCTGAAGCTGCGCGGTGGGGTGGGCTCGAGCAGCGCCGGGTACTCGTTCGGCGGCGGCATCAGTTACCAGTGGTAAGCGCAGGTCCGGCGGCGGCACAGCGGGCGTGCCGCTGCCGGGCAAACAACAACGACAGCGGGAGCAATAGAGATGATATCGAGAATGGCGGTAACGCTTGTTGCAACGGCAGTGCTCGCAGCATGTTCAAGCTCGCAGGGGCCC
>NZ_JARCHA010000093.1:0-339 GCF_048957895.1 Paraburkholderia sp. A1RI_3L
AACTCATTCTCACCGATTCGGCATCTCGATGAACACTGACCCGCTCTTGCCGTCCGGCGCGCGCATCGTGCCCGCCCTTTCATCCGCTGAGCTGCGGGAGACGCTGCGGGCCCGCCATCCCGTCGGCATCCTCGGCGGCATGGGACCCGCCGCAGGCGTCGATTTCGTGCGTTTGTTCCTCTCTGCATGCGAGCGCTGTTTGCGCGAGCACGGCACGCCGATCGTCGATCAGGCGTTCCCCGAGCACTGGCTCGCGCAGATTCCGGTGGTGGACCGTAGCCGGGCGTTGCTCGACCCGAATGCGCCGCAACCGCTGCAAGGCATGTCATTGGCCATCGA
>NZ_JARCHA010000094.1:0-339 GCF_048957895.1 Paraburkholderia sp. A1RI_3L
GATTCATTCTCACCGATTCGGCATCTCGATGAACACTGACCCGCTCTTGCCGTCCGGCGCGCGCATCGTGCCCGGCCTTTCATCCGCTGAGTTGCGGGAGACGCTGCGGGCCCGCCATCCCGTCGGCATCCTCGGCGGCATGGGACCCGCCGCAGGCGTCGATTTCGTGCGTTTGTTCCTCTCTGCATGCGAGCGCTGTTTGCGCGAGCACGGTACGCCGATCGTCGATCAGGCGTTCCCCGAGCACTGGCTCGCGCAGATTCCGGTGGTGGACCGTAGCCGGGCGTTGCTCGACCCGAATGCGCCGCAACCGCTGCAAGGCATGTCATTGGCCATCGG
>NZ_JARCHA010000095.1:0-339 GCF_048957895.1 Paraburkholderia sp. A1RI_3L
TTCAGTGCCTGCGACCCTCCCAGGGGCGGCGCGTGCCACGTGGGTGCAGATCACCTTCGCGGCGGGGCAGTCGGGCTATATCGATATCAACAATGCGGCGATCGGAAAGCTGTCCGATGCGGATTTCCCGTCTTTCATGGGCTGGCAGAAGATCAGCGACGGCAATACGCCCTTCGATAGTGACGGGTTGTGCGATGTCGAGATGTTGAAGAGGCTCGTCAGGGACGCCGCGGCCAACGATCAGCCCGCAGTAGTGAAGGACGCAACCGAAGTCCAGAAGGCAGACGCGCTTTCTTACTACGTGAAGGGCCATGATGAGGTACGTCGAGCCCTGCGCGA
>NZ_JARCHA010000096.1:0-325 GCF_048957895.1 Paraburkholderia sp. A1RI_3L
GACCGAAACCGGCGACGGACGCACGCTGACGTTCTATTCGCTCTACATGCACCTGCTGCCGCTTGCGGAATACCACACGTTCGGACACGACGGAGCCCGGCTACCGGCGTTCCTGCACAAGCCGTCCGGCCCGGATACCCGCGGGAAGGTCACGCCTGCGGCGAAGGGGAATGGCCAGAAGGTGCGGCGCAAGGATGTGCTGGGTTTTCTCGGCCGCTATCAGGGCGTCACCTACCTGCACTTCGAGATCTTCATGACGCCGGGCGATTTCGATGCGTATTTCGGGCACACGCAACTCGGAGTGGCCTCGCCGGGAACGGCGACA
>NZ_JARCHA010000097.1:0-321 GCF_048957895.1 Paraburkholderia sp. A1RI_3L
TGGCCGACCTGATCGACCGGATTCGCGTCGAGTGCCCGCGCGACACGGTGACGGTGATGTCGCATAGCCAGGGCACCATGATCGCGATGGCGGCCACCGCCATATGCAAGACCCGCGCGCCCGATGCGCTGTTCGTGATGAATTCGCCGTATTCGCTCGATGACAAGGTTACGGATGCACTGGCCTGCGGACCAGAGCGCCCCACTCCCGAAGCACGGGTCAATACCTTCCGGAACATCGCCAACCGCATCAAGGGCGATAAGCGCGTCTTCACCGAGGCGCAATTGCGGCAGTTGCAGTGCGGCGCGTCCGAGGACATGG
>NZ_JARCHA010000098.1:0-307 GCF_048957895.1 Paraburkholderia sp. A1RI_3L
TGTCGAGCACGAGCAGCACGGTCACGTCGCTCTCGACTTCGACTTCCACGACGGCGAGCTCGCTCTCCACGGGGCTGTCGACCACCAACAGCAACGTGACCTCGCTCTCCACGTCGACGTCGACCGCGGTGACTTCGCTCTCCACGGCGATCACCAACTCGAAGCCCCACTACGTGAGCATCAACGACAACGGCACGCAGCAGGGCAACTTCAACAACGACGGCGCCACGGGCGTGAATGCGGTGGCCGTCGGCACCGGCGCGACGGCGGGCGGGTCGAGCAGCGCGGCATACGGCGACGGGGCCAC
>NZ_JARCHA010000099.1:0-304 GCF_048957895.1 Paraburkholderia sp. A1RI_3L
CCGGGCTGTCGGAGTTGCCCCAGCACGCCGGTCGCGTGATCGCCGCGTGGCTGCTGACCACGTATCTCTCCACAGGACTCGGCGTGTTCGTGGGTGCCGTGAGCGAACTCTCTGAAATGGTGGAGCGCGTCTGGCACACCGTCACGTATCTGCTGTTTCCGTTTTCGGGTGCGGTGTTCATGGTGGACTGGCTGCCGCCCGCCGCGCGCGACGCGGTTCTGCTGCTGCCGTGGGTTCACGGCGTGGAGATGCTCAGAAGCGGGTTTCTCGGCGACGGCTACACGTGGCACTACAGCGTGACCTA
>NZ_JARCHA010000100.1:0-301 GCF_048957895.1 Paraburkholderia sp. A1RI_3L
CGCTACCGCATTGGCGCCGGCCGCGTTCGCGTTGTTGCCCACCGCCACGCCGGCCGCTCCCGCTGCCGTCGCACCGGTGCCGGCGGCGAGCGCGTTCACGCCCGTGGCGCCGTCATTGTTGTAGTTGGCCTGCTGCGTACCGTTGTCGTTGACGCTGTAGTAATGCGTCTTGCTCGCCGAAATCGCGGTCGACAGCGAAGTGGTTGCCGTCGAACTCGACGTCGAGAGCGACGTCACCGAGCTGTTCGTGGTCGACAGGCCGGTGGAGAGCGAGCTGGCCGTGGTCGAGGTCGAAGTCGAA
>NZ_JARCHA010000101.1:0-296 GCF_048957895.1 Paraburkholderia sp. A1RI_3L
ACATCCGAGATGTTCGGGCGCGTGCAGGCGGTGCCGCAAACGGAGAGCACGCCGTTCTATCCCCGCAGTCCCTACGGCGTGGCCAAGCTCTTTGCACACTGGATGACGGTCAACTATCGCGAGAGCTACAACCTCTTTGCATCGAGCGGCATTCTGTTCAATCACGAGTCGCCGTTGCGCGGACGCGAATTCGTGACGCGCAAGGTGACGGACGCTTTCGCGAAGATGCGCCTCGGCAGGCTCGACGTGCTCGAACTCGGCAACCTCGATGCAAAGCGTGACTGGGGTTTCGCGCA
>NZ_JARCHA010000102.1:0-296 GCF_048957895.1 Paraburkholderia sp. A1RI_3L
GCCGCCGCCACGCCGCCGTATGCCTTGCGGGCGATATTCGTGATGCTCTGCTGCACGCCCTGCAACTGCGACACGTTGACCGCGTCGGTCGGATTCACGCCCGGTGCGACGTTCGTGATGCGCCGCTCGGCACCCTGCGAGCCGACCGATACGGTGTTCGCCTCGTTCGCGACCGAACCCGAACCCAGCGCCACCGAGTTCGGCGCGCTCGCCGAGGCGTTCTGCCCAAGCGCCACGGCACTGCTGCCGGACGCCACCGCCTTCGCGCCGACTGCCGTCGCCCCGTTGCCTGCCGC
>NZ_JARCHA010000103.1:0-289 GCF_048957895.1 Paraburkholderia sp. A1RI_3L
ACGCAGTTCCGTTAGGCGAGGGCGACGGCATGGATATTCCGGTCGGCTTCGCCGCTCAAGGACCCCAAAGAACATCCAGGTGGAATCCCAGCAAGATGCCCCGTTCGACTTCTTACAGGCTCACGCCCGCCAGGCTGCTGTTCGTGCTCACGGTCGTCATTCCGGTGACGGTCGCGGTCGTCTACTACGGCTTCATCGCAGCCGACGTGTACGTGTCCGAGAGCCGCTTCGTCGTGCGTAGCGAACAGCGCCAGCCGGGCAGTTCGCTGCTCAGTTCTTTCCTCGCGGA
>NZ_JARCHA010000104.1:0-283 GCF_048957895.1 Paraburkholderia sp. A1RI_3L
TCTGGTCACGCAGGGGCGCGCCACCTTCGAGCCGCGTCTGCCCGTCTACGAGATTCTCACGCAGCAGGCCGACGCGGTCGTCTCGCACCACTGGGAAAACGCGCAGAACTACCTCTATTACGAGGCGCTGCACGGCGGCTATCCGCTCGTGCACAACTCGGACCTGCTGGGCGGATGCGGCTACCGCTACGACGATTTCGACTGCGAAGGCGGGGCGCTCGCACTGCGCGAGGCGTTTGCCGTACACGACGCGATGCTTGCCGGCTATCGCAGTGCCGCCCGC
>NZ_JARCHA010000105.1:0-283 GCF_048957895.1 Paraburkholderia sp. A1RI_3L
ATGGGCGGCACTGCGGTAGCCGGCAAGCGTCGCGTCGTGTACGGCGAACGCCTCGCGCAGTGCCAGCGCCCCGCCTTCGCAGTCGAAATCGTCGTAGCGGTAGCCGCATCCGCCCAGCAGGTTCGAGTTGTGCACGAGCGGATAGCCGCCGTGCAGCGCCTCGTAATAGAGGTAGTTCTGTGCGTTTTCCCAGTGGTGCGAGACGACCGCGTCGGCCTGCTGCGTGAGAATCTCGTAGACGGGCAGGCGCGGCTCGAAGGTGGCGCGCCCCTGCGTGACCAGG
>NZ_JARCHA010000106.1:0-282 GCF_048957895.1 Paraburkholderia sp. A1RI_3L
CACATGCACCTGCTGCCGCTGGCTGAATACCACACGTTCGGACACGACGGAGCCCGGCTACCGGCGTTCCTGCAAAAGTCGTCCGGGCCGGATACCCGGGGCAAGGTCACGCCTGCGGCGAAGGGGAATGGCGAGAAGGTGCGGCGCAAGGATGTGCTGGGTTTTCTCGGCCGCTATCAGGGCGTCACCTACCTGCACTTCGAGATATTCATGACGCAGGGCGATTTCGATGCGTATTTCGGGCACACGCAACTCGGAGTGGCCTCGCCGGGAACGGCGACA
>NZ_JARCHA010000107.1:0-280 GCF_048957895.1 Paraburkholderia sp. A1RI_3L
GTTTCTTTTTATGTTTCGGGGTTGGGGCGGCGCAGCCGCCCCCCGTCCCCCTTTTCTTTCACGCTGACTCCGAGAATGGCCTGGTTCAGGTCAGCAACCTCGATTGCACGCTGTTTCTTCAGCCCAAGCAGTGCTTTCTTCGCCCGGACTGCTTCGCCAATATGCGTTCGTGACGGCGAGCCCGCCGCGCGTCGATCGTCACGTATCTCCTGTATCGAGCGGGCCACGGCAAGCGCATGCGAGAGGCGCTTGTTGTCGATCTCGGCGCCCTGGTCGATCC
>NZ_JARCHA010000108.1:0-273 GCF_048957895.1 Paraburkholderia sp. A1RI_3L
ATCGATCCGGTAGATGACCTGGGGCGGCGAGTCATACGGCAATTCCTTGAGCGCCGAACTCATGAAATCTCCGAGTCCGAAGCTCGCGTGCTCCGGCGTCTGTGCAGTGCACCCTTGCATGAGGGCGACAAGCGCCATTGTGGCTGTAACGTATCTCATCAAGCCCCCTTCCATTGTTGCTGCCTGAGCTGTTCGGCTTCGGCCCTGCTTTGCTCGTCGGCGACCGTATCCCAATCGATATGCGGCGGCTTGATGAGGCTCTGAGGCGCGCCA
>NZ_JARCHA010000109.1:0-269 GCF_048957895.1 Paraburkholderia sp. A1RI_3L
TGTTGACGAGCAGCACCTGGTGCCGCAGCGGCGAGTGCTGGAACAGCTTGGACAGGTACAGCGCGTTCTGCTTGATGCCGTTGATCCACAGGCTCTCGGCAGCATCGCGCAGACCGATGGTGATGCCGATGCGCAGCCCGCGCGGGCATGGGCCGTTCATGTTTCCTCCCGGATGACGGTATGTGCGTTCATGGCCAGAGGGCTGCAATGGCAGCGCTGTACTGTTCGACGTTCGACGGCGCGAGCGGGTCGAGCGTCGCGAGAAAGGC
>NZ_JARCHA010000110.1:0-266 GCF_048957895.1 Paraburkholderia sp. A1RI_3L
GTGAATTTCTGGCGTCTGGCGGAACTGGGCATTGAAGGCCACCCGCTGCTCGAACTCGTCGAGTATGACCTTACCGACCTCGGCGCCAGTGTGCGTCTGCTGCATAAGACCCATGCCGACGAGGTCTACAACCTCGCCGCGCAGAGCTTTGTCGGTGTGTCGTTCGAACAGCCGGTTACGACTGCGGAGATCACCGGCGTCGGTCCGTTGAATCTGCTCGAGGCGGTTCGTATTGCGCGCCCCGAGGCGCGTTTCTACCAGGCCAG
>NZ_JARCHA010000111.1:0-259 GCF_048957895.1 Paraburkholderia sp. A1RI_3L
CGTGGTCGAGGTCGACGAGGAGAGCGACGCGATGTTGCTCGTGGCCGTGGAGACCGAACTCGACAACGATCCCGTGCTGCCGGAGAGCGAGCTGACCGTGCTGTTGGTACTCGACAGGCCCGTGGACAGCGAGCTGATGCCCGTGGAGGTCGAAGTCGAGAGCGAGTTCACCGCCTGGTTGGTGGCATAAAGCTGCGAGCCATTGATGGCGTCCGTGCTCGTCGCGCTCACGCGGCCGGCGGCCACGTTCGTGATCTGC
>NZ_JARCHA010000112.1:0-248 GCF_048957895.1 Paraburkholderia sp. A1RI_3L
CGTGCACGAGCGTCGCGCCGTCGCGCGCCTGCGCGCTGATCGAAGAGGCGGCGCGACGTGCCGTATCCGATGCGAGGGAATTGCTGCCGTTCAGGATCGACGCGCCGTTGGAATGCGAGTTGACCACGCAGACGCCGGGACAGGCGGATTTGTTTTGCCAATGGCCGGACATGCGGCGCATCGACGGTAGCACACTGCGCTTTGGCGCGGACAGTATGCAGTCGCTGGTGCGGGTGCTCAACTGTCTG
>NZ_JARCHA010000113.1:0-248 GCF_048957895.1 Paraburkholderia sp. A1RI_3L
TAGACAGTTGAGCACCCGCACCAGCGACTGCATACTGTCCGCGCCAAAGCGCAGCGTGCTGCCATCGACGCGCCGCATGTCCGGCCATTGGCAAAACAAATCCGCCTGCCCCGGCGTCTGCGTGGTCAACTCGCATTCCAACGGCGCGTCGATCCTGAACGGCAGCAATTCCCTCGCATCGGATACCGCGCGTCGCGCGGCCTCTTCGATCAGCGCGCAGGCGCGCGACGGCGCGACGCTCGTGCACA
>NZ_JARCHA010000114.1:0-247 GCF_048957895.1 Paraburkholderia sp. A1RI_3L
ACGTCGGACTGCTGGGGGCATACCTGTCTCACCATTCCAGCAGGGCAGCAGTTTTACGCATTGCCTCAGGGAACGGACGCGCACGGCAAACTCCACGGCATCGCTTTCAAGGCCGGCCTCGCAGGCACGAACGCCCTGCCCCTTGTCGTGGAGATGTACTTCAGCAAGGGAGCGAAGTACACCAATGTCTGGAGCGTTGCGGCGGACGGCTCGCGCACACTTCTGACGCCAGAGCCGGTCGAGGAAA
>NZ_JARCHA010000115.1:0-244 GCF_048957895.1 Paraburkholderia sp. A1RI_3L
GGCGGCCGCGACGGTCATCAACGGCTTCGGCAAAAGCATCGGACTCGTGCAACTGCAGGAGCTAGGCGTGCTCGAAACACCGATCGCGCTCACCAATACGTTTTCCGTGGGCGCCATCGCCGCGTCTCAGATACGCGCGGCGATAAACTGCCATCCGGAGATCGGCCGGCAATGGTCTACCGTCAATCCGTTCGTGTTCGAGTGCAACGATGGCCATCTGAACGATATCCAGGCGATGGCGGTG
>NZ_JARCHA010000116.1:0-244 GCF_048957895.1 Paraburkholderia sp. A1RI_3L
AGCGGCCGCGGTGGTCATCAACGGCTTCGGCAAAAGCATCGGACTCGTGCAACTGCAGGAGCTAGGCGTGCTCGAAACGCCGATCGCGCTCACCAATACGTTTTCCGTTGGTGCCATCGCCGCGTCTCAGATACGCGCGGCGATAAACTGCCATCCGGAGATCGGCCGGCAATGGTCTACCGTCAATCCGTTCGTGTTCGAGTGCAACGATGGCCATCTAAACGATATCCAGGCGATGGCAGTA
>NZ_JARCHA010000117.1:0-242 GCF_048957895.1 Paraburkholderia sp. A1RI_3L
CTGCATGTCCTCAACAGCGTGCAGATGCAGGCGCATCCGTCCTTCGCCTTCCTGCTGCGTTCGCTCGATCTTCACTACCGCGAGCGCGTGAAGCTCGATGGCCGCCACGACTTCGTGGGCTTCATGAGCCAGCACGCGGACGCGGTCGTCTCGCACCAGTGGCAGAACGAACAGAACATCGTGTACCTCGATGCGCTGTACGGCGGCTATCCGCTCGTGCACAACTCGCCGTGGCTCAGGGA
>NZ_JARCHA010000118.1:0-226 GCF_048957895.1 Paraburkholderia sp. A1RI_3L
ACTGCTAGCGGGCAGGACGCTCTTTGTCTGGGGCGAGCAGGGGCATGGCGACGTGCTGCAGTTCGCGCGTTTCGTGCCGGCGATCGCGGCGCGCGTGGAACAGGAAGGCGGCACGCTCGTCTACTGCTGCTTCGACAGCCTGCATACGCTGCTCATGCGCAGCCTCGGCGATCGCGTGCCGACCATCATCGCCCACGACCAGCGGCCGCTTCCGCCGTATGACTTT
>NZ_JARCHA010000119.1:0-226 GCF_048957895.1 Paraburkholderia sp. A1RI_3L
GCCGCTAGCGGGCAGGACGCTCTTTGTCTGGGGCGAGCAGGGGCATGGCGACGTGCTGCAGTTCGCGCGTTTCGTGCCGGCCATCGCCGCGCGCGTGGAAAAGGAGGGCGGCACGCTCGTCTACTGCTGCTTCGACAGCCTGCATACGCTGCTCATGCGCAGCCTCGGCGATCGCGTGCCGGCGGTCGTCGCCCACGACCAGCGGCCGCTTCCCGCATTTGATTTC
>NZ_JARCHA010000120.1:0-221 GCF_048957895.1 Paraburkholderia sp. A1RI_3L
TCGGTTCCCCAGACGCAGGATGAAGCATTGCCGGTCACGGCCGACGGCCGTGTGCCGGTGGTGTACCGCATCGACATGAAAGACCCGGCCAGCATGTTCGTCGCGCAGCAGTTTCCGATGCGCGACAAGGACATGCTCTACGTGTCGAACGCGCCCGTGGCCGACATACAGAAGCTCGCAAACCTGTTCTACACGGTCGTGTTTCCCGCTGTCAGCGTGGG
>NZ_JARCHA010000121.1:0-218 GCF_048957895.1 Paraburkholderia sp. A1RI_3L
GGCAAATCTTCGGTACGCCATCTCACGTCTATACGCGTGCGCTGCTCGCAGCGGTGCCGCGGCTCGGATCGATGCGAGGAACGGATTTGCCGGCCCGCTTTCCGCTGCTCGCAGGCACAGATGTCGCGCCGATTCAGGCGGCCGCGCCGAGCGCTCGCAGCGCCCTCGACACCAAGGCGCAGGAGCGCGAGCCGATCCTGAGCGTGCGCGAGTTGACT
>NZ_JARCHA010000122.1:0-218 GCF_048957895.1 Paraburkholderia sp. A1RI_3L
GGTCAGCTCGCGCACGCTCAGGATCGGCTCGCGCTCCTGCGCCGCCGTATCGGGCGCGCTCCGGGCGCTCGGCGACACCGCCTGAATCGGCGCGACATCCGTGCCTGCGAGCAGCGGAAAGCGGGCCGGCAAATCCGTTCCTCGCATCGATCCGAGCCGCGGCACCGCTGCGAGCAGCGCACGCGTATAGACGTGAGATGGCGTATCGAAGATTTGCT
>NZ_JARCHA010000123.1:0-211 GCF_048957895.1 Paraburkholderia sp. A1RI_3L
GAGCGAATAGAACGTCAGCGTGCGTCCGTCACCGGTTTCGGTCGAGTGCCTGAGCAGCACGAAACCCGCATTGCCGTTGCCGTCATCCATCGCGTGCTGGCAGACGCGGTATGCCACCACCTCGCCGTCGGCGATGGCATGGACCGGACCGTGCACGTCCGGCGCAAGATGGGTGCCGCAATGCCAGCTCCGGTCGGCTGCGACCGGATAA
>NZ_JARCHA010000124.1:0-207 GCF_048957895.1 Paraburkholderia sp. A1RI_3L
GCCCGCGCCGTTCGGGCCGAGAATGCCGATCTTCTGCCCTCTTTCGAGCACTAAGTTCACGTCGTCGAGCACGACCTTCTTCCCGCCGCGGGCCGGATAGATCTTGGTCACCCTGTCGAGCTGGATCATCCTGCCTCCACCCGTCGGTGAACGAGCCGCAGGACCAGCAGCCCGGCGAGGAACAGGAGCGACGAGACCGTCACCATA
>NZ_JARCHA010000125.1:0-207 GCF_048957895.1 Paraburkholderia sp. A1RI_3L
CATGGTGACGGTCTCGTCGCTCCTGTTTCTCGCCGGGCTGCTGGTCCTGCGGCTCGTTTACCGACGGGTGGAGGCAGGATGATCCAGCTCGACAGGGTGACCAAGGTCTATCCGGCCCGCGGCGGGAAGAAGGTCGTGCTCGACGACGTGAACTTTGTGCTCGAAAGAGGGCAGAAGATCGGCATTCTCGGCCCGAACGGCGCGGGG
>NZ_JARCHA010000126.1:0-200 GCF_048957895.1 Paraburkholderia sp. A1RI_3L
GCGTTGAGCGAATACCGCATGAATTACGCGGTATTCGATCCTGACCGGCAGTCGGCGCTCCAGCTGCAACTGGTCGGCAAGTTGCAGGACGAGATGCTGGCTACCCGGGCAAGACTCGCTGAAGTCGAATCGCTCTCTCCGGACAATCCGCAGATCCAGCCGCTCAAGACCCGCATCGCAGCGATCGGCTACGAGATGGA